>NZ_JAGOMQ010000010.1 GCF_017993425.1 Amaricoccus sp.
CGACGACCTGGCGCTTGAACGCGGCGCTGTGACGGCGGTGTTGTCCCGGCATCGGCTTTCATACTCCGAAAGCCCGAGCGGGGGAAAATCAGCCAACCTCCGTGTCCAACCCCAGGGGCGCACTCCAAAGAGCCGGGACATTTGGGCGGCGCTGTGTCGCCCCATGCGCGGGGGCGTGGATCGAAACTCGGAGCAGCTGATCCGCGACGTGCGCGACACGGGTCGCCCCATGCGCGGGGGCGTGGATCGAAACCGACCCTTGCCCCAGAGCCACAGCACGACTGCCTGGTCGCCCCCTGCGCGGGGGCGTGGATCGAAACGACAGCAGATAGTCCTCGTGCCGCGCGACGACGCGTCGCCCCCTGCGCGGCTACGGCATTCACACATCCCGGCGCTGCGAATGAGGAGCCTGCGTGATTGCCTTGTGGGAAGGGAGAGCGGGATGGACATGAGGCTGGGCAGGTTCGGGGACGGACGGCTCGAAAAAGGGGGGCCGATCTGCTCGCGCGGATGGTTGCGCAGGGCGGTCGGGGCGTACGGGTGCGGCGGCTCGGGGGAAGCCGGGCGGGGGAGATGCGCTTCACGCGGTTCCTGCGCAATCCGTCGGTGACGCTCGACGAGATGATCGAGACGGCCTTTGGACGGACTGAGGCGGCCTGCGCGGAGCGGGAGGTTCTCGCGATCCAGGACACGACGGTGACGCGATCGACGGGCGGGGGCGGGAGCTACCTGCACGCGATGATCGCGGTTGATGCGACAAGCGGCGCGGTCCTCGGGCGCTCGACGCGCAGTTCCTCGAGCGCAGCGAAGGCGGCAAGGCGAGCCGGCTCGGGCCGCAGGCCGGGGATCGCGAGAGCGCCCGCTGGCTGGCGGGCGCGGAGCGGGCGGGACGGGTCCGCGGGGCGGCGCGCGTCATGGTGGTGGGGGATCGCGAGGCGGACGTGTTCGCGCTCTTCGCCGGCCGCCCGGCCCATGTGGACCTGCTGGTGCGCGTCCTGCACGACCGGGCGCTCGCAGGGGGCGGGCGGATGGCGGCGGCGATCGCGGCGGGGCCGCGCTTCGGGTTCGCCGCGCTCGACCTGCCCGCCCGCCCCGGCGTGGCGGCGCGCACCGCCCCGCTGTCGATCCGCTTCGGCCGGCTCGACCTCAGGCCGCCGCGGGAGAGCGGCAAGGCCGGCGCCGGGCCGGTGGCGATGACGTATGTCGACCTCTGTGAGGAGACCCCGCCGACCGGCGTGACGCCGGTGCATTGGCGGCTCCTGACCACCCGCGCCGTAGGGACGGTCGCGGACGCGCTCGCCATCGCCGCGGCCTATGCGAAACGCTGGAAGATCGAGGAGCTCTTCCGGACGTCGAACCGAAGGTTCGCCTTCGGCGAAACGAAGCGCAAGGGCTTCGACATCGAGGCCCTGCGGATCGCCGCGGAGGCCCAGCGCAACCGCCTGATCCTCGCCTGCCTCGTCGCCGCCACCGTCGTCATGCAGATGGTCGCGGCCCGCGACGGGGCCCGCGACGGGGCCCGCGACGGGGCCCGCGACGGGGGCAGCCCGGGCGCGGGCGAGCCCCCGCCCCGGCTCCGCCCCCTCACCGACGCCTTCGCCCCGGAGGACCGCCCGCTCCTCGAGGCCGCCAGCCGCAGCCTCGAGGAGCGGACCGCGCGCCAGAAGAACCCCCATCCCCCGGGCAGCCTCGCCTTCGCCACATGGGTCTGCGCCCGCCTCGGCGGATGGACCGGCTACTACGGCAAGCCCGGCCCCATCGTCATCCTCAGCGGATGGACCGAATTCCACTCCCTCAAGCAAGGCGCCCACCTCGCCCACAATACCGCCAACGACGAGCACAGGGATGTGTGAATCCGGTAGGCCGGCGGCAGGTCAGCAGCGGAAGGGCAGGAAGGTGCTCGCCGCGCCCATGTTCATCGCGGCGATGGTCAGCATGTCCGCCGCCGCGATCTCCTGCGGGCCCTGCGGGCAGACCTCGCGCCCCTCGCGGCAGCCCGAGGCGATGAAGGCCTCGTTGCCGCGCAGGAAGTCCGCGCCGAGGCCTTCCGTCCCCTGCCCGAGCAGCACCGCGTCCCAGGCCTTGGCATAGGCCGCGCATTTCGCCGTGCCCCAGGCCCGCAGCCGCGCGTCGTCCTCGTCCTGCGCCGCGGCCGGGACCGCGAGCAGCGCCAGCAGAGGGGCGAGCCGCAGCCCGCCCCTCCAGCCTTTCGTCCATCCGGTCAATGCACCGTCGCCGCCTTCGGCGCCTTGGTCTCGCCGCCGACCGCGAGTCCGTCGGGCCCGACGCTCACCGGCACCGTGGCGCCGTCGAGGATGTCGCCCGCGAGGATCTTCTCGGCGAGCGGGTCCTGCAGCGCCTTCTGGATCACCCGCTTCAGCGGGCGCGCGCCGTAGACCGGGTCGTAGCCCCGGTCGGCAAGCCAGGTCTGCGCCGCCTCGTCGACCTTGAGCGCGATGCCCCGCGGCGCGAGGCGCTTCTCCAGAAGGTCGAGCTGGATCGCGACGATCCCGTCCATGTTGGCGCGGCTGAGCCGGTCGAAGAGCACGATCTCGTCGAGCCGGTTCAGGAACTCCGGCCGGAAATGCGCCCGCACCGCCGCCATCACCTGATCCCGCGCGCTCTCGGCGTCCGCCCCCTCGGGCAGCGCGCTCAGCGCCTGCGAGCCGAGGTTCGAGGTCAGCACGATCAGCGTGTTCTTGAAGTCGACCACGCGCCCCTGCCCGTCGGTCAGCCGGCCGTCGTCGAGCACCTGAAGGAGCACGTTGAACACGTCCGGGTGCGCCTTCTCGACCTCGTCGAACAGGATCACCTGATAGGGCCGGCGCCGCACCGCCTCGGTCAGCACCCCGCCCTCGTCGTAGCCGACATAGCCCGGAGGCGCGCCGATCAGCCGGGCGACCGAGTGCTTCTCCATGAACTCGCTCATGTCGATGCGCACCATCGCCTGGTCGTCGTCGAAGAGGAACGACGCCAGCGCCTTGGTGAGCTCGGTCTTGCCGACGCCGGTCGGGCCGAGGAACAGGAAGCTGCCGAGCGGCCGGTTCGGGTCGTTGAGGCCCGCCCGCGCCCGCCGGACGGCGTTCGACACCGCCTCGACCGCCTCGTGCTGGCCGATCACCCGCTTGCCGAGCGCCTCCTCCATGCGGAGCAGCTTGTCGCGCTCGCCCTCCAGCATCCGGTCGACCGGGATGCCGGTCCAGCGCTCGACCACCTGCGCGATCTGCTCGGGCGTCACCGCCTCCGGCACCACGTCGGCGCCGCCCTTGGCCTCGGCCTCGGCGAGCTTCGCCTCCAGCCCGGGGATGATGCCGTAGGCGAGCTCGCCGGCGCGGGCGAGGTTGCCCTGCCGCTTCGCCGTCTCGAGCTCGATCCGCATCTGGTCGAGCTGCTCCTTGATGTCGGCCGCGCCCTTGAGCTTGTCGCGCTCCGCCTGCCAGGCGGCGGTCATCTCGCGCGACCGCTCCTCGAGGCCCGACAGCTCCTTGGCGAGCTTTTCCAGCCGGTCCTGGGACGCCTGGTCGGTCTCCTTCTTCAGCGCCTCGGCCTCGATCTGCTTCTGCAGGATCTCGCGGTCCAGCGTGTCGAGCTCCTCGGGCTTCGAGTCGACCTGCATCCGCAGCCGCGAGGCGGCCTCGTCCATCAGGTCGATCGCCTTGTCCGGCAGGAACCGGTCGGCGATGTAGCGGTGCGAGAGCGTCGCCGCCGCGACCAGCGCGCTGTCGGAGATGCGTACGCCGTGGTGGACCTCGTACTTCTCCTTGATGCCGCGCAGGATCGAGATCGTGTCCTCGACGGTCGGCTCGGAGACGAAGACCGGCTGGAAGCGCCGGGCGAGCGCCGCGTCCTTCTCGACGTACTTGCGGTACTCGTCGAGCGTGGTCGCGCCGACGCAGTGCAGCTCGCCCCGCGCCAGCGCCGGCTTCAGCAGGTTCGAGGCGTCCATCGCCCCGTCGGCCTTGCCCGCGCCGACCAGCGTGTGCATCTCGTCGATGAAGAGGATGATCTCGCCCGCCGCGGCCTGGACCTCGTTCAGCACGGCCTTCAGCCGCTCCTCGAACTCGCCGCGATACTTCGCGCCGGCGATGAGCGCGCCCATGTCGAGCGCCATCAGCCGCTTGTCGGCGAGGCTCTCCGGCACGTCGCCGTTGACGATGCGGAGCGCGAGGCCCTCGGCGATCGCCGTCTTGCCGACGCCGGGCTCGCCGATCAGCACCGGGTTGTTCTTGGTGCGGCGGCTGAGGACCTGCATCGAGCGGCGGATCTCCTCGTCGCGGCCGATGATCGGGTCGATCTTCCCCTCGCGCGCCGCCTCGGTCAGGTCGCGCGCGTACTTCTTCAGCGCGTCGTAGCCATCCTCGGCCCCGGCGGTGTCGGCCTTGCGGCCCTTGCGGATGTCGTTGATCGCGCCGTTGAGCCCCTGCGGCGTCACGCCCGCGGCCTTGAGCGCCGCCTGCGCCTCGGACTTGACGAGCGCGAGCGCCGTCAGCATCCGCTCGACGGTGACGAAGCTGTCGCCGGCCTGCTTGGCGATCTTCTCGGCCTCGGCGAGCACCTTGCCGGTCTGGGTGTCCATGTAGAGCTGGCCGTCGCCGCCCTCGACCTTGGCCTGCTTGCCGAGCGCCGCCTCGACATTGGCGTAGGCGATGCCGGGATCGCCGCCGGCGGCGCGGATCAGGTTGCCGGCGAGGCCCTGCTCGTCGTCGAGCAGCGCCTTCAGCAGGTGGTCGGGCAGGAAGCGCTGGTGGCTTTCCCGCATGGCGATCGTCTGCGCGGCCTGGACGAAGCCGCGGGCGCGATCGCTGAACTTCTCGAAATTCATGTCGTCTCATCTCCCTCTCGGCGCCTTCGGTCGGACGCCCACCTGTGCGGCGCGTCCCGGGGAAGGCCTTGGCGAGAACGTAGGGCGGGGCCTCGGTGGTTGCAAGATTGCCACAGTCGCCCGCGCGAGATTCAGGCGCCGGCCAGCGCGTAGCGCAGGATGACCGTGCCGCCGCGGGTCGGCTCGGCCGAGAGGAGCGTCAGCGAGACGCGGTCGCCCTCGCGGAAGAGCGGGCGGCCGCGGCCGAGGATGACCGGGACGACGCCGATCAGCATCTCGTCGATGACCCCCTCCGGCAAGAGGGAGGCGACCAGGTCGGCGCTGCCGAAGATGTAGAGGTGCTTTTCCGAGCGCGCCTTGAGCGCGCGGATCTCGCCGAGGATGTCGGCGGTCGCCCGGCTGTTGCTCCAGGCGAGGTCGGTCAGGGTGCGCGAGGCCACGAGCTTCGGCAGGGCGTTCATGTAGGCTTTGATCCCGCCGTCCTCGTCGGCCTCCGGCCAGTAGGCCGCCATGCCCTCGTAGGTCTTGCGCCCGAAGACCAGCGCCTCGGCCTGCGCCCCGAACGTCAGGCTGAGGTCGCGCAACTCGTCTCCCCAGGCGAGCGCGTGGAAGGACAGGTCCCAGGGCTCGGGGCCCTCGAAGCAGCCGTCGAGGGTGACGAGGTTCCAGACGATCAGCTTGCCCATGGCGTTCTCCGATCCGGCGCCGGCCCGCCGGAGGCGCCCGGGGACGGCCGGCGTGATCGTGGAGCGCGCAGGGCGGTTCGGCAACCTCCGGCATTTTCACGATTCGGGGTGAGCGGTCCCACGCCCTGCGCAGGCGGCAGCGATACGGCAAGGAACCGACGGCGGTTGACAGCCCGCCCCGGCGGCCGCAGCCTGCGCCGCGTGTCGAGCCTTCTTCCCTTCGCCGCCGTCGCGCTCGGAGGCGCCCTCGGGGGCGCGGCGCGGCATGTCGCGGCGATGGCGGTGACCCGCCGGACCGACGAAGGGTTTCCCTGGGGGATCCTCGTGGTCAACCTCTCCGGGGCGGCGATGGTCGGCGCGCTCGCGGCGCTGGTCCCGGCGGAGCACGACCCGCTGCGGCTCCTGCTCGGGACGGGCTTTCTCGGCGGCTACACCACCGTCTCCGCCTTTGCGCTGCAGACGCTCACGCTCGCCGAGGAAGGGCGGCCGGGCGCGGCTTTCGGCTACGTCGCGGCGTCGGTGGCCGGTTCGATCGCGGCCGTGGCGGCCGGCTTCGCCCTCGCGGATCTCCTCCGCTGAGCGCGGGCCGCGAGACCGTGGCGGTCGCGCTCGGCAGCGCCCTCGGCTCGCTCGCCCGCTGGGAGGGCGCCGGGGCGCTGCAGGCGGCGCTCGGCCCGCCGTTCCCCTCGGGGACGCTCGCGGTCAACGTCGCCGGGTCGTTCCTGATCGGCCTCATCGCCGCGCTCACCTCGCCGGGCGGCCGGTTCCCGGCGAGCCCGGCGGTCCGCCTCTTCCTGATGGCGGGCTTCTGCGGCGGGTTCACCACTTTCTCGACCTTCGCGCTCGACACGCTCCAGCTCGCGCAGCGCGGCGCGGCCCCGGTGGCGCTGCTCTACGTCGCCCTCTCGGTCCCGCTCTGGCTCGCCGCGGTCCTCACCGGCTGGCGGCTCGGCCGGCGCCTCGACCGCGCCTGACCCGCGCTTCCGCGAGGAATCCGGTCAAGCCCTTGAAACCGAACGAATGGACTTGCGGGCGCGCGGGCTTATACTGACCGGACACGCGCTTCGGGGAGAGCGCCATGCCCTTGGATACTGCGAGCCCGGCGACGCCGCGGACGACCTTTGATTCCGCCGAGCTCGGCGCGGTCGCGCATCTCTACCGCGGCGAGGTCTACCGCTCGACGATCTGGCGAACCCGGCTCGACCAGACCACCAACTGGGCGGTGGTCACCACCGGGCTGGCGCTGTCGCTGACCTTCTCCGGCCCCTCGGCCTCGCCGCTGCCGCTGATGCTGGTCGGCCTCCTCGTCGTGGTGTTCCTGATGTTCGAGGCGCGGCGCTATCGCTACTTCAACGTCTGGCGGGCGCGCTGCCGGCTGATGGAGACCGACCTCTACGGGCCGCTGCTGCGCGGCGAGGGCGTCCGCCTGGACGGACAGTGGAACACGCTCCTCGCCGAGGATTACAGCCATCCGCGCTTCCACATCTCGATGCTGACCTCGGTCGGCCGGCGGCTGCGCAAGAACTACGCCTACATCCTCGCCGTGCAGGCGGTGGCCTATTTCGGCAAGATCGCCATCCATCCGGTGCCGGTCCACAACTGGGGCACCTATCTCGACCGCGCCGCGATCGGCCCGATTCCCGGCGGCCTCGTCATCCTCGCGGGCGTCGCGTTCCACGGAACCTGGATCGCCGTCGCCATCTTCACGCTGCGGGCCGAGAAGCGGCGCCGGAGCGACGGCAAGCTGATCGCGGCCGGCTGAGCTTCCGCCGGGACTTGTTCCACGGCCGCCGCGACGCTACCACCCGAAGGACCGCGCCAGGGAGAATCGCCATGCCCAGCCCCATCGTCACCATCTTCGGCGGCTCGGGGTTCATCGGCCGCTATGTCGCGCGACGCATGGCGCGGGCGGGGTGGCGGGTCCGGGTCGCCGTGCGCCGGCCGAACGAGGCGCTCTTCGTGCGCACCTACGGCGTCGTCGGACAGGTCGAGCCGGTGCAGGCCAACATCCGCGACGAGGACAGCGTCCGCCGCGCCGTCGCCGGGGCCACCGCGGTGGTGAACTGCGTCGGCATCATGGTCGAGAACGGCAAGCAGCAATTCGACGCCGTTCAGGACGAGGGCGCCGGCCGCGTCGCCCGCCTCGCCGCCGCGGCGGGCGCCACGCGGCTGGTCCACGTCTCCGCCATCGGCGCCGACGCAGGCGGCGACAGCCTCTACGCGCGCAGCAAGGCCGCCGGCGAGGCCGCCGTCCTCGCCGCCTTCCCCGGGGCCGTCATACTGCGCCCCTCGATCGTCTTCGGCGTCGATGACGCCTTCTTCAACCGCTTCGGCCGGATGGCGCGGATCTCGCCGGTGATCCCGCTGGTCTCGCCCGGCACGCGCTTCCAGCCGGTCTATGTCGACGACGTGGCCGCCGCCGCCGAGGCCGCGGCCAGGGGCGACGCCGCGCCCGGCGTCTACGAGCTCGGCGGCCCCGACGTCGCGAGCTTCCGCGCGCTGATCGAGCGGCTGCTCGACATCGTCCGCCGCCGCCGTCTGATCGTGACCGTGCCGGCGGGCCTCGCCGCGCTCCAGGGCTCGGCGCTCGATTTCGCCCAGCGGATCAGCTTCGGCGCCTTCGTCAACGAGATGCTGACCCGCGACCAGGTACGCCTCCTCGCCCATGACAACGTCGTCGCGCCCGGCGCGAAGGGCCTCGCCGACCTCGGGGTTGCGCCCACCGCGATGGCGGCCGTCCTCGAGAGCTACCTCTACGCCTATCGGCCCGGCGGCCAGTACGCC
Source organism: Amaricoccus sp. (assembly GCF_017993425.1). GTDB lineage: Bacteria > Pseudomonadota > Alphaproteobacteria > Rhodobacterales > Rhodobacteraceae > Amaricoccus. Next base: position 8,293 of record NZ_JAGOMQ010000010.1, read on the forward strand.
GCGATCAAGGATTCCGCGGCGCAGCTCCGCAGCTGACGCCGCCAGCGCCCGGAGTAACCAGTACCGCGATGTCCCAGCTTCCGCTCCCAGCCGAGCGCGCCCCGGCGCGCGCCGCCCGGTCCTGACCCCCGATGGAGAACACGCTCTTCGTCGCCGCGGTCCTCGGCGTGCTCGAGGGCCTGACCGAGTTCATCCCGGTCTCCTCGACCGGCCACCTGCTCCTCGCCTCGTACTTCCTCGGCTTCACCTCGCCCGGGAACACCTTCGCCGTGCTGATCCAGCTCGGCGCGGTGCTGGCGATCCTCTCGGTCTACGCCGGGCGGCTGATCGGCATCGCCCGGGCGGCGCCGCACGACCCGCGGGCGCAGCGCTTCATCGTCGCGGTGCTGATCGCCTTCCTGCCGGCGGTTGTGGTCGGCGTGCTGGCCCATGACCTGATCAAGGACGTGCTTTTCGAGACGCCGACGCTGATCGCGGTGATGCTGGTCCTCGGCGGCGTGGTGCTGCTCTGGGTCGACCGCATGGCCGACAACCCGCGCTACCACGACGCCCTCGACTTCCCGCTGTCGCTCGCCTTCAAGATCGGCCTCTTCCAGTGCCTCGCGATGATCCCGGGCGTGTCGCGCTCGGGCGCGACCATCGTCGGCGGGCTCCTCTCCGGCGCAGACAAGCGCGCGGCGGCGGAGTTCTCGTTCTTCCTCTCCATGCCGACCATGGCCGGCGCCTTCGCCTACGACCTCTTCAAGAACCGCCACCTCCTCTCGACGGACGATCTCGCGGTGACCGCCGTCGGCTTCGTCGCCGCCTTCCTGTCGGCGGTGTTCGTGGTGCGGCGGCTCCTCGATTTCGTCTCCCGCCGCGGCTACGCGCCGTTCGGCTGGTGGCGAATCGCGGTCGGCGTGGTCGCCCTTGTGGCGATCTGGGCCGGAGCTGGATCCGGGAATGGTAACTAAGTCGCCAAAGCTGACCTAATCTCTGCCTAAACTTTCACCGATTGATGAGGCCCGCACCCTGATCGGCTAATCGGGTCAGCATAACTGACTTTTCTTTCCTGCGAGCCTCGGGTAAGGGTTCGGAAATTCCCTGCCGTCGGCGGGCGAGTACCGAAACTTGCGCAAATGTCGCAGGAGGGAGCGGTCATGGCGGGCAACATCATGCTGAAGTTCGTCAGCGTGCCGAGGGACATGCCGAGCAAGCGCGGCGTGGCGGAGCGCCGCGAGGACTTCGACGAGATCTATCGCGAGTTCGCCGCGGCCAAGGCGGCCGAGCAGGCGAGCCGCTGCTCGCAGTGCGGCGTGCCCTACTGCCAGACGCATTGCCCCCTTCACAACAACATCCCCGACTGGCTGAAGCTGACTGCCGAGGGCCGGCTGCGCGAGGCCTACGAGATCAGCCAGGCCACCAACACCTTCCCCGAGATCTGCGGCCGCATCTGTCCGCAGGACCGGCTCTGCGAGGGCAATTGCGTCATCGAGCAGTCCGGCCATGGCACGGTGACGATCGGCGCGGTGGAGAAGTACATCACCGACACCGCCTGGGAGGAGGGCTGGGTCCAGCCGATCCGCCCCCTGCGCGAGCGCACCGAGAGTGTCGGCGTCATCGGCGCCGGGCCCGGGGGGCTCGCCGCGGCGGACATGCTGCGCCGGGCCGGGGTGCAGGTGACCATCTACGACCGCTACGACCGGGCGGGCGGCCTCCTCACCTACGGCATCCCCGGCTTCAAGCTGGAGAAGGACGTGGTCCTGCGCCGCAACGAGCAGCTGACCGACGGCGGGGTGACGCTGCGGCTCAACTGCAACGTCGGCGAGGACATCGGCTTCGAGGACATCCGCGCCGCCCATGACGCGGTGGTGATCGCCACCGGCGTCTACAAGACCCGCGAGCTCGGCGGGCCGGGCTCCGGCCTCGCCGGGATCGTGCGGGCGATCGACTACCTGACCGCCTCGAACCGCAAGGGCTTCGGCGACGCGGTGCCGGAGTTCGACGACGGCACGCTCGACGCCGACGGCAAGCGGGTGGTGGTGATCGGCGGCGGCGACACGGCGATGGACTGCGTGCGCACCGCGATCCGCCAGGGCGCCGTCAGCGTGAAGTGCCTCTACCGCCGCGACCGCGCCAACATGCCGGGGTCGCAGCGCGAGGTGCAGAACGCCGAGGAGGAGGGCGTGGAGTTCCTGTGGCTGACGAACCCCCGCGGCTTCCTCGGCGACGAGCGGGTGACCGGCGTCCGCGTCGCGCGGATGCGCCTCGGCGCGCCGGACGCGAGCGGCCGCCAGGCGCCGGAGGAGGTGCCGGACGCCGACTATACCGAGCCGGCCGACCTCGTCGTCAAGGCGCTCGGCTTCGAGCCCGAGGAGCTGCCGACGCTCTGGGGCGCGCCGGAGCTGGCGGTGACGCGCTGGGGCACGGTCAAGGCCGACTTCGCCACCAAGGAGACGAGCCTCCCGGGCGTCTACGCGGTCGGCGACATCGTCCGCGGCGCGAGCCTCGTCGTCTGGGCGATCCGCGACGGCCGCGACGCGGCGGAAAGCATCCTGCGCCGGCTCGACGGCGCGGCGCGCATCGCGGCGGAGTGAGGGGGATGAAGGGCTCCTGCGTCTGCGGCGCCTGCCGGTTCGAGGTGGCCCTCGCGCCGGGGACGAAGTTCCACGCCTGCCACTGCGAGACCTGCCGGCGCTGGACCGGCTCGGTCAACTTCTCCGTCGAGGTCGCGCCCAACGCGATCCGCTTCGTCGAGGGCGCGCCGATCGCCGCCCGCCAGACCTCGGACTGGGCCGAGCGGACGTGGTGCGCGGAGTGCGGGTCGAACCTCTTCTACCGGCTGACCGTCGGGCCGAAGGCCGGCTGGATGTATCTCGCGCTCGGGCTCCTCGACGAGCCGGGCGGGATCCCCTTCGGGGGCGAGATCTACATCGACCGCAAGCCCGACACCTACGACCTCGCCGGGGAGCATCCCCGGATGACCAAGGCCGAGACCGAAGCCCGCTTCGCCGCCTCGGCCTGACCGTCGACCGCCACGCCCGGGCGTGAGAGCGCCCCCCGCCAGGAGACCTTGCCATGACCACCTACGACGAAGCCTGGGTCCGGGAGCAGGAAGCCGCGCTGAAGCGCCTCGAGGCCGAGGGGCTCTACGCGGCCGACGAGGAGCGCGACAGCTGCGGCGTCGGCTTCGTCGTCGCCATCGACGGCAAGCCGCGCCGCGCGGTGGTGGAGAAGGGCATCCGCGCGCTCAGCGCCATCTGGCACCGCGGCGCGGTCGACGCCGACGGCAAGACCGGCGACGGCGCCGGCATCCACGTGCAGATCCCGAAGGCCTTCTTCGAGGAGCAGGTCCGCCGCACCGGCCACACGCCGCGCGCCGAGCGGCTGGCGGTCGGGCAGATCTTCCTGCCGCGGAACGACTTCGGGGCGCAGGAGGCCGCGCGGACCATCGTGGAGACCGAGGTCCTGCGCATGGGCCACTACATCTACGGCTGGCGGCACGTGCCGGTGGACATCTCCTGCCTCGGCGACAAGGCCAACGCCACGCGGCCGGAGATCGAGCAGATCCTGATCTCCAACGCCAAGGGCGTCGACGAGGAGACCTTCGAGCGCGAGCTCTACGTCATCCGCCGCCGCATCGAGAAGGCGGGGGCGGGGATCCGCGACTTCTACCTCTGCTCGCTCTCCTGCCGGTCGGTGATCTACAAGGGCATGATGCTCGCCGAGGACGTGTCGGTGTTCTACCCCGACCTCCTCGACCCGCGCTTCGAGAGCGCGTTCGCGATCTACCACCAGCGCTATTCCACCAACACCTTTCCGCGCTGGTGGCTGGCGCAACCGTTCCGCATGCTCGCACATAACGGCGAGATCAACACCTTCAAGGGCAACGTGAACTGGATGCGGAGCCACGAGATCCGCATGTCCTCCGACTACTTCGGCGAGCTTGCCGAGGACATCAAGCCGATCATCCAGCCGAACGGCTCCGACAGCGCCGCGCTCGACAACGTCTTCGAGGTGCTGGTCCGGGCCGGCCGCGTCGCGCCGATGGCGAAGTCGATGCTGGTGCCCGAGGCCTGGTCGAAGCTCGCCACCAAGATGCCGCAGGCGTGGCAGGACATGTACGCCTACTCGAACGCCGTGATGGAGCCCTGGGACGGCCCCGCCGCCCTCGCGATGACCGACGGGCGCTGGGTCTGCGGCGGACTCGACCGCAACGGGTTGCGGCCGATGCGCTACGTCGTCACCGGCGACGGCATCCTGATCGCCGGCTCCGAGGCGGGCATGGTCCCCGCCGACGAGATGACGGTCAAGGAGAAGGGCGCGCTCGGCCCCGGCCAGATGATCGGCGTCGACATGGGCTCGGGCCAGCTCTACCACGACGCCGAGATCAAGGACCTGATGTCCGCCGCCCAGCCCTTCGGCGAGTGGGTCGGCTCGATCGTCGACCTCGAGCAGATCACCGCCGACGCGCCCGAGCGCCCGGTCTACGAGGGCGCCGAGCTGCGCCGCCGGCAGGCCGCCGCCGGATACACGATCGAGGAGCTGGAGGTCATCCTCCACGCCATGGCCGAGGACGGCAAGGAGGCCATCGGCTCGATGGGCGACGACACGCCGCCGGCGGTCCTGTCCGACCGCTACCGGCCGCTCAGCCACTACTTCCGCCAGAACTTCAGCCAGGTGACCAACCCGCCGATCGACTCGCTCCGCGAGCATCGGGTGATGTCGCTGAAGACCCGGTTCGGCAACCTCAAGAACGTCCTCGACGAGGACAACAGCCAGACCGAGATCCTCCAGCTCGAGAGCCCCTTCGTCTCGAACGCGCTCTTCGAGGGAATGCTGCGGCAGTTCGGCGATTCCGTCGTCGAGATCGACTGCACCTTCCCGGCGGGCGCCGACGACGGCGCGCTGCGCGACGGCCTCGCCCGCATCCGCGCCGAGGCCGAGGAGGCGGTGCGCGCCGGGGCGAACCACATCGTGCTGACCGACCACCGGCAGGGCCCGGAGCGGGTCGCCATGCCGATGATCCTCGCGACCAGCGCCGTGCATTCCTGGCTGACCCGCAAGGGCCTCAGGACCTTCACCTCGGTCAACGTACGCTCGGCCGAGTGCATCGACCCGCACTACTTCGCGGTGCTGACCGGCTGCGGCGCCACCACCGTCAACGCCTATCTCGCCGAGGATTCCATCGCCGACCGCATCAACCGCGGCCTCGTCGAGGGCACCCTCACCGAGGCGGTCGCGCGCTTCCGCACCGCCATCGACCAGGGCCTGCTCAAGGTCATGTCCAAGATGGGCATCTCGGTGGTCTCGTCCTATCGCGGCGGGCTGAACTTCGAGGCGATCGGCCTCTCCCGCGCGCTGGTCGCCGAGTACTTCCCCGGCATGGTCAGCCGCATCTCCGGCATCGGCGTCTCGGGCCTGCAGCGCCAGATCGAGCGCGCCCATGCCCGGGGCTTCGGCGCCGCCGAGAGCGTGCTGCCGATCGGCGGCTTCTACAAGGCGCGCCGCGCCGGCGAGACCCACGCCTGGGAAGCCCGGGCGATGCACATGCTCCAGGCCGCCTGCGACCGCGGCGACTACAAGCTCTGGAAGCAGTATTCCGCCGCCATGCAGGCCCGGCCGCCGATCCAGCTGCGCGACCTGCTCGACTTCACCCCCAAGGTGAGCCCTGCGGCGCTCGAGGAGGTCGAGTCGATCACCGCGATCCGCAAGCGCTTCGTCACCCCCGGCATGTCGCTCGGCGCGCTCGGGCCGGAGGCGCACAAGACGCTCAACATCGCCATGAACCGCATCGGCGCGAAGTCCGACTCGGGCGAGGGCGGCGAGGACCCGGCGCATTTCCTGCCGATGCCGAACGGCGACAATGCGTCGGCCAAGATCAAGCAGGTCGCCTCGGGCCGCTTCGGCGTCACCGCCGAGTATCTCAACCAGTGCGAGGAGCTCGAGATCAAGATCGCGCAGGGCGCGAAGCCCGGCGAGGGCGGCCAGCTGCCCGGCATCAAGGTCACCGAGCTGATCGCCCGGCTGCGGCATTCCACCCCCGGGGTGACGCTGATCTCGCCGCCGCCGCACCACGACATCTATTCGATCGAGGACCTCGCCCAGCTCATCTACGACCTCAAGCAGATCAACCCCAAGGCCAAGGTCTGCGTGAAGCTGGTCAGCCAGTCCGGCGTCGGCACGATCGCGGCGGGCGTCGCCAAGGCGAAGGCCGACGTGATCCTGATCGCCGGCCATAACGGCGGCACCGGCGCCTCGCCGGTGACCTCGATCAAGTATGCGGGCCTCCCCTGGGAGATGGGCCTCTCCGAGGCGCACCAGGTGCTGACGATCAACAACCTGCGCGACCGGGTGACGCTGCGCACCGACGGCGGGCTGCGGACGGGGCGCGACATCGTCATCGCGGCGATGCTCGGGGCCGAGGAGTTCGGCATCGGCACCGCGGCGCTGATCGCGATGGGCTGCATCATGGTGCGGCAGTGTCAGTCGAACACCTGCCCGGTCGGGGTCTGCACCCAGGACCCGCGGCTGCGCGAGAAGTTCACCGGCACGGCGGAGAAGGTGGTGAACCTGATCTCCTTCTACGCCGAGGAGGTGCGCGAGGTGCTGGCGAGCGTGGGCGCCCGCTCGATCGAGGAGGTGATCGGCCGCACCGACCTGCTGAAGCAGGTCAGCCGCGGGTCGGAGCATCTCGACGACCTCGACCTCAACCCGCTGCTGATCCAGGTGCAGAGCGGCGGCGCGCCGCTCGACCGGCGCCGGCCGCGCCAGGTCGTGCCCGACACGCTCGACGCGCGCATCGTCCAGGACGCCGAGCCGTTCTTCAAGGACGGCGAGAAGATGCAGCTCAGCTATACGGTGCAGAACACCCTGCGCTCGATCGGCACCCGGGTGTCCAGCCACATCGTCAAGCGGTTCGGCATGAACAATGGTCTCCAGCCCGACCACCTGACGATCAAGCTTGCCGGGTCCGCCGGCCAGTCGCTCGGGGCCTTCGCGGCGCCCGGCCTCAAGATCGAGGTGCAGGGCGAGGCGAACGACTATGTCGGCAAGGGCCTGTCGGGCGCCACCATCGTGGTGCGCCCGCCGCTCGGCTCGCCGCTGACGCCGCACGAGAACGCCATCATCGGCAACACGGTGCTCTACGGCGCGACCGCCGGCTCGCTCTTCGCCTCAGGGCGGGCGGGCGAGCGGTTCTGCGTCCGCAACTCGGGCGCCGAGGTGGTCGTCGAGGGCTGCGGCTCCAACGGCTGCGAATACATGACGGGCGGCGTCGCGGTGATCCTCGGCCGGATCGGCGACAACTTCGCCGCCGGCATGACCGGGGGCATGGCCTTCCTCTACGACCCGGAGAACGAGCTCGGCCTGCGCCTGAACGGCGAGACCGTGATCGCAGTGCCGGTGCGGGCCCAGGCCTGGGAGGACCTCCTGCACGGCATGATCTCCCGCCACGGCGCCGAGACCGGCAGCCCGCTCGCCGCCGAGATCCTGCGCAACTGGGACGAGGCGCTGCCGCGCTTCGTGCAGATCGTGCCGAAGGAGATGCTGAGCCGCCTCGCCCATCCGCTCGCCGACGAGCCGGCCGAGGCGCGGGCCTGACCTTGCCGGGGGCGGCTGCGGCTGCCCCCGCTTTCGCCATGCCGACCGAGAGCTTCCTCCTCGCGCCGTCCGGGGCGATCCCGAACCACCGCCGCTTCCCCGTGCTCCTGCACCGGGGCGTGGTTCCGGGCGGCGGCGCGGCGGCGATCGAGGCGGTCTTCGCCGCCAACGGCTGGCCGCCGCAGTGGCGCGACGGCGTCTTCGATTTCGATCACTTCCACAGCGAGGGCCACGAGGCGCTCGGCGTCGCCACAGGCTCGGCCCGCCTGCGCCTCGGCGGCCCGGGCGGCCGCGAGGTGACGGTCGCCGCGGGCGACGTCGTGGTCCTGCCCGCCGGCACGGGCCATCGCCGCCTCGCGGCCAGCGGCGACTTCCTCGTCGTCGGCGCCTACCCGCCGGGCCAGCGCGCCGACATCCTGCGCGGCCCCGCCAGCCCGACCCAGGCCGCCCGCATCCGCGCCCTCCCGGCCCCGGCGCGCGACCCCGCCGGCGTCGCTGAAGGCGTCCCGACGCTCTGGCGCTGAGTCCGGCCCAAGAGGCGGGCCGGGCCCTCGGGCGAGCAACCTCGTCCTACGACCGGCGGCGCCGGAAGCGGACGCCGGCGAGCGTCACGACGCCCGCTGCGAGGAACGGAAGGGCCGGCGGAAGCGGCACCGGCGCCGCCGACGGCGCGATCTCGATGGCCGTCGTGTCGACATCGAGATGCACCCAGCGTTGCCGCTGGCAATAATCGAGCCGAATGAAGGTGCAGTCCATGAGACGCAGGTCCATGGCGCCCGTCGCCACCGTCCGGGCCATGCTGACGTCGAAAGCGCTGGGGATCAAAGAACTGTAGGCCCAGCCATCGACCAACGCTCTCATGATCGTCTTGCCCAGCACCGGTTTCGCGCGGATGACGCCCCAGTCCGACTCGATGGCGGCGCCGAGAAACTTGTACCGATCCACCCGAGCCACGGCCGTCGACTGCTTCACGCCGACCTTCTGCGTCACGCCCGCGACTGTCACGCTGGTCGCGAGCCCCGGCGAGCGATCACGCGTGATCTTGCCTCCGATCAGGCGGTCCGTCGCCCCGTCCTGACGATGTCCCACGGTTGAGTCGTATATCACCTCGTACCGAACGTCCGCGCCGAGGAGATCCTGCCCGAACATGTAGGAGCCATCGTTCCACCCCTCTTCGTTGGTGACGACGTTGCTCACCGTTCCCCAGTAGGTGAGCTTCATGATCGCGGCCCGCGCAGGCGCGCCGGCGAAAGCCAGCAGGGCCAGAAAGAGAATGCAACGCACTATCACCCATCCCCAATTTGACGCTTTCGTGAGCATATCGTGAGCGCCATGCGCGACGAGGTCAACGCCCTGCCGCTCGCGCGTTAACCATTCCTTCAGAATTTCTCCGCCCCCGTGCGAAGAAACCCCCGCCTCGCCCGTTGTCGGTTCGAACGACGCATCGTCCGCCGAATTCGAGGAGTACCGGAGGGCTCGCTCGGGGCGCTGACCGCGGTCCTCGACGGCGAGATGCACCTCAACCCGGACACCGTCGCGCCCGAGAAGCCGGCGCCGCTGCCCGCCGCCGCGCCGCTCCTGCTCGCCGGCCTCGGCGCCCTCGGGCTGGCCCGCCGCCGCCGGCGCAGGGCCGCCTGACCTCAAAGGCCCGCCAGGCCAGGATTCAGGGCCGCCGTCCTCCCGGACGGCGGTCCTTTCGCGTCCCGCCCGCGCCCTCTATCCTCGGCCCGGGAGGATCCGCCGATGAAAACCGACCTCGAGGCCAGCCTCGCCGCCGACACGCCGCCCGCCGGGATGACCCCGGCGCTGGAGGCGCTGTGGTGGTTGCGCAAGGGCGGGTTCAGGACCGGGCCGGAATGGGAGAAGGCGCACGAGATCTGCCAGTCGCGGGAGGGCGACCACGCCCACGACCTCGTCCACGCGCTGGCGCACTGGATCGAGGGCGACCGCGGCAATTCCGACTACTGGTATCGCCGCGCCGGCGAGCGCCGCTTCAGCGACGACGCGGCGCAGGAATGGACCCGCCTCGTCGAGAAGATCGGCCCCGCCTGAGCCCGAGCGGCCCCGCCGTCAGCCCCGCGCGCGACGCTCCAGCTCGCGCGCGATCCCCTCGCGCCCTCGCGCCATCGCCCAGCGGTGGTTCCACGCGAAGAGCGCCGCGAGGAGCCGCGACAGCCGCCGGAGCGACGGCCTCGCCGCCGCGACGCGCCAGTCGTAGCGCGCCACGGTTGCGCCGCCGTCCCGCCGGAGCCGCCACTCGCCGCGCCCGACCAGATCGCCCTCGGCCGCGATCGCCCAGCCCAGCGGGCGGTCGTTCTCGACCAGCGTGGCGATCCAGCGCAGCCGGTAGGGCAGGAATCCCCGCGTCAACAGAAGCAACCGCCGGCCGACGCCGTCGGGCCCGCCGGGATCGAGTTCCTCTACGGCGAGATAGACCTCCGGCCACCAGTCCGGAAACCCTCCGGCGCCAGGAGCACATCCGCCACCGCCTCGACGTTGGCGTCGAGGCGCCATTCGCTGACGAGATGGAACTCCGCAGCCCCCGCCATCGCCTCAGCCCCGCCAGCGGGGCGCCAAGACCCGCGCCCTCGCCGCCTTCGAGGATAGCAGCGGCCCCGCCCGGCGCAAACCGCCGGGCGGGCGCCCTCATGCCGCCGCGCGCTCGTCCCCGGCGCGGGCGGACATCGTGGCGCGGGTCCACCAGTCGAGGTCGTCGAGCATCGCCTTCGCTGCGGGCAGGATGTTGCCCTCGATCTCGGCGATCGGCGCGTTCTGCCCCATCGGATGCACCTTGAAGAAATCCACGCCGCCGATATGCACGCCGTGCCGGATCGGAACCATCTGCAGCTCGATCGCGATGGTGCGCAGGTGCTCCGCCGCCCGCGCGCCGCCCACCGAGCCGTAGCCGAGCACCGCCGCCGGCTTGCGCACCCACTCCTTGTAGGCCTGGTCGAGCGCGTTCTTCAGGGAGCCCGGGATCGAGCGGTTGTATTCCGAGGTCACGAAGATGAACCCGTCGAAGCCCGCGAGCTTCTCCTGCCACGCCGCCGCGCGCGCATCCTCGCTCGGAACCCAGGCGTTCGACGCCTTCTCGTTGAAGAGCGGCAGGTCGAAGTCGCGCAGGTCGACCAGCTCCACCTCCCAGTCGTTGCGCTGCTGCGCGAGATCGTGGATCCACTGCGCCGGCTTGTCGGCGAAGCGCGAATCGCGCGTCGAGCCGATGATGACGGCGATGCGGGGCTTGTCGGTCATGGCGGTCTCCTCTTGAAACTGGTATAATTCCGTCACCAGGTGAGTTAGCGATAGCGGCGAAGCGGTCAAGAGGGCACGTCCATGGCGCCAGGTGAGCACGACGAAACCGCCTGCGCGCGGATCAGCGAGCTGCTCGCCCGCGTCGGCGACAAGTGGACCGTGCTGGTCATCCGCCACCTCGGCGCCGGCCCGACCCGCTTCAACGCGCTGAAGCGCCAGATCGGCGACATCTCGCAGAAGATGCTCGCCACCACGCTGCGCAGCCTCGAGCGCGACGGCTTCGTCACCCGCTCGGTCACGCCCACCACGCCGCCCCAGGTCGAGTACGCGCTGACCGACCTTGGCTACAGCCTGCTCGGCCCGGTCTGCGCGCTGGCCCGCTGGACGATCGAGAACGCCGAGCGCATCGAGGCGGCGCGCCGCGCCTTCGCCGCCCGCGAGGGCGCGGCGCAGCCCTTGCGGACGCCGGCGCCGCATGATCTCTGGCGCGCATGACCAAGCCCGCCGACAATCCCGCCGAGCCGTTCAAGAAGGCGCTCGCCGAGGCGACGCGCGCCATGGCCGGCCAGCCGGAGCTCTCCGTCGCCTTCTCGGTCGACCCCCCCGGCTACGCCGGCGGCAACATGCGCCTGCCCCAGGTGACGCGGCGGATGACCCGCGACGAGGTCATGCTCGCCCGCGGAGTCGCCGACGCCTACGCCCTGCGCCTGCGCTACCACAGCGACGCCACCCACCGCCGCTACGCCCCGCACGGCGAGACCGCGGCCGCGCTCTTCGACGCCATGGAGACGGCCCGCTGCGAGGCGATGGGCGCGCGCGCGATGCCCGGCACCGCCGGCAACATCGACGCCAAGATCGCCGAGGAGGCCCGGCGCATGGGCTACGCCGAGATCACCGACCCGGCCCGCGCCCCCCTCGCCGTCGCCGCGGGCTATCTCGTGCGCGAGATCGCCACCGAGCGGGCGCTGCCCCGCGGCGCCGCCAACGTGCTCAACCTCTGGCGCGGCTTCCTCGACAGCCACGCCGGCGGCGCCATGAGCGGCGTCGACGCGGTGCTCGACGACCAGCAGGCCTTCGCCCGCTTTGCCCGCCGGGTGATCGAGGACCTGGGCTACGGCGACGAGCTCGGCGACGACCCCGACGCGGACGAGCCCGAGGACGAGGCCGGCGAGCCGGACGAGGACGAGACCGGCGAGGAGAACGAGAGCGGCGGCGACGCCGACGACGACGGCTCCGAGGACTCGACCGCCGAGGAGGAGAGCGCCGAGGCGCAGCCGGATTCCCGCGCCGTGCAGGCCGCCCTTTCCGACGCCGAGGAGGCCGACCTTGCCGACGACGCCGATCTCGAGGAGGGCGAGCCCCCCGACGACCGCCCGCCCCCGCCGCATTCCGAGGCCGATCCCGGCTACAAGGTCTGGACGACGAGGTTCGACGAGGAGATCGCCGCCGACGACCTCGCCGACGCGCTGGAGCTCGAACGCCTGCGCGCCTATCTCGACCAGCAGCTCGAGCCGCTGAAGGGCGCCGTCGCGCGCCTCGCCAACCGCCTGCAGCGCCGCCTCCAGGCCCAGCAGAACCGCGCCTGGGAATTCGACCTCGAGGAGGGCACGCTCGACGCCGGCCGCCTCGCCCGGGTCGTCGCGAACCCGATGACCCCGCTCAGCTTCAAGCGCGAGCGCGACACCGACTTCCGCGACACCGTCGTGTCGCTCCTCATCGACAATTCCGGCTCGATGCGCGGCCGGCCGATCTCGATCGCCGCCATCTCGGCGGACGTGCTGGCGCGGACGCTGGAGCGCTGCCAGGTCAAGGTCGAGATCCTCGGCTTCACCACCCGCGCCTGGAAGGGTGGCCAGAGCCGCGAGACCTGGCTCGCCGCCCAGCGTCCCCCCTCCCCGGGCCGCCTGAACGACCTCCGCCACATCGTCTACAAGCCCGCCGACGCGCCCTGGCGGCGGGCGCGCGCCAATCTCGGCCTGATGATGAAGGAGGGGCTCCTCAAGGAGAACATCGACGGCGAGGCGCTGGAATGGGCCCACCGCCGCCTGACCGGCCGGCCGGAGGCGCGGCGCATCCTCATGGTGATCTCCGACGGCGCCCCTGTCGACGACTCGACCCTGTCGGTCAACCCGGCGACCTACCTCGAGCGCCACCTCCGCGACGTCATCGCCATGATCGAGCGCCGCCGCCAGGTCGAGCTGATCGCCATCGGCATCGGCCACGACGTGACCCGCTACTACACCCGCGCGGTCACCATCACCGACGTCGAGCAGCTCGCCGGCGCGATGACCGAGCAGCTGGCCTCGCTCTTCGACAACGATCCCGTCCGCGGCCCCCGCGGCCGCCTCCAGCGTCGCGGCCGGTAGCGGCGCCGGTCCCTCGGACAGCGCCGCGCTCCCCCAGTACGGGACCGGAGCCGCGGCTCAGTGCCGGAAGTGCCGCATCCCCGTGAGGACCATGGCGAGCCCCGCCTCGTCGGCGGCGGCGATCACCTCGGCGTCACGCAGCGAGCCCCCCGGCTGGATCACGGCCGTCGCGCCAGCCTCCGCGAGCGTAAGCACGCCGTCCGGGAACGGGAAGAACGCGTCCGACGCCGCGACCGACCCGACCGTCGGCGGCTCGGCGAGCCCCAGCGCCTCGGCCATGTCGGCGGCCTTGCGCGCCGCGATGCGCGCGCTGTCCACCCGGCTCATCTGGCCGGCGCCGATCCCCACCGTCGCGCCGCCGCGGGCATAGACGATGGCGTTCGACTTCACGTGCTTCGCCACCCGCCAGGCGAAGAGCAGGTCCGCGAGCTCCGCCTCCGTCGGCGCCCGCCTCGTCGCCACCTGCAACGCCGCCGGGCTGATCCGCCCGGCGTCGCGGTCCTGCACCAGGAACCCGCCCGAGACCTGCCGCCACGCGAGCCCCGGCGCCGCCGGGTCGGGCGCCGCGCCCGCGGTCAGCAGGCGCAGGTTCTTGCGCGTCGCGAGCAGTTCCGCCGCCTCCGCCGACACCGACGGCGCGATGACCACCTCGGTGAAGATCTCCGCCACGGCCGCCGCGGCCGCCGCATCGAGCTCGCCGTTGAACGCGACCACGCCCCCGAAGGCCGAGACCCGGTCGCAGTCGTAGGCCGCCCGATACGCCGCCTCGAGCGTCGCGCCCCCGGCCACGCCGCAGGGATTGGCGTGCTTGACGATCACGCAGGCCGGCCCCTCCGCCGCCGGGAACTCCGACGCGAGCTCCCAGGCCGCGTCGGCGTCGTTGATGTTGTTGTAGCTCAGCTCCTTGCCCTGGCGCTGGTGCGCGCCGGCGATCCCCGACCGCGAGCCGTCGATGTAGAAAGCAGCGCGCTGGTGCGGGTTCTCGCCGTAGCGCAGCCCCTGCGCCAGCCGCCCCGAGAACACCCGCCGCCGCGGCGTCGCCTCGCCGATCGCGCCGGCGAGCCAGCCCGACACCCGCGCGTCATAGGCCGCCGTCCGCCCGTAGGCAGTGAGCGCGCAGGCCCGCCGGAAGGCGATCCCCGTCCCGCCGCCCGTCCGCTCGAACTCCGCGAGGAACGGCGCGTAGTCCGCCACGTCGGTCAGCACCGTGACGAAGGCGTGGTTCTTCGCCGCCGCCCGCAGCATCGCCGGCCCGCCGATGTCGATGTTCTCGACGCAGGTCGCATAATCCGCCCCGCTCGCCGCCGTCGCCTCGAACGGGTAGAGGTTGACGACGAGGAGGTCGATCTCGCCGATCCCGTGCTCCGCCAGCGCCGCCTTGTGCGCCGGGTCGTCGCGCAGCGCCAGCAGGCCCCCGTGCACCGCCGGGTGCAGCGTCTTGACCCGCCCGCCCAGCATCTCCGGGAACGCCGTCGCCTCGGCGACGTCGCGCACGGGCACGCCGCCCTCGCGCAGCGCCGCCGCGGTGCCGCCGGTCGAGAGGATCTCCACCCCCGCCTCGGCCAACCGCGCCGCCAGCGGCAAGAGCCCGGTCTTGTCGGAGACCGACAAGAGGGCGCGGGCGATCTTGACGATCTTCTCAGGCATCGGTCGGGCTCCGAGCTTCTGGGCGCGGCCGCCTCAGCGCGGCTCGGCCCGGACGGCCCTCGGCGCGTCGAGGACGCGGAGGAAGGACCAGGTGACCTGGCCGAGATACTCGACCACCTCGGAGCGCACAACCACCTGCCGGGTCCGCCGCGGGGCCGCGGCGGCCGGATCGTGCCAGACCGATTCCTCGACCGCGACCTCGCCGCCGCCGGCCCGGAACTCCCAGGCCTCGCCCCCCGGCAGCTTCAGCAGCGGCGCCTGCGGATCGTCCTCCACGACCGCCACGTCCGGGTGCAGGTGGAACCGCGTCGCGAATCCGAGCCGCCCCCCCGCCGCCCGCGCGGCCCGGTCGTAGGTCTCGCGCGCCCGCGCGTCGGTGACCGTCAGGATCTCCTCGCCCCGCGCCTCGCCCCCCCGCGCGTCGACGAAGATCCGCCGCTCGTGCAGGAGCCCCTTGCCCGCGACATAGCCGTCATGGGTGGCGAGGAGCCACATCCCTGTCGCGTCCTGCGCCAGCCGCACCGAGACGAGGGTCGGCCCCGCGACCAGCGCCCCCCCGGCGAAGCCCGCCGAGGACGCGCCGTCCACCTCCACCGTCGAATGCGCCCGCGTCTGCCGCGACGCCAGCGCCGCCGGCGGCCCGAACGCCCCGCCCGGCCCCTGGCCGGTCACCAGCGGCTGCCGGCCGACGCTCATCTCGAAGCCGAGCGTCCCGGCATGGGCGGTCGCCGCCGCCGCGCCGCCCGGCGGGGCCGCCCCGTCCATCACCAGCACGATGCGCCCGCCCGTCAGCCGGGCGAAGCCCATCGGCAGCCGCGGTCGCGGCTGCGTCTCCAGCCGCAGCTCGGCCAGCGCCTTGTCGATGGCGATGGCGTCCCAGCCGCCGCCGCCGTGGAACCGCGCCACCGTCCCGTCGCCCATGCGCAGCGGCCGGAGCGTCGGCACCAGCCGCACGATCGCCCCGAGATGCGCCGCCGACGCGCCGCTCCCGCCGTCTTCCAGCAGCCGCGCCGTCCAGGTCAGCAGCGCCAGCACCCGCGCCAGCTCCTCCGGGCTGCGCGCCGCGAGCTCGCCCTCGCGGCCGACCATCGCCTCGGCGAGCTCGCCCATCCGCTCCACCGCCGCGCGCGCGCCGGCGTCCGGCAGCGCCCGTCCGGTCCACACGAGCCCCGCGAGCGCCCGCAGCCGCGGCAGGCCCGCCGCCGCCCGCGGCCAGGCCCGCGCGAGGTAGCGCTGATGCGCGCCGAGCGCCCGCCAGAACGCCGCCTCGGCCGGTCGGTCGGCGCCCTCGACCAGGAGCCGCGCATGCGCCACCCAGCGCATCGCCCGCGCGCCCGCCAGCTCCGGCTCCCAGCCCGGCCCGGCGCCGCCGCCGAAGCGGCGGATCCAGTCCTGCGTCCAGCCCTGCGCCAGCGTTCGCGCCGGCCGGTTGCCGAGCGCCGCGAGGTCGTCGAGCCAGCCGAACCCCTGCCGCGCCGGCTCGATCCGCGGGTCGAGCCCGACCGCGTCCCAGATCGGCCGGCCGGCCAGCGCAATCTCGCGCCCCGCCACCGCCCAGACGTCGCCGACCAGCCGCGACCCCCGGTCCGCCTCGCCGAGATACATCGGCTCCGGCAGGTTCATCCCCGCCGCCCCGCGCGCCCCGAGCCACGCCCGCCGAACCGCCAGCCGGTCGCGCAGCCGTCCGGCCGGGGCGAGGATGCGCGCGGAGAGCGTCTTGTCGGTCAATCCGTTCCGCAGCCCCTCGCGCCCACACACGCACCCCGAGCTTAGGTCGGGCCGCCCGCCCTGTCACCCGGCACGTGTCCCGCCGGCTGAATCACGTCCCCGCGCAAAAATCCATCGGGATCAGCGGCCTAGCTGGCGCCCGTCCCGGGCTGCCGCCCCCTTGGAGCCGCGGCGCCGCTCGAGGACGCCGGCGCGTCACGATTGGCCGTCAGGGGTGCCATGCCGCCAGAGCCGCACGGCCCGCACGCGCGCCTCACCCCGCCTTCTCGAACAGCGCCGCATAGAATCCGTCCACCCCCCCGCGCTCCGCCCAGAAGTCCGGGCGCAGCCGCAGGGCGCCGGTCGCGTCGATCCACCCGTCCGGCACGCCCAGCGCCGCGGCGTCCGCCGCGACCCGCCGGGCCTCCGGACGGGCGGCGGCGAAGGCGGCGGCCTGGTCCTCGCCCTCGGCGGGCAGGATCGAGCAGGTGGCGAAGACGAGCCGCCCCCCCGGCGCAAGCCAGTCCCAGGCCCGCGCCAGCAACCCCGCCTGCACCTCCCGCAGCGGCCCGAGGTCGCGCGGCAGATGCGGCAGGTCGGGATGGCGGCGCGTCGTCCCGCTCGCCGAGCACGGCGCGTCGAGCAAAATCGCGTCGAACTCCGCCTCGGGCTCCCAGCGCAGGGCGTCCGCCGCCACCACCCGCGCGGCGAGCCCCGTCCGCGCCAGGTTCTCCTTCAGCCGGGCGAGCCGCGGCCCCGACAGGTCGAGCGCCGTCGTCTCCGCCCCCGCGGCGGCGAGCTGCAGCGTCTTGCCCCCCGGCGCCGCGCAGAGGTCGAGCGCCCGCCGCCCCGGCGCCGGGGCCAGCAGTCGCGCCGGCAGCGCCGCGCCGGCGTCCTGCACCCACCACGCCCCCTCGGCGAAGCCCGGCAGCGCCGAGACCTGCCCGCCCGCCTCGCGCCGCAACCCGCCGGTCGGCAGCACCTCGGCCCCCAGCGCCTCCGCCCAGCGGGGCGCCTCGGCGGGGTCGCGCAGCGTCAAGTCGAGCGGCGCCGGCCGCCGTTGCGCCGCCTCCATCGCCGCGACCGCCGCCGCGCCCCAGGCCTCCCGCGCCGGCCCCGCGAGCCACTCCGGCAGGCCGCCCTCCGGCGCCGCCGTCCAGGCCCCGGCGTCCGCCGCCACCTTGCGGCCGACGGCGTTGACCAGCCCGGCGAGATGCGCAGCCTTGCGATGCGCCTGCACCAGCCGCACCGCGCCGTCGACGGCGGCATGGGGCGGCGTCCCGTCGAGGAACACCTCCGCCGCGGCGAGGCGCAGCGCATGACGCGCCGCCGCCGGCGGCGGCTTGCGCAGGTAGGGGGCGATCACCGCGTCGATCCGGCCGAGGTGGCGCAGCGTCTCGGCGGCGAGCCGCTGCGCGCGGGCCCGCTCCGCCGGCGCCAGCGCGCCGAGCGACCCGGCCTGGTCGGCGAGGGTGCGACGCTCGTCCAGTACACCGGCGACGAGCGCCGCCGCCGCGGCGCGCGCCGCGTGTCCGGGCGAGCTCACCGCATCCCGGGCCGCCGACCCGCCGACGGAATCGAGGTCGTCGTCGTCCGCGCGTCCTCGCTGCGACGGCGGAAGCGTTCCGCGCCCTCCATCCCTCCGCCGCCCATCCCCTGGCCGCCCATCCCGGCGTCCACCGTCGGCGTCGCGCCGCGCGGCATGGCGGCGGCCATCGCCTCGAGCGCGGCGATGCGGTTCTCGGTGCTCGGATGCGTGGAGAACAGGTTGTCCATCCGCGTCCCGCTGAGCGGGTTGATGATGAAGAGCGGCGCGGAGGCGGGGTTGCGCTCGGCGCTCGCCATCGGGATCCGGCCGGCATAGGCGGCGATCTTGCGCAGCGCGTCGGCGAGGCCCATCGGGTCGCGGGCGATCTCCGCGCCCATCCGGTCGGCGGCGTATTCCCGCGTCCGGCTGATCGTCATCTGGATGAGCGCCGCCGCCATCGGCGCGAACAGCACGGCGAGGATCATGCCCAAGGGCCCCAGCGGATTGCGGTCGCGATCGCCGCCGCCCCCGCCGAAGAAGAAGCCGAACTGCGCCAGCATCGAGATCGCGCCCGCCACCGTGGCGGCGATCGTCATCGTCAGCGTGTCGCGGTTCTTGATGTGGGCAAGCTCGTGGGCGATCACCCCGGCCAGCTCCTCCCGGCTCAGCGCCTGCAGGATCCCCGTCGTCGCCGCCACCGCGGCGTTCTGCGGGTTCCGCCCGGTGGCGAAGGCGTTCGGCTGGTCCTGCCGGATGATGTAGACCTTCGGCATCGGCAGGTCCGCAGCCCGCGCCAGCGCCGCGACCATGTCCCAGAGCTCCGGCGCGCTCGCCCGCGTCACGGGCTCGGCGCCGTGCATCCGCAGGACCATCTTGTCGGAGTTCCAAAAGGCGAAGGCGTTGGTGCCGATCGCGAACAAGAGCGCGATCATCATGCCGCCGGTGCCGCCGATCAGATAGCCCACCGCCATGAACAGCGCCGTCAGCGCCGCGAGGAGCAGCATCGTCCGGAAGTAGTTCATTCCCTCCCGCCGCCTTTCCGCCTCTTGCCTTTCCGCCCCCGTCGAGCCATGCCGAGGCCATGACCGACCCGGAATATAGGACCGCCCTCCCCGCCGAGAAAGAGGCGCGCATCGCCGCCGCGGCCGCCCGCGCGCTGGCCGAGGCCACCGCCCGCCGCGCCGCCACGCTCCCGCTCGACCTCCCGCCCGAGCTCGGCGGCCGCGACGGCCCCGAGCCGATCCGCTTCGGCGACTGGGAAGTGAAGGGCATCGCCACCGACTTCTGACCCGCCGCCGCCCTCGCGCGGCCGCTCTCGGTGGGTGTCCCGCCCGGGCTTGGGCGCGCCGACAGGCGCCGAGCGGACGCCTCCACGACGGGCGCAGGTTAATAATCGTGCTGCGCGCATTCCGCTCAACCTCTGGTCACCGCCGCCTGCTGGCGCGGCCCCGGCAAGCTCGCGCGCTCGAGAGGGGAGCGCTCGGAACGGAACAAGCACGTCCGCGTTGCATCGCGTATCCGGCCCACGCCATCCGCTCCGGCCGATCTTCCGCAGACGCCCCAGCAGAGGGACGACCAGAATGCTCATCCGTGCCGGCTTCGAGATCGCCATCCATGTCGACGCCCCGACCCCGACGCTCTGCGCGCTGTCGCCCCATCCCGAAGGCCTCGCGCCGGTGAGCGGGACCGGCGCGGTCGAGACCGATCCGCAGGTTCCGGTGGCCACGTACCGGGACAACTTCGGCAACCGCATCAGCCGGCTGGTCCTGCCGGCGGGCGGGGCGACGTTGACCTCCGACTTCGTCGTCGCCCACGACGGCTCCGCCGACCCGGTCGCGCCGGACGCGCGCGAGGCGACCGTCGACCAGCTCCCCGACGCCACCCTGCGCTTCCTGATGCCGAGCCGCTTCTGCGAATCGGACCTGCTCGGGGCCGAAGCCTGGAGCCTCTTCGGCGGCGTCGAGCCGGGCTGGGCGCGGGTGCAGGCGATCTGTGACTTCGTCCACGACCACATCAGCTTCGGCTACGGCTACGGCAGCCCGACCAAGACGGCCGCGGACGCGATGCGCGAGGGCCGGGGCGTCTGCCGGGACTTCGCGCACCTCTCGATCGCGCTCTGCCGCGCCATGAACATCCCGGCCCGCTACGCCAGCGGCTACCTCGGCGACATCGGCATTCCGCCGAACCCCGACCCGATGGACTTCTGCGCCTGGTTCGAGGTCTGGCTGGGCGGCCGCTGGCACACCTTCGACGCCCGCTACAACACGCCCCGAATCGGCCGCATCCTGATGGTCCGCGGCCGCGACGCCGCCGACACCGCGATGATCGCCTCCTTCGGCCAGCACCGGATCGCCGGCTTCAAGGTCTGGTGCGACGAGGTAGCCGGCGCGATCGAGCGCCCCGGCCCGAGCCTTTCCCTCAACGGAACGGGCCTGCGCGAGCCCGCCTATGCCTGATCCTCGCCGCCGCTCAGCGCCAGCGTTCCCGGCGCGACCGGGCGGCGGAGGTCACCGGTCCCCAGCGGCTCGGTCGGCCGCGCCAGCGCGTAGCGCGTCACCCAGGCGAGCCGCTCCTCGGCCCGGGTGATCGCCACGTAGGCGAGCCGCTTCCACAGCGGCGCGCCGGCCTCCTCGCGTCCCGACTGCGCCGCCGCCCACAGGTCGGGGGCGAAGACCTGAACCTCCGGCCATTGCGAGCCCTGCGCCTTGTGGATGGTCACCGCGGCCCCGTGCAGGAACACCGCGCCCATGTTGGCCGCCGTCGGGATGAACGGCTCCTCCGCCCCGGGGCTCTCGATCTGGATGATGCTCGCCACCCCGATCTGCGGCTCCTCCGCGCCCGGCAGCCACAGCCGCGCGAAGCCCGTCTGCCGGCCGGGGCCGAGATAGATCGCCTGCGCCCCCTTGATCAGCCCGCGCGCCTCGAGGTCGATGCGCTTGCGGCGATGCTTCAGCGGCAGCTCGATGCCGTCGCAGATCAGCGGCTCCCCCGGCAGCAGCGCATCCGCCGGCGCCCCGTGCGCCCGGCGGAACGCATCGATCAGCCGCACCCGCGTCGCGTTGCGCCAGACCAGGGCAGGGGCGCGCGCCATCGCCGTGGCATCGACCCGCGGCGCGATGACGACGCGCGGGTCGCGCGCCGCCGTGGCCTGCACCAGCCGCTCGAACCGGGCGAAGTCGATCGCCGGGTCGCCGAGCGCGTTGGCGAGGTCGATGATCGGATTGCCCTCGGCCTGGCGATGCACCCGCGCCAGCGTCAGCCGTCGCTCCTCGGGCAGCGTGTCGAACACCATCGCGCCGCCCCCGCCCACCGGCGCGAGCTGCGCGGGATCGCCGAACAGGATCAGCGTGCGGCAGAGACTCGCCAGATCGTCGAGCTGCTTGGCGTCGAGCATCGAGGCCTCGTCGATCAGCCCGATGTCGAGCGGCTCCTCGCGCCGTTTCCAGCCCTTGATGAAGTCCGAGCCACGCAGCCCGGCCGCGGCCAGCGCGCCGGGGATCGAGAGATGGACCTTGTAGGACGCCTCGGCGCGGTCGAGCGCCGCCTCGGTCAGGCCCTCGACCTTGGGCCGCAGGCCCTTGCCGGTCAGCCACTCGGCGATCGCCTCGTAGTCGGGATGATAGAGCGGCGTATAGAGCACCCGGTGCAGCGTGGTGGCCGGCACGCCCCGGCCGCGCAGCACGCTCGCCGCCTTGTTGGTGGGGGCGAGCACGGCGACGCTCCGCCGGCTGCGGCCCCGCCGCGCCTCGTAGTCGCCCGAGACCGGCTCCAGCCCCGCCCCGATCAGCCGGGCGACCACGTCGGCGAGGAGCATGGTCTTGCCGGAACCGGCCCGGCCCAGCACGGCGAGCGCCTTCTGCGGTCCGCCCTCGGACAGGATCGCGCCCGCCTCGATGTCGACCCCGGCGCCGCGCAGCGTGGCGGCGATTCGCGCGAAGGCCGCCGCCTGGTCGTCGGAGAATTCCAAGGAGAGCCGTCCCCGCGCCGCCGCCGTCGCTCCGGTTCTACCGGGCGGCGGCGGCGCCGGCCAGCCTCAGGCCGCGGCCTCGGTATACGCCGGCGCCGAGAACGAGGCGTCGAACCAGCGCTCGGCGAGCGCGGTCGGGATGCCCGAGCGCTGCGAGATGGTGCGGCGCGCCTCGTCGGTGAAGGTCCAGATGCCGACGGAGATGCCCTCGCGGCCCTCGCCGTCGGTGCCGATCACGTCGGGCGAGAAGCCGATGCGGCCGTAGATCCGCGGCATCCGCGCGTCGAAGACGCCGAGGCACTGCTCGAGGCCGAAGCGCAGCCCGAACTCGCAGCCCGCCAGCATCAGCGCCGCGGCGACGCCGGGACCGGCGTTCGGGGCGAGGCAGAACCGGGTGACCTCCCAGATCATCGGGCTCTCGATGCGGACGCCGTCGGTCAGGTGCAGGAAGTGCTCCGCCGTCATCGTCCGGCCCAGCGTCGGCAGGCAGCGCATAGACCCGCCATGCCGGCCGTCCGGGCCTTCCCAGATCACGTAGAGCGGGTTCAGCTCGTCGTACTGATCCGTCTCCTCGCCGGCTTCATTCACGGTGACGTCCCAGTTGAGCCGCTCCTTGAACTGGGCGGCACGATCCTGAAGCATCGTCTTCCTCAGGTAAGGGAAGTTGTCGAGCTGGTCACCGTAGACGAAGCGGATCATTTGCGCGTTCCTTCAGAATTCGTTCGTATCGAATACACGGACGAATCCTAACAATCTCCGAGCGTGCGCTCACCATGATTGCCGCGCAACGATCGCCGTTCGCTCCCTGCCCGCGGCGCGCAACGGCTCCCCGGCGCATTGACGGAGAGGCCCCGCTTAGCTAGATACTTAGTCAGAGGAGAAGCCCATGAAGACGGTCAACATCCACGAAGCCAAGACCAACCTCTCGCGCCTCGTCGCCGCCGTCGAGGCGGGCGAGGACGTGGTGCTGGCGCGCGCCGGCAAGCCCGTGGCCCGCATCGTCCCGCTCGACCGCCCGGCGCCCAAGCGGCGCTTCGGCTCGATGAAGGGCCGCGCCGCGACGACGGACGCGTTCTTCGAGCCCCTCCCGGACGAGGAACTGGCCCGCTGGGAGTAGCGGCCGATGGCGCGCCTGCTCCTCGACACCCACGCCCTGCTGTGGTGGCTCGACGGCGACAGGCGGCTGTCCCCGCGAGCGCGCGAGGCGATCACGGCCGAATCGAGTCAGGTCGTCGTCAGCGCCGCCTCCGCCTGGGAACTCACCACCAAGCATCGGCTCGGCAAGCTCCCCGCGGCCGCGGACGTCGCCCGCGATGTGGCGGGCTGCCTGCTGGCCCAAGGATTCGGCGAGCTGCCCGTCACGGTCGGAGACGCGGAGCGCGCCGGGCGGCTTCCGGGGCCACATGCCGATCCGTTCGACCGGATGCTGATCGCCCAGGCGCTCGGCGGCGATCTCGAGCTGATCTCGAACGAGACCGCCTTCGACGCCTACGGGGTTCGCCGGCTCTGGTGAGGCCCGCGCCTCAGGTGTTGAACAGGAAGTGCAGCACGTCGCCGTCGGCGACCCGGTAGGTCTTGCCTTCCGAGCGCATCTTCCCCGCCTCCTTCGCCCCCTGCTCGCCGCCGAGCGAGACGAAGTCGTCGTAGGCGATGGTCTCCGCGCGGATGAAGCCCTTCTCGAAGTCGCCGTGGATCACGCCCGCGGCGGCGGGCGCCAGCGTCCCGGCCGGGATAGTCCAGGCCCGCGCCTCCTTCGGCCCGACGGTGAAGTAGGTGGCGAGCCCGAGCAGCCGGTAGCCCTCGTGGATCAGCCGGTCGAGCCCGGCCTCCTCCAGCCCCATCGCCGCCAGGAACTCCGCCCGCTCGGCATCGTCGAGCTGGGCGATCTCCTCCTCGATCGCCGCCGAGATGACGACGCAACCCGCCCCCTCGGCCTTCGCCTTCGCCTCGACGGCCGCCGAATGGCGGTTGCCCGTCGCCGCCGCGGCCTCCTCGACGTTGCAGACGTAGAGCACCGGCTTCGCGGTCAGGAGCTGCAGCAGCCGCCAGGCCCGCGCGTCCTCCGCCGCCACCGCGACGGTCCGCGCCGGCCGCCCCTCGGCCAGCGCCGCCCTGGCCGCCTCCAGCAGCCGCGCCTGATCGGCCGCGTCCTTGTCGCCGCCCTTGAGCTTGCGCACGAGCCCCGCGAGCCGCTTCTCGACGCTCTCCAGATCGGCGAGCATCAGCTCGGTCTCCACCGTCTCGGCGTCGGCCACCGGATCGACCCGCCCCTCGACATGGGTGACGTCGTCGTTCTCGAAGCAGCGCAGCACATGCGCGATGGCGTCGCATTCACGGATGTTGGCGAGGAACTGGTTGCCGAGCCCCTCGCCCTTCGACGCCCCGCGCACCAGCCCGGCGATGTCGACGAAGGTCATCCGCGTCGGGATGATCGCCTTCGACCTGGCGATCTCCGCCAGCCGGTTCAGCCGCGGGTCGGGCAAAGCCACCTCGCCCACGTTCGGCTCGATCGTGCAGAAGGGAAAGTTCGCCGCCTGCGCCGCCGCGGTGCGGGTCAGCGCATTGAACAGCGTCGACTTGCCGACGTTCGGCAGCCCGACGATCCCGGTCCGAAAGCCCATGTTCCCTCCCGCGGCGGCGTGAGAGGGGCCTCTACGCAACCGGGCCGCCACGCGCAAGCGCAGGCGGCCCGGCCGGCTGAAAGCGGAAGGCCGCCTACTGCATCGCGGCGCGCGGCGCGCCCATGCGCGAGACGCCGTAGTGCTGGGCGAGCCGCTCCAGCGCGATCTTCAGCACCACCTTGCCCGACCGCGCCGACCAGCCGAGCCGCTTCTCCGCCGTCTCCAGCCCCTCGAGGAAGCAGCACACGCGGAACACGATGTCCGAGAGCCCCGGCCCCAGCGCCTCCATCGCCTTGGCGACGCGCACCCGCGCGTCCTGCGGCCCCTCGGCCTGCCCGCGCCCGGCCTGGAGCTGGCCCCGCCCGCCGGCGGTCAGGAACCGGTCCCAGTTCTGCGCCACCCGCGGCCCCATCTGCGCCAGCTCGAAATCCTCGCGCAGCCGCTCGCCCGCCTCGATCAGGTCGGCCGCCAGGTAGGCCACCCCGTCCTTGTCGCGCTTGCGGCCGAGCACGCTGAGCGGGCTCTCGGCCAGGTTGAAGCGCAGCCGCCGCTCGCCGGAGCCGTCCTCGTCCATCACCTCGCGCTCGGCGAAGAAGCGGTGCTGCTCCTGGAACGGCGACTGGAACGACGATTGCCCCTCGGCGAAGCCGTCCACCAGCTGCGGCCCCCGCGCCATCCGCTCCTCGGTCAGCAGCCGCTTCAGCGCGGCGCGGCCGACCGGCGTGATCGCGTAGCAGGCGATCTTGCCGGCCTTCTCGCAGGCGATCCATTCCTGCAACGCGAAGGCGTGCGCCACGTCGCGATCGACGACGGCGATGCGGTTCTGCTTGCCCGGCACGACCTCGCGCAGCACGACCGCCTTCTCCATGGTCGGCGCGACCGCGAGGAAGGCGCCCTTCTCGCACAGCCGGCGCAGGATCCGTCGCGCCTCGCGGTCGATCCGCGCGGCCGCCGGATCTTCCTGCTGCGCGCCGGAGCGCAGGGCCTGGTGGGACATGAGCGACAACTCCTCGTTCGTTGTTACATCGGCGCGAAGCGGCTGCGTCCGGCCGAGGCGCTCGAGCGCCTCATCGACCAGCGGATCGTCGCGCCAGGCCTCGACCCGGCGCACCTGCCGCAGGATCGTGGAGGCATGGCAGCCCTTGGCCCGCGCCAGCGCCCGGATCGGAACGCCGCCCGCGGTATGGGCGAGATAGACGGCCGCGGCGTCGGGCAACCAGGTCGGCATCGGCCCCCCCGATCCGCGCGCCGGTGGCATGGAAGCGGCTGACGCGACGCTCGCTTGAGACACAGCGATGACCCCGGAATGACCAATTTTCGCAAAACTCGTCCTATGGTTGATTCGTAAAAAGGGTCTTAACGAATACTAATATCGTTATAATTCAAGTAGTTAATTTAAACTACGAGCGCACGATACATCCTATGGTTGTGCAACACCCCTCCGCGCCGTGCCACATCGGCCCGTGTCGAGAACAAGCTCCCGAGGGACCACGAACATGACCGCTTCCATCGCCGCTCTCACCGACCTCCGCCGGCCCAAGATCCTTGTCCGCGCCGCCCGCGCCGGCATCGCCGAGTATCGCCGCGACCGCGACCTGAAGCGGCTGGTGCGCGCTTCCGCCGACGCGGCGCCCGGCGACTCCCTCCAGCCGCTGCTCGCCGAGGAGCGCCGCCTCGAGACCACCCGCACCACCGGCGGCGCCACCTACAACATCCACCGCCACGTCGCCGTGCTGACCGCGCTCCTCGCCGAGGCGCGCCTCCTGCCGGCGGCGGCCTCCGCCGCCTGAGGAACCCGGGGGCGGCGCCGCCGCCCTCGCGAAGGCGAAGGGGCCCGCCCGCCATGCCCGGCCGACGCCGCGCTTGCGGGCCGCGCGGCTTTCCCGGTAGCCTCGTCCCGCCAGTGGCGTCGGCCGGGGATCCGGGATGGGAGACGAGTCGCAGCCGGAAAGCCGCTGGAGCTTTCACAAGGAAGAATACATCGCGCTGCGCGCCGCGATCGACCGGCACGAGAGCCAGCGCTCCCGCCTGCAATACGCCACCGTCTTCGGCTCGATCCTCATCACCTGGGGCATCATCCGCGTCGACACCCGCAGCTACGCGGAGCCGATGCTCGCCCTCCTCAGCCTCGCGCCGCTGGTGCTGTTGCTCTCCGGCTGGCTGATCGCCCGGACCCATGACATCCGTCTGCGCGAGATCGAGACCTACCTCCGCGAGCTCGAGCGCCGCTTCGCCTGGCAGGGCCGCGGCTGGCAGGCCTCGCTGGAGCCCGCAGCCGCCGCCGGGCGCCGCCGCGGCCGGGCGATCTGGCCCACCGCCATCCTCTTCCTCGGCATCGGCCTGATCGAGGCCGGCGTGCTGGCCATGAACCTCCGCCACCCGCACCCGACCGTGCGCGTGCCGGAATGGCGCTACGACAGCGACGCCGCCGCGCCGGACGCGCTCGACGTCGTCCGGTAGCCGCCCCTACGCGAAGGCATCGGGCTCGCTCGCCTTCCGCCGGGCGACGTAGTCGGCGAGCGCATCGGCGATGGCGGGATCGAGGCCGGGCTTCTCGTATTCCGCCAGGATCTTCCGCAGCCGGCGGTTCGCCAGCGTGACCGAGTCGGGCTCGCCCGCCTCGGCCCAGGCCTCGTAGGGCCGGTAGTCCAGAACCTCCGTCCGCCAGAACGCGGTCTTGAAGTTCGCCTGGGTATGGGCGCAGCCGAGATAGTGCCCCCCCGGCCCAACCTCGCGGATCGCGTCGAGCGCCTGGCCGTTCTCGGAGAGGTCGATCCCCTCGGCCAGCGAGTGCAGGACGCCGAGCTGGTCGGCGTCCATCACGAACTTCTCGAAGCTCGTCACCAGCCCGCCCTCGAGCCAGCCGCAGGCGTGGAGCATGAAGTTGACCCCGCCGAGGAGCGCGGCCTGCAAGGTGTTGGCGGTCTCGTAGGCCGCCTGCGCGTCGGGCAGCTTCGAGCCGCAGAGGCCGCCGCCGGAGCGGAACGGCAGGCCGAGCCGGCGCGCGAGCTGGCCCGCGCCCCAGAGGATCTTCGAGGCCTCGGGCGTGCCGAAGGTCGGCGCGCCGGAATTCATGTCGATCGAGGTGACGAAGGCCCCGAAGATCACCGGGCAGCCCGGGTTGATCAGCTGGGAATAGGCGATCCCCGTCATCGCCTCGGCCAGGACCTGGGTCAGCGTGCCGGCGACCGAGACCGGGGCCATCGCCCCGCCGACGATGAACGGCGAGACGATCGTCGCCTGTCCGGCGGCGGCGTAGACCTCGAGCGCGCCCATCATGGTGGCGTCGAAGACCAGCGGCGAGTTGACGTTGATGAGGCTCGTCATGAAGCATTCCGGCCCGACCCGGTCGGCGCCGAAGAGGAGCCTGCACATCTCCACCGAGTCGGCCGCCCGCTCGGGCGCGGTCACCGAGCCCATGAACGGCTTGTCGGACAGCGTCATGTGGGCGTGCAGCATGTCGAGGTGGCGCTTGTTCACCGCGACGTCGGTCGGCTCGCAGAGCGTGCCGCCGGAATGGTGGACCCATTTCGACATGTAGCCGAGCTTCACCAGCTCGCGGAAGTCGGCGATCGTGGCGTAGCGGCGGCCCTTCTCGAGGTCGCGCACGAAGGGCGGCCCGTAGACCGGGGCGAGGACGAGGTTCTTGCCGCCGATCTCGACGTTGCGCTCGGGGTTGCGGGCGACCTGCACGAAGGACGGGGGCGCGGTGCGGCAGAGGCTGCGGGCGAGGCCGCGGGGCAGGTGGACCCGGTCGCCGCGCACGTCGGCCCCGGCCGCCTTCCAGCGCTCCAGCGCCTCTGGGTTCTCGGAGAAGCGCACGCCGATCTCCTCGAGCAGGAGGTCGGCGTTCGCTTCGATCAGCGCCAGCCCCTCCTCGTCGAGGATCTCGTAGTTGGGGACGCGCCGGCGGATGAAGGGCGCGGCCTCGATGCGGGGCGCGGTCCGTTCGGCCCGGCGCGCCGCCCCGCCGCCGCTGCGGCGCCTCCCGCCGGCTGCCGCCTCGCTGACGTCGCTCATCGCATCCTCCTCCGCGCCTGTCGCTCCCATCTAGCGGAGCCCGCGTCCCCCGCCTCTCCCTTTTCCGCCCTCGCAGCGCCAGCCCGCGACATCGGGTCCGGGGCCCCGCCGGGCGGAGAGGAGGGGTGTTCACGCGTGAATATTCGGCAAACCATTGATTTTGCTTGAGGCGGATGTGTGGACACTGCCGCGGTCCAGACTGCACGACAGTGGAGAGAAACCCCGGTCGGGAGAGTGCGGGACGGTGACGCCAGACGGATTTGACCCGTGGCAAATCCGTCCGCGCTCGCCCCTCGGGGGGCGAGCGCGATTCCGCGCTCGCCGGGGCGCTCACGGACGGATTGCGCGCGACGGAGAAATCTGGACCCCTGACGGCTTACGCGCCAACGCGCTCCAGCCGTCGGCGCGGCGAAAGCCTTGCTTTCGCTTGTCGCGCCGCAGCCTCGCGGGCAGAGCCCGCTTCGGTCGGGGAGAGCGACGCGGCCTCGGGCGGCGACCGGCTCCTGTCGTGCAGTGTGGCCGCGGTCCACGCTGCGCGACGGAGGCGGCAAGGGTCTGTGCGAAGCCGGGCCTCCCGCCCGCGCGGTCCCTGCTCCCCCTTGCATGGAAGGTGGGATCCGTCCTACCCCCGGCCCGCCGCCAGACCCGGGGGAAGCCCATGCACGACATCCGCCTGATCCGCGAGACGCCGGAGGCCTTCGACGCCGCCCTCGCCCGCCGCGGGCTCGCGCCGATGTCCGCGGAGGTCCTCGCCCTCGACGGCCGGCGGCGCGGCCTGATCCACGCCGCCGAGACTGCGCTCGCCGAGCGGAACGCCGCGAGCAAGGCGGTGGGCGCGGCCAAGG
Source organism: Amaricoccus sp. (assembly GCF_017993425.1). Classification (GTDB taxonomy): domain Bacteria; phylum Pseudomonadota; class Alphaproteobacteria; order Rhodobacterales; family Rhodobacteraceae; genus Amaricoccus. The sequence continues at coordinate 37,827 of NZ_JAGOMQ010000010.1, forward strand.
CAAGGGGCGACGAGGCGGAGTTCGAGCGGCTGCGCGGCCTCGTCGCGACCAAGAAGGACGAGATCGCCCGGCTGGAGGCCGAGGCCGCCGAGGCGGACGGCGCCGTCCGGGACCTGCTGATGGGCATTCCCAACGCGCCGCTCGACGACGTGCCCGACGGCAGGGACGAGACGGCGAACGTCGAGCTTCGCCGCTGGGGGGCGCCGCGGGTCTTCGGGTTCCCGCCGAAGGAGCATTACGAGATCGCCGCCGCCGCGGCCGGGATGGACTTCGCCGCGGCGGCGAAGCTCTCGGGCAGCCGCTTCGTCGTTCTCCGCGGCGCGGCGATCCGGGTCCACCGGGCGCTCGCCCAGCTCATGCTCGACCTCCATGTCGAGAAGCACGGGCTCACCGAGACGTGGACGCCGGTCCTCGTCCGCGACGAGGCGATGTACGGCACCAACCAGCTGCCGAAGTTCGCCGAGGACAGCTACCGCACCACCAACGGCTGGTGGCTGATCCCGACCTCGGAGGTGACGCTGACCAACCTCGTCGCCGGCGAGATCGTCGAGGACGCCGCCCTGCCGATGCGGATGACGGCGCATACCCAGTGCTTCCGCTCCGAGGCGGGCTCGGCGGGCAAGGACACCGCCGGGATGCTGCGCCAGCACCAGTTCGAGAAGGTCGAGATGGTGTCGATCACCCGGCCCGAGGACAGCCGCGCCGAGCACGAGCGGATGACCGGCTGCGCCGAGGCGGTGCTCCAGGCGCTGGAGCTGCCCTACCGGGTCGTGGCGCTCTGCACCGGCGACATGGGCTTCGGGGCGCAGAAGACCTACGACCTCGAGGTCTGGCTGCCCGGGCAGGACGCCTATCGCGAGATCAGCTCCTGCTCGGTCTGCGGCGACTTCCAGGCCCGGCGGATGAACGCCCGCTTCCGCCGCGGCGAGGGCGAGAAGCCGGAGTTCGTCCACACCCTGAACGGCTCCGGCCTCGCCGTGGGCCGGACGCTGATCGCGGTGCTGGAGAACGGCCAGGAGGCCGACGGCTCGGTCAGCCTGCCCGCCGCGCTCCACCCCTACCTGCGCGGCGCCGCCCGCATCGACCCGGAGGGCCGGCTCGTCTAGCAGGGGAGCCGGGCGACAGTAGCGGCCGGCCGCCGCAACCTTCCGCGTCGACGGCGCGCCCTTGGCCCGGCGTCCTCCCGGAGCATCCGGCGCGCCGGCCTGGCGGGCGGAACGCGCCTGCCAGGAGCGCGGCGCGCTGCCGACGCGGAGGCATCGGCAGGCATCCGGCGCCTGATCCTGGCTTTGGCTGTTCAGGTCCCGACCTGCCCTCCCCGCGTCGCCGATCTCCGGAGCGGCGAGGGTCCGTCCCGCGACGGCGCCCGCCGGGTGACATGCGCATGTCACCCGGCTCGACGCAGAGCAGTTGTGGCGGGGACCACGGAACTTCGAAGTGAGTCGAACGCGCGCCGCGAAAATGCGGCGCTAATGACGATGCAATGATTTTCACCGATATATTCAAAATATTTCGAAATGTATTTGCGCGAAAATTCCAGGGCAGGCAGGCATGCCCGCAATTTTCTTTACGCCGTCATTCTCCACCCGATCAACGTCGACACGCCCGGACCTGTCGATCCGTCGGCCGAACGGAACAGATCAAGCGAGTCCGGTATGATATGATGCGCCGGCCCTGCGGCGCAGCAAACACCCGGACGTTCCGTCCGGCCGGACATTGCTCTAGGCTCTCCCGCGCGGAGCGGAGGAGGCGGGCGTGGCGGAGGACTTCGCGGCGGCCTTCGCGCGGCACAGGCGCGCGGAGCACCGGATCGGGCGGCTGCAGGAATTCCTCAAGCAGATCGTCTACGGCGGCAACGACGGGATCGTCACCACCTTCTCCGTGGTGGCGGGCTTCGCTGGCGCGGGCGCCGGCGAGGGCGCCGCGGCGGTCGGCGGCATGGCGGTGCTGCTCTTCGGACTCGCGAACCTCCTCGCCGACGGCACGGCGATGGGGCTCGGCGAGTTCCTGTCGAGCCGGTCGGAGCGCGACGTCTACGTCTCGGCGCGGGCGAAGGAGCTGGCGGAGATCGCCGCCAACCCGGAGTTCGAGCACGCCGAGGTGGTGGAGCTGCTCGCCCGCCGCGGCCTGACCCCCGGGGACGCCCGCACGATGGCCGACGTCATGGCGCGGAACCCCGACTTCATGGCCGACTTCATGATGCAGCACGAGCTGGAGCTGCCCGACCCGACCGGCGACGGCCCGGCGGCGCGCGGGCTCGCCACCTTCGTGTCGTTCCTCGCCTTCGGCTCGATGCCGCTCTGGCCCTACTTCCTGCTCCCCCCGGAGCCCGCGACCTTCCGCCTGTCGCTGGGCATGACCTTCGCGGCGCTGGCCGCCCTCGGCCTGCTGCGCTGGCGCGTCACCGCGCAGGGGCTGGCGCGCTCGGTGGGCGAGACGGTCCTCGTCGGCGGCGTCTGCGCCGTGGTCGCCTACCTCGTCGGCCTCGCCTTCCGGTGACCGGCCGGCTTCGCCCGCGGGCGCAGGGTCATGGGGCTGAGATATAACGAGATTCATGGTTTCGCAGCGCGGCCGGCGCCCGCTTCGACAGGGGCAGGCGCCCTATGGGCGCTGCGCGAGGCCGGGTTGCGCCGCGGCGGCGGTTCGGGAATGATCGGGGGAAACGCCGGGGGAAGCGCGTGCGGAAGTTCCTGATCATCCTCGACGATTCGCCCGAGATGCTGAACGCCATGCGCTATGCGGCGATCCGGGCCTCGAAGACCGGCGGCGGCGTGGTGATGCTGGCGATCGTCGACCCGGAAGAGTTCCAGCATTTCCTCGGGGTGGCCGACGTGATGCGGGCCGAGGCGCGCGAGAAGATCGAGGCGCATTTCCAGATCTTCAAGGACCGGATGGAGAAGCGCGAGGGGGTGACGCCGACGCTCGCGGTGCGCGAGGGCGACCGGGTGGACGCGATCATCCAGCATGTGAGGTCGGACCCGGAGATCGGGGTGATCGTGCTCGGCGCCGGGGTGGAGAAGTCCGGGCCGGGGCCGATCGTCGCGGCGCTGACCGGCCGGCGGCTGGCGGAGCTCGGCGTGCCGATCACCATCGTCCCGGGCTCGATGACCAAGGAGCAGATCACCGCGACGACGTGAGGCGCGGGGCTCTTCCCGCGTCGCTGGAGGGCCTCGCGGCGCGCCGGTCCCGAACCGACGGGGCGCCGTCGCGCCGGAGGCGGTCTCCCCCTTGCCCCCGTCCCGATGGGGGAACCTGCCCGACAGAAGGGGCGCGGGCCTTCGGGCGATCGCCGGTATTCCCGGGGTCGGGCGCGGCTTGACAGGCGGCGCGGAGCCGGTAGAAGGGCGCTCTGGTTTTTCGGGTCCCGTCCGCGGGGCCGATCGATGTGTGCGGGGCGCGTCCCGCGCCGAGAGGACGAGACGATGGCGAAGCCCACGACGATCAAGATCCGGCTGAACTCGACGGCCGACACCGGGCACTTCTACGTGACGAAGAAGAACGCGCGGACGATGACCGAGAAGATGGTCGTCAGGAAGTACGATCCGGTCGCGCGCAAGCACGTCGAGTACAAGGAAGGCAAGATCAAGTGATCCGGCGCCGGCCGCGGGGCCGGCGCATGAGCGATCCTGTCGACGGCCCGGCGCTGCCTGCGTCGGGCCGTCGGCGTTTGCGGGCGATTCGCCGGAGCGGCGTCGGGTCCGTGCGCTCCGGCGTCCCGACTTGCGCGATGACCTGAATCGCCGGGATGGTCCCGTCCGGCCGGACGCCGCCCTACTGCGTCCAGCGCGGCGGGCGCTTGGCGAGGAAGGCCTCGATCCCCTCGGCGGTGTCCTCGCGCAGCATGTTCCGGGTCATCACCGCGCCGGCGTGGTCGTAGGCCGCGGCGACGTCGAGCTCGGCCTGCTCGTAGAAGGCGCGCTTGCCGATGGCGACCACCGGGCCGAGCTTGCCGGCGAGGACCCGGGCGAGGTCGCGGGTGGTCTCCGCCAGCGCCTCCGGCGCGGCGACGCGGTTGACGAGGCCGAGGCGGCGCGCCTCCTCCGCCTCGACGAGCTCGCCGGTGGTCAGGAGCTCGAACGCCGCCTTGCGGCCCAGGTTGCGGGTGAGCGCGACCATCGGGGTCGAGCAGAAAAGGCCGATGTTGACGCCGTTCACCCCGAAGCGCGCGCCGTGCGCGGCGACGGCGAGGTCGCAGGAGGCGACGAGCTGGCAGCCGGCCGCCACGGCGACGCCCTGGACCTCGGCGATCACCGGCTGCGGCAGCTTCGGCAGCGTCGTCATCAGGATGGCGCACTGGGCGAACAGCGATTCGAAGAAGTTGAGGCCGCCGTCCTCGGCCCGGCGCGCCGCCGTCATCTCGCGCAGGTCGTGGCCGGCGCAGAAGGCGCGGCCGGCGCCGCGGAGGATGACGACGCGCACGCTCGGGTCGGCAGCGAGCATGTCGAGCTCGACCTGAAGCGCGGCGAGCATCTCGGTCGAGAGCGCGTTGAGGCGGTCGGGGTCGTTCAGCGTCAGCGTGGCCACCGCGTCGGCGTCCTCGCGCAGCACCAGCGCCTCGGGCATGTCCGTCCTCCCCTTGCGGTCCGCGACGGCCCGCGACAGGCTCGCGGCCGGATCGCCGTCGAGCGGATGCGAGGAGGCACGATGCGGCTGAGGATGTCCATTCCCGAACTGCACGCCTTCCTGGCGGAGGTGTTCCCGCAGATGGCCGGGCGGTTCGAGATCGTCGGGCTGGAGCCGATGCGGGCGCGGGTGCGAATGACGGCGGGCGCGGCGGACCTGCGGCCCGGGGGGACGGTGTCCGGGCCGGCGATGTTCGGGCTCGCCGACGTGGCGTTCTACATCGTGACGCTGGCGATGATCGGGCCGGAGCCGCTGACGGTGACGACGAGCTGCGCGATCGACTTCCTGCGCAAGCCCGCGCCCGGGGCGCTGGTCGCCGAGGCGCGGCTCCTGAAGCTCGGGCGCAGCCTCGCGGTCGGCGACGTGCTGCTCTACTCGGAGGGCGGCGCGGCGCCGGTGGCGCGGGCGGGGCTCACCTACTCGATCCCGCCGGCCCGGCGGACAGGCGGGAGCGGCAAGGACGCTGGCCCCGGAGGGCCGGCGGGATGAGCTTGGGCGCCGGTCAGGCGCCGGCGCGCGCCGGCGCCGGGATCGTGGCGGGTGCGCAGGCGGGCCTCGGCCATGCAAGGCGCCGGCCCCGGGGGCCGGCGGTCTGCGGTCAGGACGGCCGGGAGGCTCGGCGGGACTCGACGTGGCGGATGAGCGCGCGGGCCTCGGCGGGCGGGCGGATCTCGAGGCGGCGGTAGCCGGCGCCGTCCCGGCGGCGGGTCACCCGGCCGAGGTCGAAGAGCGTGCGACGCAGGATCGCCGGGTCGTCGAAGCAGGTCGCCTCGCGCAGGATGGCGTTGACGTCGCGCTCGTGCAGCTCGCGCTCGGCGGGGAGGCGCGCCCAGAGCGGCCAGAGGCAGAGGTCCTGCATCCCCCGGCGCGACGGCCAGCGCAGCAGCCGGCCCCCGGCGTCGAAAAGCCGCAGGGCGCGCTCGACGAGGCGGTGGTCGAGCGTCTCCGGCACGGGCGGCGGCGCGGCGAGGCGGGCGGCCGCGGCGTCGGCGGCGCGCAGGTGCTGGAAGTTGCGGAAGCCGCCGGCGCGGGCGAGCATGTTGAGGAGCGTGAGGTGCCCCGGGGGCTCCGGCGCCGCCCGGAGCTGGGCGGAGAGCGCGCGGGCGAAGGCAGATACGTCCCCGGTGGCGAGGGGAATCGGGTTTCTCGGCATCTGTTCGGTCCCTGGCGTGCCGCAGGACGCGGGTTGCGCGTATCGCTGGTCGCTGGCTTGCGGCGCGGCACTGGACGGAAACGGCCGGTGTCTGTCGCGTCTGTGGCAGGTTCAGCTTCCCCGCGGGGGGACAGCGACGCCTCGGTGAGCTGCCGACCGTGGCGGCTCTCTACCGCAACGCAGGCGGCGCGGCAACCGGCGCGCTCCATCGCGCGGCGGCGGCGCCGGCGTGGCGGCCGGTGGCGAAGCAGGCGGTCAGCAGGTAGCCGCCGGTCGGGGCGTCCCAGTCGAGCATCTCGCCGGCGGCGAAGACGCCCGGGCGGGCGCGGAGCATCAGGTCGGGGTCGAGCCCGGCGAAGGCGAGGCCGCCCGCGGTGGAGATCGCCTCGTCGATCGGGCGGGGCCCGTCGAGCCGGAGGGGGAGCGCCTTGACCGCCGCGGCGGTCGCCGCGGGATCGGCCAGCGCGGGGGCGGCGAACTCGCGCAGGAGCGCGATCTTGACCGGGGAGAGGCCGAGGGCGCGGCGCAGGTGGTTGGCGAGGCTGGCGCCGCCGCGGGGGCGGGCGAGCCGGGCGGCGACCGCGGCGGCGTCGAGGTCGGGGGCGAGGTCGGCGACGAGCGGCGCGCCGGCCCGCAGCGCCGGGCCGAGCGCGTAGACGCCGCCGCCCTCGACGCCGCGGGCCGAGACGACGAACTCGCCGCGCGTGGCGAGGTCGCCGGCGCGGAGGCGCACCGGCTTGACCGCGGCCCCGAAGTGCCGGGCCATCGCCGCCGACCAGGCGACCCGGAAGCCGACGTTCGACGGCCGGAACGGCGCGAGGGAGACGCCCTCCGCGGCGAGGGTCGCGGTCCAGGCGCCGTCGGAGCCGAGCCGGGCCCAGGAGCCGCCGCCGAGGGCGAGGACGGTGGCCCGCGGGCGCAGGCGGACCTCGCCCTCGGGCGTGGCGAAGGCGAGGGCCCCGTCCTGCCAACCGGTCCAGCGCCAGCGGGGGCGCACGGCGACGCCGAGCCCGGCGAGGCGGGCGGCCCAGGCGCGCAACAGCGGCGAGGCCTTCATCGCCACGGGGAAGACGCGCCCCGAGCTGCCGGCGAAGGTCTCGATCCCGAGGCCGCGCGCCCAGGCGACGACCTCGGCGGGACCGAAGCCCGCGAGGATCGGCGCGAGCGCGGCGCCGCCCTCGGGATACGCGGCGGCGAAGGCGGCGGGGGGCTCGTCCCGGGTGAGGTTCAGCCCCGACTTGCCGGCCATCAGCAGCTTCCGGCCGATCGAGGGCTTCGCCTCGGCGACGAGGACGCGCCGGCCGGAAGCGGCGAGGGTCTCGGCCGCCATCAGCCCGGCCGGGCCGGCGCCGACGACGAGCGCGTCGGGTTGGTCGGTCGCCACGGCCCCGGGGCTCACTCGCCGGGCGGGCGCAGGCCGCCGCAGGGGTCGGCCCTGTCGGGGGGCGGCGGGGCGAGGAGCACGGCGTCGAAGCCCTCGCCCTCGGCGCCGGGGGCGCCCGCGGGCGCGTCCTCGAACTGGCCGAGGGCGACGATCCGCGCCTCGGGCTCGGCGAGGGCGATCAGCGGCGGCGCGCCGTGCAGCTTGTCGGCCTGGGCGTTGCCGGCGATCACCACCACCTGCCCGTCGCCGGTCATGATCCGCGCCCAGAGCGTCGCGTCGGCGATGCCGGCGTCGCGGAAGCGCCCGGCCTCGACCATGCCCGCCAGCGCCCCGGGCGCGACGGCGCCGCACTGCGCGGCCTGCGCGGCCGCCTCGCGGGCCGCCTGCTCCTGCGGATCGAGCGGCCGGTCGAGGCCGTAGACCGCGGCGTCGCTCCCGAAGGCCTCCGCCGCTCCCTCGGCGGCGGCCTCGGCCACCGCGGCCGCCGGCTGCGCGGCGCCGAAGACCCGCGCCCCGGGCGCGGCGTCCATGATCCGGACCAGCGGCTCGACATCCGGCGAGCCGGCGGCGGACCAGCCCAGCGCCTGCGCCAGCGCCGCGTGGTCGCCGCCAGCCTCGCGCGCCGCGTTGAGCCCGGCCTCGCGGTCCTGCGGGATGGTCTCGAACACGATCGCCGCCGGGGCGAGGGCGCGGACGATCTCCTCCTGGCGGCGGCGATGCTCCGGGTTGTCGCGGATCTCGCCGAGGATGACGACGTCCGCCGCGCGCGCCGCGTCGAGAAAGCCCGCCAGCCCCGGATCGTCCGCCGCCCGACCCCCGACCGGAACCGAGGCGCAGAGCGCCAGAGCAACAATGGCGGACCGGACGGCCCTCCGGCGCCGGCCCGCCACGGTCCCGAAGCCACGCGACGCCTCACTCACCGGAAGACCCCGCCCGGCCGGACATCGCTGGAGCTCGCATGGCCTCGCCGCCCTCCCCACCGCTCGCGGGGCGGGACTATGCCACGCCGGCGCGGCCGGGTCACCTCACCGAAGGCGCCTCACGCCACCACGAGCGCCTCCGCGGCGGCGCCGGTGGCGCATTCCAGACGGCGGCGCAGCTTCAGCAGCGCCTGCGCCTCGAGCTGCCGGATGCGCTCCTTGGAAAGCCCGAGCTGCTGGCCGAGGCTCTCCAGCGTGCGCGGCTCGTCGCGGAGCTTCCGCTCGACGATGATCATCCGCTCGCGGGCGTTGAGCGCGCCCATCGCCTCGGCGAGCCAGGCGCGGGCGCGGGCGATGTCGGCGTTGCGCGCAACCGTCTCGGCCGCCTGGGGCGCGTCGTCCTCCAGCGTCTCCACCCATTCCCGGCCCTCGTCGCCGGCCTGCTGGGCGTTCAGCGAGAAGTCGGCGCCGGCGAGGCGGGCGTCCATCATCTCGACGTCGCGCAGCGGCACGCCGATCTCCTCGGCGATCATCTCGCGCAGCCGCGGCCCGTCCACCACCTCGCCATGCGCGAAGGCCTCGCGCTCGATGCGCGCCCGCACCCGGCGCAGGTTGAAGAACAGCGCCTTCTGCGACGAGGTCGAGCCGGTGCGCACCAGCGACCAGTTGCGCATGACGTAGTCCTGGATCGACGCCTTGATCCACCAGACCGCGTAGGTCGAGAACCGCACCCCGCGGTCGGGGTCGAACTTCTCCGCCGCCTTCATCAGCCCGACGCCGGCCTCCTGCACCAGGTCCGGCATCGGGGCGCCGTAGCGGCGATAGCGCGCGGCCATCGAGACGGCGAGGCGCATGTAGGCGTTCACCAGCCGATGCAGCGCGGGCTCGTCGCCGTGGTCGCGCCAGGCGCGGGCGAGGCGCAGCTCGGTCTCGGCGTCGAGCATCTCCGCGCCCATGGCGCGCCGCGTCATGCTTCGAATCCCGGCGTCGTCGAAAGCCATTCCCTGCCCTCCTCCGAGCGGGGCCGCATCCGCCCCGGCGTCTGGCCGTCGGGGCGTGCCGATGCCGGCCCCGACCTCGGCGCAGGGAGGTAACGCCGATCCGGCCGCTTCGTTCCGGGGGGTTCCGCGCCGGCGTTAACCGGCCGCTAACGGCGACGCGCCAAGCCTCCGGCGAACCCAGCGAGGGACGGATGGTCGCGCGCGCCTACACGGTGGCATTCCAGGGCGTCGAGGCCCGGCTCGTCGAGGTGCAGTGCGCCATCTCCGCCGGCCTGCCCGCCTTCAACCTCGTCGGCCTGCCGGACAAGGCGGTGACCGAGGCCAAGGAGCGGGTGCGCGCCGCGATGACCGCCATGGGGCTGGCGCTGCCGGCCAAGCGCATCACCGTCAACCTCTCGCCGGCCGACCTGCCGAAGGAGGGCTCGCATTTCGACCTGCCCATCGCGCTCGCAGTGCTCGCGGCGATGGAGGTGGTGCCGCGGGACGCGATCGAGGCCAACGTGGCGCTGGGCGAGCTGTCGCTCGACGGGTCGCTGGTGCCGGTGATCGGGGCGCTGCCGGCGGCGGTGGCGGCGGCGGAGGCGGAGTGCGGGCTGGTGTGCCCGGCCTCCTGCGGGCCGGAGGCGGCCTGGGTCGGCGCGGTGCAGGTGATCGGGTCGAAGTCGCTCCTCGGGCTCGTCAACCACTTCACCGGGCGCGCCGCACTCGCGCCGGCGCAGCCGGGCCTCGCGCCCCCCGGGGCCGCCCCGCGCGACCTCGCCGACGTCAAGGGCCAGGAGAAGGCCAAGCGGGCGCTGGAGATCGCCGCGGCGGGGCGGCACCACCTGCTGCTGGTCGGACCGCCGGGCTCGGGCAAGTCGATGCTCGCGGCGCGGATGCCGGGCATCCTGCCGCCGCTGGAGCCGACCGAGGCGCTGGAGACCTCGATGATCCATTCGCTGGCCGGGCTGCTCGCCGAGGGCGGCATCTCGCGCGAGCGGCCGTTCCGCACCCCGCACCACACCGCCTCGATGGCGGCGATCGTCGGCGGCGGCAAGGGCGCGAAGCCGGGCGAGATCAGCCTCGCCCATCACGGCGTGCTCTTCCTCGACGAGCTGCCCGAGTTTCCGCGCGCGGTGCTGGAGACCCTGCGCCAGCCGATCGAGACCGGCGACGTGGTGGTGGCCCGCGCCAACGCCCATGTGCGCTATCCCTGCCGGTTCATGCTGGTTGCCGCCGCCAATCCCTGCCGCTGCGGGCACCTCGCCGACGCGAGCCGGGCCTGCGCGAAGTCGCCGGATTGCGGGGTGGACTATCTCGGGCGCATCTCCGGGCCGCTGATGGACCGCTTCGACCTGCGGGTCGAGGCGCCGCAGGTGGCGGTCGAGGACCTCGCCGAGGCGGGGCCGGGCGAGCCGAGCGCCGCGGTGGCGGCCCGGGTGGCGCGAGCCCGGGCGACGCAGCGCGACCGCTACGCGGACATGCCCGGCGTCTCGGTCAACGCCGACGCCGAGGGCGACCTGCTCGAGGCGGTGGCCGAGACGACGGACGAGGCGAAGCGGCTCCTCGCCGACGTGGCGCGCAAGTTCGGCCTCTCGGCGCGCGGCTACCACCGGGTGATCCGGGTGGCGCGGACGATCGCCGACCTTGAGGAATCGGGCCCGGTGGAGCGCCGGCACGTCGCGGAGGCCGTAGGCTACCGGCTCGCGTTCTGACCGCCGACGGCGGCGGCGGACGGGGGCGCCGCGCCGGCGTCGCACATGCTTCCCCGTCGAGCCCGCGGCGCCGTCTCCTTGCGACTCACGGCGCAAGGGTGGCGGCGACGAAGGCGGCGGCGCGATCGAGGGCCTGGTCGGCCTCGGGCAAGAAGCCCTGATACATCTGCCAGACATGCGGCGCCCGCGCCCATTCGTCGTGGACGACGGCGACGCCGTCGGCCGCGAGCCGGGCCGCCAGGGCGCGGGCGTCGTCGCGCAGGACCTCGGCACGGCTGGACTGGACGAAGGCGGGCGGGCCGCCGGCGAAACGGCCAAAGACCGGCGAGGCGCGCGGGTCGCGCGGATCGGCGGGGCCGAGGTAGAGGTCACGGATCTCGGCGAAGCGCCGGACGGGGATCAGCGCGTCGCGGCGGGCGAGAGCGCCGAGGCTCGCGGCGGTCTGGGTCAGGTCGGCCCAGGGGCTGAAGGCGAGCATTGCGCCGGGGAGGGGCGCGCCCTCGGCGAGGAGGCGGTGCAGAAGGGCGAAGGCGAGGCCGCCGCCGGCGCTGTCACCGCCGAGCGCGACCCGGTGCGGGGGCACGCCCTCGGCGAGGAGCGCCGCCCAGGCGGCGGCCGCGTCGTCGAGCGCCGCCGGGAAGGGGTGCTCGGGGGCAAGCCGGTAGTCCGGGAGGACGGCCGCGGCGCCCACCGCCCGCGCGAGGCGCGCGGCCATCGCGGCATGGGTGCGCGGCGAGCCGATGCAGTAGGCCCCGCCATGGAGCCAGAGCAGCACCGGCCCGCCCTCCGGCCCGTCGAGGCGCAGGGCGGGAACGCCGCCGAGCGGCGCGTCCCGGAGCACGGCGCCCGGCGGCAGCGGGAACCGCGCCGCCTCGCGCTCCATGCGGGCGCGGCCGCGGGGAAAGTCGGTCTCGCGGGCGAGGTAGGGCTTCTCGCGCAACCGCAGGACGAGGTCGACGGCGAGGAGCCGCAGGCTCATCCCCGGCGCCGGCGCTCGATCGCCTCCCAGATCAGCGCGGCGGCGTTGGTCCCGTCGAAGCGCTCGAGCTCCTGGAGGCCGGTGGGCGAGGTCACGTTGATCTCGGTCAGCCAGTCGCCGATCACGTCGATGCCGACGAAGACCTGCCCCTTCTCGCGCAGGAGCGGCCCGATGCGCGCGCAGATCTCGCGGTCGCGCTCCGTCAGGCCGACGGCGACCGGGGTGCCGCCGGCATGCATGTTGGAGCGGGTCTCGCCTTCGGCCGGCATGCGGTTGATCGCCCCGACCGGCTCGCCGTCGACGAGGATCACCCGCTTGTCGCCGGCCGAGACGGCCGGCAGGAACTTCTGCGCGATCAGCGGCTCGCGGTTGATGCCGGCGAACACCTCCCAGAGCGCGGTGAAGTTGCGGTCGTTGGGGTCGAGCCGGAACACCCCGGCCCCGCCGTTGCCGTAGAGCGGCTTCAGGATGATGTCGCCGTGCCGTTCCTTGAACGCCTTGAGGGTGGCGAGGTCGCGGGCGATCGTCGTGGGCGGCGTCAGGTCGGGGAAGCGCAGGACGAGGAGCTTCTCGGGGAAGTTCCGCACCCAGAACGGATCGTTGACCACCAGCGTGCCCGGCGCGAGCAGGTCGAGCAGGTGGGTGGTCGTGATGTAGCCCATGTCGAACGGCGGGTCCTGGCGCAACCACACCACGTCGAAGGCGCCGAGGTCGACCACCGTCTCCTCGCCGAGCGTGCAGTGGTCGCCCCTGACCCGCCGCACCTCCACCGGCCAGCCGCGCGCGGTCACCCGCCCGTCGTCGAGGGCCAGCCGGTCGGGAGTGTAGTAGAACAGCCGGTGCCCGCGCGCCTGCGCCTCCTCCATCAGGCGGAAGGTCGAATCGGCGGCGATGTTGATCGCCTGGATCGGGTCCATCTGGACGGCGACGTTCAACCCCATGGGCGCGCTCCGCTTGTGACGGCGGCAGTCATGGCCGACCCGCCCCGCCGGCGCAAGCCGCCCCGCAGCCGGGCGTCGTCCGGCCGCCGGGGCGGGGAGACGGCGCCGCAAGCGGAACGGTCGAGCGCGCCGCGGGCGGCACGGCGCAACCCGCGCGACCTCGACGCGGCGCCCGGGTCCGCCCGGCGGCCGCGGCCCCTGGCCGCGGACGGCGGGGGGAGGCGGCTACCAGCCGTCGAAGGAGCGGGCGTTCTCGATGCGCTCGAGCCGGCCGGCGCCGTCGACCAGCGCGAGGTCGAAGCGGCAGGGCAGGCTGCCGTCGGTGCGCTCGGCGAGATAGCGGCTCGCCGCCGCGCCGATGCGCGCCCATTGCCGCTCGCTGACCGCGTAGGCGCCATGGGCGCGCCGCGCCTTCACCTCGACGAAGACGATCTCGCCGGGAAGCTCGACCACGAGGTCGAGCTCGCCCTCGGGACAGCGCCAGCGCGCGGCGCGGACGCGGCCGCCCTCCGCGGCGTAGCGCCGGGCGGCGGCCTCCTCGGCGGCGATTCCGGTGTGGTGACGTTGCGCGCGCATGGAACAAAACTAGCACGCGAGGGGAGGGAGGGGAAGGGCTCCGTCAGACGCCGAGGCCGCCGGCGACCGGGACGCCGACGCCGGTGACGTAGGCCGCGGCGTCGGAGGCGAGGAAGGCGACCGTCTCGGCGACGTCGCCGGGCGCGCCGAAGCGGCCGATCGGGGTCTGCGCCAGCATGAAGGCCTGGAGCTCGGCCTCGCCGGGGAAGAGGCCCATCTCGATCAGGCGGCGCGCCGAGCCGGCGCTGAGCGCGGTGTCGACGATCCCGGGATGGACGCAGTTCACCCGCACCCCGTAGCCGAGGCGGCCGGCCTCGACCGCGCCGACCTTGGTCAGGCGCTCCACCCCGGCCTTGGTGGCGGCGTAGGGCCCGGTGGCCGGGAAGGCGGTGTGCGCCGCCGTGGAGGAGACATTGACGACCGCGCCGCCGCGCCCCGCCGCGCCGCCCGGGCGCATGGCGCGGAAGGCGGTCTTCATGCCGAGGAGCACGCCGGTCAGGTTGACGTCGCACAGGCGGCGAAACGCCGCGGCGTCGGCGTCGGCGATCAGCGTGGTGATCTCGATCCCGGCGTTGTTGACGACGACGTCGAGCCGGCCGCCGTCCTCGATCGCGCAGGCGACGGCCTCGGTCCAGGACGGCTCGTCGCTGACGTCGAGCGGCGTGAACCGGGCGGCGAGGCCGCGGGCCGTCAGCGCCTCGGCGGCGGCGCGGCCCTCGGGGATCAGGATGTCGCCGAGGACGACGCGAGCGCCGGCCTCGGCGAAGCGGGCGGCGATGGCGAGGCCGATGCCGCGCGCGGCCCCGGTGACGAGGATCGTGCGGCCATCGAAGGCGGCGGAGGCGAGGTCGAGCGGCATGGGCGGTCTCCCGGGGGCGAGGGCGCCGGACGGCGCGCGGGGGGCGCGCGCCGTCGCGGCGAAGGCGTGGGCAGCAGAGGTAGGGAAGCGTTAAGGGGCCGGGGTTAACGAAGTCCGACCGTGCGCCCGGATCGACGTTTCGGCAACGGCGCCGGCGGGACGGCCGATCGCGTGGCGCCGCCGCCGGCATGGGGGGCGCGGCAGGTCAGTGAAATCTTCACCGTCCCCGCGCCGGGCGCCCCGGCGTCGCCGGCGCGGGGCCCTGCGCCTCAATACTTCGGCAACACCCCGGAGGGGACGATCATGCCGCGGGCCGTGGCGAGCGCCACCGCGTGGGTGACGTTGGCGGCGCCCAGCTTGTGGCGGGCGCTGTCGATATAGGCGCGCAGCGTGTTCTCCGAGATCTGCAGCGCGTCGGCGACCCGGGCGCGGCTCTCGCCGAGGCCGAGGCGGGAGAGCACCTCGCGCTCGCGGGGGGAGAGGTCGGTGGTCGGGGCCTCGACCTCGTTGTTGAGGATGCGCTTGGTGTGCTGGTGGACGAGGTGCGAGGCGAGCAGGAGCTCCTTGGCGTGGTCGCGGGTGTAGACCGCCCATTGCGGGTCGGTGGCGCGGTGGTTGACGGTGAAGATCGCGAACTCGCCCTTCGGACCCCAGATCGGGATCGACCAGCCCTGGTTGCCGAGCCCCGCCGCCTGCGACTCACGCATCATCTGGCGGGCGTGCGGGCTCGACCAGTCGAGCGTCTTCCAGTCGATGGGATGGAATCGCTTGACCGCCCCGAGCAGCACCGGATCGATCGCCTGGTAATCGTTTTCGATGTAGTGGCGGACCCAGTCGAGCGGGTAGGTGAATGCTCCGACCTGCTCGCCCCTGATGTTCGCGGTGTGATAGATGACGTGATCTACGCCGAGGACATCCCGGAGCTCGTGGATCCAGACATGAAGCTCCTCAATGGACTTCGTGCTCGACAAGCGTTCCAGTACGGCTTCTAGCTCTGCCCGTGCCAAGTTCGCCCGATCCTGCAGCGTCAAGTTTGGCGCCGATCTCGCGGGCGGCGACGAAGATCGCGTCGTCCAGCTGCTCCGCCAGCTCCGGCATGCCGTTCTTCTCGGAAAACTGCCGGATGTCCCTCAGAATATCAATGACCCAGTCGGATTTCGTCATGGCTGCCTCGGTGTCAATGAATTCCGGATGAACGTCGATAGCACGGGGCCCGAAAGCGTTAAACTCACCAATATTGACCCCCCAGAAACTGCGGGGGCGGTCCAGGCCAAATCCTTGATTTCCTTAACCTCGCGTCAACGGAAAAGAGAAAACGCCCCGGAATCGGGGCGTTTTCGGGTCGTCTCGGCGAGGTCGCGGGAGGGGGTCAGGCGCGGCCCTGGCTGACCTCGATCGCGTCCGCGAAGGTGCGCAGGCCGGTGCGCGGCGCGCCGACGAGGCAGGCCATGTTCCCGGGCTTGTGCTGGTTCCGCAGCATCTTCAGATGCGCCTGCGGGATCTCGTTCCAGGGGAAGACCTCGGACATGCAGGGGTCGAGCCGGCGCTCCAGCATGAGCTGGTTCGCGGCGCTCGCCTGCTTGAGGTTGGCGAAGTGCGACCCCTGCACCCGCTTCTGGTGCATCCAGAGGTAGCGCGCGTCCATGGTCAGGTTGAAGCCGGAGGTGCCGGCGCAGATCACCACCATGCCGCCGCGCTTCACCACGAAGACCGAGACCGGGAAGGTCTGCTCGCCGGGGTGCTCGAACACCATGTCGGGGTTCACGCCCTTGCCGGTGATGTCCCAGATCGCCTTGCCGAACTTGCGGACCTCGTCGAACCAGGCCTTGTATTCCGGCGTGTTGACCTTGGGCATCTGGCCCCAGCAGTTGAAGTCCTTGCGGTTGATCACGCCCTTGGCGCCGAGGCTGAGCACGTAGTCGCGCTTGCTCTCGTCGGAGATCACCGCGATCGCGTTGGCGCCCGCCGTGTTGATGAGCTGCACCGCGTAGACGCCCAAGCCGCCGGTGCCGCCCCAGACCAGCACGTTGTCCCCGGGCTTCAGCTCGTGCGGCTCGTGACCGAAGAGCATGCGGTAGGCGGTGGCGAGGGTGAGCGTGTAGCAGGCGCTCTCCTCCCAGGTCAGGTGCTGCGGCCGGCGCATGAGCTGGCGGGCCTGCACGCGGGCGAACTGGGCGAAGCTGCCGTCCGGGGTCTCGTAGCCCCAGATGCGCTGGGAGGGCGAGAACATCGGGTCGCCGCCGTTGCATTCCTCGTCGTCGCCGTCGTCCTGGTTGCAGTGGACCACGACCTCGTCGCCGACCTTCCAGCGCCGGACCTTGTCGCCCACGGCCCAGACGATGCCCGCGGCGTCGGAGCCGGCGATGTGGTAGGGGGCCTTGTGCACGTCGAAGGGCGAGATCGGCTTGCCGAGGCCGGCCCAGACGCCGTTGTAGTTGACGCCCGCGCCCATGACGAAGATCAGCACCTCGTTCGAGTCGATCGAGGGCGTCTCGACCACCTCGAGCTGGAAGCTCTTGTCCGGCTCGCCGTGGCGCTCGCGGCGGATCGCCCAAGCGTACATCTTCGGCGGCACGTAGCCGAGCGGCGGGATCTCCCCGACCTCGTAGAGCTCCTTTTGCGGCGCGTCATAGGCCGGCTGGGTCTGGGTGACGTCCATGAAGGCCATCGGGGGTCTCCTTGATCTCGGCGAGGGATCGCTGCGAGCGGCGGCGAAATTTTGTTGCGGGAAGAGGCCAGCTAGGAGCTATTACATTATCGGACCTCGCGATCAACCGGATTCTTGCTGCGATGCGGCGCGCGCCGCGGGCAAGATTAACGTGGCGTGGCCATGGGCTCGCGCAAGATTGTTTCTCGCGTTTGCGCTGCACTGCAAACGAACTAAGCTTGCCGCCGAACGACGGTGATTCGGAAGGGCGAGAGGGCACATGACCGAGGTTAAGCGCGACAAGCCCTGGCTGTTCCGCACCTATGCCGGGCATTCGACGGCCGCGAAGTCGAACGCGCTCTATCGCCAGAACCTCGCGAAGGGGCAGACCGGGCTGTCGGTCGCCTTCGACCTGCCGACGCAGACCGGCTACGACAGCGACCACGTGCTGGCGCGCGGCGAGGTCGGCAAGGTGGGGGTGCCGGTCAGCCATCTCGGCGACATGCGGGCGCTGTTCGACCAGATCCCGCTCGAGGCGATGAACACCTCGATGACGATCAACGCCACCGCGGCCTGGCTGCTCGCGCTCTATGTCGCGGTCGCCGAGGAGCAGGGGGCGGATGTCGCGAGGCTCCAGGGCACGGTGCAGAACGACATCATAAAAGAGTATCTCTCGCGGGGGACCTACGTGTTCCCGCCGGCGCCGTCGCTGAAGCTGATCGCGGACGTGGCGGAGTACACGTTCCGGGCGGTTCCGAAGTGGAACCCGATGAACGTCTGCTCCTACCATCTGCAGGAGGCCGGGGCGACGCCGGAGCAGGAGCTGGCCTTCGCGCTGGCGACGGCCTGCGCGGTGCTCGACCAGGTGAAGGGGCAGGTGCCGGCGGAGGACTTCCCGGAGGTGGTGAGCCGGATCTCGTTCTTCGTGAACGCCGGGATCCGGTTCGTCACCGAGATGTGCAAGATGCGGGCCTTCGTCGATCTGTGGGACGAGATCACCGAGACGCGCTACGGGGTCGCGGACCCTACGCTGCGGCGGTTCCGCTACGGGGTGCAGGTGAACTCGCTGGGGCTGACGGAGCAGCAGCCGGAGAACAACGTCTACCGCATCCTGATCGAGATGCTGGCCGTCGTGCTGTCGAAGAAGGCCCGGGCGCGGGCGGTGCAGCTGCCGGCGTGGAACGAGGCGCTGGGGCTGCCGCGGTCGTGGGACCAGCAATGGTCGCTCAGGATGCAGCAGATCATGGCCTACGAGACCGACCTCCTCGAGTACGGCGACCTCTTCGACGGCAATCCGGCGGTCGACGCCCGGGTCGAGGCGCTGAAGGCGGGGGCGCGGGCGGAGCTGGCGCGGATCGACGAGATGGGGGGCGCGGTCGCGGCGATCGACTACATGAAGGCGGAGCTGGTGCAGGCCAACACGGCGCGGCTCGGGCGGATCGAGGCGGGCGAGACGGTGGTGGTCGGGGTGAACCGCTTCGTCGAGGGCGAGGCGAGCCCGCTGGTCGGCGGCGACGGCGGGATCATGGTGGTCGACCCGGGCGTCGAGGCGGAGCAGATCGCCCGGCTCGGCGAGTGGCGGGCGGCGCGGGACGCCGGCGCCGTGGCGGCCGCGCTGGAGGCGCTGAAGGCGGCGGCGCGGTCGGGGGAGAACGTCATGGGCCCGTCGATCGCGGCGGCGAAGGCCGGCGTGACCACCGGCGAGTGGGGCGCGGCGATGCGCGAGGTGTTCGGCGAATACCGGGCCCCGACCGGCGTCGGCAAGGCTGCGGTCGCGGCGGCGGGGCGGCTGGAGGAGGTGCGCGCGGCGGTCGAGGCGGCGAGCAAGCGGCTGGGGCGGCGGCTGAAGTTCCTGGTCGGCAAGCCCGGGCTCGACGGGCATTCCAACGGGGCGGAGCAGATCGCGGTGCGGGCGCGCGATGTCGGCATGGAGGTGGTCTACGAGGGCATCCGGCTGACGCCGGCGCAGATCGTCAACGCCGCGCTGGAGGAGTCCGTGCATATGGTCGGGCTGTCGATCCTGTCGGGCAGCCACCTGCCGCTGGTCCGGGACGTGATGGAGCGTCTGCGCGCGGCCGGGCTCGACGACGTGCCGGTGGTGGTCGGCGGCATCATCCCGGACGCCGACGCCGAGCAGCTGAAGGGCTACGGCGTGGCGCGGGTCTACACGCCGAAGGACTTCGACCTGAACCGGATCATGCTCGACATCGTGGCGCTCGCCGAGGCCGAGGGACGGGCGGCGGCGTGAGCGTAACACAGTGGGACAATGGTCAAGCTATTGACCCATAAGGATAAATGTAAGCAGGCAATAATATTGCGCGACGGCATCCTGCGAAACGATGGGGTGGCTTGGCGTGGCGTGCGCGGCGGCCCACAATGACCCTCCGGCTCGTGGATGCTCGCAGGGCGACAACGCGGTAGGTTGCGGGCGGGAGCCGTGGTATCCTCCGGGCGCTGCATCGGGGGACCAGTCATGGAAAGCACGGGACCGGCGAGGTCGTCCGCAAGCAGGTTCATCGCGCCTCTGGCGGCGGCGTTGCTGGCCGGGGTCGGCGCGGCGCAGGGGGCCACGCTGGAATCGGCCACCTTCCGGGCGAGCCTGACCACCTTCGGGACCACGGTGGGGCCGTTCGACGGGACACCGAACATCCCCGGCCCCTGCGACATCTACGGCGCGGCCGGGGGCTGCGACCTCAACGGGGTGGCCGACCCGAACGACCCCTTCTCGCCGCAGCTGGTGGTGGACTGGGTCGACGGCGACAGCTTCGATCTGTTCTTCTATGCGCCCTCCTCGATCGAGGACGACGTGCCGGTCAGCTTCTCGGTGACCGGGCTCTCCTTCCGCGACGGGGGGCGGGCGGCGGCGATCCGCGGCTTCACGTTCAACCGGAGCGCCTCGACGCTCGACACCTACCTGCAGAGCCCGAGCAACCCGTCCGGCGCCTACTTCCTGCCGCCGACGACGAGCTGGGCCGCGGATTCGGTGACGGCGGACTTCGCGATGTTCCACGGCCAGCTGATCAACGACGGGCCGCGGCTGCGCTTCGACGTCGAGGCGACGCCGGTCCCGGTTCCCCTGCCGGCGGCCGGGCTGCTGCTGATCGGCGGCCTGCTGACGCTGGGCGGACTGCGGCGCTTCGGCTGACCGGGAGGGCCAGGCGGAGGCGGATCATCCTGCGGCCTCGTCGATCCAGACCTTGAAGCCGCGGAGCTCGCCCGGGCCGAAGGTGTGCGTGAGCGGCACATCGGCGGCGTCGCGGCCCTGGGCGATCAGCACGCGGCCCCAGCGCGGCGCGTTGTTGCGCGGGTCGAACATGCGCCACCTGCCGCCGAGGTAGACCTCCATCCAGCCGGCGAAGTCCATCTCGGCGTAGGGCGGCGGCAGGCCGATGTCGCTCACATAGCCGGTGCAGTAGCGCGCCGGGATGTTCATGCAGCGACAGAACGCGACGGCGAGGTGAGCGAAGTCGCGACAGACGCCGCGCCGCTCGGTGTAGGCCTCCCAGGCGGTGCGGGTGGGCCGGGAGAACTCGTAGCCGAAGGTGATGTGGGCGTTGACGAAGTCGCAGATGGCCTGGACGCGGGCCCAGCCGGGCGGCGTGGCCTCGAAAAGCCGCCAGGCGTCCTCGGAGAGCCGGTCGGTCTCGCAGTAGCGGCTGCCGAGGAGGTACATCAGGGTGTCGGCGGGCAGGTCCTCCACGGCATGCTGGACGGCGTCGGGGGCGATCGGGTCGGGCAGGCCGGAGTCGCGGAGGAAGCCGCTCGTCCCGAGGCGCATGGGGCCGGCGGGGGCGACGAGGCGGCAGCACCAGTTGCCGAAGCTGTCGCGGTAGCTCTCGATCGGCACGGCCGGATCGGTCGTGAGGTGATCGGGGCCCTCGAGATCCTGGAAGCGCGAGTAGTGGACGTTCAGCAGGACGATCATCGGGGTGGGCTTCGGGAAGTCGAAGCGCATTTCGCAGCCGAAGCGGATCCGCATGGCGTGGCCTTCAGGACGAGGGAAGGGTCCGCGCCGGCCTGGCGCCGGCGCATGTCCTGGCCGCGAGTGTAGGGCCGTTCGTTCGCAGGCGCCACATGAACGTCACGCCGGGGCGGGTGAAGCGACCCGGGCGGCTGGGGTCACATCCGCCGGTCGACCATCATCTGCTTGATCGAGGCGATTGCCTTGGCCGGGTTCAGCGACTTCGGGCAGGTCTTGGCGCAGTTCATGATGGTGTGGCAGCGGTAGAGCTTGAACGGATCCTCGAGGTCGTCGAGGCGCTCGCCGGTGGCCTCGTCGCGGCTGTCGGCGAGCCAGCGATAGGCCTGCAGGAGGGCGGCCGGGCCGAGGTAGCGGTCGCCGTTCCACCAGTAGGACGGGCAGGAGGTCGAGCAGCAGGCGCAGAGGATGCACTCATAGAGCCCGTCGAGCTTGCGGCGGTCCTCGATCGACTGGCGCCATTCGGTGTTGGGCTCGGCCGAGGAGGTCTCGAGCCAGGGCTTCACGCTGGCGTGCTGCGCGTAGAAGTGGGTCAGGTCGGGGATCAGGTCCTTGATCACCGGCATGTGCGGCAGGGGATAGATCTTCACGTCGCCCTTGATCTCGTCCATGCCGCGGATGCAGGCGAGGGTGTTGGTCCCGTCGATGTTCATCGCGCAGGAGCCGCAGATGCCCTCGCGGCAGGAGCGCCGGAAGGTGAGCGTCGGGTCGATCTCGTTCTTGATCTTGATCAGCGCGTCGAGGACCATCGGGCCGCAGGTGTCGAGGTCGACGAAGTAGGTGTCGATCCGCGGGTTCTCCGGGGTGTCCGGGTCGTAGCGGTAGATCTTGAAGGCGCGGACGTTGGTGGCGCCGGCGGGCTTGGGCCAGGTCCTGCCGACGACGACGCGGGAGTTGCGGGGGAGGGTGAATTCGACCATGACTGCCTCCTAGTCCCGACGGCCTACAGCAGGGCCAAGATCGTTGAACTCTTCAATCCTGAGCATCCGTACGTCCCGGACGGCCGGTCCGAACCACACGAGTCGACGGGCTACGTCTTGGATCGCCAGCACGCAGGTTACGGCGTTAACGTCGGGCGAGCCGAAATAGACGCTTCCTTGCTTCCAGCTAAACCCGTGCTCGCTGAGGACATTGCCGATCTCGGTATATCCGTTACGCCAGCTGGCCCCTTCGTAGAGCTCCTGCATTCTCGAAGTATCCATATCGAAGCTGATAGCGTACACGGTCCCGGCACCCTTCGAATTATGGCCTAGGCGAGCGTGATCGAGCATCTCCGCTTCCCTATATGTTGCTTAGTACACGCGCGCCTTGGGCGCGATCCGCTTCAGGTCGATGCCGCCGTGCTCCTGGGTGGTGAGCGGGTCGAGGTGGACCGGGCGGTAGGTCAGCGTCACCGTGTCGTCGGGGTGGACCCAGGCGAGGGTGTGCTTGCGCCATTCGGCGTCGTCGCGGTTGGGGAAGTCCTCGTGGGCGTGGGCGCCGCGGCTCTCCTTGCGGGCCTCGGCCGAGACGATGGTGGCCAGCGCGTTCGGCATCAGGTTGGTGAGCTCGAGCGTCTCCATCAGGTCGGAGTTCCAGATCATCGAGCGATCGGTGACCTTGACGTCGGCGAGCGAGCGGGCGACCGCGGTGACCTTCTCGACGCCCTCGGCGAGCGAGGCGTTGGTGCGGAAGACCGCGGCGTCGGACTGCATGGCGCGCTGCATCGCGAGGCGGATCTCGGCGGTGGGGAGCTTGCCGTCGGCGTGGCGGAGCCCGTCGAAGCGGTCGAGCGCCTGCTCGACGGAGGCCGAGTTGAGCGGGCGGTTCGGCGTGCTGCGCTCGACGACCTCGCCGGCGCGGATCGCGGCGGCGCGGCCGAAGACCACGAGGTCGATCAGCGAGTTGGAGCCGAGGCGGTTGGCGCCGTGGACCGAGGCGCAGCCGGCCTCGCCGACGGCCATCAGGCCGGGGAGGATGCGGTCGGGATTGTGCTCGGTCGGGTCGAGGGCCTCGCCCCAGTAGTTGGTCGGGATGCCGCCCATGTTGTAGTGGACGGTCGGCGAGACCGGGATCGGGGCCTTGGTCACGTCGACGCCGGCGAAGATCTTGGCGCTCTCGGAGATGCCGGGCAGGCGCTCGTGCAGGGCCTCGGGGGGCAGGTGGTTGAGATGGAGGTGGATGTGGTCCTTGAGCGGGCCGACGCCCCTGCCCTCGCGGACCTCGATGGTCATGCAGCGCGAGACGACGTCGCGGGAGGCGAGGTCCTTGTAGGTGGGGGCGTAGCGCTCCATGAACCGCTCGCCCTCGGAATTGGTCAGGTAGCCGCCCTCGCCGCGGGCGCCCTCTGTGATCAGGCAGCCGGCCCCATAGATGCCGGTCGGATGGAACTGCACGAACTCCATGTCCTGGAGCGGCAGGCCCTGGCGGGCGACCATGCCGCCGCCGTCGCCGGTGCAGGTATGGGCCGAGGTCGCCGTGAAATAGGCGCGGCCGTAGCCGCCGGTGGCGAGCACCGTCATCTTGGCGTTGAAGCGGTGCAGCGTGCCGTCGTCGAGCTTCCAGGCGAGCACGCCCTGCACCACGCCGTCCTCGGTGCGGAGGAGGTCGATGGCGAAATACTCGATGAAGAACTGGGCGTTGTGCTTGACGGACTGGCCGTAGAGCGTGTGCAGGATGGCGTGGCCGGTGCGGTCGGCGGCGGCGCAGGTGCGCTGCACCGGCGGGCCCTCGCCGAACTCGGTGGTGTGGCCGCCGAAGGGGCGCTGGTAGATGCGGCCGTCCTCGGTGCGGGAGAAGGGCACGCCATAGTGCTCGAGCTCGTAGACGGCCTTGGGGGCCTCGCGGGCGAGGTACTCCATGGCGTCGGTGTCGCCGAGCCAGTCGGAGCCCTTCACCGTGTCGTAGAGGTGCCACTGCCAGTTGTCGGGGCCCATGTTGCTGAGCGAGGCGGCGATGCCGCCCTGGGCCGCGACGGTGTGGCTGCGGGTGGGGAAGACCTTGGTGACGCAGGCGGTCTTCAACCCCTGCTCGGCCATGCCGAGGGTCGCCCGCAGGCCCGAGCCGCCGGCGCCCACGACGACGACGTCGTAGACATGATCGGTGAACGTATAGGCTGCCATGGGGCTTTCCTCAGGCGATGAAGGCGATCTTGGCGACGGCGAAGACGCCGGCGAGGCCGAAAGCCCAGCAGAGCAGCGTGTTGGCGAGAAGCGCGGCGGTGCGGATGGGCTTGTCGTGGACGTAGTCCTCGATCACCACCTGCAGCCCCTGCTGGACATGGACGAAGGTGGTGAGGATGAAGAGGATCGCCACGATGGCGTTGAACGGGTTGCCGTAGGTGTCGAGGACGTCGGCATGGGGGGCGCCGAGGCTCGACACGAAGGGGAAGATGAAGAGGAGGGTCAGGGGGACGAGCGCGACGGAGGTGATGCGCTGGCTCCACCAGTGGCCGGTGCCCTCCTTGGCGGAGCCGAGGCCGGTGACGCGGGAGCGGTCGGTGCGGTAGTCCATGATGCGCTTCCCCTACCAGGCCAGGATCAGGGTGAGGATGGTGAGGACCGCCGTGCCGGCGCAGGCGATCATGCCGGAGCGGGTCACGGAGGCGAGGTCGAAGCCGTGGCCGGCGTCCCAGACGAGGTGCCGGATGCCGTTGCAGAAGTGGTACCAGAGCGCGACCAGCATCCCGAGCATCACGAGGCCGCCGATCCACGAGGTGAGGAGGTCGTCGACGAGCTGGAAGTAGCCGGGGCCGGAGGCGGCGGCGAGGAACCACCAGACGCCGAGGACGGCGCCGAAGGCGACGCCGATGCCGGTGATGCGGTGCAGGAGCGACATCACCGAGGTGATCTGGAGGCGATAGACCTGCCCGAGCATGAACGGGGACAAGGGGCGATTGCCCCGGTTTACATCGGCCATGTGCGCCTCCGCGTCGCCGCCCGACCCCTGCCCGGGAGGCGCGGCGACGGCCTGTCCGGGTCCAGCGACGAAGGGGAGCGGCAGCGGCCAGGCCGGTGCGCGATCCCCCTGCGCGTTGCGGTTACAACACCCTTCGACACGCGAATGCAAGCGGCATCGCTCAGGCGAACAGGCTGGTGATTTCGATGATCGCCCTGTTGTCGCATGGTTATTTCGGCGCCAGGGCCCAGTAGTCGAGGTCGAGGAGCACGTCCGGGTGGTATTTGCCGTCCTCGCCGCGGAGCGTGAGCGCGGGCGCGCCGGCCCGGACGGCCACGAGGCGCAGGCGCAGGGCGCCGACGCCGGGCGCGGGCGTGTCGGCCTTGTCGAGCACCTCGGACCAGGCGGCGATGGTGTCGCCGGCGAAGCAGGGGTTGGCGTGGGCGCCGGCGTTGATCGCGACGATGGCGGCGGCGTTGGCGAGGCCGTTGAACGAGAGCGCGCGGGCCAGGGAGATGACGTGGCCGCCGTAGATCAGCCGGCGGCCGTCGGGGCGGGCGGTGGCGTCGAAATGCACCTTGGAGGTGTTCTGCCACAGCCGGGTGGCGAGCATGTGCTCGGCCTCCTCGATGGTGACGCGGTCGACATGGTCGATCTTCTCGCCGATGGCGTAGTCGCCCCAGCGGTGCGGCTCGCCGGCGAGGGCGAAATCGTAGCCGGTGAAGTCGAGGCCCCCGGGCAGGACGAGGTCGGCCGCGGCCACCGCCGGAGCGAGCTTCGGCACGACCGGGTCGGCGACGGCGGCCTCGGGGTCGCGTTTGCGGACCATGACCCAGCGGGCGTATTCGAGCACCGGCTGCCCGTGCTGGTTGCGCCCGGTCGAGCGGACGTAGACGACGCCCGACTGGCGGTTGGAGTTCTCCTTGAGCCCGATCACCTCGGAGGTCGAGGTCAGGGTGTCGCCCGGCCAGACCGGGGCGAGGAAGCGGCCCTCGGCGTAGCCGAGGTTGGCGACGGCGTTCAGCGAGACGTCGGGGACGGTCTTGCCGAAGACGACGTGGAACGCGGCGAGATCCTCGATCGGGCTCGCCTTCAGGCCGCAGGCGCGGGCGAACTCGTCGGAGGAGTAGAGCGGGAAGCGGGTCGGGTAGAGCGCGGTGTAGAGGGCGCGGTCGCCGGAGGTCACCGTGCGCGGCACCGCGTGGGGAATCGTCTGGCCGACGCGGTAGTCCTCGAAGAAGTTGCCGGAAAAGGTCTTGGACATCAGAGCTCCGACAGCTTGAGCTCGGGGGAGTAGGCGGCGTCGACCTCCTTCACCACCGCCTGCCCGCAGCGCATGACCCCGGCGGCGGCGTCGAAGGCGTAGGCGGGCTCGCCATGGAGCGACCATCCCTCGGCGAGCGCCTTGGTGACCTTGTGGCAGAAGGAGGCAGTGTCGGCCTCGGTCAGGTAGCGGTAGGCGAGCATGGCGGGCCTCAGCGGAAGGGCGGGTAGCCGAGCCAGGTATGGACGGCGACGATGACGACGAAGACGATTGCGGAGATGACCACGAGGCGGACGTCGCCGGCGCGCGTGCCGGTCGCCGGCGGGATCCAGGGGCCGTCGCGGCGGTTGATGACGGCCATCTCGACCAGCGACCAGACGCCGAGGCCGCCGAAGAGCACGAGCGAGGCGAGGTCGCCGTTGACCAGCAGGTGGGCGACCGCCCAGAGCACGAGGCCGAGCAGCATCGGGTGGCGGAGCCACGCCCGGGCGCGGCTCTTCGAGTGCGCGGTGGCGAAGGCGAGGACCGCGATCACCATCAGCAGGTTGTTGAGGTGGACGGTCCAGTCCGGCGAGGCCCAGAGCCCGACATACTCGGCGCGGCGGAAGCCGATGACCATCAGCACGACGGAGACGAGCAGCGCGACCGCGAAGGCGCCGCGGGCGGCGGCCGGGCCGAGACGGGCGTCGAGGTCGGCGCGGAGGCCCGGGGCGACGCCCTTGACGAGATGCGCCGCCCACCAGAGCGCGACGCCGAGGACGAGGAGCGTCATTGCCGGGCCGCGATGGCGGCGGCGCGGGCGAGGAGCTTCCGCGCCGTGACGACGTGCAGGTTCTCGACGATGCGGCCGTTCACCACCGCGACGCCCTCGCCGCGGGCCTGGGCCGCCTCGAAGGCGGCGACCTGCTCCCCGGCGAGCGCGATCTCCTCCGGCGCGGGCGCGAAGGCCGCGTTGGCGACGGCGATCTGGTCGGGGTGGATCAGCGTGCGGCCGTCGAAGCCGAAGTCGCGGCTCTGCGCGCAGGCGGCGCGGAAGCCCTCGGCGTCCTGGAAGGCGTTGTAGACGCCGTCGACGCAGACGAGCCCCTCGGCGCGGGCGGCGAGCAGGCAGAGGCCGAGCGAGGCGACGAGCGGCAGGCGCTCGGGGGTATGGGCGGCGCCGAGATCCTTGACGAGGTCGTTGGTGCCCAGGACGAAGCCGGCGAGGCGGGGGTGGCTGGCCGCGATGGCGGCGGCGTTCAGCATGCCGCGCGGCGTCTCCATCATCGCCCAGATGGTGACGCGGTCGGAGGCGCCGGCCTCGGCGAGCAGGTCGGCGACGCGGCCGATGTCGGCGGGGCGCTCGACCTTGGGGATCAGCACCGCGTCCGGGGCCGCCGCGGCGGCGGCCATGACGTCGGCGCGGCCCCATTCGGTGTCGAGCCCGTTGGTGCGGATGAGCAGGCGCCGCTCGCCGTAGCCGCCGGCGCGGACCGCCCGGGCGACGAGGTCGCGGGCGCGCTCCTTCTCGGTGGGGGCGACGGCGTCCTCGAGGTCGAGGATCAGCGCGTCGGCGGGCAGCGTGCGGGCCTTCTCCAGCGCCCGCTCGCGCGAGCCGGGCATGTAGAGGACCGAACGCCAGGGCTGATCGCCGTGCTCCATGGGTCCCCCGCGCCTGTGCTGCACCGCACCAATCGCTAGGCCGCGAGAACGGGAAACACAAGCACGAATCTTGCGCGCCGGCGGGCGGCCGCGGTCGGGGGCGTTGCGCAGCGGGCCGGGGCAGCGCGCGCAGGGTTAACGCCCGGTTGAGCGTCGGCGCCAAAGGTGGGGTGGAACCCGGGGACGCCCTTCGCGTGGCGGACCGGCGGGACATCCGAGACCCTTGCCGGCGCGGCGACGCGGCCGGCCGCCGAGAGGACGCCGACCTCATGCCCCCTGCGCTTGCCTGCCTGCGTGTCCTGGTCCTCGCGCTGCTCGCGACCTCGCCCTCGGCGGCGATCGCCCATGCGGGGCGCATCTGCACGGCGCGGGGGCGGCTCGCCGACGAGATCGAGGTCTGCGACCTCGGCGATCAGACGACGGCGTCGTGGATGAGCTTCAGCCCGGTGGCCGCCAGCACGACGTAGGTGAGGCCGAAGAACCAGGCGTCGCTGACCCGCTTGTGCGCCCAGGCGCCGATGAGGACGCCGGCGACGCCCACGGGCGCGAGCGCGAGCACCGCCTTGCCGGTGTCGGCGGTGAACATGCCGAGCGCGACGTAGGGCGGGAACTTGATGAGGTTGATCCACCAGAAGGTGACGACGTTGGTCGCCTGGAACGGGGTCTTCCCGAGGTTGCGACCGAGCAGGTAGACCGCCGCCGGCGGGCCGCCGGCATGGCCGACGAAGCTGGTGAAGCCGGCGAGCGAGCCCCAGAACAGGCCGGCGGGCGGCGGCTGCGGGCGGCCGAGCGGGATGAGGCCGAGGCGGCGGCCGACCGACCAGGCGACGAAGCCGACGGCGATGCAGCCGATGATCAGCCGCACCGCGTCGGAGCTGACCGCGCCGAACACCATCCAGCCGACGACGACGCCGGCGATCGCCCCGGCCATCAGCATCCGCGCGTCGGCCCAGCTCCACTTGCGCCAGTAGGCGCGGAGCGAGGCGAGGTCCATCAGCATCAGGAGCGGCAGCATCAGCCCGACGGCGAGGCGCGGCTCGATGACCAGGGCGAGGAGCGGCGCGGCGGCGATGCCGCCCGCCGTCTCCAGCCCGCCCTTGGAGATGCCGGCGAGCAGGACCGCGGGCACGGCGGCCGCGAAGAACAGCGGGGTGAGCTCCATGGGGCCTCGGACGGTCGGCGAGGGGGACGGCTTGCTTTGTGCAGCGCAAGGGGCTAGCCCAAGGGCCGATTTGCGCACCTGAGCGGGAGAGAGGCGAAATGGCAAGACCGAAGATCGCGTTGATCGGCGCGGGGCAGATCGGGGGCACGCTCGCCCATCTGGCCGCGCTGAAGGAGCTCGGCGACGTCGTCCTCTTCGACATCGCCGAGGGCACGCCGCAGGGCAAGGCGCTCGACATCGCCGAGAGCGCCCCGGTCGACGGCTTCGACGCGATCCTGAAGGGCGCCAACACCTATGCCGACATCGCCGGGGCGGACGTGTGCATCGTCACCGCGGGCGTGCCGCGCAAGCCGGGGATGAGCCGGGACGACCTGCTGGGCATCAACCTCAAGGTGATGAAGTCGGTCGGCGAGGGCATCCGGGACAATGCGCCGGACGCCTTCGTGATCTGCATCACCAACCCGCTCGACGCCATGGTCTGGGCGCTGCGCCAGTTCTCGGGCCTGCCGCACGCCAAGGTCTGCGGCATGGCGGGGATCCTCGACTCGGCGCGGTTCCGGCACTTCCTGGCGGACGAGTTCAAGGTCTCGGTCAAGGACGTGACCGCCTTCGTGCTCGGCGGGCACGGCGACACGATGGTGCCGCTGGCGCGGTACTCCACTGTCGCCGGCATTCCGCTGCCCGACCTCGTGGCGATGGGCTGGACCAGCCAGGAGCGGCTCGACGCGATCGTCCAGCGCACGCGGGACGGCGGGGCGGAGATCGTCGGCCTGCTGAAGACCGGCTCGGCGTTCTACGCCCCGGCGGCCTCCGCGATCGAGATGGCCGAAGCCTATCTCAAGGACCAGAAGCGGGTGCTGCCCTGCGCGGCGCATATCGACGGCCAGTACGGGCTCAAGGACATCTATGTCGGCGTGCCGACGATCATCGGCGCGGGCGGCATCGAGAAGGTGGTCGAGATCAAGCTCGACAAGGCCGAGAAGGCGATGTTCGACAAGTCGGTCGATGCGGTGAAGGGCCTCGTCGACGCCTGCAAGGGCATCGACCCGTCGCTCGCCTGAGCGTCCCTGCGCGCCGGCGGGGACCGCCGGCGCATTCCGTTCCGCCGCGGCGCGTGATACCATCGCGACGCAGGAATTGAGCGGCGAGCGCGCGTGGCCCGAGCGACTGACCCGGCGACCCCGGACTTGGAGATCGCCGCCCGGCGCAGCTGGGCCGGGCGCACGCTGGCGGGCGGCGTGCTGACGCCGGAGCTGGCGGAGTTCTGCCAGAGCGGGGTCAGCATCTGCCTCGGCAGCCGGGCGCGGCTGGGCGCGCCGGTGGTGGGCTACGGGCTCGGCTGCCGCATCGACTCGGCCGGGCGGGTGCGGATCCTGCTGCGGCGGCCGGCGAGCGGGCCGATTCTCCAGGCGGTCGCCCGCGGCGCGGCGATCGCGGCGACGTTCACCCGGCCCTTCAACCACCGCGCCATGCAGCTCAAGGCGTCGCGGGCCACCGTCGCCGAGCCGACGGAGACCGACGCGCTGGTCGCCGAGGACCAGGCCGCCGCCTTCGCGTCCGAGCTGGTCGGGGTGGGCTACGACACCGCCTTCGCGGCGAGCTACGTCGCCTTCGAGGCCGCCGAGCTCGCCGCCATCGACTTCACGCCGGAGCAGGCCTTCGTGCAGACGCCCGGACCGCGCGCCGGCAGCGCGCTCGGCGGTTGAGCCTCCGGTGAGCGAGCCGACGCTCGAGACGATCCGCGACTGCCTCGAAGGCTCGGTGCCCGCGGCGCTCGCCACCTGCGACGCGGCCGGCGAGCCCAACGTCTCGCTGATCTCGCAGGTGCATTTCGTCGACCCGGAGCGGGTGGCGCTGAGCTACCAGTTCTTCAACAAGACCCGCCGCAACATCCTCGCCACCCGGACGGCGGCGGTGCAGGTCGTGCATCCGGTGACGATCGCGCGCTACCGGCTGGAGCTCGACTACGAGGAGACCCAGGTCGCCGGGCCGCTCTTCGAGGCGATGAAGGCGAAGCTCGCGGGAATCGCCTCGCATACCGGGATGCACGGGGTGTTCCACCTGCTCGGGGCCGACGTGTTCCGGGTCCGCTCGATCGCGCTGGCGTCGCCGCCGGTCCGGGTGGCGCCGGCGCCGCCGCGGAACCTGCTGTCGGCGGTGCGGCGGACCTTCGCGGAGATCGAGGCGGCGGCGGATCTGGGCGAGCTCTTCGACCGCAGCCTCGACGGCCTGCGGCGGCATTTCGGCGTCGAGCACGCGATGGCGCTGATGCTCGACGAGGCGGGGACCCGGCTCTACACCGTCGCCTCGGCCGGCTACGAGCGCTCGGGGATCGGCTCGGAGATCGCGGTCGGCGACGGGGTGATCGGCGTGGCGGCGCGCGAGGGCGTGCCGATTCGCATCGCCCACATGAGCGTCGACTACGCCTACGGCGCGGCGGTGCGCGAGCAGTCGGGCGGCGGCGGCGCCGGCGGCGAGAACGAGATTCCCTACCCCGGCCTCGCCGCGCCGGAGAGCCAGATCGCCATCCCCTTCCGCCACGGGGGGCGGGCGCTCGGGGTGCTCTTCGCCGAGAGCGCGCAGCCGATGCGGTTCCTCTACGACGACGAGGACGCGCTGGCGCTGGTGGCGGACCGGCTGGGCGCGCTGGTCGGCGCGGCGCAGTCCGAGGAGGCGGCGGCGCCGGAGGCCCCTGCCCCGGCCGCCGCGGCGGACGCGAGCCGGCCGATCGTGGTGCGGCACTATCCGGCGGACGACAGCGTCTTTCTCGACCACGACTACCTGATCAAGGGGGTGGCCGGGGCGATCTTCTGGCGGCTGGTGCGCGAGCACCTGCGGACCGGGCGCGTGGAGTTCACCAACCGCGAGCTCCGGCTCGACCCGGCGCTGCGCCTGCCCGAGCACGCCGAGAACCTCGAGGCCCGGCTCCTGCTGTTGCAGCGGCGGCTGCGCGAGCGCGACTGCGGCATCCGGATCGACCGCTCCGGCCGGGGCCGGTTCCGCCTCGACGTGCCGGCGACGCTCGCCCTCGACGAGGCCGGCGAGGGCGCGGCCGACCAGGTGTTCACGCGTGAAAATTACCTAACCCGTTGATTCTCCGTCTGTGGCCCTGTGGACGCGCGCGGCGCCAGACTGCACGACAGTGGAGAGAAACCCCGGTCGGGAGAGTGCGGGACGGTGACGCCAGACGGATTTGACCCGTGGCAAATCCGTCCGCGCTCGCCCCTCGGGGGGCGAGCGCGATTCCGCGCTCGCCGGGGCGCTCACGGACGGATTGCGCGCGACGGGGAAATCTGGACCCCCCACGGCTTCCACGCCAACGCGCTCCAGCCGTCGGCGCGGCGAAAGCCTTGCTTTCGCTTGTCGCGCCGCAGCCTGCGCGGGCAGAGCCCGCTTCGGTCGGGGGGAGCGACGCGGCCTCGGGCGGCGACCGGCTCCTGTCGTGCAGTGTGGCGCGGCGGAGACGCCCGGAGGCGGCAAGGGTCGAGTGGCGATGTCCCGCCTCGCGACGGCTCCCGCAGGGTGACATGCGCATGTCAACCTGCTCGACGCGGAGCGGTCGGGGCGGGGAGGGCGCAAGCTTCAAGTGAGTCGAACGGCGCCGCGAAATGCGGTGCTGATGATTGTGCTATGGTTTTCACCGTTATATTCAAAATATTTGTAAATATATTTCGAATTATATTTGCACGTAAACAAGCTTGGTCGAGATGTCGCCCGTTTGCAACTGCTAGGACTCTTCCGACAGCCTCGCCGGCGATTGGCCGTGAGGGTGCGCGGGGGCAAGGCAAGAATCGTGTGGCGGGCGCCGCGGAGACGGCGCCGCCCGTGCGCCATCGCAGCGCGCCGCGGGCGTGACGGGGGAGCAGGCGGCACGTCGACGCGGCGCCAGGGTCGGGCCGGCGGCCGCGGCCGCAAGGCCGGGGGCGGCGGGCCGAGGCGCCCCTCCCGTCGGCGGGAAGCGCCCGACCGGCGGCCCCGCGCGACGGCGTCGAGGGCCGGGATCCGGGGGCGACGTGCGCGTGGCCTCGCGAATCGCCCTCGGGACGCGTTTCGCCGGCCGGGGCCGCTCGGCTGTGCTCACCCCGATCTTCGTCTTTGATCGCCGGGATCTTCTTGTGGTCACGGGGCGGGGGTTTTTCCGGTTGCGCCTTTGGTCGGTAACGAAATTTCGTTGTGTCGGATGGCGGGGCCGCCTAGAACCTGCTGCCAGCGAGAGGGCGGGCGCATCGCGCCCCGGGTCGTGAGGCTGCGGATGAACATCCACGAGTACCAGGCGAAGCAACTCCTGCGGGAGTATGGACTCCCCGTGTCCGGCGGACGGATCGTCCAGAAGGCCGACGAGGCCAAGAGCGCGGCGAGCGAGCTCGACGGCCCGATCTGGGTCGTCAAGGCGCAGATCCACGCCGGCGGCCGCGGCAAGGGCAAGTTCAAGGAGGCGACCGCCGGCGAGAAGGGCGGCGTCCGGGTGACGAAGTCGGTCTCCGACGCGGCGGACGAGGCGCAGAAGATGCTCGGCCGCACGCTGGTCACCCACCAGACCGGGCCGGTCGGCAAGGTGGTGAACCGGGTCTACATCGAGGACGGCTCGGACATCGCCCGCGAGCTCTACCTCGCGCTGCTGGTCGACCGCGGGTCGAGCCGGATCTCGTTCGTGTGCTCGACCGAGGGCGGCATGGACATCGAGGAGGTCGCGGCGAAGACCCCGGAGAAGATCCTGACCTTCACCATCGACCCGGCGAGCGGCATCTCGGGCTTCCACGGGCGCAAGGTGGCCTTCGCGCTCGGGCTCGAGGGCAAGCAGGTCAAGCAGTGCGTCGACATGATCGGCAAGCTCTACAAGCTCTTCGTCGAGCGCGACGCCGAGATGATCGAGATCAACCCGCTGATCGTGACGACGGCGGGCGACCTCAAGTGCCTCGACGCCAAGATGGGCTTCGACGGCAACGCGCTCTATCGCCAGCCGGAGATCCTGGCGCTGCGCGACGAGACCGAGGAGGATCCGAAGGAGCTGGCGGCGTCGAAGTTCGACCTGAACTACATCGCGCTCGACGGCGAGATCGGCTGCATGGTGAACGGCGCCGGCCTCGCCATGGCGACGATGGACATCATCAAGCTCTACGG
This sequence comes from Amaricoccus sp., assembly GCF_017993425.1. Classification (GTDB taxonomy): domain Bacteria; phylum Pseudomonadota; class Alphaproteobacteria; order Rhodobacterales; family Rhodobacteraceae; genus Amaricoccus. The sequence continues at coordinate 71,647 of NZ_JAGOMQ010000010.1, forward strand.
CTCGGAGCCCGCGAACTTCCTCGACGTCGGCGGCGGCGCGACCAAGGAGAAGGTGACCGAGGCGTTCAAGATCATCACGAGCGATCCGAACGTGAAGGGCATCCTCGTCAACATCTTCGGCGGGATCATGCGCTGCGACATCATCGCCGAGGGGGTGATCGCCGCGGTGAAGGAGACCGGGCTGAAGGTGCCGCTGGTGGTCCGGCTCGAGGGGACGAACGTCGAGCTCGGCAAGCAGATCATCCGCGACAGCGGGCTCAACGTCATCGCGGCGGACGACCTCTCGGACGCGGCGGAGAAGATCGTCAAGGCGGTGAAGGGCTGAGGCGATGCGGGCGGCGCTGATCCTCGCGCTGGCGGCGCTGGCCGGGCCTGCGGCGGCGCAGACCTCGGCGGAGCTGCCGCGGGCGCTGACGGCATGCCTCGCGAACGCAGGCGACCTGCGCGGGGCGATGAAGGCCCTCGAGGCGGCGGGCTACGCCTACACGCCGGAGGACTTCGGCGGCGGGCCCACGGACGTGCTGCACTGGTATGCCTCGCCGGACAAGGCCGTGACCGTGGCGATCTCGTTCGGCTCGGCGCATGACGGCGATCATTGCGCGGTGATCCCGCGCGGGGTCACGGTGGCGCAGGCGGTCCCCTATGCGAAGGCGGCGGCCGAGCAGGTGCTCGGGCGGCGGCTGGAGCCGGGGACGCCGAACATCTGGTTCGACGACCTCGGGGCCTGCGTCGCGGGCTGGACGAAGGCGGCGGGCCGGGTGGTTCAGGTGGCGGCGGCGTCGGCGGGCCAGGATCCCGCCTGCGACGCGGGCGCGCCGGCGCAGATCATGATCCGGTCCGGCAGGAGCTGAGGGAGGGGGGCGGCCGTGAAGAGCATCAGGATCGACGACGCGCTCTTCGAGAGGGCGGAACGGATCGCGGCAACGCGCGGCGTGAGCGTCGAGGACATGGTCCGCGACCTGATCGCCCGCGAGACCGGCGGCGAGACCGCCGCGGCCTACAAGGCGCGGATGGAGCTGGTCGAGCTGGCGCGGCGGCCGGACGTTCCCCGCCGGTTGATCCCCTGGACCCGGGAGGAGCTCTACGAGCGTGGTGTTTCTGGACACGAACGTGATCGTCTACGCGGCCACGGCGCAGAAGGCGGACCCGGAGAAGTGGGCGAAGGCGGTGGCGATCATGGAGCGTGAGTCCTTCGCGGTCTCGGCCCAGGTGCTGGCCGAGTTCGTGAACGTGTCGCGTCGCCGCGTCGTGCCGCCGCTCGCCGAGCCGGCGATCGCGGAATGGTGGGACCGGCTGGCGGGACACGCGGTGCTGCCGGTCGACGCCGACCTCGTGCGGCGCGGCCGGGCGATCTCGGCGGAGCACGGGCTCAACTACTACGACGGCGCGATCCTCGCCGGGGCCGAGCGGCTCGGGTGCGGGAGCGTGCTCAGCGAAGACATGGCCGACGGGCGCGCCTATGGCGGCGTCACGGTGCGAAATCCCTTCAAGGAAGGCTGAACGAATGGCGATCCTCGTCGACGAGAACACCAAGGTCATCTGCCAGGGCTTCACCGGCTCGCAGGGGACGTTCCACTCCGAGCAGGCCATCGCCTACGGCACGCAGATGGTCGGGGGCGTCACACCCGGGAAGGGCGGCGAGAGCCATATCGGGCTGCCGGTCTTCAACACCGTCGGCGAGGCGGTCGAGGCGACCGGCGCGACCGCGACGGCGATCTACGTGCCGCCGCCCTTCGCCGCGGACGCGATCCTCGAGGCGATCGACGCCGGGCTGCCGCTGATCGTCGCGATCACCGAGGGCATCCCGGTGCTCGACATGATGAAGGTGAAGCGGGCGCTGCAGGGGTCGAGGTCGATCCTGATCGGGCCGAACTGCCCGGGCGTCATCACGCCGGACGCCTGCAAGATCGGCATCATGCCGGGACACATCCACAAGCGCGGCTCGGTGGGCGTCGTCAGCCGGTCGGGGACGCTCACCTACGAGGCGGTGCTGCAGACGACCAACGCCGGGCTCGGGCAATCGACCTGCGTCGGCATCGGCGGGGACCCGATCAAGGGGACGGAGCACCTCGACGTGCTGGAATGGTTCCTGGCCGACCCGGAGACGGAATCGATCATCATGATCGGCGAGATCGGCGGCTCGGCCGAGGAGGACGCGGCGCAGTTCCTGAAGGACGAGGCGAAGAAGGGCCGGGCGAAGCCGACCGCGGGCTTCATCGCCGGGCGGACGGCCCCGAAGGGGCGGCGCATGGGCCATGCCGGCGCCATCGTCTCCGGCGGCAAGGGCGACGCCGAATCGAAGATCGAGGCGATGAAGTCGGCGGGAATCGTCGTCGCCGACAGCCCGGCCGGGCTCGGCCAGGCGGTGCTCAAGGCGATCGGGCGCTGAGGCGCCCCCGGGGGAGGCACGGCGGCCCGGCGCCGAGGACAGCGCGGTCCCCGAGGGGCGGGGGCCGCAGGCAGGGAGCGGGCCAGGACCCGTCGCACGGATGACCGAACAGTCGCAGAACGCCTTGTTCCACTCCTCCTCGTTCCTGAACGGGATGAACGCGGCCTACGTGGACGCGCTCCACACGCGCTACGAGAAGGATCCGGCGAGCGTGGACGCGAGCTGGGCGGAGTACTTCCGCTCGCTCGGCGAGGAGCGCGCGCCGAGGGGGCCGAGCTGGGCGCGGGCGGACTGGCCGCTGACGCCGCAGGGCGAGCTGATCGCGGCGCTCGACGGGCAGTGGGCCGAGCCGGCCCGCGCCGTCGGCGAGAAGGTCAAGGCCAAGGCCGCCGAGAAGGGCGTCACGCTGACCGACGCGCAGGTGCAGCAGGCGGTGTTGGATTCGCTCCGCGCGCTGATGATCATCCGCGCCTACCGCATCCGGGGGCATCTGGTCGCCGACCTCGACCCGCTGCGCCTCAGCGACCCGCAGCCGCATCCCGAGCTCGATCCGAAGACCTACGGCTTCACCGACGCCGACATGGACCGGCCGATCTTCATCGACAACGTGCTCGGCCTGCAGACCGCCAGCTTGCGCGAGATTCTCGGGCTGGTGAAGCGGACCTATTGCGGCACCTTCGCGCTCCAGTACATGCACATCTCCGACCCGGCCGAGGCGTCCTGGCTCAAGGAGCGGATCGAGGGCTACGGCAAGGAGATCAGCTTCACCCAGACGGGCCGGCGCGCGATCCTGAACAAGCTCGTCGAGGCCGAGGGCTTCGAGAAGTTCCTCCAGGTCAAGTACACCGGCACCAAGCGCTTCGGCCTCGACGGCGGCGAGGCGCTGATCCCGGCGATGGAGCAGATCATCAAGCGCGGCGGCCAGCTCGGCGTCGAGGAGGTGGTGATCGGCATGCCGCATCGCGGCCGCCTCTCGGTGCTCGCCAACGTGCTGTCGAAGCCCTATCGCGCGATCTTCAACGAGTTCCAGGGCGGCAGCTTCAAGCCCGACGAGGTCGAGGGCTCGGGCGACGTCAAGTACCACCTCGGCGCCAGCTCGGACCGCGAGTTCGACGGCAACGTGGTGCATCTGTCGCTGACGGCGAACCCCTCGCACCTCGAGGCGGTCGACCCGGTCGTGCTCGGCAAGGTGCGCGCCAAGCAGGCGCAGAAGAACGACGTCAACCGCACCAAGGTGCTGCCGATCCTCCTGCACGGCGACGCCGCCTTCGCCGGCCAGGGCGTGGTCGCAGAATGCTTCGGCCTCTCCGGCCTCAAGGGGCACCGGACGGGCGGGACGATCCACATCGTCGTCAACAACCAGATCGGCTTCACCACGGCGCCGATGTACTCGCGCTCCTCGCCCTATCCGACCGACATCGCGCTGATGGTCGAGGCGCCGATCTTCCACGTCAACGGCGACGACCCGGAGGCGGTGGTCCATGCCGCGCGGGTGGCGACCGAGTTCCGCCAGCAGTTCGGCAAGGACGTGGTCATCGACATGTTCTGCTACCGGCGCTTCGGGCACAACGAGGGCGACGAGCCCATGTTCACCCAGCCGCTGATGTACACGGCCATCAAGCAGCACAAGACCACGCTCCAGCTCTACACCGAGCGACTCATCGCCGACGGGCTGATCCCCGAGGGCGAGATCGAGGACATGAAGACCGCCTTCCAGGCCCATCTCAACCAAGAGTTCGAGATCGGCAAGGACTACCGCCCGAACAAGGCGGACTGGCTGGACGGCCGCTGGTCCGGGTTCAGCAAGCAGGACGGCAAGTACGACCGTGGCAAGACCGGGGTGGAGATCGCGCGGCTGCGCAAGGTCGGCGAGGCGCTGACCCGGCTGCCGGAGGGCTTCCAGGCGCACAAGACCGTGATGCGGATGCTCGAGGCCAAGCGCCAGATGATCGAGACCGGCCAGGGGATCGACTGGGCGACGGCCGAGGCGCTGGCGTTCGGGACGCTGCTGACCGAGGGCTATCCGGTGCGGCTCTCCGGGCAGGACTGCACCCGCGGCACCTTCAGCCAGCGCCATTCCGGCATCGTCGACCAGAACACCGAGGAGCGCTACTACCCGCTCAACCACATCAGCTCGGACCAGGCGAGCTACGAGGTGGTGGACTCGATGCTGTCGGAATACGCGGTGCTCGGCTACGAGTACGGCTATTCGCTGGCCGAGCCCAACGCGCTCGTGCTGTGGGAGGCGCAGTTCGGCGACTTCGTCAACGGCGCGCAGATCATGATCGACCAGTTCATCTCGTCGGGCGAGTCGAAGTGGCTGCGCATGTCGGGGCTCGTCATGCTGCTGCCGCACGGCTACGAGGGCCAGGGGCCGGAGCATTCCTCGGCGCGCCCCGAGCGCTTCCTGCAGATGTGCGCCGCGGACAACTGGATCGTGGCGAACTGCACCACGCCGGCGAACTACTTCCACATCCTGCGCCGGCAGATCCACCGCAGCTTCCGCAAGCCGCTGATCCTGATGACGCCGAAGTCGCTGCTGCGCCACAAGCTCGCGGTCTCGTCGCTCAAGGACATGGCCAAGGGGTCGAGCTTCCACCGGGTGCTGTGGGACGACGCCGAGTCGGGCAGCTCGACGACGACGCTCGTGCCGGACGAGCAGATCCGCCAGGTGGTGATCTGCTCGGGCAAGGTCTACTTCGACCTGCTGGAGGAGCGCGACGCCCGCGGGCTGACGGACGTCTACCTGCTGCGGCTGGAGCAGTTCTATCCGTTCCCGGCGCTCAGCCTCACGAAGGAGCTGTCGCGGTTCAAGGACGCGCGGATCGTCTGGTGCCAGGAGGAGCCGAAGAACCAGGGGGGCTGGTTCTTCGTCGAGCCGAACCTCGAATGGGTGCTCGGGAGGATCGGCGCGAGCCACGGACGGCCCGCCTATGCCGGGCGCCCGGCCGCCGCCTCGCCGGCCACCGGCCTCGCCCGCCAGCACAAGGAGCAGCAGGCGACGCTCGTCGACGATGCCCTCACGGTCCCGAAGGACGCCTGAGATGACCGATGTCCGCGTGCCGACGCTCGGGGAGAGCGTCACCGAGGCGACCGTCGCCACCTGGTTCAAGAAGGTGGGCGATCCGGTCGCCGTCGACGAGCTGCTCTGCGAGCTCGAGACCGACAAGGTGACGGTCGAGGTTCCCGCCCGCAGCGCCGGCATCCTCGCCGAGATCGTCGCCGCCGCCGGCCAGACCGTCGGCGTCGACGCCCTGCTTGCAACGATCAACGAGAAGGCAGACGCCATGCCCGCCGCCAAGGCCTCCGCGAAGCCCGCCGAGCCCGCCACGAAACCCGCGGAAGCCGGAAAGACCGTCGACGTGATGGTGCCCACGCTCGGGGAGAGCGTCTCGGAGGCGACCGTCTCCACCTGGTTCAAGTCGGTGGGCGACACGGTGGCGCAGGACGAGCTCCTGTGCGAGCTCGAGACCGACAAGGTGTCGGTCGAGGTGCCCTCGCCCGCGGCGGGCGTGCTGGCGGACATCCTCGCGCCGGCGGGCTCGACCGTCTCGGCCGGGGGACAGCTCGCGGTGATCTCCTCGGGCGGCGCCGCGCCGGCACGAGCGGGCGGAGACGGCAAGGCGGGCGAAGGCAAGGATCCGGCCAAGGCGATCGACGCCGGCCCCGTGGAGCCGAAGCCGCGCGACGTCGAGGACGCGCCCTCGGCGAAGCGGGTGATGGCCGAGCGGGGGCTGAGCCCCTCCGACGTCGCCGGCACGGGCCGCGACGGGCGGATCATGAAGGAGGACGCGCTCCGCGCCGAGCCGCGCCCGGCCGCGCCCGCGGCCCCTGCCGAACCGGCGCCGATCCCGCGCGCTCCCGTCGCCGCCGAGGACGCCGCCCGCGAGGAGCGGGTGAAGATGTCCCGCCTGCGCCAGACCATCGCGCGCCGGCTGAAGGAGGCGCAGAACACCGCCGCCATGCTGACCACCTACAACGAGGTGGACATGAGCGGGGTGATGGACCTGAGGAACGAGTTCAAGGACCAGTTCGAGAAGAAGCACGGCGTGAAGATGGGCTTCATGTCCTTCTTCACGAAGGCCTGCTGCCACGCGCTGAAGGAGGTCCCGGAGGTCAACGCCGAGATCGACGGGACCGACATCGTCTACAAGAACTTCGTCCACATGGGGATCGCCGTCGGCACGCCCTCCGGCCTCGTGGTGCCGGTGCTGCGCGACGCCGACCAGATGAGCTTCGCGGCGATCGAGAAGAAGATCGCCGAGCTGGGCGTCCGCGCCCGCGACGGCAAGCTCTCGATGGCCGAGATGCAGGGCGGCACCTTCACCATCTCGAACGGCGGCGTCTACGGCTCGCTGATGTCCTCGCCGATCCTGAACCCGCCGCAGTCGGGCATTCTCGGGATGCACAAGATCCAGGAGCGGCCGATGGTCATCAAGGGCCAGATCGTCGCCCGGCCGATGATGTATCTGGCGCTGAGCTACGACCACCGCATTGTCGACGGCAAGGGCGCGGTGACCTTCCTCGTCCGCGTGACGGAGGCGCTGGAGGACCCGCGGCGGCTGTTGCTGGATCTCTAGGCCGCGCATGACCCCGGAGCTCACCGCCCTCACGCTGGCCGCCATCCTGCAATCGGTGCAGATCGTGCTGGCCGGGGCGGTGATGAACCGGGACGTCGGCGTCGCCTACAATGCCGGGCCGCGGGACGAGAAGGTGGCGCTCTCGCCGCTGACCGGGCGGCTGCGGCGGGCGGTGGCGAACCATTTCGAGGCGCTGGCGCTCTTCACCGTCGCCGTGGTGGTGGTGACGCTCTCCGGCGCCGCCAGCCCCGTGACAGCTTTCTGCGCTTGGGTCTATCTCGCGGCCCGCGTGGTCTACGTGCCGGCCTATGCCTTCGGCTGGTCGCCGTGGCGGTCGGCGGTCTTCGCCGTGGGCGCGACGGCGACGATGGTGATGCTGCTCGTGGCGCTGTTCGGAGGGTGAGATGACGACCCTCGGGCGGATGCAGCGATCGTGGGTCTATGGCGGGTTCCTCGCCGGGCTGATGCTGCTGGCGCTGGCGCCGGTGCTGGTCGCCGGATGGGACCGGGCCTCGGCGCTCGCCTATCTGGTCCTGCCCGTCTACATGCTCCACCAGCTCGAGGAGCACGACGACGACCGCTTCCGCCGCTTCGTCAACGAGGTGATCGGAGGCGGGCGCGAGCTTCTGAGCGTGGCGGCGGTGTTCTGGATCAACGTGCTCGGGGTCTGGGCGGCGATGGTCGCCTGCCTGTGGCTGGCGCGGAGCGACGGGCCGGGATGGGCGGCGTTCGCGGGCTGGCTCGTGGCGGTGAACGGGCTCCTGCATCTCGGCCAGGGGCTGGCGCTGCGGCGCTACAACCCGGGGCTGGCGACGGGCGTGCTGCTGTTCCTGCCGCTCGGGGCGCTGACGCTGGAGGCGGCGTGGCCGGTGGCGACGGGGTGGGTGTTCTGGCTGAGCCTCGTCATCGTGCTGGCGCTGCATCTGGCGATCCTCGCGCATGTCCGGATCGGGCTCGCGCGGGCGTCGGCGGGCGGCGCGGTCTGAAGCTGGCGTCGGCGGGCGGCGCGGTCTGAGTGCGCGCCGGCGGGCGGCGCGGTCTAAGTGCGCGCCGGTGGGCGCGGTCTGAAGCGGGCGCCGGCGCGGCGCATCTGAACGGGCGCCCGGGGCGGCGCGGCAACCTGAGACGGGGGAAGACGTGGCAGAGTACGACGTGATCGTGATCGGCGCAGGGCCGGGGGGCTATGTCTGCGCCATTCGCTGCGGGCAGCTCGGGCTCAAGGTCGCCTGCGTGGAGGGGCGCGAGACGCTGGGCGGGACCTGCCTCAACATCGGCTGCATCCCCTCGAAGGCGCTGCTGCACGCCTCGGAGCTCTACCATGCCGCCGGGCATGACTTCGCCAAGATGGGGCTCAAGGTCGCCGATCCGGGCTTCGACTGGGCCGGGGTGCAGGCCTACAAGCAGTCGACGGTGGACGGGAACACCAAGGGGATCGAGTTCCTGTTCAAGAAGAACAAGGTCGACTGGCTGAAGGGCTGGGGGACGATCACGGCGCCGGGCGAGGTCAAGGTCGGCGAGGAGGTCCACAGGGCGAAGGCGATCGTGATCGCCACCGGCTCGGAGCCGTCGGCGCTGAAGGGCGTCGAGGTCGACGAGGAGGTGGTGGTGACCTCGACCGGCGCGCTGGCGCTCGGGGCCGTGCCGAAGCGGCTGGCGGTCATCGGGGCCGGGGTGATCGGGCTCGAGCTCGGCTCGGTCTATGCCCGGCTCGGGTCGGAGGTGACGGTGGTCGAGTTCCTCGACCAGATCACCCCGGGGATGGACCTCGAGGTCTGCAAGGCGCTGCAGAAGACGCTGGCCAAGCAGGGGCTGACGTTCATCCTCGGCGCGGCGGTGCAGGGTGCGACGAAGGGCGAGGGCGGGGTCACGGTCGACTACAAGCTCCGCAAGGACGACAGCGCGGGCTCGGTGGAGGCGGACGTGGTGCTGGTGGCGACCGGCCGGCGGCCCTATGTCGCCGGGCTCGGGCTGGAGGGCGTCGGCGTGGAGCTGACCGAGCGCGGGCAGGTGCGGACGGACGCGCACTGGCGGACCAGCGTCCCCGGCATCTACGCGATCGGCGACGCCATCGCCGGGCCGATGCTGGCGCACAAGGCCGAGGACGAGGGCATGGCGGTGGCCGAGACCATCGCCGGGCGGCACGGGCACGTGAACTACGGGGTGATCCCGGGGGTGATCTACACCTCGCCCGAGGTCGCCTCGGTCGGCAAGACGGAGGAGAGCCTGAAGGCGGCGGGGCGGGCCTATACGGTCGGCAGGTTCCCGTTCATGGGGAACGCCCGGGCGAAGTCCTACCTGATGGGCGACGGCTTCGTGAAGATGCTGGCCGACAAGGAGACCGACCGCATCCTCGGCTGCCACATCATCGGGCCGCAGGCGGGCGAGCTGATCGCCGAGGTCTGCGTGGCGATGGAGTTCGGGGCGAGCGCCGAGGACGTGGCGCGGACCTGCCACGCCCATCCGACCTGCTCCGAGGCGGTGCGCGAGGCGGCGCTCGCCTGCGGCGACGGCGCGATCCACGCCTGAGGAAGAAGCTGGGATGGGCCATAACTTGTGAGTGCCTTTGACCCACACAACGTTGTGCGAGCAATAGAGCGGCTTCCGCAAATGGAGACCGCTGCCTTGCAAAGGCTGCTTAAGATCGCGCAGGAGAGGAACTTGGGCCAGCTTGCAGAAGCCTGCGAGCGAGAGATCGCAAGTAGACCTCCCGGCAAAATGAGTACCGGAGATGCGGTAAAGCATGCCGACTGGGCCGAAAAGACCCGCAGCATGACGTTGCAATCTGCTATAGAGTATGCTTTTGCCAAGCTTCCTCCACGATACTATGAGTCTTCGGTCATAAGAGCTATCTTCCATCATCCTGGCATTGCTTATTCGGAGCTTGTACGTGAGCATGGAAGCGAAGACGCTGCGCTCGTCCTCGGGCACTGCGTCTATGATCGCTACGGATACTTCAGGCACTGGACTGATGGTTTGGCGCGAATGTCGGATGTACTTTTCGCGCGCGACGATAGTGAAGGTCGGGTCCGTTATTGCCTGACAAAAGAGGCGACCGAGGCTTTTTCGGCCCTGAGGATGATCTGATGGAGCGACGGGCGTTGGCAGACATCGCCCGCACCTGCCACGCCCATCTGACCTGCTCCGAGGCGGCGCTCGCCTGCGGCGACGGCGCGATCCACGCCTGAGGCAGGCGTGCCGGTCGGCCGGTCCGCGCGCGGGGCGCGGCCGGCCGGAACGCAGGCAATCACCTGAAGGCCAGGGAGGCGGAGCGCCTTTGCGCCCCGACGTCGTTCCCCACCCGCGCAAGCGCGGGCGTGGCCCCTGCGCGCTGTTGCGCGCGTCGCCCTACCCCCCTTCCCCCCGCCCCAAGCAGCAACGCCCCGGGGCGAGGGAAACCTCGCACGACAGGTCAAGGGCAGGGGGAAGAGAGGGGGCGCGGCGGCGGGAGCGGACGCTATCTCCTGGGTGCGCGGGGACGGTCCCCGGCGAGGCAATCTGCCGCTGGCGGCGTTGTCGGGCCGGGGCCGGCGCCTCGCGGCCTCGGGAATGGCGGGGCGGGGGTCCGCGGGGCGGAGGGCCGCCCGCGGGAGTCGGCGGGCGCGCGGTGGCGTGGGGCGGGAACCGGCGGGCGGCGGAGGTGGGGGCGCATTCGTGCAGGACGGGCGTGCAGAAATGAACTGAGCTATCGTTCAGTTATCTGTTGAGGCGCGGCGGGGTTTTTGTGGCTAGGATGTGGCGGACCGCGCGAAGCGCGGCTGGCGCGACGACAAGGCGCCGCCAGGGAGGTCATCGATGCAAGCCGACGGAGTCCCCGCCGACCTCGACACCTTTCCGAAGCTCCTCGCCCGCAACGCCGCGCTCCACGGCGCGCGTCCCGCCTACCGCGAGAAGGAGTTCGGCATCTGGCAGGCCTGGACCTGGGCGCAGGCGAAGGCGGAGATCGACGCGCTGGCGGCGGGGCTGGCGGCGATCGGGCTCGCCGAGGGCGACCACCTCGCCATCATCGGGCGGAACCGGCCCTATCTCTACTGGGCGATGACGGCGGCGCAGATGTGCGGCGCCGTGCCGGTGCCGCTCTACCAGGACGCGGTCGCCGAGGAGATGGAATACGTCCTCGAGCATTGCGGCGCGCGCTTCGTCGTCGCCGGCGACCAGGAGCAGGTCGACAAGGTGCTGGAGATCCAGTCGCGGCTGCACGGGCTGGAACGGATCGTCTATCTCGATCCGCGGGGGATGCGGAACTACGACCACGCGCGGCTGACGCCCTATGCGGAGGTGCAGGCGGCGGGCAGGAAGGCCGACGCGGCGACGGTCGGGGCGATCGCGGCGCGGGTGGCGCGGCAGGGCGAGGGCGACACCTGCGTGATGCTCTACACCTCGGGCACCACCGGCAAGCCCAAGGGCGTGGTGCTGTCGAACCGCAACATCGTCGCCACGGCGAAGGCGAGCGCGGAGTTCGACAGCCTGAGCGAGACGGACAGCGTGCTCGCCTACCTGCCGATGGCCTGGGTGGGCGACTTCATCTTCTCGATGGGGCAGGCCTATTGGGCGGGGTTCTGCGTGAACTGCCCGGAGAGCGCCGCGACGATGCAGGCGGATCTGCGCGAGATCGGGCCTACCTACTTCTTCGCGCCGCCGCGGTTCTTCGAGGGGCTGCTCACCAACGTGATGATCCGCATGGAGGACGCCGGCCGCGCCAAGCGGCGGATGTTCCGCTCGTTCATGGACCTCGCCCGGCGGGTCGGGCCGGCGATCCTCGACGGCAAGCCGGTCGCGGCGGGGGACCGGGCGCGCTACGCGCTCGGCGAGGCGCTGGTCTACGGGCCGCTGAAGAACACGCTGGGGCTGAGCCGGGTGCGGGTCGGCTACACCGCCGGCGAGGCGATCGGGCCGGAGATCTTCGCCTTCTACCGGGCGATCGGGATCAACCTGAAGCAGCTTTACGGCCAGACCGAGGCCAGCGTCTTCATCACCCAGCAGCCCGACGGCGAGGTGCGGGCCGACACGGTGGGGGTGCCGAGCCCGGGGGTGGAGATCCGCATCGCCGGGAACGGCGAGGTGTTCTACCGCTCGCCGGGGACCTTCGTGGAGTATTTCCGCAACCCCGAGAGCACCGCCTCGACCAAGGACGCCGACGGCTGGGTGGCGACGGGCGACGCGGGCTTCATCGAGGAGGGCTCGGGGCACCTGAGGATCATCGACCGCGCCAAGGACGTGGGCCGGCTCGCCTCGGGGGCGCTGTTTGCGCCGAAGTTCGTCGAGAACAAGCTCAAGTTCTATCCCAACGTGCTGGAGGCGGTGGTGTTCGGGGCGGGGCGGGAGTTCTGCACCGCCTTCGTCAACATCGACCTGACGGCGGTGGGGAACTGGGCGGAGCGCAACAACATCGCCTATGCCTCCTATCAGGAGCTGGCGCAGCACCCGAAGGTCTACGAGATCGTGGCCGGGCACGTGGCGGAGGTGAACCGCAGCCTTGCGGAGGACCCGATGCTGGCCGGGTGCCAGATCGCGCGGTTCCTGATCCTGCACAAGGAGCTCGACGCCGACGACGGCGAGCTGACGCGCACCCGCAAGGTGCGGCGGCGGATCATCGAGGAGAAGTACGCCGACCTGATCGCGGCGCTCTACGACGGGCGGGACAGCGTCTACACCGAGACCGAGGTCACCTACGAGGACGGGCGCAAGGGGCGGATCAAGGCGACGCTGGCCATCCGCGACGCGGACCGCGCCGGCGTCGAGCGGAAAGCGGCGGCGTGAGCGCGGCCGTGGAGGCGCCGGCCGATACTGCTGGGGGACGCCGCATCGGCGGCGTGCTGATGGAGCTGAGGAACATCACGCTGCGCTTCGGCGGCGTCACCGCGATCAAGGACATCAGCTTCGACATCCGCGAGGGCGAGATCCGGGCGATCATCGGGCCGAACGGCGCGGGGAAGTCGTCGATGCTGAACGTCATCAACGGCTTCTATCACCCGCAGGAGGGCGAGATCTGGTTCCGCGGCGCGCGGCGCGGGGCGATGCGGCCGCATGCGATCGCGCATCAGGGGATCGCGCGGACCTTCCAGAACATCGCGCTCTTCAAGGGGATGACGACGCTCGACAACATCATGACCGGGCGCTTCACCCACATGCGGCGGGGGATGTTCTGGCAGGCGCTGTGGAAGGGGCCGGCGGAGCGGGAGGAATACGCGAACCGCGAGGTGGTCGAGAGGATCATCGACTTCCTGCAGATCCAGGCGATCCGCAAGACGCCGGTGGGGCGGCTGCCCTACGGGTTGCAGAAGCGGGTGGAGCTCGGCCGCGCGCTGGCGGCGGAACCGAAGCTCCTGCTGCTCGACGAGCCGATGGCCGGGATGAACGTCGAGGAGAAGGAGGACATGAGCCGCTTCATCCTCGACGTGAACGAGGAGTTCGGCACGACGATCGCGCTGATCGAGCACGACATGGGGGTGGTGATGGACATCTCGGACCGGGTGGTGGTGCTCGACTACGGGCGCAAGATCGGGGACGGGACGCCGGACGAGGTGCGCGCGAGCCCCGAGGTGATCGACGCCTATCTCGGCGTGAGCCACTGACATGCCGATCTGGATGCTCGACACCATCGAGGTGATCCTGAACGGCCTGATGGTCGGCGTGCTCTACTCGCTGGTCGCGCTGGGGTTCGTGCTGATCTTCAAGGCGAGCGGCATCTTCAATTATGCGCAAGGGGTGATGGCGCTCTTCGCGGCGCTGACGCTGGTCGGGTTGCAGTCGGGGCAGGTTCCGTTCGCGCATCTGATCAAGGCGGTGACGGGGGTGGAGCTCGACCATTTCGGCTGGACGCTGCCGGCCGTCGTGGCGATCGTGCTGACGGCGGGGGTGATGGTCGTCCTCGCCATCCTCGTCGAGCGGCTGCTGCTGCGGCATCTGGTGAACCAGGAGCCGATCATCCTGTTCATGGCGACGATCGGGCTCGCGTATTTCCTCGAGGGGCTCGGCGACCTGATGTGGGGCGCGGACGTGCGGGCCGTGGACATCGGGCTGCCGCAGGGCGGGAGCCTGTGGTTCGAGGAGCTGACCAAGGGCTGGGCGGCGGCGGATTCGGGCTATTGGGGGATGTATATCGACCGGCTCGACGTCACCGCGATGGTGGTGGCGGGCGTGCTGGTGGTGAGCCTGACGCTGCTCTCGCAGTATACCCGCATCGGGCGGGCGCTGCGGGCGGTGGCGGACGACCACCAGGCGGCGCTGTCGGTCGGGATCTCGCTGCGCTGGATCTGGGTGATCGTGTGGTCGATCGCCGGGGTGGTGGCGCTGGTCGCCGGGACGATGTGGGGGGCGAAGACGGGCGTGCAGTTCTCGCTGAGCCTGATCGCGCTCAAGGCGCTGCCGGTGCTGATCCTCGGGGGGTTCACCTCGATCCCCGGCGCGATCGTCGGCGGGCTGATCATCGGGGTGGGCGAGAAGCTCTTCGAGTTCGCCGTCGGGCCGATGATCGGCGGGGCGACGGAGAACTGGTTCGCCTACGTGCTGGCGCTGGCGTTCCTGATGGTCCGGCCGCAGGGGCTGTTCGGCGAGCGGATCATCGAGCGGGTATGATGGCTAACACGCGTGTTAGCAGGGTTAGTAGATTGAAATCTCTAGGAGAATTCATCATGGCTGCGTGTTTGCCGGATCCGGGCCGGGGGAGCGGCGGCGCGGGCGGGAGGCGGCCTTTGCCGCCACAAGGCGCGCGCAGGTGCGCGCAGAGTCTCTTTTCTGGTTTCGCGCGCGTTCGCGCGAAACGACTGCTCTCCAGGTTAGCTAACCTGAATGAAACGCGCGTGGCGTTTCCGGCGGCGGACGGCGTCTCGGGCGGAGGGCCGCGGTGATGTCGCATCGCTCGCGCCTCGCGGCGCTGGTCATCGACTGCAAGGGCGAGGACCTCGACGCCGCGGCGGCGTTCTGGTCGGCGGCGCTGGGGCTGGAGGCGCGGCCGGGGGCGACGCCGAACTATGTCGAGCTCGGCGCCGTCGGCGCGTTGCAGGTCGAGGTGCAGGTCGTCGACCACGAGAGCCGGGTGCATCTCGACATCGCGGCGGACGACATTCCGGCCGAGGTGGCGCGGCTGGAGGGGCTCGGGGCGGCGAAGGTGGGCGAGGTCAGGACCTGGACGATCATGCAGGCGCCGACGGGGCAGCGGTTCTGCATCATAGAGGGCCGCTCGGAGGCGTTCCGGGCCAGCGCGAACGTCTGGGAGGACTGAGGATGCACCACAGCCGGCTCGGGGGGTTCATCATCGACTGCGAGGACGCCGACCTCGACGCCGCGGGGACGTTCTGGGCCGGCGCCCTCGGCGATGCGAAGCGGCGGAAGCCGCAGGGGAAATACGTGCGGCTCGACATGCGGAACGGGATGCATATCGAGGTGCAGCGGGTGGCGCATCCCTCGCGCGTGCATCTCGACATCGCGGCGGACGACATCCCTGCCGAGGTGGCGCGGCTGGAGCGGCTGGGCGCCCGGGTGGTGAAGCGGGTGCGGACCTGGGTGGTGATGGAGGCCCCGACGGGGCACCGCTTCTGCGTGATCCGGGCGAAGGGCGCGGATTTCGCGGCCACGGCGAACGTCTGGGAGGCGTGAGGCGATGCTCTATCGCGAGGCGGGCGACTTCAAGACGAGCTACGCGGCAGACGAGCAGACGTTCCCGATCCGCTTCGACCGCCACGCCTTCTATGCGCTGGTGGCGGTCGCGTTCCTCGTCGTGCCGCTGGTCATCACCAACTACTGGTCGAACGCGATCCTGCTGCCGTTCCTGATCTGGTCGATCGCGGCGATCGGGCTCAACATCCTGACCGGGTATTGCGGGCAGGTGAGCCTCGGCACCGGCGGGTTCATGGCCGTGGGCGCCTTCGCGGCGTTCAAGCTGATGACGGCGTTTCCGGGGATGAACATCGTCTTCGTCGTGGCGCTGGCGGGGCTCGTCACCGCCGTCGTGGGGATGGCCTTCGGCCTGCCGAGCCTGCGGATCAAGGGGTTCTACCTCGCCGTGGCGACGCTCGCGGCGCAGTTCTTCCTCGTGTGGCTCTTCAACAAGGCGCCGTGGTTCTTCAACAACTCGGCGACGGGGCAGATCAACGCGCCGGTGCGCACGGTCTTCGGGTTCGAGGTGACGGGCGCGAACGCCGCGCCCTCGGCGAAGTATCTCTTCTGCCTCGCCATCCTTCTCGTGGTGGCGCTGGTCGCGAAGAACCTGACCCGCGGGCGGATCGGGCGGAGCTGGATGGCGATCCGCGACATGGACATCGCCGCGGAGATCATCGGGGTGAGCCCGCTCCGCGCCAAGCTATCCGCCTTCGCGGTGTCGTCGTTCTTCGTCGGCGTCGCCGGCGCGCTCTACTTCACCGTCTATTTCGGGGCGGTCGAGGTGACCGACGCCTTCGGCATCCGGGTGTCGTTCCTCGTGCTCTTCATGGTGATCATCGGCGGGCTCGGGTCGATCCTCGGCTCGTTCCTCGGGGCGGCCTTCATGGTGCTGCTGCCGATCCTGCTGAAGAACGTCATGGTCGGCGGCCTCGGCTGGCCGACCGATCTCGCCGCGCATGTGGAGATCCTGCTGCTCGGGTTCCTGATCATGGCGTTCCTGATCGTGGAGCCGCACGGTCTGGCGCAGCTCTGGCGGCTGGCCAAGGAGAAGCTGAGGCTCTGGCCGTTCCCGCACTGAGCTGGGGCCGGACGGGAATGCGGACAAAAAAGGGAGGACCGAAGATGAGACTGACCGGACTTGCGGCCCTTGGGCTGGCGGCCGCGGTGACCGCGGCCCCGGCCTTCGCCGAGCTGAACTTTCCCTCGCTCTCCTACCGGACCGGGCCCTACGCCTCGGGCGGGGCGCCGTTCGCCGACGGCTATGCCGACTATTTCACGCTGCTGAACGAGCGCGACGGCGGCATCGGCGGCGAGAAGGCGGTGGTGACGGAGTGCGAGACCGCCTACGACACCACCCGCGGCGTCGAGTGCTACGAGCAGCTCCGCGAGGGCAAGCCGCTGGTGTTGCAGCCGATGTCGACCGGCATCACCTACCAGCTCATCCCCAAGATGACCGCGGACAAGCTGCCGCTGCTGACCGTGGGCTATGGCCGGACCTCGGCCGCGGACGGCTCGACCTTCCCCTGGGTGTTCAACTTCCCGGCGACCTACTGGGACGGCGCCTCGGTGGCGATCAAGTACCTGCTCGACGAGAACGGCGGCAGCCTCGAGGGCAAGAAGATCGCGCTCCTCTACCACAACTCCGCCTATGGCAAGGAGCCGATCCGCACGCTGGAGAAGCTGTCGGAGAAGTACGGCTTCGCGCTGACGACGATCCCCGTCGACAGCCCCGGCCAGGAGCAGAAGAGCCAGTGGCTGCAGATCCGCCGCGAGCGCCCGGACTACGTGCTGATGTGGGGCTGGGGCGTGATGAACTCGGTGGCGGTCAGCGAGGCCGCCTCGATCGGCTTCCCGATGGACCATTTCATCGGCATCTGGTGGTCGGGCGCGGAGCCTGACGTGCTGCCGGCGGGCGCGGGCGCGAACGGCTACAAGGCGCTCGCCTTCACCGGCGTGGGCGACCACTACAAGTTCTACGACGACCTGCGGAAGTACGTGGTCGACGCGGGCAAGGGCGCGGGCGACGGGTCGAGCGTCGGCACGGTGCAGTACAACCGCGGCGTCTTCGCGGCGATGCTGGCGGCCGAGAGCGCGAGGAAGGCGCAGGCGCTGTCGGGACATGCGGGCATCACCCCCGAGGAGATGCGCGACGGCATGGAGGCGCTGTCGCTCGACGCAGCCGCGCTGGAGGCGCTGGGGATGACCGGCTTCTCGCCGGAGATCTCGGTGAGCTGCCAGAACCATCGCTCCAAGGGCAAGGCGATGATGACGCAGTGGGATGCGGCCGCGAAGAAGTGGGTGGTGCTGACCGACTTCATCGAGCCCGACGACGAGGTGATCTGGCCGCTGGTCGAGGAGGACGCCGCGGCGTTCCGCTCGGAGAGCGGGGTGAGCCAGCGCGAGTGCCCCGCCGGCTGACCGGCGCGCCCCCGGCCCGCGGGCCGGGGGCATCTCTGGGGGAGGTGAAGGATGCTCGACGCCGCGCCGCAGGGCGAGACCCTGCTCGAGGTCAACAACATCGAGGTGATCTACAACCACGTGATCCTCGTGCTGAAGGGGGTGTCGCTGAGCGTGCCCAAGGGCGGCGTGACCGCGCTCCTCGGCGGCAACGGCGCGGGCAAGACGACGACGCTGAAGGCGATCTCGAACCTGCTCGCCTCGGAGCGCGGCGAGATCACCAAGGGGTCGATCCTCTACCGCGGCGAGGCGGTGGGCGAGCTGAACCCGGCCGAGCTGGTGCGGCGGGGGGTGATCCAGGTGATGGAGGGGCGGCACTGCTTCGAGCACCTGACGATCGAGGAGAACCTGATGACCGGGGCGTTCACGCGCCGGGACGGGTCCGCCGCGGTCGCGCGGGATCTGGAGATGGTCTACGCCTATTTCCCGCGGCTGAAGGTGCGGCGGCGGAGCCAGGCGGGGTATACCTCGGGCGGCGAGCAGCAGATGTGCGCGATCGGGCGGGCGATCATGTCGCGGCCGGAGACGGTGCTGCTCGACGAGCCGTCGATGGGGCTGGCGCCGCAGCTCGTCGAGGAGATCTTCGGCATCGTGAAGACGCTGAACGAGAAGGAGGGGGTGAGCTTCCTCCTCGCCGAGCAGAACACCAACGTGGCGCTCCGGTTCGCGCATTACGGCTATATCCTCGAGTCGGGGCGGGTGGTGATGGACGGGCCGGCCGAGGCGCTGCGCGAGAACCCGGACGTGAAGGAGTTCTATCTCGGCATGTCGGACACCGGGCGGAAGTCGTTCCGCGAGGTGCGGAGCTACAGGAGGCGCAAGCGGTGGCTGGCGTGAGCGACGAGACCCGCAGCCCCGAGGCGCGGGCGGCCGCGCTGGCCGAGGCGCTGCCGCGGGCGGTGGCGGCGGCGATCGCGGGGGCGCCGGGGATGGCGGCGCATCTGGCCGGGGTCGAGGCGGCGGCGGTCGCGGACCGGACGGCGCTGGCGCGGCTGCCGGTGCTGCGCAAGGCCGAGCTGTCGGCGGCGCAGAAGGCGCGGCCCCCCTATGGCGGCTTTGCTTCCGGGGGCGCGGCGGAGTTCGACCATGCCTTCCAGAGCCCCGGGCCGATCTACGAGCCGGGCCGGCGCGGGGGCGACTGGTGGCGGATCGGCCGGTTCCTGCGGGCCTGCGGGATCGGCAAGGGCGATCTGGTGCAGAACTGCTTCTCGTATCACCTGACGCCGGCGGGGATGATGTTCGAGAGCGGCGCGGCGGCGGTCGGGGCCGCGGTGATCCCGGCGGGGACCGGGCAGACGGAGTTGCAGGTCGAGGCGGCGGCGCAGCTCGGGGCCACGGCCTATGCGGGGACGCCGGATTTCCTCAAGGCGATCCTCGACAGGGCCGACGAGATGGGCGTGGCGCTCGGGCTCACGCGGGCCGCGGTGTCGGGGGGCGCGCTCTTTCCCGCGCTGCGGGCGGGCTATGCGGCGCGGGGGATCGCCTGCCTGCAATGCTATGCCACGGCGGATCTGGGGCTCATCGCCTACGAGAGCGCCGGCGGCGAGGGGATGATCGTCGACGAGGGCGTGGTGGTGGAGATCGTGCGGCCGGGGACGGGCGATCCGGTCGCGGAGGGCGAGGTCGGCGAGGTGGTGGTGACGACGCTGAACCCGGACTATCCGCTGATCCGCTTCGCCACGGGGGACCTGTCGGCCGTGGCGGCGGGGCCGAGCCCCTGCGGGCGGACCAACATGCGGATCCGCGGCTGGATGGGCCGGGCCGACCAGACGACGAAGATCAAGGGCATGTTCGTCCGCCCCGAGCAGGTGGCGGCGCTGGTCGCGCGGCACCCGGAGATCCGCCGCGCCCGGGTGGTGGCGGAGCGCGCGGGCGACGCGGACCGGATGCGGGTGCTGGTCGAGGCCGAGGCCGCCGACGCGGGCCGCATCGGCGAGAGCGTGCAGGCGGTGCTGAAGCTTCGCGGCGAGGTCGAGGTGGTGGCCCCGGGCTCGCTCCCGAACGACGGCAAGGTGATCGAGGACCGGCGCAGCTACGACTGAGCGAGCGGGCGGCGCCGGCGTCCCGCCCGGGCCGCCGTGAGGACGTTGGCGGGCCTCCACGTTTCCGGCGGCCCGGCAAACTTCCGGGGCGTGCCCACGTGTGAACACAGGCTAAGCCATTGATATGTCGTGAGCGATTGCACGTTTATGCACGATCCTGCCGGAATCTGCACGAATCCCGCCCCTGCCCTCCGCGAGCGCCCGGTGTCAGTGCCTGCCGTTGATCTCGTTGATCGCGGCCGCGGCCAGGAAGGCCGGGCGGGTCAGGCCGCGGCGGGACGCGGCTTCGTCGATGGCGTCGAGGGCGCCCTTGTCCAGGCTGATTTCGCCCGCCCCACGCGCCGGGCGCTCCGGATCAGGGGAACGGCGATCGGGAACGCGCCGGCGCGGATGGACACGGCGAGGAGGCCGATGGTGACCACCGGGACGGGGAGCGCGGGCATGGGTTTCGGGAGCCTCGGGCAGGGCGGGGCGTGCCGCCCGTTCTTGCGCGGCGCGCGCGCGGCCGCAAGGGGCGGCCGGGGCCTGCGGGCGGAGGCGCTGATTGCATTCGCGGGGGGGCGGGAATATCTAGGGCCGAGCAGGCGGAAGGCGGCATGAACTGGATCTCGAACTACGTCCGGCCGAAGATCAACTCGCTGTTCAGCCGGCGCGAGATGCCGGAGAACCTGTGGGTCAAGTGCGACCAGTGCGGCACGATGCTCTTCCATCGCGAGCTCGACGCCTCGCTGCAGGTCTGCACCAATTGCGGCCACCACATGCCGATCAGCCCGCGCGAGCGGTTCGCGGCGCTGTTCGACGGCGGGGTGTTCGTCGAGGTGCCCGTGCCGAAGCCGCTGACCGACCCGCTCGGCTTCCGCGACCAGAAGAAATACGTCGACCGGCTGCGCGAGGCGAGGAAGTCGACCGGCGAGGAGGAGGCGATGCTGGTGGCCGAGGGCGAGATCGCCCGGCTGAAGGTGGTCGCCGCCGCGCAGGATTTCTCGTTCATGGCCGGCTCGATGGGGATGCATGTCGGCAACGCCATCGTCGCCGCCGCCGAGCGGGCGCTGAAGCTGAAGGCGCCGCTGGTGGTCTTCGCCGCCGCCGGGGGCGCGCGGATGCAGGAGGGCATCCTCAGCCTGATGCAGATGCCGCGCTCCACGGTCGCCGTGCAGATGCTGAAGGATGCCGGCCTCCCTTACGTGGTGGTGCTGACGCATCCGACGACGGGGGGCGTGACGGCGTCCTACGCGATGCTCGGGGACGTGCAGATCGCCGAGCCGAACGCGCTCATCTGCTTCGCGGGGCCGCGGGTGATCGAGCAGACCATCCGCGAGACGCTGCCGGAGGGCTTCCAGCGGGCGGAGTACCTGCTCGACCACGGGATGCTCGACCGGGTGACGCCGCGCAAGGCGATGCGGGCCGAGCTCGCGACCATGCTGCGGATGCTGACGAACCAGCCGCCGCCGGTCTGGGGCGAGCTGGCCGCGCCGACGGAGGGCGAGGCGGCCGTGGAGCCGACGGCGGCGCCGTGAGCCCCGTCCTGAGCCCGTCATGAGCCTGTCGTGACCGCCGCGGACGCGGGCTCGGACGCCGCGCTCGCCCGGGTGATGGGGCTCCATCCCAAGGTCATCGACCTGTCGCTCGGCCGGATCGAGCGCTTGCTCGCGGCGCTGGGGCATCCCGAGCGGCGGCTGCCGCCGGTGATCCACGTCGCGGGGACGAACGGCAAGGGCTCGACGATCGCGATGATCCGCGCCGGGCTCGAGGCGGCGGGGGGGCGGGCGCATGTCTACACCTCGCCGCATCTGGCGCGCTTCCACGAGCGGATCCGGGTGGCGGGCGAGCTGATCGCCGAGGATCGGCTGGTGGCGCTGATCGAGCGCTGCGAGGCGGCGAACGGCGGGGCGCCGATCACCTTCTTCGAGATCACCACCGCGGCGGCGCTGCTCGCCTTCGCCGAGACGCCGGCGGAGTGGTGCCTGCTGGAGGTGGGGCTCGGCGGGCGGCTCGACGCCACCAACGTGGTGGAGCGGCCGCTGCTGACCGCGATCACCCCGGTCTCGATCGACCACCAGCAGTATCTCGGCGAGACGCTGGCCGAGATCGCCGGCGAGAAGGCCGGGATCCTGAAGCCGGGCGTGCCTTGCGTGGTCGGGCCGCAGCCGGCGGTGGTGTGGGACGTGGTGGTGGCGCGGGCCGAGGCTGTGGGGGCGCCGCTGATCGCCGAGGGGCAGGACTGGCAGGTCTGGGAGGAGCACGGGCGGCTCGTCTACCAGGACGGGCGGGGGCTGCTCGACCTGCCGCGGCCGGCGCTGATCGGGGCGCATCAGGTGGCGAACGCCGGATCGGCGCTGGCGGCGCTGCGGGCGCTCGGGATGGACGAGGCGGCCTGCGAGGCGGCGGTGACCCGGGCGGAGTGGCCGGCGCGGCTGCAGCGGCTGCGGCGCGGGCCGCTGGTCGAGGCGGCGGGGCCGCGGGCCGAGGTCTGGCTCGACGGCGGCCACAACGCCGCCGCCGGGCTGGCGCTGGCCGAGGCCGTGGGGCGGCTGCCGGCGCGGCCGCTGCACATGGTGGTGGGGATGCTGCGGACGAAGGACGCGGCGGGGTTCCTGCGGCCCTTCGCCGGGATGGCCGCCAGCCTGCAGGGCGTCGACATCCCCGGCGAGGCGGCGACGCTGACCGCCGCGGAGACGGTGGCGGCGGCGCGGTCGGTGGGCATCGCCGCCGAGGCGGCGGCGGACGTCGTCGAGGCGGCGGCGCGGGTGGCCGCGCGGGCGCCCGAGGCGCGGGTGCTGGTCTGCGGGTCGCTCTATCTGGCGGGGCGGGTGCTGCGCGAGAACGGCTGATCCCGGGTTCGGCGGGTCGCCTCGGCGCCGCAGCCTGAAGCCTCAGAGCAGCCGGGCCAGGGCCGCCGGCAGGCGGGGGGCGTTCAGCGACATCACCCGGTAGAGCTGGCCGTAGATCGCCACCGTCGCGAAGAAGAACACCGCGCTGAGGAGCGCGCTGTCGTAGGCGATCGCCGCGAGGACCGCCGTGATCGCCGGCAGCGCCCAGGTCACCACCGCCGTCGCCGGGTTGCGCAGGTGCTCGCGCTCGCGGTCCGGCACGATCCGCCGCCCGTAGTGGCGATGCGCCAGCATGTGGAAATGCACCTTGTCGGGGCGCCCGACGCTGTGTCCCTCGCGCCGCGACTTCCGCCGCATCGAGGCCAGCGTCTCGATGACCGGATAGCCGCAGATCAGCAGCGCCGTCCACGCCGAGACCTCGGCGTTGCGCGCCGGCAGCAGCACCCCGAGGCAGGCGAGCAGGTATCCGGCGAAATAGGCGCCGCCGTCGCCGAGGAAGATCCGCCCGAACGGGAAGTTCAGCACGAAGAACCCGAGCACCAGCCCGGCGAAGATCAGCGCCAGCCCGAGCACCAGCCCGTCGCCGACCTGATGCGCCACCCAGGCGAAGGCCCCGAGCATGATCAGCAGCGCCCCGGCGGCGAGCCCGTTGAACCCGTCGATGATGTTGATCGCATTGGCGACCCCGCCCATCGCGAAGGCGGTGAAGAGGAGCCCCCCGAGCGTGAAGGACAGGAGCCAGTCCACCCCCGGCAGGTCGACGTCGTTCATCACGTAGCCGGTCAGCGCCGAGAACAGCAGCCCCGCCAGCATCGTCGCCATCAGCCGCGCCCGCACGCCCACCTTGCGCGTCAGGTCCTCGCCGAGCCCGGCCGCGAAGGCGGGGACGCCGGCGATGCCGATCGCCGCCCAGATCCCCTGCAAGTCCGCGGGGACCAGCGGCCAGACCAGCCCGTAGGCGAGCGCGATCGCCACGCCGCCGATCCGCGGCGTCGGCGCGGTGTGGAACTTCTGCACGCCCTCGGTGCTGTCGTGCGACAGGTGGCCATGCCAGCTTTGGGTGAGGATCAGCAGGACGCAGGCCGCCAGGCAGAGGCCGAAACCGGCCGCCGCCGCCGCCAGGACGCCCCAATCCGCCGTGACCTGCCCCAACCCGTCCATGCCAAGACGCCGCTTCCCCCGCTCGACCGGGGTGAGCCGCCTCATACCGCATTGCGGCATGAAAGGCGAGCGGCGATTCGCATCTCGCGCCATCGGCCGCCGGGGTGACATGCGCATGTCGCCCGGCTCGACGCGGAGCGGTAGCGGCGGGGACGGCGGAACCTCGAAGTGAGTCGCACGGCGCCGCGAAATGCGGCGCTGATAACGATGCGCGGGTCCAGTCGATCGCTCCGATCAAACGGAACAGTTCAAGCGAGGCCGATAATATACGCTCGCCAGCCGACTGCCTCGGCCCGAGACTGCCGCGCCGGACCCCACATTTCCCGTCGGGCTCAGTCCGGGTTGCGCTCCGGCCCGGCATAGCCCGCCGGATTGCGCGCCGCCCAGCCCCAGGCCGAGGCGCACATCTCGGCGACCCCGAGCTCCGCCCGCCAGCCCAGCACCCGCGCCGCCCGGGCAGGATCGGCCCAGCTCGCCGCGATGTCCCCGGCCCGGCGCGGCCCGACCGTCACCGGGATCGCCTGCCCGCTCGCCGCGCGGAACGCCGCGACCAGCTCCAGGACCGAGGCGCCCCGCCCGGTCCCGAGGTTGAAGGCCTCGCACCCGGCGCCCCGCCCGGTCCACTCCGCCGCCGCGACATGCGCCCGCGCGAGGTCGACCACGTGGATGAAGTCCCGCACCCCGGTCCCGTCCGGCGTGTCGTAGTCGTCGCCATGCACGATCAGCCGCTCCCGCCGCCCGGTGGCGACCTGGGTGACGTAGGGCATCAGATTGTTCGGGATCCCCTCCGGGTCCTCGCCGATCCGCCCGCTGGCATGGGCGCCGACCGGGTTGAAGTAGCGCAGGAGCGCGATCGACCACGCCGGATCGGCGACGGCGAGATCCTCGAGGATCCCCTCGATCTGCAGCTTGGTGCGGCCGTAGGGGTTGGTCGTCCGCCGTGGATGCGCCTCGTCGATCGGCAGGTAGTCGGGATCGCCGTAGACCGTCGCCGAGGAAGAGAACACGAACCTGCGGCACCCCTCCGCCTGCAACGCCTGGAGGAGCGCCACCGTCCCGCCGACGTTCACGTCGAAATAGGCGAGCGGCTTCCCGACCGACTCGCCGACCGCCTTCAGCCCGGCGAAATGCGCCACCGCCTCGGGCGCGAAGTCCCGCGCCACCCGCGCCATCGCCTCTCCGTCGCGGATGTCCGCCCGCGTGAAGCCGAAGTCCCGGTTCGCGAGCTGCCGCACCCGCGCCAGCGCCTCCGGGCTCGAGTTGGCGAAGGTGTCGACGACATGCGCCTCGTGCCCCGCGGCCAGAAGCTCGACGAGGGTGTGACTGCCGATATAGCCGGCGCCGCCGGTGACCAGGATACGCATGACGGAAACCTCAGGACGCGAAACCGAAGGCGGTCAGCCAGGGCCGCGGCGCCCGCTCGCCGATCTGCCGCTCCCCCAGCCAGCTGTTGATGCGCCAGGCGAGGCTCTTCCACGCCGGATCGACCGGCAGCCCGTGCGCCAGCCCGGGCAGAAGGTCCGTCTCGGCGCCATAGGCCATCGCGATCGACCACAGATCCGTCACCGGCACGAAGGCGTCGCGGTCGCCCTGCACGGCGAGCATCGGCGTCGCCCGCGCCAGCGGCCAGGCCGGCAGGTCCCAGGCCAGCCCGTCGGCGAAGGCCCCCGGGCTCTCCGGCGCCCATGTCAGCCCCAGCCCGGCGATCCAGTCGTCCGAGGTCTCCTCGGTGAAGAGCGCCCGCCGCACCAGGTCCGTCCCCAGCCGGTTCCCCGCGCCCGCCTGCGCGATCATCAGCGCCGCCAGCACGTGGGGCGAGACGGCGGAGAGGTTCCATAGGGTCGGGGCGAGGCCCATCGGCCCGGGCGAGGACACCAGCACCGCGCCGGCCAGCCGCCCTTCGGCCGCGAGATGCTGCGCGACGAGCCCGCCGAGGGAATGCCCGATCGCCACCGGCCGCCCGAGCTCCTCGGCCGCCTCCCGTCCCGCCCGCACGTAGTCCCGGAGCCGCGCCCGGACGTTCAGCCGCCCCGGCATCACCGGCGCCGCGACGCGGTGTCCGCGCCGGGCGAACCAGGGGGCGACGAAGCGGGTCCAGACCTCGGGCCCGGCGAAGGCCCCGTGCAGGAACAGAAGCGGCGGTCGCTCGGCCATGTCTCGTCGTCTAACCCCCGGCGCTCCGCCTGTCGAGCGGCGCCCCCGCATAGCGGCTATGCGCGAACGAAGCGCTAACGCGGGGCCGGGGTCAACCTTGTCCGCGGCGGCCCGCGGGACTACCCTCGCCACCGGCGGCGTAGCGCGCCTCCAGAACCGGGAGCACCCGCGAATGTCGCAAGCGCAGGACTGGGCCAGGGTCGACAGCTACATCGCGGACGCGCTCCTCGGCCCCGACCCGACGCTCGACGCGGTCCTCGCCGCCAACGCCGGCGCGAACCTCCCCGCGATCGACGTCAGCCGGGCGCAGGGCCGGCTCCTGCAGATCCTCGCCCGCATGGTCGGCGCCCGGCGCATCCTCGAGATCGGCACGCTCGGCGGGTTCTCGACCATCTGCCTCGCCCGCGCCCTGCCCGCCGACGGCCGGCTGGTGACGCTCGAGGCCGATCCCCGCCACGCCGAGGTGGCGCTCGCCAACATCGCCGCCGCCGGCCTCGGCCACCGCGTCGAGCTCCGCCTCGGCAAGGCGCTCGACACCCTCCCTGCGCTCGCCGGCGGCCCGGCCTTCGACCTCGTGTTCATCGACGCCGACAAGCCCAACAACGCCGCCTATCTCGACTGGGCGCTGCGCCTCGCCCGGCCGGGCTCGGTGATCCTCGTCGACAACGTCGTCCGCTCCGGCCGCCTCGCCGACCGCGGCTCCGACGAGGCCGGCGCCGTCGGATCCCGGCGATTGCTCGACCGCGTCGCCGCCGAGCCCCGCCTCGAGGCCACGGTGATGCAGACCGTCGGCGAGAAGGGCTGGGACGGCATCCTCGTCGCCGTCGTCATCGACCCGCCCCGCGCCGCCGCCTGAGCGGGCCGGGCGAGGGGCAGACGCGCCCGACGCCACCGTCCGGTCCCCCGCGCTCCTTCGCGCCCCAAAGTGCGCCGGGCAGACCCGCTCCTGGGCGCTCCGGGCCCGCCCTACGCGCGCCCCCGGCAGAAACGCGGATCCGAACTGACGTTTTTCCCGCTGCGCATCGAACTTGCCCGCGCTAGGGTCCCGCCCGAACGAGGCCCCGGGGGAGGACGTCATGCAGGAACTCGGACACTTCATCGACGGCAAGCGCGTCGCCGGCGGCTCCGGCCGCGCCGCCGACGTCTACAACCCCGCCACCGGCGAGGTGCAGGCCCGCGTCGCGCTGGCGAGCAAGGCGGAGCTCGACGCCGCCGTCGCCTCGGCCGCCGAGGCGCAGGTCAAGTGGGGCGCGACCAACCCCCAGCGCCGCGCCCGGGTCATCATGCGGTTCGTCGACCTGATCAACCGCGACATGGACAAGCTCGCCGAGGCGCTCAGCCGCGAGCACGGCAAGACCCTGCCCGACGCCCGCGGCGACGTGGTCCGCGGCCTGGAGGTCGCCGAGTTCTGCATCGGCGCCCCCCATCTCCTCAAGGGCGAGTACACCGACAGCGCCGGCCCCGGCATCGACATGTACTCGATGCGCCAGCCGCTCGGCGTCGTCGCCGGGATCACCCCGTTCAACTTCCCGGCGATGATCCCGCTCTGGAAGATGTGCCCGGCCATCGCCGCCGGCAACGCCTTCATCCTGAAGCCCTCCGAGCGCGACCCCTCCGTGCCGCTGATGCTCGCCGGGCTGTTGCAGGAGGCGGGCCTCCCCGACGGCGTGCTCCAGGTGGTGAACGGCGACAAGGAGGCGGTGGACGCCATCCTCGACAACCCGACGATCATGGCGGTGGGCTTCGTCGGCTCCACGCCGATCGCGGAGTACATCTACGGCCGCGGCTGCGCGGCCGGCAAGCGGGTGCAGTGCTTCGGCGGCGCCAAGAACCACATGATCATCATGCCCGACGCCGACATGGACCAGGCGGCCGACGCCCTGGTCGGCGCCGGCTACGGCGCCGCCGGCGAGCGCTGCATGGCGATCTCGGTGGCCGTCCCCGTCGGCGAGGCGACCGCGGACAGGCTGATCGAGAAGCTGATCCCCAAGGTCGAGAGCCTGAAGATCGGCCCCTACACCGCCGGCGCCGACGTCGACTTCGGCCCCGTCGTCACGCGGGCGGCCCAGAGCCGCATCCTGGGGCTGGTGGATTCCGGCGTGAAGCAGGGCGCGACGCTCGTCGTCGACGGCCGCGGCTTCAAGATGCAGGGCTACGAGAACGGCTTCTTCGTCGGCGCCTGCCTGTTCGACCGGGTGACGAAGGACATGGACATCTACAGGGAGGAGATCTTCGGCCCGGTCCTCTCCACCGTCCGCGCCGGCTCCTACGACGAGGCGATCGACCTCGCCATGTCGAACCCCTACGGCAACGGCACCGCGATCTTCACCCGCGACGGCGACACCGCCCGCGACTTCGCCAGCCGGATCAACGTCGGCATGGTCGGCGTCAACGTGCCGATCCCGGTGCCGCTCGCCTACCACACCTTCGGCGGCTGGAAGAAATCGGGCTTCGGCGACCTGAACCAGCACGGCCCGGACGCCTTCCGCTTCTACACCCGGACGAAGACCGTCACGGCGCGCTGGCCCTCCGGCATCAAGGAAGGCGCGGCCTTCTCCATCCCGACGATGGAGTGACGCTTGCCCGCCGACGCGCTCCGCGCTTGATCGCGCGGGGCGCGCCGACCATATTGTCTAGACAATCTAGCCAAGATGGAGGCCGCCATGTGGCAGCTCGCCGAAGCCAAGAACAAGTTTTCCCAGGTCTTCACCCGGGCGATGACGGAAGGCCCCCAGACGATCACCCGCCGCGGCGAGGAGGCCGTCCTCATCTCCCGCGCGGAGTACGAGCGGCTTGCGGGCAAGCCCAGGCCGAAGATGACGCTGGGGGAGTACCTCCTGAGCGGCCCCTCCTTCGAGGGCGTCGACCTCACAAGGGACAGGTCGCCGATGCGCGAGGTGAACTTCGAATTCGACGATGAATAAGGGCATTCTGCCGGACACGAATGTCCTCGGAGAGATTTGGAATCCCGCGGGACGCACCTCCGTCCGCGAGGCTCTTGCCGACGTGAGCGATCGGATCATGCTGAGCGTGGTCGTGCTCGGGGAGACGTGGCGCGGCATCAGCCAGCTGAAGCCGTCGCGGCGGCGTGACGGGCTTTCGGACTACTACGCCGGTCTCGTTCGCGACTTCGGAGACAGGATACTGCCGGTGACCCTTGAGGTCGCCGAGCATTGGGGGACGATCGCGGCAGGCGCGCGCGGGCGCGGCCGGACGATTTCTCCCGCGGACGGACTGATCGCCGCCACCGCCGTCGTCCACGGCCTGACGGTCTGGACCCGCAACGTCAGCGACTTCGGGGAAACCGGGGCCAGTGTGTTCAACCCTTGGGAGGATTGATGGATTTCGCGCTCTCCGAGGAACAGCAGGCGATCCTCGACATGGCCCGGGACTTCGCCCGGGACCGGATCGCGCCCTTCGCCGAGGCCTGGGAGGCCGCCGGCGCCATCCCGCGCGAGGCGCTGCGCGAGGCGGGCGAGCTCGGCTTCGCCGCCATGTACGTGCCCGAGGAGCTGGGCGGCGCCGGGCTCTCGCGACTCGACGCGACGCTGGTCTTCGAGGCGCTCGCCATGGGCTGCCCGGCCTTCTCGAGCTTCGTCTCGATCCACAACATGTGCGCGAGCATGGTGGCGGCCTACGGCGCCGAGGCGCTGAAGGCGCGCTGGCTGCCGCGGCTCGTCACGCTGGAGGCGGTGGCGTCCTATTGCCTGACCGAGCCCGGGTCGGGGTCGGACTCCGCGGCGCTGCGCACCCGGGCGACCCGCACGAACGACGGCTGGACCCTCGACGGGACGAAGGCCTTCATCTCCGGCGGCGGCTTTTCCGACCTCTACGTCGTCATGGCGCGCACCGGGGGCGACGGCCCCCGCGGCGTCTCCACCCTCGCGGTCGAGGCGGGGACGCCCGGCCTCTCCTTCGGCGCCAACGAGCGCAAGATGGGCTGGAAGGCGCAGCCGACCGCGCAGGTGCAGCTCGACGCCTGCACGGTGCCGGCGGCGAACCTGATGGGCGAGGAGGGGCAGGGCTTCCGCTACGCCATGAAGGGGCTCGACGGCGGGCGGCTCAACATCGCCGCCGCCGCCCTCGGGGGGGCGCAGGCGGCGATGGACAAGGCGCTCGCCTATACCGGCGAGCGGCGGGCCTTCGGGCAGGCGATCCGCGACTTCCAGGCGACGCAGTTCCGCCTCGCCGACATGGAGACCGAGCTCCAGGCGGCGCGCGTCTTCCTGCGCCAGGCGGCGTGGAAGCTCGACACGGGCGCGCCGGACGCGACCAAGCACTGCGCCATGGCCAAGCGGCTGGTGACGGACACGGCGTTCAAGGTGGCGAACGACGCGCTGCAGCTGCTCGGCGGCTACGGCTATCTCGCCGATTACGGGATCGAGAAGATCGTGCGCGACCTGCGCGTCCACCAGATCCTCGAAGGCACCAACGAGATCATGCGGGTGATCGTCGCCCGCGCGCTCATCGCGGAGGCGACATGACCGAAGACGTCCTGATCGGCAAGGAAGGCCGGGCCGGCCGGATCACCATGAACCGGCCGAAGGCGCTCAACGCGCTGACCCACGAGATGGACCTCGTGATCGAGCGCGCGCTGGAGGAGTGGCGGCACGATCCCGAGGTCTCGCTCGTCCTGATGGACTCGGTCGGGGACCGCGCCTTCTGCGCCGGCGGCGACATCGCCGAGATCTACCAGCACGGACGCAACGGCGACTTCGTCTTCGCGCGCGCCTTCTGGGCGGACGAGTTCCGCCTCAACGCGGCGATCGGAGCCTACCCGAAGCCGGTCGCGGTGCTGATGAGGGGCTACGTCCTCGGCGGCGGGGTCGGCCTCTCCGGCCATGCCAGCCACCGCATCGTCGGCGAGAGCTCGCGGGTCGCCATGCCGGAATGCGCGATCGGCTACATCCCGGACGTCGGCGGGACCCATCTGCTCGGCCGGGCGCCGGGGCGGCTCGGGGAGTTCCTCGGCCTGACCGGCTGGCGCATGGGCCCGGCCGACGCCATCGCCGCCGGCTTCGCCGACGTGTTCGTGCCCGAGGCGCTCTGGCCCGACCTTGCGGCCCGGCTGGTCGAGAGCGGCGATCCGGCGGTGATCGCCGACTTCGCCGCCGACCCGCCGCCGAGCGAGCTCGCGGACAAGCGCGCCATGATCGACGACGCCTTCTCCGCGCCGGACCTCGCGACGCTCGTCGCCCGGCTCGAGGCGTCGGACTGGGGCCACGAGACGCTGACCGCGCTGCGCAAGGGCTCGCCGCTCTCGATGGCGGCGACGATGGCGCTGGTGCGGGCCTCGCGGCAGGAGCCCGGCCTCGAGCTGGCGCTGGCGCGCGAGCTGCGCGCCGGGACGCGCATCTTCGAGGGCGGCGACATGATGGAGGGCGTCCGCGCGCAGGTCATCGACAAGGACCGCAACCCGCAATGGGCCGACACCATCGACAGCGTGACGCCCGCCCGGGTCGCCGCGCTGATGGAATCGCTCGGCCCCGACGAGCTGAAGCTGCCGCAGGCCTGAGGAGGTCGACATGGAGGTGGGTTTCATCGGGCTCGGCAACATGGGCGGGCCCATGGCCGCCAACCTCGCCGCCGCCGGGCATGCGGTCGCGGGCTTCGACGTCGCCGGGGTCAGGGTCGAGGGCGTGACGCCGGCGGCCTCCGCCGCCGAGGCGGCGGCGGGGCGGGACGTGGTCGTCACGATGCTGCCGAGCGGGGCGATCCTGCGCGCCGTCTACGCCGAGATCGTGCCGGCGGCGCGCAAGGGGGCCGTGCTCGTCGACTGCTCCACCGTCGACGTCGGCTCGGCCAAGGCCGCGGCGGCGGAGGCGGAGGAGGCGGGGTTGCTGGCGGTCGACGCCCCGGTTTCCGGGGGCACGGGGGGCGCGAAGGCGGGGACGCTCACGTTCATGGCCGGGGGGTCGGAGGCGGCGATGGAGCGGGTGCGGCCGCTGCTGGAGGTCATGGGCGCGCGGACGGTGCATTGCGGCGGGTCGGGCGCGGGGCAGTCGGCCAAGATCTGCAACAACATGATCCTCGGGGTGTCGATGATCGCCGTCTGCGAGGCCTTCGCGCTCGCGGACCGGCTCGGGCTCGACCGGGGGGCGATGTTCGAGGTGGTGT
This sequence comes from Amaricoccus sp., assembly GCF_017993425.1. Taxonomy (GTDB): domain Bacteria; phylum Pseudomonadota; class Alphaproteobacteria; order Rhodobacterales; family Rhodobacteraceae; genus Amaricoccus. The sequence continues at coordinate 103,976 of NZ_JAGOMQ010000010.1, forward strand.
CGACCTCGTCCGGGTCGTGCTGGTCGATGAACACCTATTGCCCGGCCCCGGGCGTCGGGCCGCGGTCGCCGGCGGACGACGGATACCGGCCGGGGTTCGCGGCCGAGCTGATGCTGAAGGACCTCGGCCTCAGCCAGGAGGCTGCCGCGGCGGTCGGCGCGGCGACGCCGATGGGGGCGCGGGCGGCAGAGCTTTACGAGGCGTTCGTCGCAAGCGGCGGACGGGGAAGCGATTTTTCCGCCATGCTGCCCTGGCTCGAAAAAAAATCGCGCGACGCGTAGATCCTCGCGAATAACTCCCGTGCCGCAACGTTGTGTTTACCGAGGGCGGCGTGGGAGTTGACGCGTCTGTGGGGAGACGCGGCGTCGGTGGGGTTGTGTCCTTGGTGTTTGCCGCCCTCGCTTCTTCCGCCGTCAGCGGCTGGGGGGAGCAGCCTGTGGTGGCCAGGGCCGCCAAGCAGCCCTGGCCACGGTCAGGCTCCCCCAGGCCGAGGGCTGTGTCGTGAGTTGTTCGGACGCCGTGTGGGGCGGCGTCCGCGAGTTCGGGGTGGGGTGAGTGAAGAGGCGGGCGCGCTCGTGGGGTCGGGCGCGCCCGCATCTTTTTCGGTCCTGACGGGACGATTTTTCGCATCGACGGGCCAGGCGGCGCTGGAAGCGGTCAAGGCTTTGGGACAGCCCGGAAATTTCCGGCTGGAACGCGGCTGGAATCCGGCTGGAATCCGACTTGCCACTTTTTCACGAAGCGTTAGCGCCGGGTGACCGGCGCCGAACCGGCCGCGCGGGCGGCGGGCGGGGCGCCGTCACAGGCGAGAGTCGCCGGCAGGTCTACGAGGGGGCAGGACGCGCAGCCGCCCGGGGCCGCCGGGCGTTAAGGTCAGGCAGCGTGCGGCGGCGGCGACACAAGGCGGCCGCGCCGGCGGCGTCGGGGTCGAGCCGGCGGGCGGCGGTCGTAGGGCCGCCCGGCGCCGCGGGGCTACTCCGCCGCGACGCGGCGCGCCGACAGGAGGGGGGCGAGGTAGCGGCCGGTGTGGCTTTCGGGGACGCGGGCGATCTCCTCCGGCGTGCCCACGGCGACGATGGAGCCGCCGCCGTCGCCGCCCTCGGGGCCGATGTCGATGATGTGGTCGGCGGTCTTGATGACGTCGAGGTTGTGCTCGATCACCACCACCGTGTTGCCCTGCTCCACCAGCTCGTGCAGCACCTCGAGGAGCTTGCGGGTGTCCTCGAAATGCAGCCCCGTCGTGGGCTCGTCGAGGATGTAGAGGGTGCGTCCCGTCGAGCGGCGGGCGAGCTCCTTGGAGAGCTTCACCCGCTGCGCCTCGCCGCCGGAGAGGGTGGTCGCCTGCTGGCCGACCTTCACGTAGCCGAGGCCGACGCGCATCAGCGTCGTCATCTTCTCGCGGATCGAGGGCACCGCGGCGAAGAACTCCTCGGCGTCCTCCACCGTCATGTCGAGCACGTCGGCGATCGACTTGCCCTTGAACAGCACCTCCAGCGTCTCGCGGTTGTAGCGCTTGCCCTTGCAGGTCTCGCAGGTGACGTAGACGTCGGGCAGGAAGTGCATCTCGATCTTGATGACGCCGTCGCCCTGGCAGGCCTCGCAGCGGCCGCCCTTGACGTTGAAGGAGAAGCGGCCGGGCTTGTAGCCGCGGGCCTTGGCCTCCGGCAGGCCGGCGAACCAGTCGCGGATCGGGCCGAAGGCGCCGGTGTAGGTCGCGGGGTTCGAGCGCGGGGTGCGGCCGATCGGCGACTGGTCGATGTCGATGACCTTGTCGAGATGCTCGAGCCCCTCGATGGTCTCGCAGGGCGCCGGGGTCTGGCGGGCGCCGTTCAGCCGCATCGAGGCGGTCTTGAACAAGGTCTCGATGGTCAGCGTCGACTTGCCGCCGCCGGAGACGCCGGTGACGCAGGTGAAGGCCCCGAGCGGGAAGGCGGCGGTGACGTCGCGGAGGTTGTTCCCCGTGGCGCCGCGGACCACGACCTTCTTGCCGTTGCCCTTGCGCCGCTTCGCCGGGATGGCGATCTCGCGCTCGCCGCGCAGGTACTGGCCGGTGATCGACGCGGGCGCGGCGGCGATCTCGGCCGGCGTTCCTTCCGCGATGATCTCGCCGCCGTGGACGCCCGCGCCGGGGCCGATGTCGACGACGTGGTCGGCCTCGCGGATCGCCTCCTCGTCGTGCTCGACGACGAGCACGGTGTTGCCGGCGTCGCGCAGGTTCTTCAGCGTCTCCAGCAGCCTTCCGTTGTCGCGCTGGTGCAGGCCGATGGAAGGCTCGTCGAGCACGTAGAGCACGCCGGTCAGGCCGGAGCCGATCTGGCTCGCCAGCCGGATGCGCTGGCTCTCGCCGCCGGAGAGGGTGCCGGCGTTGCGGGCGAGCGTCAGGTAGTCGAGGCCGACGTTCACCAGGAAGCCCAGCCGCTCGCGGATCTCCTTGAGGATCGCCCGGGCGATCTCGTTGCGCTGCGCGGTCAGGCTCGCCGGCACGGCCTCGACCCAGGCCAGCGCCTCGCGGATCGACATGCGCACCGCCTCGCCGACATGGATGCCGGCGATCCTGACCGCCAGCGCCTCGGGCTTCAGCCGATAGCCGTGGCAGGCGCCGCAGGGGCGGCTGTTCTGGTAGCGCTCCATCTCCTCGCGCGACCAGGCGCTGTCGGTCTCGCGGTAGCGGCGCTCCATGTTGGGGATGACGCCCTCGAAGGGGCGGTCGATCTCGTAGACGCGGCCGCCCTCGTCGTAGCGGAAGCGCACCTTCTCGCCCTTGGAGCCCCAGAGCAGCACGTCGCGCGCCGCCTCCGGCAGGTCGCGCCAGCGGGCGTTCTTGTTGAACTTGAAGTGGGCGGCGAGGCCCTCGATCGTCTGCTTGTAGTAGGGCGACTGGCCGCGCGACCAGGGCGCGATGGCGCCCTTCATCAGCGGCAGCGCCTCGTCCGGCACGATCAGGCGCGGGTCGAAGAACAGCTCGACCCCGAGCCCGTCGCAGGCCGGGCAGGCGCCGAAGGGGGCGTTGAAGGAGAAGAGCCGCGGCTCGATCTCGGGGATGGTGAAGCCGCTGACCGGGCAGGCGAACTTCTCGGAGAAGGTGATGCGCTGCGGCTCGGGCGGCTCGGCCCCCTCCTCCGCCACGGGCGCCGTCTCCAGCACGGCGATGCCGTCGGCGAGGTCGAGGGCCGTTCGCATCGAGTCGGCGAGCCGGGTCTCCAGCCCCTCGCGCACCACGATGCGGTCGACGACGACGTCGATGTCGTGGCGGAACTTCTTGTCGAGCTCGGGCGGGGTCTCGAGCTCGTGGAAGGCGCCGTCGACCTTGACGCGCTGATAGCCCTGCTTGCGCAGGTCGGCGAACTCCTTGCGGTACTCGCCCTTGCGGTCGCGGACGATCGGCGCGAGCAGGTAGGCGCGCGTCCCCTCCGGCATCGCCATGACGGCGTCGACCATCTGGCTGACCTGCTGGGCCTCGATGGGCAGGCCGGTCGCGGGCGAGTAGGGCACGCCGACGCGGGCGAAGAGCAGGCGCAGGTAGTCGTAGATCTCCGTGACCGTGCCGACGGTGGAGCGGGGGTTCTTCGAGGTGGTCTTCTGCTCGATCGAGATGGCGGGGGAGAGGCCGGAGATGTGGTCGACGTCCGGCTTCTGCATCATGTCGAGGAACTGCCGCGCATAGGCGGAGAGCGATTCGACGTAGCGGCGCTGGCCCTCGGCGTAGATGGTGTCGAAGGCGAGGCTCGACTTGCCGGAGCCGGAGAGGCCGGTGATGACGACGAGCCGGTCGCGCGGGATGTCGATGTCGATCGACTTCAGGTTGTGCTCGCGGGCGCCGCGGACCTCGATGAACTTCTGCTCAGGCATGTCTCGCCCCTGGTGAAGCGCCATACATAGCGTCGCCACGCGCCGATGCGAGTCGCAAGGGTGCGAGTCGGGAAGGAAGAACAAAACGCGACCGCGCGCAAGGGTGATCCACGCCAAGGGGATCGCGTTTGGCCAGGCGAGGAGGAACGCGAACGCTCCCGGGCGCGGGACCTCCGGCGCATATGCGGTCCCCCCTGGCTACCCGCACAACCCCTGCAACGCCACCCAGTCGCGGTCGGAGAGGGCGGCCTTGCCCTCGGCGCTGGCCGGGGGGGCGTCGTGGCCGGCGCGGCGCAGGCCGTCGGCGAAGGGGGCGGTCGGGAGGCCGGCGACGCGCAGGCGCTCGAAGGCGGCCTCGATCTCCACCGGGGTCGGGGGCGCCATCGCCGCGACGATCGCGCGGCCGAGGGCGGCCTCGCTGAGGCGGCCGGTCAGCACGTAGCGCAGGTCGGCGACCGGGCCGATCTCAGCCATCAGCCGCTCCGCGCCCGGCTGCATCTCCTCGCGGGCGAGCGCCAGCGCCACCCAGCCGGCGATCTCGGCCGGGTCGTCGGCCTGGAGGAGCGCCGTGCGGCCGAGCGCCACGGTCGGGCCGGGGAGAAGGGTCACCGGCGTCGCGCCGAGGTCGAGGGCGCGGACCCGCGGCGTCGTCCCCTCGGCGACGCGGCCGACCAGCGTCGCCAGCGCGCGGCGGCCCTCGGCGTCGGCGCAGAGCGGGCCGCGCGCCGCCATGATCTGCAGGAGCATGCGGTCGCCGAACTCCTCGACCGCCTCGGGCGGGGCCATGCGCGCCGCCTGCGCGCGCAGCAGCGGCGGGGCCAGCCCCGCGGCGAGCGCGGCCGCGGCGGCGACGAGAAGCCAGGGCCACCAGCGCCTGGGGCGCGGCTTCGGGCCGGGGACGATCTCGCGCAGGCGGTGGGCGCGGCTGACCGCGGCGATCGCCTCGACCATGTCGGCGTCCTTGATGGCGAGGGTCTCCTCGCCGTCGCGGGTCATGGCGTAGACCGTCGCCGGGCCGTCGCGGCCGACCGCCTGCACGCCGGCGAGCGCCCAGTGGCCGAGCGGGCGGTCGGCGAGGTCGGTGAGGACCAGCGTCGCGTCGCCGAAGCTCACCACCACCTCGCGCGCGGCCGCGCCGCGGGCCTCGCGCCACTGGCCGAGGGCCTCGAGGCGGACATACTTGTCGAGCGCGGTCATGGTCGGGCGCGGACTCCGGGCGGCACGCGGGGAATGCGCGCTCCATAGCCCGCCGCGGCGCGCTTGTCATCGCCGCCGCTGGGCGCTTGTCATTGCCGCCGGGGCGCGGACCATCGTCGCCGCCAGCAGGCGCTCGTCATCGGCGCCGCCAACAGGCGCTCGTCATCGGCGCTGCCGACCGGCGCCCGTCGCCGCCGGCGACGCCAGACATCGCCATGGCGGGTCGCCGCGGGCGCCGTGAGGGGGCTTGGGGGCGGGGCGGCGGGGGGAT
>NZ_JAGOMQ010000041.1 GCF_017993425.1 Amaricoccus sp.
GGTCCCGGCCGCAAGCGGGCCGGGGCGGGGCGGGCGGGCCCCGGCCGCGCGGGCCGGGGCCTCGCCGGTCAGGCGTGCTTCTTCTTCGCGCCCTTCTGGGTCGACCAGATCTTCTTGTTGGTGAAGTAGAGGAGCACGGTCAGCACGACCAGGAACAGCACCGCGGTCAGGCCCGCCTGCTTCCGCGCCATCATCTTGGGCTCGGCGGTCCACATCAGGAAGGCGGCGACGTCCTGCGCCATCTGCTCCTCGGTGGCCTGGGTGCCGTCCTCGTAGGTGACCAGGTCGTCCGAGAGCACCGGGTTCATGGCGACGAAGGCGCCCTTGGCGGTGTTCTCGTAGAGCACGACTCCGGCTTCCTCGCGCTCCTCGCCGGTGAAGCCGGTGACGAAGGAGGCGATGTATTCCGGCCCGCCCATGCCGCGCAGGATCTGGTTGATCCCGAGCCCGGCCGGCCCGTGGAACCCGGCGCGGGCCTTGGCCATCAGGCTGAGATCGGGGGCGTTCTCGAGCCCCGAAGGCGGGAAGTGGTCGGGCGGGGTGCCCGGCCGCGTCTCGCCGGTGGCCGGATCCTCGAACTCGAACTGGGCGGCGTAGGCCCGCATCTGCTCCTCGGAGAGCGCCGGGCCGCCGACGTCGTGGAGGTTGCGGAAGGCGACGAACTTCAGCCCGTGGCAGGCGGCGCAGACCTCGGTGTAGACCTGCAGGCCGCGCTGGAGCTGCGACTGGTCGAAGCTGCCGAACGGCCCCTCGAACGAGAAGCTGAAGTCGTTGACGTGCGGATGCGCGGCGTGGTCCTGGGCGAGGCCGGCGCCGGCCCCGAGGCCGAGCGCCGCCGCCGTGCAGAGGATGAGCTTCCGGATCATGGTCGACATCCTCATTCGGCCGGGGTCGGGCGCGCCTCGCCCAGCATCTGGCCGGGCGACTCGTAATGGGCCTCGAAATCCTCCTGGATCGTCGCCGGCGGCGTCCTCGGCGTCTCGATCACGCCGAGGAGCGGCAGCACCACCAGGAAGAACACGAACCAGTAGAGCGTCGCGAGCTGGCTGATGATGACGTAGGGCTGCTCGGCCGGCATGCCGCCGCACCACATCAGCAGGAAGAAGTCGACGACGAGGCCCCAGAACCAGAACCGGAACATCGGCCGGTAGCGCCCGGAGCGGGTCCGGCTGGTGTCGAGCCACGGCACCAGCACCAGCATGATGATCGACCCGAACATGGCGAGCACGCCGCCGAGCTTCGAGTTGATGAACAGGATGTCGAAGGTGATGGCGCGCAGGATCGCGTAGAACGGCAGGAAGTACCATTCCGGCACGATGTGCGCCGGCGTCTGCATCGGGTTCGCCTCGATGTAGTTGTCGGGGTGGCCGAGGAAGTTCGGCATGAACCCGACGATCGCGGCGAAGAAGATCAGGATGAACGCCAGCGCGAACAGGTCCTTGATCACGAAGTAGGGCCAGAACGGCAGGGTGTCCTTCTCCGCGTCGGCCTTGGAGCCGCGCCGCACCTCGACGCCCGTCGGGTTGTTGTTGCCGGTGGTGTGGAAGGCCCAGATATGCACCGCCACAAGCGCCGCGATCACGAAGGGCAGGAGGTAGTGCAGCGAGAAGAACCGCGTCAGCGTCGGGTTGCCGACCGCCGGCCCGCCGAGGAGCCAGGTCTGGATGTCGTGGCCGACGACCGGGATCGCGCCGAAGAGGCCGGTGATGACGGTGGCGCCCCAGAACGACATCTGTCCCCAGGGCAGCACGTAGCCCATGAAGGCGGTCGCCATCATCAGGAGGTAGATCAGCATCCCGATGATCCAGGTGATCTCGCGCGGGGGCTTGTAGGAGCCGTAGTAGAGGCCGCGGAAGATGTGCATGTAGACGGCGATGAAGAACAGCGACGCGCCGTTGGCGTGGATGTAGCGCAGCGCCCAGCCGCCGTTCACGTCGCGCATGATGTGCTCGACGGAGCGGAAGGCGAGGGTGGTGTCCGGCGTGTAGTGCATGACGAGCACGATGCCGGTGACGATCTGCAGCGCGAGGCAGAAGGTCAGCACGATGCCCCAGATCCACATCCAGTTCAGGTTGCGGGGGGTCGGGATGGTCAGCGTCGCATGGGCGAGGCCGAGGATGGGAAGGCGCGATTCGACCCACTTCTCCGCCGTCGTGGTCGGCTCGTAGTGGTCGTGCGGGATGCCGCTCATCGGGTCTTCTCCTTAGCCGAGCTGGAGCACGCCGTCCGACACGAAGCTCGCGACGGGGATCGCGAGGTTCTCCGGAGCGGGGCCTTTGCGGATGCGGCCGGCAGTGTCGTAGTGCGAGCCGTGGCAGGGGCAGAACCAGCCGCCGTAGTCGCCGGCGTCGGCCAGCGGCACGCAGCCGAGATGGGTGCAGACGCCGGTCATCACCAGCCAGACGCCCGTCGGATCGAGCGAGGAGCGGTTGGCGTCGGTCGCCGGGTCGTCGGGGGGCAGGTTGGCGTTGCGCGCCAGCGGGTCGGGCAGCTGGTCGACGGGCACGGCGTCGGCCTCGGAGATGTTCTCCGCGGTGCGGCGGCGGATGAACACCGGCTTGCCGAGGAAGCTGACGGTGAGCTGGGTGCCCTCCTCGACCGAGCTGACGTCGACGCGGATCGAGGACAGCGCCTGCACGTCGGCGCTCGGGTTCATCTGGTTGATCAGCGGCCAGACCGCCGCCGCGCCGGCGACCGCCCCGGCCGCTGCGGTGGCGACGTAGAGGAATTCCCGGCGGGTGCCGCCTTCGTGCTCGTCTGCTGCGTGGGCCACCCCGTATCACTCCTGACAGCCGCCCCTGTCGGGCCTGCGTTGCTCGGTCGGTCCCGCTCGCCGCGGTCCCGGAAATAGAATCCGTCTAGACCGCTTCTCCCAACTGGTCCAGCGGTCTGTGCAAGAATCCGGTCGGCCGGCGCTGCGGCCGGGCACAGATCCGGCCGCGGGCTCGCGCGCGCTCGCGACGCGATCGGCATCATCCCGCCGTCACGCATTGGTGACGACAGTGCCGTTTCTCCCGCATGTTACCATTTTTCCCGCGACGGCCGCGCAGGGGCTCATGGCCGTCGGCATGCGACGACAGCACCGACGACAGGGAGGCCGGCAATGGCTGTTCCCGCGACCTATTCGCATGCCCAGATCGCGGCCCACTGGCTGATCGCCGCCCTGGTGGGATTCGAGATCCTGTTCTCCGACATCGCCGAGGAGCGGTGGGCGGCGCGCATGCAGGGCGACATCGAGAACGTTCCGATGCCGAACCCGCACGCGATCGTCGGCGTCCTCGTGCTCGGGCTCACCGTGTGGCGGCTCGGGCTGCGGCTTGCGCGGGGCGTCCCGCCGCCGCCGGCGGGCGAGCATCCGCTCGCGGCGCTCGCGGCGAGGTGCGTCTATCTCGCCTTCTACGTCTTGCTCTTCGCCGTGCCGATCTCCGGCTTCACCGCCTGGTGGCTGGGGATTCCGGCGCCGGCGCAGCTCCACGGACTCATCGCCGACCTACTGATCGGCCTCATCCTGGTTCATGCCGGCGCGGCCCTCGCCCACCAGTTCTGGTTCCGCACCGACGTGCTGCGCCGGATGCTTCCGCGTCGCCCGACCCGTCGTCACGCCCGGTGGTAGGGGCCGCCGGCGAGGATGGTGGCGGCGCGGTAGAGCTGCTCGGCGAGCATGACGCGGGCGAGGAGGTGCGGCCAGACCATGCGCCCGAGCGAGATCGCCGCCGCCGCCCGGTCGCGGAGGCCGGGGTCGAGCCCGTCGGCGCCGCCGATGGCGAAGGCGAGCCCGGGCGCGCCGCCGTCGGCCCAGCGGCGCAGCATCGCGGCGAACTCCGGCGAGGAGGGAGCCGCCCCGCGCTCGTCGAGCGCGACGAGGAGCGCCCCCTTCGGCGCGGCGGCGGCGATCAGCGCCGCCTCGGCCGCGGGGCCGCCGCCGCGGCGGTCCTCGACCTCGACGAGGCTCGCCGGGCCGAGGCCGAGCGGCCGGCCGGTGCGGTCGAAGCGGGCGAGGTAGTCGGCGACCAGCGCGGCCTCGGGGCCGCCGCGCAGGCGCCCGACCGCGACGATCGCCACCTTCACCCGCCGGCCCCGGGAGCGGCGGTCAGGCCGTCCCGCCCGGGCGCGGCCGCGGCGCCGCCTCGGGCGCCCACATCTTCTCGAGCTGGTAGAAGTCGCGCACCTCGGGCCGGAACACGTGCACGATGGCGTCGCCCGCGTCGATCAGCACCCAGTCGCCCAGGTCCTTGCCCTCCATGCGCACGATCACGCCGTGGTCGGCCTTCAGGCGGTCGGCGAGCTTCTCGGAGATCGCGGAGACCTGGCGCGACGAGCGGCCCGAGGCGATCACCATGTGATCGGCCATCTCGGACTTGCCGGCGAGGGGGATGACGACGACGTCCTCGGCCTTGTCGTCCTCGAGCGAGGCGAGGATTGCGGACAGGAGCGCGCTCCCGTCGATCGGCCCCGCACGGCGCGAAATTGCCTCCGCCGGGGCGGCGGCCGCAGCCGCCGGCATGTGTTGGGTCAGGTGTAGCTCCTCTTCGTTGGCGCGCGCCGTCGGACCCGGCGCCGGCCCTTCCGAATGTAGGGGACAGGGCCCCTCGTCTCAAGCAGCGGTATGGTGAACGCGCCCGGTTCACGAATGTTTCACGGTCCGTGCGGCCCCGAAGGCACGTCCGCGGCGCGGGCGGCGCGGCTATTGCCGGCCCCGATCGAGGCGCCGTAACCTCGGCCCGCGCCCTGCCGCGCATCCCCATCCGCGAGCCGCCCGATGACGCTCCTCTTCAAGGACGACCTCCACGACGAGTTCGGCACGATGCCGCTCGGGTTCGCGCCCTGGGGCGGGCCGGAGCTCGGCGAGGTCCGGGCGCTGGCGGCGGCGGTCGGGAGCGGCGACGACGCGGCCTTCTGCGACGCCTGGGTCGCCGCCGGCGACCGGCTCGCCGCCGAGGGCGAGGCGGCGCTGGCCGCCGGCCACGCGGCGAGCGCCCGCGCGGCGCTCCTGCGCGCCGCCTGCTTCTACGGATCGGCCTACCGGCCGCTCTTCGGCGCCCCGGTCGATCCGCGCCTGCTCGCCGCCTATGCGCGACAGATCGCCGCCTTCGACAGGGCGCTCGGCCTCGGGGCGCATCCGGTCCGGCCGACGCCGATCCCCCTCGAGGGGGCGTCGATGCCCGCCTACCTCATCCCCGCCGAGGGGCGCGAGACCGAGGTGCGGCCGCTGGTGATCCTGACCAACGGCTACGACGCGACCGTGACGGACATGTATTTCGGCTCGGCGGCCGCGGCGGTCCGGCGCGGCTACCACGCCCTCGTCTTCGACGGGCCGGGCCAGGGCGGGATGCTCTACGAGCAGGGCGTGCCGATGCGGGCGGACTGGGAGACCGTCGTCGCCGCGGTGGTCGACTTCGCGCTGGCGCAGCCGATCGTCGATCCCGAGCGCATCGCGCTCTCCGGCTGGAGCCTCGGCGGCCATCTGGCGCTGCGCGCGGCCTCGGGCGAGCCTCGCCTCGCCGCGGTGGCGGCCGATCCCGGCCTCTGGAGCATCACCGGCCCGCTCCGCGCCATGGCGGCGCGGCTCGGCCTGCCGGAGGCGGCGATCGAGGGCGTGCTCGCGGGCGACGGCGCGCTCGCGCCGCTCTTCGGCCGGACGCTGGTCGGGCTGTCGCGGCGGATGCGCTGGAGCATCGCGCAGCGGGCGTTCTGGGTGCATGGGGTGAGCGATTTCCCCGACTATTTCCGGGCGATCGCGGCCTTCACGCTCGACGGCCGCGCCGGGGGCATCCGCTGCCCGGCGCTGATCTGCGCCGCCGAGGACGACCAGCTCAGCCGCACCGCCGACCAGGTCCTCGCCGCGCTGATCGGCCCGAAGACCCTGCTGCGCTTCACCGCCGCCGAGGGCGCCGGCGACCATTGCGAGATGGGCGCGCGCTCGCTGCTCAACCGCCGCATCCTCGACTGGCTCGACGCCACCCTCGCCTGAGCGAGGGTGGCGCACGGTGCGTCCGGGCCCCCACCTCAGACTCAGCGGGCGATCCGTATGTTCTTTGCGCATTCCCTGCCATCGCGCGACGAAAGCGACTGGCAGACGCTGCTTGCCCACCTGACGGAGGTCTCCCGTCGCGCCGCCGGATTGGCCCGGGACCTCGGCCTCCCCCTGGCCGCGGCGCTGGCGGGGCTCGCCCATGACCTCGGCAAGTACGACCCGCGCTTCCAGGACTACATCCGGGGGCGGGGACCGTCGGTGGACCACTCGACGGCGGGCGGGGCGATCCTGATGGAGATCGCGGGGCGGGCCGGAACGGCCGAGGCGCGGATCGCGGCGGAGGTCCTCGCCTATTGCATCCTCGGCCATCACGCCGGCCTGCCGGATCGCATCAACGACACGGCGGCCTGTCTCGACGCTCGGGTCGAGCGGTTCGGGAACGGGCTCGATCCGGCGTGGAGGACCGAGCTGGCGTTGAGCCTCGACGGGGTGGCCGCCGAGCTTCTCGCCCATGCGGGGGGCCGGGATACGTGGGAGTTCGACCTGTCGGTCGTCGTCCGGATGATCTTCTCCTGCCTGGTCGAGGCCGACTTTCTCGACACGGAAGCCTTCTATGCAGCGAAGGGAGAACGGACGCCGGACCGCTCCTGGCCGCGGCTGCAGGAGCGCCTGCCGGAGCTGCGCGCCCGGTTCGACGCGCATGTGGCGGGGCTCGGCGCGGGCGGGGACGTCAATCCGGTCCGTCGCCGCATCCTCGCGCATGTGCGGGAGCGCGCGGACCTCGTGCCCGGCCTCTTCACCCTGACCGTGCCGACGGGGGGCGGCAAGACGCTCGCCTCGCTCGGCTTCGCGCTCGACCATGCGGCGGCGCACGGGGCCCGCCGGATCATCTATGCGATCCCCTTCACCTCGATCATCGACCAGACCGCGGCGATATTCCGGGACGTGCTCGGGAAAGGCGTCGTGCTGGAGCACCATTCCGCCATCGACGAAGAGCGGAACGAGCGACGCGAGGGCAAGGACAAGCTCCGCCTCGCCATGGAGAACTGGGCGGCGCCGGTGGTGGTGACGACCAACGTCCAGCTCTTCGAGAGCCTCTTCGCCGCCCGGCCGTCGCGGGCGCGCAAGCTCTGCAACATCGCGGGTAGCGTGATCGTGCTCGACGAGGCGCAGGCCCTGCCGAAAGAGCTGCTCAAGCCGTGCCTGCGGATGCTCGACTGCCTGGCGCGGCGATGGGGGTGCTCCATCGTCTTCTGCACCGCCACCCAGCCCTCGGTCGAGCAGGCGCTCGAGGGAGAGGTGACGCTCGACCTGCGCGAGCTGGCGCCGGACCCTGACGACCTTGCGGCGACGCTGCGCCGGGCGCGGATCGTCGATGGCGGCGAGATGGACGACGCCGCGCTGGTCGAGGCGCTGGCGGGCGCGGACCAGGGGTTTGCGATCGTCAACAGCCGGGGGCACGCGCTCGAGCTCTTCCGGGAGGCGAAGGCGGCCGGGCTCGCGGGGCTCGTGCATCTGACCACGCGCCAGACGGCGGCCCATCGGCAGGAGATCCTGGCGGAGGTGCGGCGGCGGCTGAGGGACGGCGAGCCCTGCCGGCTGGTCGCCACCAGCCTGATCGAGGCGGGGGTCGACGTCAGCTTTCCGCGCGGCTGGCGGGCGAAGGCAGGACTCGACCAGATGATCCAGGCGGCCGGCCGGGTGAACAGGGAGGGAAAATGGCGGCGAGAGGACAGCCTTCTGACCTTCTTCGCCAACCCGGCCTATCCGACGCCCCCCGAGGTGCGGTCGCTGATCGGCGACGCCGAACGGATGTGGGATGCGCATGCGGACGATCCGCAGTCGCCCGCGGCGGTGGCGGCGTATTTCCGGCAGGTCTACGCCCGCCTGCGCCTGAACAAGGGACTGGACCGGAAGAAGATCGTCGGCGCCTTCACCTGCGGGCGAAGCGGGACGGAGTTCGCGTTCCGGTCGGTCGCGGAGCGGTTCCGGCTGATCGAGAGCGCGATGCTGCCGGTGGCGATCCCGCGCGGCGAGGCCGCCGGGCAGGTGGAGCGCCTGTGGGCGGCCGAGGTTTCGTCGGGGACGCTGGCGCGCGCGCTGCAACGGCACGTGGTTCTGGTCCCGGAGCCGGCCCGGCGGCGGCTGCTCGACTGCGGCAAGGCGGAGTTCGTCGCCCCGAAGCTGCGGGGGGATCAGTTCTGCGTCCTGAAGGCCGAGCATCTCGACCTGTACCATGAGGACAGCGGCCTCTGGTGGGAAGACGCGGAGTATCTGGGCGTGGAGCAGGTGAACATTTGAGCGGATCCTGTCCCGGTTAGTGGCGTGGCTCGACGGTAGCGCCGCCACCCGCCCTGCGCGGATCGCCTCCCGCGCGGGGCGGGGAACGAAACCCCGTGGAGATCACCCACGGGATCACGGCGGGTGCCGCGTCCCGCGGGGGCGACCCCTGACCGGCCGACGATCTTCTCCGCCAAAGAGAGTTTCGATCCATGCCCCTGCGCGGGGGCGACACGAGCGCCGGTGCCGGCCCCGCAGTATTCCCCGTTTCGATCCACGCCCCCCGCGCGGGGGGGCGACACGGCGGGGCTGTCCTGTCCCTCATCTCCGCCGGGTTTCGATCCACGCCCCCGCGCAGGGGGCGACGGGAGACGATCCTGCACCTGCGCGGCCCGAGCTGGTTTCGATCCACGCCCCAGCGCAGGGGGCCCGCCGGCTGGCCCGGGGGGCGGCGCCGGCCTCGGGGAGCCGCAAGGGCTCCCGCCCGGCCGGCGCCCGGAGGGCGTTCGCCCTCCGGGGCCTGCTCAGGCGTCTACCTCGATGGCGAGGCCGCGCTCGCGGGCGACCTCGACGATGCGGGCGGAGACGGCGAGGTCCTGGAGGCCGACGCCGGTGCCGTCGAAGAGGGTGATCTCCTCGGCGGAGGAGCGGCCGGGATGCGTGCCGTTCACGACGGCGCCGATCGGGGTGATGGCGCTCTCCGCGATCAGGCCGGCGGCGATGGCGTGCTGGCTCTCGCCGATGGTGATCGCCTGCGCGACCTCGTCGGTGAAGACGGTGGCCTTGGCCAGCAGCGCCGTCTCGATCTCCTGCTTGCCCTTGGTGTCGGTGCCCATGCAGGCGAGATGCGTGCCGGGCGAGACGTGGGCGGCGAGGAGCGAGGGGGCGAAGGAGGAGGTGATGGTGATGATGACGTCGGCGGCGCGCAGGCCGTCGAGCTCCACCGCCTCGAAGGGCAGGCCGACCTCGGCCGCGACCTTCGCGAGGCTCGGCAGCATGTCGGGGTGGAGGTTCCAGGCGACGACCTTCTCGAAGCTCCGCTGCTTCGCGGCGGCGCGGAGCTGGAAGCCGGCCTGGTGGCCGGCGCCGACCATGCCGAGCACCTTCGCGTCCTTGCGGGCGAGGTGGGCGATCGAGACGGCCGAGGCGGCGGCGGTGCGGGCGGCGGTCAGGTAGTTGCCGCCGACCATGGCCGAGACGCGCCCCGTGTCGGGATCGAACAGGAACACCGTCGACTGGTGGTTGATGATGCCCTTGCCCGGATAGCGCTCGAGGTTGTGCGGCCAGTAGCCGCCGGCCTTGACGCCGAGGGTCCCTCCGGCGCGGTCGAAGCCGCCCTTGAAGCCGTAGAGGGCGTCGGCGTGGCCGATCGCCTCGCGGATGACCGGGAAGTTGTAGGCGTCGCCGCGGGCCATGGCGGCGAAGACGGACTCCACCGCGACGAAGGCGTCCTCCATCGAGATGAGCTGCGGGCAGACGGCTTCGGGGACGATGAACACGGGGGCGCGGTCCTTGAATCGGGGCGGCAAAGCCTGCGTATCACGCGTGATACGCAGGTCATGTCGTTGATTTTAAAGGGAAATCTCCGCGGCGTCAGCGCCGCGGCAAGCTTTGCAGGCGTCAGTAGGCCTTGCCGCGGGCCGAGACCGGCCAGAGCGCCTCGACCTTGCCGCCGCGCACGCCGACATACCAGTCGTGGACGTTGCAGGTCGGGTCGCAGTGGCCGGGGACCAGCTTCAGCTTCTCGTTGATCTTCAGCACCCCGTTCGGGTCGTCGACCACGCCGTGCTCGTCGGAGCACTTGATGTACTTCACGTCGTCGCGGCCGTAGACGAAGGGCAGGCCGCTGTCGACCGACTGCGCCTTGAGGCCGGCGTCCACCACGGCGAGGTTCGGCTTGGCGTGGGACATGACGCTCGTCAGGATGAAGAGCGCGTTCTCCCACTCGCCCTGGTCGATGCGCTTGCCGTCCTTGTCATGGATGCGGCCGTAGTCGGCGTCCATGAAGGCGTAGCTGCCGCACTGGAGCTCGTTGTAGACGCCCGAGTTCGCCTCGAAGTAGTAGCTGCCGGTGCCGCCGCCGGAGACCAGCTCGGGCTTGAGGCCGATGGCGGTCAGCGCGTCGACGGCGTCCTTCACCTGGGCGATGGCGGCGTCGAGCTTCTCCTTGCGGGCCTCGAAGCTGTCGAGGTGCTGCATGGCGCCCTGATAGGCCTGGATGCCGGTGAACTTCAGGTTCGGCGCGGCGTCGATCGCCTTGGCGATCTCCACCACGGCCTCGGTCGTCTTCACGCCGCAGCGGCCGGCGCCGCAGTCGATCTCGACGAAGCACTCGAGCGTCGTGCCGTGCTTCTGCGCCGCCGCCGAGAGGTCGGCGACGTTCGCCACGTCGTCGACGCAGACGATGATCCGGGCGCCGTATTTCGGCAGGCGGGCGAGCCGGTCGATCTTGGCCGGGTCGCGGACCTGGTTCGAGACGAGGATGTCCTTGATGCCGCCGCGGGCGAAGACCTCGGCCTCGGAGACCTTCTGGCAGCACACGCCGACGGCGCCGCCAAGCGACTCCTGGAGCTTCTGCACGTCCACGGACTTGTGCATCTTGCCGTGGGAGCGGTGGCGCATCCCGTGCGACTTGGCGTAGTCGCCCATCTTCTTGACGTTGCGCTCCAGCGCGTCGAGGTCGAGGATCAGGCAGGGCGTCTGGATCTCGTCCACGGACATGCCGATGGCGGCGGGGATGTCGAAACCCACCTCGGGCTCGGCGATCTTCTCTTGCTTGGTCATGGCGTCCTCCCGCTCAGGCGTTCCAGGGCAGCTTGTCGAGGTCGACGTTGCCGCCGGTGACGATCACGCCGACCCGCTTGCCGGCGAACCTGTCCTTGTTCTTGAGGATGGTGGCGAGCGGCACCGCCGAGCTCGGCTCCATCACGATCTTCATGCGCTTCCAGATCAGCTTCATCGCGTCGACGATCTCCTCCTCGGTGGCGACGAGGACGTCGGTCACGTGGCGCGAGACGAAGTGCCAGGTCAGATCCTTGAGCGGCACCTTGAGGCCGTCGGCGACCGTGTCCGGCGCGTCGTCGGCGATGATGTGGCCGGCCTTGAAGCTGCGGTAGGCGTCGTCGGCGTTCTTCGGCTCGGCCGCGAAGATCTCGACATGCGGCGCGATGGTCGAGAGCGTCAGGCAGGTGCCCGAGACCATGCCGCCGCCGCCGATCGGCGCGACCACGGCGTCGAGGCCCTCGACCTGGTCCATCAGCTCGCGCGAGCAGGTGCCCTGCCCGGCGATCACGCGGGGGTCGTTGTAGGGATGCACGAACTCCGCGCCGCTCTCGGCCACGACCTCGGCGAAGACCGCCTCGCGCGAGCTGGTCGAGGGCTCGCATTCCACCACGCGGCCGCCGTAGCCCTTCACGGCGTCCTTCTTGGCCTGCGGCGCGGTGCGCGGCATGACCACCGTGCAGGGGATGCCGCGCCGGCCGGCCGCATAGCTGAGGCAGGTGCCGTGGTTGCCGCTCGAATGCGTGGCGACGCCCTTGGCCGCCTGCGCGTCGGAGAGGCCGAAGACGGCGTTGGAGGCGCCGCGGGCCTTGAAGGCGCCGGCCTTCTGGAAGTTCTCGCACTTGAAGAACAGCTCGGCCCCGACGAGCCCGTTGATGAAGCTCGAGGTCAGGACCGGCGTCTTGTGGATGTAGGGCCGGATGCGCTCGTGCGCAGCCAGCATGTCTTCGAAGGTCGGAATGACGAGGGTGTCCGCGACGGCGGTCTCGGTCATGGTCTTCCTCACGCGGCGTTGGAGAGCGTGGCGCTCTCGGTGGTCCGATAGTACTCGGCCGCCGCCGCGACGCCAGAACCGAGCTTCACCTGCATGCCGAGGTCGGCCATGACCATCTCGGCGCAGGCGAGGCCGGAGAGCGCCATGACGTCGGTCAGCGAGCCGAGATGGCCGATGCGGAAGACCTTGCCCGCGACCTCGCCGAGGCCGACGCCGAAGGCGACGCCGTACTTGTCCGCCGCATGGACGACGAGCTTCGTGCTGTCGACGCCCTGCGGCACGACGATGGCGGAGACGGTGTCGGAGTAGAGATCCGGCGACTGGGCGCAGAGCTTCAGCCCCCAGCCGGCGACGCCGCGGCGGACGCCCTCGGCGATGCGGCGGTGGCGGGCGAAGACGTTCTCGAGCCCCTCCTCCTCGATCATCTTCAGCGACTCGCCGAGGCCGAACAGGAGCTGCACCGGCGGCGTGTAGGGATAGCCGCCCTTGGGGTTCATGTTGAGCATGTCGCGGAAGTCGAGGAAGCAGCGCGGCAGCTTCGCCGTCTCCATCGCGGCGATCGCCTTGGAGCTCGCGGCGACGATGGCGAGGCCCGCCGGGAGCATGAAGCCCTTCTGGCTGCCGGTGACGGCGACGTCGACGCCCCACTCGTCCATGCGGAAGTCCATCGAGGCGATCGAGCTGACGCCGTCGACGAGGAGCAGCGCCGGGTGCCTGGCCGCGTCCAGCGCCTTGCGGACGGCGGCGACGTCGGAGCGGACGCCGGTGGCGGTCTCGTTATGGGTGACGAGGACGGCCTTGATCTCGTGGCTCTTGTCCGCCTCGAGCACGGCCTGGAACTCGGCCGCCGGCGCGCCGGCGCCCCAGGGGGCGTTGAGCTGGTGGACGTTCAGGCCGTGCCGGTTGCACATGTCGATCCACTTGTGGGAGAACATGCCGTGGCGGCAGGCGAGGACCTTGTCGCCGGGCGACAGGGTGTTGGAGATCGCCGCCTCCCAGCCCGCGGTGCCGGTGGCGGGGAACAGGAACACCTCGCCCTTCTCGGTCTTCAGGACCTTCCGCACGCCCGGGAACAGCGGCGCGAAGATCGCCGCGAAGCTCGCCGAGCGGTGGTCGAGCGTCGGCATGTTGACGGCGTGACGCAGCCGCTCGGGGATGTTGGTGGGGCCGGGGATGAAGACCGGGTTCTGGCTGGACATGGCGTTCCTCCGCTTGTCGTTGCCGAGGGTTATAGCCCGCGCCGACCGGGGGCGCAATTTTTTTGAAATCTTTTTTCATAACCTTTGCGACTGCGGTAAGCGCATGGAAAGGCTGGTGTTTGAATTTTTCATGGGATGGACGGGTTTTTCGTTTTATGAATTTGCGGTTGCCGGGTAAGACGGCGCGAGGAGGAGCGAGTCGCCGATGGAAGCCGTTCCGAAGCGCACGCGCGGCCGGCCGCGCGCCTTCAATCCCGACCCCGAGGCGGGCGTGGTGCAGTCGCTCGACCGGGCGCTCGCCATCCTCAAGGTGCTGGCCTCGGGCGAGGGGATGAGCCTGACCGAGCTCGCCGAGGCCTCGGGGCAGGCGCCGGCCACGGTCTATCGCGCGCTCCAGACCTTCGCCGGCCACGGCATGGCCGAGCAGGACCCGGCGACCCAGCTCTGGGCCGTGGGTCCGGAGGCGTTCCGCATCGGGGCGGCGTTCCTGACCCGGACGAGCCTCGTCGAGCAGTCGCGTCCCGTGCTGCGCGAGCTGATGGCCGAGGCGGACGAGACGGCGAACCTCGGCATCGCCGACGGGGCGGAGGTGGTGTTCCTGAGCCAGGTCGAGACGCAGCAGCCGATCCGGGCGTTCTTCCGGCTCGGGGCGCGCGGGCCGATCCACGCGAGCGGCATCGGCAAGGCGCTGCTCGCCTTCGGGCCGGAGGCGCGGCTCGCCCGTCTGCTGCGCGCCGGGCCGCTCGGCGCCTTCACGCCGCGGACGCTGGTGGAGCCGGCCGCGCTCCGCGCCGACCTCGCGGCGGCGCGCGAGCGCGGCTGGGCGATCGACGACGAGGAGCGGACGGAGGGGATGCGCTGCATCGCCGCGCCGATCTTCAACGAGCACCGCGAGGCGGTCGCCGGGGTCTCGGTCTCCGGGCCGACGCTGCGGGTGACGCCGGCGCGGGCCGACGCGCTCGGCGAGGCGGTGCGGCGGGCGGCCGACCGCATCACCGCCGCCGTCGGCGGCGACGCGCCGCGGCGGTGATCCAGATCAAGGCGGGGGCCCCCGGGGAGGCCTAGGAAAGAGCCGGAACGGGACGGCAAGGCTGCGGCCGGCCCGATCAGCGCCGCCGGCTCTCCGTCGCAGGACGGGCGCGCCGGCGGCGCGCCTTTTTTGGGCGTCTGATACGGGAATCGCCTGATACGTTCCCGCGCGTGTCAGCCGGATCGACGCGACACGCTGGCAGATGTCTCCGCGCGATTTGGCGAGTGACAAATCGCGCCGCGCCTGCCCGCCCGGGGCAGGCGCGATTCCGCGCCAGCCGGGCAGGCGCGCCGCGATTGCGCGCGACGGGGAAATCGGCGCCCCTCTCGGGTCTCGCTTCGGCGTGGCCCGACGGACCGCGCGGGTCTCCACCGGAGACCCGGCAAGATGCGGTCCGGGGGGATATCGTCGAGCTTCCGGGGAAGGGATCAACCGAAGGTCGTCTGACCGGCTAGTCGCGGTCCGGCGCGCCCGGCGGGAAGTACGGGCGATACGGGCGGGCGGCGTCGACCGCCCTCGCCATCGACGGGCGGGCGAGCAGGCGGGCGCGGAAGGCGCGGGTCCGTGCCAGATCCTCCGGGATCGGGTGAACCCAGTCGGCGTAGAAGAGCGAGGGCGCCGCGGCGCAGTCGGCGAGGCCGAACTCCGCCCCCGCGGCCCAGGCCCGCCCCTCCATCGCGCCGTCGAGCCAGCCATAGGCGGCGTCGAGCAGCCGCCGCGCCTCGGCCACGCCGTAGGCGTCGCGCTCGCCTTCCGGACGCAGATGGTCGAGCACGACCTTCTGCATCGGCGCCATCACATAATTGTCAAAGAACCGGTCCATCTTGCGCGACTCGAGCGCCGCCTGCGGATCGCCCGGCAGCAGCCGCGCCGGCCCCGGCGCCCGCAGCGAGAGGTGCTCGACGATGACGCTCGACTCGACGACCGTCCGCCCCTCGTCGACGAGGACCGGCATCCGCCGGATCGGCCACAGCGCCGCGAACTCCGCGTTCGCCTCGGGATCGTCGGGGCTGCCGAGCACCCGGAACGTGAAGGCGAGGCCGAGCTCGTCCAGCGCGACCAGCACCTTCTGGCAATAGGACGAGAACGGGTGCCCGTAGAGAACCAGATCCACCGTCCCCTCCCGCGGCCCGGCATACTTTGGTCAGGTTGACAGCACGCGCCAGCGCGTGCAAGCGCTCGGGCAAAAAGGGACAGGTTGCGGATGACTGCCGATCTGATCGTCACGCGAGCGACGCTCGTCACCGCCGACGGCCGTGACGACGGGCGCGGCACGGTGATTCGCGACGGCGCCCTCGCCGTGGCGGGGGGCCGGATCGCCCGCATCGGCACGGCGGCCGAGATCGGGACCGACGCCCGCGAGGTGGTCGACGCGGAGGGCGGCCTGCTGGCCCCCGGCCTCGTCAACACCCATTGCCACGCCGGCTGCTCGCTCTTCCGCGGGCTGGTCGAGGGGCTGCCGCTCGAGCCCTGGCTCCGGCAGGTCTGGAAGGCGGAGGCGGCGATCCTCGACGACCGCACCACCCGGCTCGGCGCCCGCCTCGGCCTCGCCGAGCAGCTCCTCTGCGGCGTCACCTGCGTGCTCGACATGTACTGGCGCCCGCGCCAGACCGTCGCCGCGGCCCGCGACCTCGGGATGCGCATCGCCACCGGGCCGATCTTCTTCGACGGGCCGGGCGTCGACGGCGCGACGCCGGAGGCCCGCATCGCCGACGCCGGCCGCTTCTTCGCCGAGCACGCGGGCGCGGCCGACGTGCTCCCCGCCGTGCTGCCGCACGGAACCTACACCGTCTCGCCCGACCTCCTCGTCGCCTCGCGCCGGCTCGCCGACGCGGCCGGCGCGATCTGGTCGACCCACGCCGCCGAGACCCGCGCCGAGCAGGCCGACGTCGCCGCCCGCTACGGCCGCTCCGTCGTCCGCCACCTCGACGCGCTCGGCCTCCTCGGCCCGCGCACCGTGCTCGCCCACGGCGTCTGGCTCGACGACGAGGAGATCGCCATCCTCGCGGCGCGCGGTGCCGCCGTCGCCCACAACCCGGTCTCGAACCTCAAGCTCGCCTCGGGCATCGCCCGGGCGCCGGACCTGCTCGCCGCCGGCGTGCGGGTGACGCTCGGCACCGACGGGGCGATCTCCGGCAACGACCTCGACCTCTGGCTGGCGCTGCGCCTCGCCGCCATGCTCCACAAGGGCGCGACGCTGCGCGCCGACGCCGTCACCGCGACCCAGGCGCTGGCCATGGTCACCCGCGAGGCGGCGGCGGCGCTGGGCGCGGACGACCGCATCGGATCGCTGGAACCCGGCAAGCAGGCGGACATGATCCTTCTCGACCTGCGGCGGCCGAGCGCCCAGCCGCTCTTCGACCCCGTCACCCACCTCGTCTGGTCGGCGGCGAAGTCCGACGTCCGCCAGGTCTGGATCGGCGGCGCGCGCGTGGTGCGCGACGGCGCGCTCGTCCGCCACGACATCGGCGAGACGCTCGACGAGGTGGCGGCGCTCGCGCCCCGGATCGCGGAGGCCGTGGCATGACCACCCCCTACGCCGCGCGCGTCGCGGCGGCGCGCGCCAGCGTCGAGCCCCGGCTGGGCGGGGGCCCCGGCGCGGAGGTCGAGATCGGCATGATCCTCGGCTCCGGCCTCGGCGCGCTCGCCGACCGGGTCGAGGACGCCGTCGCCGTGCCCTTCGCCGAGATCGAGGGGATGCCGGTCTCCACCGCCCCCGGCCATGCCGGGCGGCTGGTCGTCGGCCGGCTGAACGGCCGCCGCGTGGCGCTGGCGCAGGGACGGCTCCACCTCTACGAGGGCTGGTCGGCGCAGGACGTGGCGCTGCCCGTCTACCTGATGCGGGCGCTGGGCGCGCGCAGCCTCGTGGTGACCAACGCCGCCGGGGCGCTCGACCCCGAGCTGCGCCCGGCGGACGTCATGGTGATCGAGGACCACCTCAACCTCACCGGGGCGAACCCGCTGACCGGGCCGAACGACCCCGGCCTCGGCCTGCGCTTCCCCGACATGAGCCGCGCCTACGACGCCGACCTGCGCGAGCGGGCCATCGCCGCCGCCGAGGCGGCCGGCCTGCCGCTCGCCCGCGGCATCTATGCCGGCATCGCCGGGCCCTCGCTCGAGACCTCGGCCGAGCGGCGCTGGCTGCGCTCGACCGGCGCCGACGCGGTCGGCATGTCGACCGTGCTCGAGGTGATCGCGGCGCGCCATGCCGGGCTCTCGGTGCTCGGCTTCGCGGCGATCACCAACTCGGCGACCGGCGGGCCGGAGCAGGAGCCCGACACGATCGAGGGCGTGCTGGCGACGGCGGCGGTGGCCGGCAAGACCGTCGCCGCGGTGCTCGACCGGCTGTTGCCGCGGCTCTGAGCCGTGGCCGCGGCGGGCAAGGGCCGCTCGATCGCGCTCCTCGTCGCCGCGGTGACGCTGGCGATGAGCCTGTGGTTCGTCTCCGCCGCGGCGCTGCCCGAGCTGGTCGCCGAGGCCGGGATCGGCCGCGGGCGCGCCGCGGCGCTGTCGGCGGCGGTGCAGCTCGGCTTCGTCGTCGGCGCGCTGGCGCTCGCCGCCCACGGGACGGCCGACCGCTTCGACCCGCGCCGCGTGCTCGCCGTCTCGGCGCTGCTCGCCGCGGGGGCGAACCTCGCCCTCGTCGCCGCGCCGGTCGGCGGCGCGGCGCAGGTCGGGCTCCGGGCGCTGACCGGGGCGGCGCTGGCCGGGGTCTATCCGGTCGGCATGAAGATCGCCGTCGGCTGGGGCGCCCGCGACCGCGGGCTGCTGGTGGCGCTGATCGTCGCGGCGGTCACCCTCGGCTCGGCGACGCCCTACCTCCTCGCCTTCGCCGGCGGCGCCGACTGGCGGGTCGCCGTCGTCGTCGCCTCCGGCCTCGCCTGCCTCGGGGCCGGGCTGGGGCTCGCCGCCGGGCTCGGGCCGGGCCACGCGCGGGCGCGCGGCTTCGATCCGGGCGCGCTGCGGCTCGCCTGGACCGACCGCCGGCTGCGCCTCGCCTATGCCGGGTATTTCGGGCACATGTGGGAGCTCTACGCCTTCTGGGGCTGGATCGCCGCCGCCGCGACCGCCGCCTTCGCGGAGCGGCTCGCCGCGCCCGCGGACGCCGGGCGGCTCCTCGCCTTCGCCGCGATCGGGCTCGGGGCGCTGTCGGCGGCGCCGGCGGGGTGGCTCGCCGACCGGATCGGCAAGGCGCGGGTGGCCCGCGGCGCTCTGCTGGCGAGCGGGTGCTCGGGGCTCGCCGCGGCGCTCGCCTTCCACGGGCCGGCCTGGCTCTTCGTCGCGGTGGTCTGCGCCTGGGGCCTGAGCGTCGTCGCCGACAGCGCGCAGTTCTCGGCGCTGGTCGCCGACGCGGCGCCGCCGGAGCGCGCGGGGAGCCTGATGACGCTGCAGACCGCCATCGGCTTCCTGCTGACGGTCCCGGTGGTGCAGGCCATCCCGGCCGTCTCCGCGGCGCTCGGCTGGCCGGCGACCCTGGCGCTGATGGCGGTCGGCCCCGCCGCGGGCGCCGAGGCGATGCGCCGGCTGATCCGTCTCGGCGGCTGAGGGCTGTTCGGCGGATGGCCCCGCCCCAGGCCGGGCGCGCCGGGCGCCCCCGGTCTCCGCCGACGCCCCCTTGAGAGGTCGCTTGGCCCGGGAACGACCGCCGACGCGGAAGGACGGGCGGGGCGGTCCTCCGGGGCGATGGCAGGAGCGACTACTCGGCGAGGATCTTCTCGATCTCGGCGACCTTGGCCTCGTCGCCGTCGGTCCCGTCGAGGACCGACTCGATGCGCAGGACCTGGTCCTCGGTCAGCACCAGCCCCTCGACCTCGACGCCGAGCGCCGCCATCTGGTCGAGCACCGCCTCCGCCGTCTCGGCCTGGGCGAGGGCGGCGGGCGCGGACATGAGCGCCAGCGCAAGCGCCGCGGCGGCGCGTGAAAGGACCGGTGTCATGCGGACGATCTCCCTCCTGTCGACCTCCCCGGAAGATAGGCGCGCCGCGAGCGGGCGTCCATCCGCGGAGCGTGCGCCGGCGAATGGCAACGCGCCCCGTCAACCACACGAGGGGCGCGCACCCTCATGGCCCATCGCCCGCGATGCTGCCGGACGAGCCCCGGCCAGATGCGAACGGACGGCATCTCGATCATGTTTATTTGCGCGCAAATATAACTCGAAACATATTTGCAAATATTTTGAATATAAACGGTGAAAATCATTGTACGTTCATCAGCGCCGCATTTCGCGGCGCCGTTCGACTCACTTCGAGCTTGCGCCCTCCCCGCCCGAACTGTTCCGCGTCGAGCCGGTTGACATGCCCATGTCAACCTGCGGGAGCCATCGCGGGGCGAGACGTCGCCGCCGGGCGATCCTTGCCGCCTCCGTCACGGAGCGTGGCCCACGTCACACTGCACGACACCTGTCTGCTCTGCTGGGTCCACGGGGCGCGCGCGCGCGCCGACCGACCGACCGAAGCGGGCTTGCCCGCGAGGCCCGGCGCGACAGGCGAAAGCACGGCTTTCGCCGCGCCGACGGCTGGAGCGCGGTTGCGCGGAAGCCGTGAGGGGCGCCGATTTCTCCGGGAGCGCGCAATCCGTCCGGGAGCGCCCCGGCGAGCGCGGCAACGCGCTCGCCCCCCGCAGGGGCGATCGCGGACGGATTTGCCACGGGTCAAATCCGTCTGGCGTCACCGTCGCGGCCAGCCTCGGGCCGGGCTTCCTCTCCACTGTCGTGCAGTGTGACGTGGGCCACACTGCACGACACCTGTCTGCCCTGCTGGGTCCACGGGGCGCGCGCGCGCGCCGACCGACCGACCGAAGCGGGCTTGCCCGCGAGGCCCGGCGCGACAGGCGAAAGCACGGCTTTCGCCGCGCCGACGGCTGGAGCGCGTTGGCGCGGAAGCCGTGAGGGGCGCCGATTTCTCCGGGAGCGCGCCATCCGTCCGTGAGCGCCCCGGCGAGCGCGGAATCGCGCTCGCCCCCCGCAGGGGCGATCGCGGACGGATTTGCCACGGGTCAAATCCGTCGGGCGTCGGCGTCGCGGCCAGCCTCGGCCGGGCTTCCTCTCCACTGTCGTGCAGTGTGGGCCCACGTTCACGCCGCATTAACGCCTCAAGTGAAATCAATCACTTAGCGAATTTTCACGCGTGAACACCACGCCTTTTCCACAGGGCCCGCCCGAGGCAGGCCGTCCCGATGCGGCGCAGGCGGGAGCCCGGCTCAGACGCGGCCGTGGCAGTGCTTGTACTTCTTGCCGGAGCCGCAGGGGCAGGGGTCGTTGCGGCCGGACTGCGCCCAGGTGCCGGGGTCGTCCGGATCGACCCCCCCGGCGGCGCCGGCGAAGGCCATCGCGGCGGCCGCGGCCGGGGTCGGCTGGGGCTCGGGAGCGGGCGCCGGGGCGAGCGACTGCTGCTGGGCCTGCGCCGCCTGCGCGGCGCGGGCGCGGGCCTGCAGCTCGGCGATCATCGCCTGCTGCTCCTCGGCGGTCATGATCTGCACATGGGCGACCATCCGGGTGACCTCGACCCGCAGCTTGTTGAGCAGCGCCTCGAAGAGCGCGAAGGCCTCGGACTTGTACTCGTTGAGCGGGTCGCGCTGGGCGTAGCCGCGGAAGCCGACGACGCTGCGCAGGTGGTCGAGCGTCACCAGATGCTCGCGCCAGTCGCGGTCGATGGTCTGGAGCAGCACCTGCTTCTCGACGCTGCGCATCGTCTCGGCGCCGTAGCGGGCGACCTTGTCCTCGACGGCCGCGTCCGCCTCGGCGGTCAGGCGCTCGCGGATGATCTCGTCGTCGACGCCCTCCTCGTCGGCCCAGGCCTGCATCGGCAGGTCGAGCCCGAAGACGTCGCGCGCCCGCCCCGCCAGGCCGTCCATGTCCCACTGGTCGGCATAGGCCCTGGCCGGGACGTGCTCGGCGACGAGGTCGTCGATCACCTGGTGGCGCATGTCGCGGACGGTCTCGGAGACGTCGTCCGCCTCCATGATCTCCCGGCGCTGGCTGAACACCGCCTTGCGCTGGTCGTTCATCACGTCGTCGTACTTGAGCAGGTTCTTGCGGATGTCGAAGTTGCGCGCCTCGACCTTGCCCTGCGCCTTCTCCAGCGCCTTGTTCACCCAAGGGTGGATGATCGCCTCGCCCTCCTTCATCCCGAGGCGCTGCAGCATCGAGTCGAGCCGCTCGGACCCGAAGATGCGCATCAGGTCGTCCTCGAGGCTCAGGTAGAAGTTCGTCCGCCCCGGGTCGCCCTGCCGGCCGGAACGGCCGCGGAGCTGGTTGTCGATGCGCCGGCTCTCGTGGCGCTCGGTGGCGAGCACGTAGAGC
Organism: Amaricoccus sp.; assembly: GCF_017993425.1. Classification (GTDB taxonomy): domain Bacteria; phylum Pseudomonadota; class Alphaproteobacteria; order Rhodobacterales; family Rhodobacteraceae; genus Amaricoccus. The sequence continues at coordinate 21,559 of NZ_JAGOMQ010000041.1, forward strand.
CCGCCCGCCTCCTTGACGCCCGCCTTCGCGGCGGCGACCTCGGCCTCGACCTGCGCCCGGACCGCGGCGGCGTCGAGATGCTCGCCCGCCTTCTCCGCCGCCTCCAGCGCCTCGACCACCCGCATCTCGACGTTGCCGCCGAGCTGGATGTCGGTGCCGCGGCCGGCCATGTTCGTCGCGATGGTCACCGCCCCCGGCCGCCCGGCCTCGGCGACGATCCGCGCCTCCTGCTCGTGATAGCGCGCGTTCAGCACGTTGTGCGGCACCCGCGCCTTCTTCAGCATCTCGGAGAGCGCCTCGGACTTCTCGATCGAGGTCGTGCCGACGAGGATCGGCTGGCCGGCCTTGTGGGCCCGGCCGATCTCCTCGACGATCGCCTCGTACTTCTCGCGGGCGGTGCGGAAGACTTGGTCGTCGTGGTCGGCGCGGATCACCGGCAGGTTGGTCGGCACCGCGACGACGCCGAGCTTGTAGATCTCGAGAAACTCCTCCGACTCCGTCATCGCCGTGCCGGTCATCCCGGCGAGCTTCTCGTAGAGGCGGAAGTAGTTCTGGAAGGTCACGCTCGCCAGCGTGACGTTCTCCGGCTTGATCTGCACGGCCTCCTTGGCCTCGATCGCCTGGTGCAGGCCCTCCGACAGCCGCCGGCCGGTCATCATCCGCCCGGTGAACTCGTCGATCAGCATCACCTCGCCGTTCCGGACGATATAATCCTTGTCGCGCTTGAAGAGCACGTGCGCCCGCAGCGCCTGGGTGACGTGATGGACGATCGTCGTCGATTCCGGATCGTAGAGCGTCGCGTCCGCCGGCAGGATGCCGAGCTCGTGCAGGCGCTGCTCGATATACTCGTTGCCTTCCTCGGTCAGCGTCGTGGTGCGCTGCTTCTCGTCGAGGTCGTAGTGCTCGCGCGTCAGCTCGGGGATCACCTTGTCGACGGCGATGTAGAGGTCGCTGCGGTCCTGGCTCGGGCCGGAGATGATCAGCGGCGTGCGCGCCTCGTCGATCAGGATCGAGTCCACCTCGTCGACGATGGCGAAATAGTGATCGCGCTGGTTCACCTGGGCGAGGTCGTTCTTCATGTTGTCGCGCAGGTAGTCGAAGCCGAGCTCGTTGTTGGTCGCATAGGTGACGTCGGCGGCGTAGGCGGCCTTCTTCTCCTCCTCGGCCTGCCCGGGGACCACGACGCCGACCGTCAGCCCGAGCGCATGATAGACGAGGCCCATCCACTCCGCGTCGCGCTTCACCAGGTAGTCGTTGACCGTCACCACGTGGACGCCGCGGCCGGTCAGCGCGTTCAGGTAGACCGGCAGCGTCGCCATCAGGGTCTTGCCCTCGCCGGTCTTCATCTCGGCGATGTTGCCCTGGTGGAGGAAGATGCCGCCCATCAGCTGCACGTCGAAGGGGCGCAGGCCGAGCGTGCGCCGCGCCGCCTCGCGGGCGTTGGCGAAGGCCTCCGGCAGCAGGTCGTCCAGCGTCTCGCCCTTGGCGAGGCGGTCGCGGAACTCCTGCGTCCGCGCGCGGATGCCCTCGTCGGACAGGGCCTGGAACTCCGGCTCCAGCGCGTTGATCCGCTCGACCAGCGGCCGGACCGACTTGACCTTGCGATCGTTGGGGGTGCCGAACACCTTGCGTGCGAGCGTGCCCAGTCCAAGCATACGTGCGTTCCTTAACGTGCCGGCCGGCTCCCGTCCCCTGACGGGTTTGTCATGCCGGGGGCGCTTGTTCCGCCCGGGCGATCGGTCTAAGACGTCGCCCCTATCGGGCCGGCCTCCGACGGGTCGGGACATAAGCGGCGCGCCCGAGCCTGTCAACGGGACCCCCGGGACGCGGGGTTTGCGCCGGATTCTCACACGGGGAGAGCACTTCTCATGCGCCGCCAACTGACCGCCGGACTCCTGGCCGGTCTCGCCCTCGCGGGCGCCGCCTTCGCCCAGGACCAGGCCGCCACCGCCGCCGATGCGCCGGCCGCCGCCCCCGCGGGCGACTGGACCGCCGAGACCGTCCTCGCCACGGTGAACGGCCGCAACATCACCCTCGGCAACGTGATCGCCGCGCTCTCCAGCCTGCCGCAGCAGTATCAGGGCCTGCCGGACGAGGCGCTGATGACCGGGCTGCTCGACCAGCTCATCGACCAGACGCTCCTCGCCGACACCGTCTCGACCGACCCGGCCGAGGACCCGCTCTCGGTCCGCCTCGCCGTCGAGAACGAGCGCCGCGGCTCGCTCGCCTCGCTCGCCGTGCAGGAGCGCATCGGCAAGCCGGTCGACGAGGCCGCGGTCAAGGCCGCCTACGACGCCAGGGTGGCCGAGTTCCAGCCCGCCAAGGAGTGGAGCGCCGCCCATATCCTCGTCGCCACCGAGGACGAGGCCAAGGCGATCAAGGCCGAGCTCGACGGCGGCGCCGACTTCGCCGCCATCGCCAAGGAGAAGTCGACCGACCCGGGCTCGGGCCCGAACGGCGGCTCGCTCGGCTGGTTCGGCGCCGGCCAGATGGTGCCGGAGTTCGAGGCCGCCGTCGCCGCGCTGCAGCCCGGCCAGACCTCCGACCCGGTGCAGAGCCAGTTCGGCTGGCACATCGTCCGGCTCGACGAGGTCCGCGACAGCGCGCCGCCGCCGCTCGACCAGCTGCGCCCCGAGATCGAGAACGAGCTGCGCCAGAAGCAGCTCGAGGCCGAGCTGGCGTCGCTGCGCGCCGCGGCCAAGATCGAGAAGCCGGAGACCGGGGTCGCCCCGGCCGCGATCCGGCAGGTCGACCTCCTGACCAACTGAGGAAGGCGATGGCCAAGGGCGCGCTCCCCGTCTCGCCGCTCGCCCCCGCGGGCGGCTTCCCGGCCCTGCCGGAGGTCGCCGGCGTCCGCTTCGCCGCCGGCGCGGCGGGCGTGCGCTACGCCGGCCGCGACGACGTGATGCTGGTCGAGGTCGCCGCCGGCGCGGCGGCGGCGGGCGTGCTGACCCGCTCGGCCACCCGCTCGGCGCCGGTGCTCTGGTGCGAGCGCTGCCTCGCCGGCCAGCGCGGCTCGGACGCCGGCTTCGCCGTGCTGGCGAATTCGGGCAACTCCAACGCCTTCACGGGCGCGGTCGGCCGCGAGGCGGTCACCGAGACGGTGGAGGCGGCGGCGCGCGCGCTCGGGCTGACCCCGGACCGGGTCTTCGTCGCGTCGACCGGGGTGATCGGCGAGCGGTTGCCCGCGGAGCGGATCGTGGCGCGGATCGACGCGCTGGCGGCGGCGCTGTCGCCCGGCGGGGCCGAGGCGGCGGCGCGGGCGATCATGACCACCGACACCTTCGCCAAGGGCGCGGCGGCGCGGATCGAGATCGACGGCGCGCCGGTGGCGATCGCCGGCTTCGCCAAGGGCTCGGGGATGATCGCGCCCGACATGGCGACCATGCTCGCCTTCGTGTTCACCGACGCCGCGGTGGAGCGCGACCTGCTGCAGCGGCTGGTGACGGAGATCAACGGCCGCACCTTCAACTGCGTCACCGTCGACGGCGACACCTCGACCTCGGACACCCTGCTGGTCTTCGCCACCGGCAAGGCGGCGATGGCGCCGCTCGCCGGCGACGACGACCCGCGGCTGCCGGTCTTCCGCGCCGCGCTGGAAGGCGTGATCCGCGACCTCGCGCTGCAGGTGGTGCGCGACGGCGAGGGGGCGAGCAAGCTCGTGGAGATCAACGTCACCGGCGCCGCGAGCGACGAGGACGCGGCGAAGGTCGCGCGGTCCATCGCCAACTCGCCGCTCGTGAAGACGGCGATCGCCGGCGAGGATCCGAACTGGGGCCGGGTGGTGATGGCCGTCGGCAAGGCCGGCGCCGCGGCGGACCGCGACACGCTCGCCATCCGCTTCGGCCCGGTGCTGGTGGCCGAGCGCGGCATGGTCTCGCCCGACTACGTCGAGGCGGAGGCGGCGGCCCACATGAAGGGGCAGGAGATCGAGATCGGCGTCGACCTCGGGCTCGGCGGCGGCAAGGCCACGGTCTGGACCTGCGACCTGACGCGCGCCTACATCGACATCAACGCCGACTACCGCTCGTGACGGCGGCGACGGACGGCGGGGTACGGCTCGTCCTCGTCGCCGCGGTGGCGCTGGTCGATCCCGACGGGCGGGTGCTGATCGCGCAGCGCCCGGAGGGCAAGGCGATGGCGGGGCTCTGGGAGTTCCCCGGCGGCAAGATCGAGCCGGGCGAGACCCCGGAGGCGGCGCTGATCCGCGAGCTCGACGAGGAGCTCGGCATCGAGACCTGGTCCTCCTGCCTCGCCCCGATCGGCTTCGCCAGCCATTCTTACGCGGATTTCCACCTGCTGATGCCGCTCTGGGTCTGCCGCAAATGGGGCGGCACGCCGCAGCCGCGCGAGCATACGGCGCTGAAATGGGTCCGCGCCCGCGACCTCTCCGCCTACAAGCTGATGCCCGCCGACCTTCCCCTCCTGCCGGTGCTGCGCGACCTCCTCGGCTAAGGGCCGCGTCGTCGCCCCTCCCGAGCGGCGAGGTCCGTCCCGCGACGGCGCCCGCCGGGTGGACATGCGCATGTCACCCGGCTCGACGCGGAGCGGCAGCAGCGGGGACGGCGGAACCTTCAAGTGAGTCGAACGGTGCCGCGAAATGCGACGCTGAGAACGATGCAATGGTTTCACCGTTCATATTCAAAATATTTCGAAATATACTTGCGCGCAAATTCCGGACACAGGCGGCACGCCCGCAATTTTCTTTACTCCGTCATTCTCCACCCGATCAACGTCGACATGCCCGGACCTGCCGATCCGGCCGGCCAAACGGAACATATCAAGCGAGTCCGACATCACGTATGCGGAGCTTGCGCCCGCGGGGCTGTGCGGGGCTGTAACGAACGGCCATCGCGATCCGAATGGCATGATCGAAACCCGCAGCCGGTCATAGGGCCGACACAAGCAGGCGCTAAAGGGGGGCGTCCGCGGGGGAGGCGGGCTGGTAGCGAGTGTGTCGTGCCGAGCGTCGGAGTTCGGGCCGGCCGGGGCGGGAGCCGAAGGGCTCCCGGCCCCGCGCCGGTCAGGCCGCCCGTCAGGCCACCGTCCAGGGCTCGTCGAAGAAGTGCTCCTCGAGGTTGTTCCCCGTCCCGATCCGGTCGACGATCAGGAAGTCCGCCGGCCGGTCGAGCGGGGTCAGCACCCCGTGCCAGACGTTGCGGAGGTAGTTCACCCCCTGCCCGGGCGCGGTCAGGAAGGCGCGCGGCCGCCCCGGACGGCCGCCCTCGTCGGGGGCGACGACCACCACGAAGGGATCCGGCCCCAGCGGCACGAAGGCCTGGCTGCCGAGCGGGTGGCGCTCCACCATGTCGAGGGTCAGCGGCAGCACGTAGGGCTGCGAGCGGCCGATCGAGACGCCGACCCGGCCGTCGCCGGTGACCTCGGTCCGGGCGAGGTCGTGGTGGCGGCGCGCCATGCCGCGGTTGAAGTCGAAGCTGCCGGGACCGGCGGCGTCGATCACGTCGCCGAACGGCGCGAAGGCCTCCGCCGTCAGCGTCTCCAGCCGCAGGGTGCGGTCGATCACCTCGCTCACCGCCCGAACCCCCCGACGCCGCGCAGCCGGGCGTGGCGGTTGACGTCCTTGTAGAGCAGGTAGCGGAAGCGCCCCGGCCCGCCGGCGTAGCAGGCCTGCGGGCAGAAGGCGCGCAGCCACATGAAGTCGCCGGCCTCGACCTCGACCCAGTCGCGGTTGAGCCGGTAGACCGCCTTGCCCTCGAGCACGTAGAGCCCGTGCTCCATCACGTGCGTCTCCTCGAAGGGGATCACGCCGCCGGGCTCGAAGGTGACGACGGTCACGTGCATGTCGTGGCGGAGGTCGGCCGGGTCGACGAAGCGCGTCGTGGCCCAGCGGCCCTCGGTGCCCGGCATCGCCGCCGGCGCGATCGTCGTCTCGTCGGTGACCAGCGGGTCGGGGGCGGGCAGGCCCTCGACCGCCTCGTAGGCCTTGCGGATCCAGTGGAAGCGCGCCGGCGCCTCGCCGGGGTTCCGGAGCGTCCACGGCCGGCCGGGCGGGATGTAGGCGAAGCCCCCGGGCGCCATCCGGTGCGCCGCGCCGTCGAGCGTCAGCTCCACCTCGCCCTCGACGACGAAGAGCGCGCCCTCGGCCTCCGGGTCGGGCTCCGGCCGGTCGCTGCCGCCGCCGGGGCCCACCTCCATCACGTATTGCGAGAAGGTCTCGGCGAAGCCCGAGAGCGGACGCGCGATGATCCAGGCGCGGGTGGCGTCCCAGAACGGCAGGGGGCTCGTCACGATGTCGGAGAAGACGCCCTTGGGGATCACCGCGTAGGCCTCGGTGAACACCGCCCGCCCGGTGTGGAGCGTGGCCTGGTCGGGCAGGCCTCCGTGCGGAGCGTAATACGGAGCCGGAGCGGCCTGCGGCCGGCGATCTTGCGTGTTCATCATGCCTCCTCCAGGAACCGCCGCGCCGCCGCGCCGTGCTCGGCGCGCAGGCGGGCGAGGTCGACGCCGACCGGCTGGCCGTCCTCGACGGTCCAGCGTCCGGCGATCATCACGCGGTCGGCCCGGTGGGCCCCGCACAGGACCAGCGCGGCGAGCGGGTCGCCCGCGCCGGAGAACCGCAGCTCGTCGAGATCGAAGAGCGCGAGGTCGGCCTGCCTGCCCACGGCGATCTCGCCGATGTCGGTGCGCCCGAGGCAGGCGGCGGAGCCGCTGGTCGCCCAGCGGAACACGTCATGGTGGCTGACGGTCGCGTCGTAGGTGAGCCGGCTGAGCATCAGCGCGTGGCGCACCCCCTCCATCAGGTTCGAGCTGTCGTTGGAGGCGGAGCCGTCCACGCCGAGCCCGACCTTGACGCCCGCCGCCTCCAGCTCGCGGGTGCGGCACTGGCCGGAGGCGAGCACCATGTTCGAGGTCGGGCAGTGCGAGACGCCGATCCCGGCCGCGCCGAGCCGCGCCACCTCGCCGTCGTCGAAGTGGATGCCGTGGGCGAGCCAGGTCCGCGGACCCATCCAGCCGACCGACTCGAGGTAGTCGAGCGGGCGCAGGCCGAAGGTCTGGAGGCAGAAATCCTCCTCGTCGCGGGTCTCGGCGAGGTGGGTGTGCAGGCCGCAGCCGCAGCGGTTGGCGATCTCGGCCGTGCCGGCCATCAGCTCGCGCGTCACCGAGAAGGGCGAGCAGGGGGCGAGGGCGACCTGGAGCATCGCGCCCTCGGAGGGGTCGTGGTACTTCGCCACCACCCGCTCGCAGTCGGCGAGGATGGCGTCGGCGTCCTGCACCACGCTGTCCGGCGGCAGGCCGCCGTCCTTGACGCTGAGGTTCATCGAGCCGCGGTTGAGCGTCATGCGCACCCCGAGCGCCAGCGCCTCCTCGGCCTGGATGTCGAGCGCGTCCTCGAGGCCCGTGGGGAAGACGTACTGGTGGTCGGAGGAGCAGGTGACCCCGGAGAGCATCAGCTCGGTCAGCGCGCAGCGGGTGGCGAGGCGCAGCGCGTCGGGCGTCAGGCGCGCCCAGACCGGGTAGAGCGACTGGAGCCAGGGGAACAGCTCCTTGTTGATCGCGTCCGGGTGGGCGCGGGTCAACGTCTGGTAGAAGTGGTGGTGGGTGTTGACGAGCCCCGGCAGCACCACGTGGCGGCTGGCGTCGAAGACCTGCGCCGGGGTCGCCGGCTGCTTGCCGGCCGCCACCAGCTCGACGATGCGGCCGCCCTCGACGACCACGCCGCCCTCCGCCCCGGGCGCGAGGATGGCGAGCGGGTCGCGGATCCAGAGCCGGGTCATGCGGGCAGCATGTCGCGCAGGCGCAGGAGCGCGATCCGCTCCACCTGCCGGCAGGCGGTGGCGAACTCCTCGTCGCGGCTGTTGTCGATCCGCCGCTGGAAGGCGGCGAGGATGTCGTCCTTGGTCAGGCCGCGCACGGCGATGATGAAGGGGAAGCCGAACTTCGCGACATAGGCGTCATTCAGGCGGGTGAAGGTGGCGCGCTCGTCGTCGGTCAGCGCGTCGAGGCCGGCGCCCGCCTGCTCGGCGGTCGACTCGGGCGTCAGGCGCTTGGCGGCGGCGAGCTTGCCGGCGAGGTCGGGGTGGGCGGTCAGCACGCCGAGCCGCTCGCTCTCCGAGGCGGAGCGGAAGACCCGCGCCAGCGCGTTGTGGACGCCGCCGGCGGTGTCGTGCGCGGGCCCGAGCTCGCTCTCCCAGGCGCGCTCGGCGATCCAGGGAGAATGCTCGAACACGCCGCCGAACTTCGCGACGAAGGCATCCTTCGCCATCGTCGAGGGCCGTTCGGCCGCCGCCGGCGCCGGGTGCCGCTCCGCCCAGTGCTGAGCGATGGCGAGGCGGGTGGGGAACCAGACCCTGTCATGGCCGCGGGCGTAGTCGAGGAAGCGGGCCAGCGCCGCGGCGCGGCCGGGGCGGCCGATCAGGCGGCAGTGGAGGCCGATCGACATCATCTTCGGCGAGCCCGCCTCGCCCTCGGCGTAGAGGGTGTCGAAGGCGTCCTTGAGGTACTGGTAGAACTCCTCGCCGTGGGTGAAGCCCGCGGCGATCGCGAAGCGCATGTCGTTCGCGTCGAGGGTGTAGGGGATGATGAGCTGCTGCCGGCCGGCGTGCTCGCGCCAGTAGGGCAGGTCGTCGTCGTAGGTGTCGGAGACGTAGTCGAAGGCTCCCGTCTCGGTGACGAGGTCGACGGTGTTGACCGAGCAGCGGCCGGTGTACCAGCCGCGCGGCGGCTCGCCGGTGACCTCGGTGTGGAGGCGGATCGCCTCGGCGATCTGGGCGGCCTCCTCCTCGCGGGGCATGTCGCGGTGCTCGACCCATTTCAGGCCGTGCGACGCGATCTCCCAGCCCGCCTCCTGCATCGCCGTGACCTGCGCCGGCGAGCGGGCGAGCGCGGTGGCGACGCCGTAGATGGTGACCGGGATGTCGCGCGAGGTGAACATCTCGTGCAGCCGCCAGAACCCGGCGCGGGCGCCGTATTCGTAGATCGACTCCATGTTCCAGTGCCGCATCCCCGGCCAGGGCTGGGCGCCCGTGATCTCGGAGAGGAACGCCTCGGAGGCCGCGTCGCCGTGCAGCACGCAGTTCTCGCCGCCCTCCTCGTAGTTCAGCACGAACTGCACGGCGACGCGCGCGCCCCCCGGCCAGTCCGCCGCCGGGGGCTTGCCGCCATAGCCTTGCATGTTCCTCGGGTAGCGTCGCACCGGCGGCCTCCGTCCATCTCTTTTGCGCAAGCCTAGTGCAAGCGAGCCCGGGAGGCTTTCAAATTCTCCTTGAAGCATCTTGAGGCTTCCCAGTGTGCCCGGAGGCGCGGGATTCGCCCCGGGCGGGCCGTGCGGCTTTCAAAACCGGATTGAAGCAGCTTTCCGGCGGGACGGGCTGGCGCGCGCGGCCGGAGGCGGCGACAAGGGGGCGCTCGACAGGGGAGAGAAGCGCATGGCCGAAGGCTACGTCACCACCCACGTTCTCGACGCCGCGCGCGGCTGCCCGGCGGAGGGGCTCGCGATCGAGGTGTTCCGGCTCGACGGCGACAGCCGGCGGCTGGTGCGCCGGCTCGTCACCAACGACGACGGCCGGACCGACGCGCCGCCGATCCCCAAGGGCGAGCTGGAGCCCGGGGTCTACGAGTTCGTCTTCCATGCCGGCGCCTATCTCGACGGCGCGCTGGGGCCGTCGGACGGCCCGCGCTTCCTCGACGTGGTGCCGATCCGCTTCGGCGTCGCCGACGCGACGGCGCATTACCACGTGCCGCTGCTGCTCTCGCCGTTCAGCTACTCGACCTATCGCGGCAGCTGAGCGCGCGTGGCCGCGGCGCTCGCCTGGGTCGGGGCGAACGCCCGGCCGCTGCTCGCGCTCGCCGCGGCGCTCTGCTTCGTCGCGCCCGGCCTCTCGGCGGCGCTGCGGCCGTTCCTGCCGCTCAACGTCGTGCTGGTGCTCGGCCTCGCCATGGCGCGGATCGAGCTCGCCGCCACGGCGCGCGCCGCGCTGCGGCCGCGCGCCGCGTTCGGCCTCCTCGGCGTCACGCTGGCGCTGATGCCCGCCTCGGCGCTCGCCTATGCCGCCCTCGCCGGCGCGCTCGGGCTCGGGCCCGACCTCACCGAGGCGCTGATCTACCTCGCCGCGGCGCCGCCGATCGCCTCGGCCGGCGGGCTCTGCTTCATCCTCGGGCTCGACGCGCGCCGCGCGATCGAGGTGACGATCGCCGCCACCCTGCTGACGCCCCTCCTCGGCCCGCTGACCGTCGAGGCGCTGCTGCCGGGCGGCACGCCGCTGTCGCCGGCGACGCTGGGGCGCCACCTCGCGCTGATGATCGCCGGCGGCGTGGCGCTCGCGGCGGCGATCCGCGGGCTCGCCGGGCCGGAGGCGGCGGCCCGCAATCCCCGCGTGCTCGACGGGCTCGCGACGCTGGCGCTGATCGCCATGGTCCTGCCGCTCTTCGCCGGGGTTCCGGACCTCGTCCGCGCCGAGCCGCGGCTCGCCGCCGGGCTGCTCGCCGTCGCGGTTTCCGTCAACCTCGGCGTCAACCTCGCCGTCCGCGCCGGGCTGGCCGGGCGCATGACGCCGGAGCGGGCGGGGGCCTACGGCTTGCTCTTCGGCAACAGGACCATCGCGATCTACGCCGCGGCGCTGCCGCACGACCCGCGCTTCGCGCTCTTCGTGGCGCTCTACCAGGTGCCGATCTTGCTGACGCCGATGGTCCTGCCGCGGCGCGCAACAAATTGACTCGTTAACTCAGTTTGCTACAAGGCCGGGCGTCCACACGGCCTCCCAGCCGCCGTGCGGCCCAGCGGGAGGAGCGAACGGCAGTGAAAATCGGCGCGCCACGGGAAATCTTCGACGGCGAGAAGCGGGTGGCGATGACCCCGCAATCCGCCCTGGCCCTCAAGAAGCTCGGCTACGACTGCCTGATCGAGGCGGGGGCCGGCGAGGCCGCGCGCTTCTCCGACGACGCCTACCGCGACGCCGGCGTGACCGTGGTCCCGACCGCGGCCGATCTCTGGGCGCTCTCGGACGTCGTGGCGAAGATCCGCCCGCCCGAGGCGAGCGAGATCGAGCGGGCGAAGCCGGGCCAGATCGTCATCTCGTTCCTCTACCCCGCGCAGAACGGCGAGCTGCTCGAGGCGCTCCGGGTCAAGGACGTGACCGCGCTCGCCATGGACATGGTCCCGCGCATCAGCCGGGCGCAGAAGATGGACGCGCTGTCGTCGATGGCCAACATCGCCGGCTATCGCGCGGTGATCGAGGCCGGCAACAACTTCGGCCGCTTCTTCACCGGCCAGA
>NZ_JAGOMQ010000042.1:0-28061 GCF_017993425.1 Amaricoccus sp.
CCCCGGGGTTGCGCCGCCGCCGCGCCGCGGGGCATAAGCGCGCCTGTCCCGGGGCGCGCGCGCGCCCCGCAGGCGCACGCGTTCCGAGCACGTCGAGCAGCCCCCCCCCCGTGACCCCCTCCCCCGCCGTCACCGTCGTCATTCCCGCCTACGACCGCGCCGCCACGATCCGGCCGGCGATCGAGAGCGTGCTGCGCCAGACCTGGCGCGACTTCGAGCTCGTCGTCGTCGACGACGGCTCGCGCGACGGCACGCCCGACGTGGTGCGCGCCATCGACGACCCGCGCCTGCGGCTGATCGAGACGCCGCGCAACATGGGGGCCTCGGCGGCGCGCAACCTCGGCGCCGAGGAAGCCCGCGCGCCCTGGGTCGCCTTCCAGGACAGCGACGACGAATGGTTGCCCCTGAAGCTCGAGAAGCAGATGGCCCGCCTCCTCGCCCCCCGCCCGGAAGGAGCGCCGGACTGGGTGGCGGCCTATTGCGGCATGCTGATCCTCGGCCGCGCCCGCGAGGCGGCCCCGAAAGGGACGGACGCCCGGCTCGACGCGCGCTACTTCCCGCCCTCCGGGATCGGCCTCGTCGAGGGCGACATCCTGCCCGCGCTGCTCCGGCGCAGCCTGATCTCGACCCAGACGCTGGTCGCGCGCCGCGACCGGCTCCTCGAGGTCGGCGGCTTCGATCCGGAGATGAAGGCGCGCATCGACTGGGACTGCGCCCTGCGCCTCGCGCCGCTCGGCCCGATCGCCTTCGTCGACGAGCCGCTGGTGCTCCAGCGCTTCTCGCCGAACAGCATCACCGCCGACGCCCCGCGCAAGCTCGCGGCGCGGCTGCGCCTCGTCGACAAGCACGCCGCGCTCTATGCGGACCGCCCGGCCGAGCTCGCGCTCCAGCATTACGGCATCGCCTCCGAGCAGCGCCACCTCGGCGACCTCGCCGGCGCCCGCCGCTCGCTGGCCCGCGCCCGGGCGCTCGACCCGGGCGAGCCGCGCTACTGGGCGATGTCGGCCCTCGTCGCCGCCCGCTCCCTCGTCCCCCGCCGGCGCGCCGCCCTGCCCCGGGGCTGACCGGCCCGGGCGGCGCCTATTCCCGACTCTTTCGCCATGCATACGGCCCGTGCATGGTTCGTGCATGGCCCGTGCATAGGGGGCGCATCGGGGCGCGCGCCGCAACCCCCCGCGGATCCTCGCCTTCTTTCCCGCAAGACGTTCCGCGCGCGGAACGCTCCTCAGGCCCGCGCCGCCCGCGCCCGCGCAAAGGCGACGAAGGCCGCCTCGGCGTCGCGCAGCGCCGGCCGGCCCGAGGCGCGCCAGTGCCTGAGCCATTCCGCCTCGAGCCAGTAGGGATCGAGCCCCGGCGCCACGGCGCGCGCCCGCTCGTAGGCCTCGGGCGGGAGCCGCGGATCCCCCCCCTGCCCTTCCATCCGCCCGCGCGAACGCACCACCACCACGTCGCCCTCGGCGAGCCTGAGCGCATAGTCCGGCAGCCCGTCCTCCTCGGCCATGTCGCGGATCATCTTGCGGAACACCCGCCGCGGCGAGGTCGAGCCCGATTTCTTCAGGAGCGTCTCGAGCCCGATCCGCCACTCCGCCTGCCGCCCGCAATGCTTGCGCGCGATCTCGTAGACCCGCCGCTCCAGGGGCTTGCGCAGACGGAAATAGTCGCGGCTGAGGGTCAGCACCGACTTCGAGATCACCGAGCGGTAGATCCAGTCCGAGAGCGTGACGGTGACGAGGATCATCCGCCCGCCGCGCGCCTTGCGCAGGATCTCCCAGGCGTCGACCAGCCCGAAGCCCCGCGTCGTCTCGACGCCCCCGGTGGCGATGTTGGTGACGACCCGCGTCCCCGACAGCCGCTCCAGCGCCTCCCGCAGCCGCCGGTAGCCGTCTCCGCTGGTCTCGCGGTTGGTCGCGACGAGAAGATCGTAGGCGCGCAACCGCAGCACCGGCGAGGTCGGCCGGCCGGCGTTCAGCGCCGCCATCAGCTGGCTGACGCAGAAGATCAGCACGTCCTTGTCGTGCACCGTCGGCAGACCCTTGACCGAGGGCGTCACCTCGATCTCGGTCTCGCCGTGCCGGTAGCGCAGCACCCGCCGGTCCGGCCGCGTCGCCAGCGTGAACAGCGGATGCTCCATCGACGCCATGTCGTCCTTCGGCGGCGGCGCGCCGAAGTCGCAGGTGAAGAAATCTCCGATCGCCGCGGGAGGTCCCGCGGTCCGCTGCGACAGGCTCTGCCCCATGAAACGGCTATCCCGTTTTCTATCGTGGTTTCGGTGACGCCCACCCTGCGCCACCCCCGCCCGCCCGCGCAACGACCTTTTCGCGGTTCCGGAATCGCCCCGCCGTGGTTTCGGAGTCGCCCTTTCGGGGTTCCGGAATCGCCCGCGCCAGAAAAAGCCCGATTCCGCCAGCGTCCCGAACGACTTGCCCGAACGGCAGCCGCACGTAACACTATCTCTAACACCAGAATAACACCGCCGCCTTCCGCGCCCCGCCCCTGCCCTGCCGCAGGAACGCCGCCCAAGCGCCTGATCCGCCGAGAAACCGAAGTCCGTATGCCGGTTTTTCTCGCCTGTGCCGCGAATCATGTTACATTGCCGGAAACAGAGCACATGAGGCCGCGAGCAGGATGTCTTCCACCGTCGATGCGGGCCCCCCGCCCTATTTCAACATCGCCCCCGACGAGGCCCTGGCCGAACTCGGCCCCCCCGTCGGCGCCGCCGAATTCGCCGAGATCGCCCGCCACTGCGCCGCCGGCCGCCAGGACCTGGTCAGCCGCGGCCTCAGCCCCGACGGCGCGCGCCGGCTGCGGCTCTTCTCGACCTGGGAGATCGCGCGCTACCTGATCCCGGTCGCGCCGGCACATTTCCGCCGGGTCTTGCGCGCCAACCCCGCCCTGCCCCAGGGCCGGAGCGAGACCGAGGGCGGCGCGAAGTGGTTCACCCTCGACGAGGTGCTGCGCCTGCGCGCCCATTTCGCCGCGGAGGGCTCGCGCGCCAAGGAATACCGTCCCTGGCGTCCCGCCGGCCTGCCCGCCAAGATCGTGGCGGTGGCGAACTTCAAGGGCGGCGTCGGCAAGACCTCGACCGCGGCGCATCTCGCCATGTCCGCCGCCCTCGACGGCTACCGGGTGCTGATCGTCGATCTCGACAGCCAGGGCTCGATGACCTCGATGTTCGGCGGCCAGGTCGCCTCCGAATGGGACACCGTCTTCCCGCTCGTCGCCCGCGACTACGCCCTCGGCCTCCAGGCCGAGAACCGCCGCCGCGCCGAGCGCGGCGAGGCCCCGCTGCCGCTCGACGACACGCTGGCCGAGGCGCTCGACCGCAGCGCGCAGGACGTCATCCGCAAGACCCACTGGCCCTCGATCGACCTGATCGGCGCCCAGCTCAACCTCTACTGGGCCGAGTTCCAGATCCCGGTCTGGCGCATGAACCTGCGCGGCTGGAAGCTCTGGGAAGCGCTCGAGCGCGCGCTCGAGCGCGACCGCGTGCTCGACGCCTACGACCTCGTCCTCCTCGACACCCCCCCTGCCCTCGGATACCTGACCATCAACGGCCTGACCGCCGCGGACATCCTGCTCGTTCCCCTCGGCGCCTCCTTCCTCGAGTTCGACTCGACGGGCCGCTTCTTCGACATGCTGCATTCGACCTTCCAGTCGATCGAGGCCGGCGAGAACCTCGCCGCCCGCGCTCTCGGCCGTCCCGAGATCCGCTTCGAATGGGACGCGGTGCGCGCGGTGATCACCCGCTACGACGCCGGCCAGCAGGCGGAGATGGCCGGGCTGATGCAGGCCTATCTCGGCCGGATGCTCTCGCCCTGGCGCCAGGAGCTCACCGCGCTGGTCGGCCAGTCCGGCGAGCAGGCCCGCGGCATCTACGAGGCCGACTACCGCGACTTCAACCGCGACACCTACGCCCGCGGCCGCCAGACCTTCGACGCCACCTGGGCCGGGCTGAAGCGTCTGCTCATCGCCTCCTGGCGGCGCGACGAACTCGCGGCGCAGAAGACGCCAGAACCGGCGGCGGAGGCGGTCTGATGGCCCGCCGCCGCCTCACCCCGCTGAACCCCGATCCCGCCGCGGACGTTCCGCACGCGGAACGCCTCTTCGCAGCGGCCTCGGTCCCGGCTCCGGGCCTAGGCGGCTTCGCCGGCCCCGCCCCGATCGCCCGCGTCGCCGCCGAGGCGGCGAGCGCCGCCGCGGTCGACGCGCTCGCCGAGGAACTGCGCCTCGCCCGCGAGACCGGACGCATGGTGGTCGACCTGCCGCTCGACGCCATCGCCGCCGACCACCTGACCCGCGACCGCCTGCCGGCGGAGGATGACGAGATGGCGGCGCTGCGCGAGAGCCTGCGGCTGCATGGCCAGCGCGTGCCGATCGAGGTGACGCCGCTGGCGCCGGCCGGCCCGGACCGCGCCGGCGCGCTCCCCTACGGACTCATCTCCGGCTGGCGTCGTCTCGCCGCGCTGAAGGCGCTGCGCGCCGAGGCCGGCGGGGACGGCTTCGCCACGGTCCAGGCCCTCGTCCGCCGCCCCGAGGGCGCGGCCGAGGCCTATGTCGCCATGGTCGAGGAGAACGAGCTCCGCGTCGGGCTCAGCCATTACGAGCGCGCCCGGGTGGCGGCGCTCGCTGCGGAACGCGGGGTGTTCGCGGACGAGGAAACCGCGATCCGCACCCTCTTCGCCGCGGCCTCGCGCCCCAAACGCTCGCGCATCCGCGCCTTCCTCGACCTCTACCACGCGCTCGACGCCGCCCTGCGCTTCCCGGCGCGGCTGCCGGAGCGCCTCGGCCTGCGTCTCGTCGAAGCGGTGCGGGCGGGGCAGGGGCCGCGGATCGCCGCCGCCCTCGCCGCCGTCGACGCGGCCGACCCGGAGGCCGAGCGCGCCGCGCTCGAGGCGGCCCTGGCCAGGCCGGCCCGGTCCGCGCCGGCGCCGGTCGCGCTCCGCGCCGGCGTCACCCTCTCCGCCCGTCTCGGCCGGGGCCGGCTCGTGCTCACGCTCGAGGGCGACGGCGTCGACCCGGCGCTCGTCGCCGAGGTCGAGGCCGCGCTGGCGACGCTGCGCCGATAGCGGGAGCAGGGCAGGGAAGCTGGCGGAGAGAGAGGGATTCGAACCCTCGAGACGGTTCCCCGCCTACACACTTTCCAGGCGTGCGCCTTCGACCACTCGGCCACCTCTCCGGCGGGCGGACAGAACCACGTCCGATCGCCCGGCGCAAGATCGCGGCGCCCCCAGAGAGACTCGAACTCCCGACCCTCTGATTACAAATCAGACGCTCTACCGGCTGAGCTATGGGGGCCGGCCGCAGACTGCGGCTATGCGCCGGCGCCGCCCCTGCCGCAAGACCCTTCGCACGCGCGACTTTTCGCCGAGCCCCGCGCCGGCGCGCATGGGTGATTGACCGCCGGACGCAACCCGGTCAACGGTCCTGACCACAAAAAGGGGCGTGCGACGTTCGTCGCCGGACACGTGCGCCAAAATAGCGACGGACACGAGGACAACAGATGGTTTGAATAGCGCCAGGTTGCAGCGCAGGTATTTACCTTATGCTCTCAATGGCATGACGGAGACTCCCGCGCATAAACGAATGCTTAAGGAATAGTCGCGATTCGACTGGATGTCGCCGGATCAAGCGGTGGCGTCACGCGCAAGGGTTGGCCCCACGGTCCTTTGCGCGTTTCCCCGGAACCTGCCGATGAGCCTGCGAATCGGCGCGTGGGAAATGAAGGGACACCTCATGGCCACGATCACGGCCGGCAACCAGAACGAGCTGGACAAGGCGCTCCAGGACGTGAAGGACGGCGACACCATCCTGCTCGAGGGCGGAACCTACGACTTCCTGGACCTCTCCTCCTCGGGGAGGCAAGGCTTCGACTTCGACAAGAAGGTGACGATCGCCTCCGCCGATGCCCGCGACCAGGCGAAGATCGAACACCTCTATGTACGCGAGGCGTCGAACATCGAGTTGCGTGACCTCGTCTTCGACTACGAGACCGGCCCGGCGACACAGCGCCCGCTTACCGCGACCAGGAAGTTCTGGGTCGAGAACTCCGTCGACATCACCTTCGACGGCGTGACCTTCGACGGCGACAAGGTGGACAGCTACGGCGAAGGGCTCGGGCTGCGCGTGAAGGGCTCGAAGGGCGTCTCGGTCCTCAACTCGGAGTTCGTCGACTTCGAGATGGCGATGAGCTTCCAGGACAACGAAGACACCATCATCGCCAACAACGCGATCCGCGGCATCTCCTTCGACGCGATGATGCTCTCGGATATGGAAGACGTCACCATCGCCTACAACGAGTTCACCGACTTCCATTCCCGTCACCTGCTGCACCAGGACGCCATCCAGTTCCTGACCAGCACGACGGCGGGCCCGTCGAACGAGGTGAAGATCGTCGGGAACCGCATCGACAATCCCGAGGAAAGCCACGGTATCTGGCTGGGCAACAGCCTCTACGCCGAAAAAGGCCAGATGGGCGTCTACTATACGAACGTCTACATTGCCGACAACATCCTCCACACCGCCGACAAGCTCGCCATCGGAGTCATGCACGGCGACAACATCGTCGTCGAGCGTAACGTCCTTACCAAGAACAACGACGAGGGTGTGGAGAAGAATACTCCACTTATAAACATTTCGAAATACTCCAAGAACGTCTTCATCCTGGACAACGAGGTCGCGGGAGTTCCGGGCGAGGAGAACGGCAGCTGGGTGGTCGAGGGCAACAAGACGACCCCGGGCCGGTACGAGTTCTGGCAGGGGGTCTATCCCACGACTAACGTCAACCAGCTTCTGAGCCAGATGCCGAACAAGCCGGCGGATCCCTACCGGCCGGTCATCGACGTTCGTCCGAACGACCACGAGCCGGGCGGCCCGGACAGCCCGGGCGATCCGGATGGACCCGTCGGTCCCGATCCCGACGAGCCGGACGGCGACGGCGACGGCGTCGGGGCCGAGGTCCGGCTCAAGGGGGACATGCGCGCGCTCTACGACGGCGGGGTGACGATCACGGGCTTCGACTTCGCCGAGGGCGACGAGATCGTCTTCGCCCTTTTCGATCGCCGGACCTTCATCGACGAGTTCGGCGGCAACTTCGTCAACGACTACTACCGCGGCGCGAGCGTACGGATCGATTCCGCGCTCGACATCCAGGAGCTTGCCGCGAACTCTCGGGACTTCCACGCCTATGCCTCCGGCAAGGATCTCGTCATCGAGATCGACCAGGGGCGCGGCACGGCGGAGGTGACGATCGCCGGGCTCGCCGACGCCTTCCTGGCGGCGGATCACCCCGAGCTGTTCTGAAACCGCTCCAGCTTCCGCGCCGGCGGGCCGGCGCGGAAGCCCGGGAGCGTTCCGCGCGCGGAACGCTCCCCCTCAGACCCGCGCGTAGGCGTCCGCGTAGCGGGTGATGTCGTCCTCGCCGAGATAGGGCCCCGACTGCACCTCTATCAGGTGCAGGTCGACCTTGCCGGGATTCTCCAGCCGGTGCGTCGCCCCGGGCGGGACGTAGGCCGACTGGTTCTCGCCGAGGAGACGGACCTCGCTCCCGAGCGTCACCCGCGCCGCGCCCTCGACCACCACCCAGTGCTCGGCCCGGTGCACGTGGCTCTGCAGCGACAGGGCGGCGCCAGGATGCACCATGATGCGCTTGACCTGGAAGCGCGGCCCGCGCGCCAGCGTCTCGTACCAGCCCCAGGGCCGGTGGGTGCGGGGGAACTCCGTCGCCTGCGCCACGCCCCCGGCCTTCAGCAGCGCCACCGCCTCGCCGACGCGCTGGCCCGCGGCCTTGTCGGCGACGAGTACCGCGTCGCGCATGGCGATCGCCACCACGCCGCGGAGCCCGACCCCGACCAGCACCTGGTCGGGGCTTTCGGCGCGCAACAGGCTGTCGCGGCAGCCGAGCGCATGGGCGGGGCCCTGCAACGTCACGCCATCGGCGTCCGCCGGCGCCGCCCGCGCCACGGCGTCCCAGGCCCCGAGGTCGGACCAGGGCCCGTCGATGGGCACGACGGCGCGGCGGGGCGCCTTCTCCATGATCGCCCGGTCGAGGGCCACGCTCTCGACCGCGGCCCAGGCGGCGGGGTCGAGGCGCAGGAAGGCGAGGTCGGGGACGGCGCCTGCCACTGCCGCCTCCACCGCCCGGGCGAGCTCCGGCGCCTGCTCCGCGAAGACGGCGCGGATCGCCGCGGCCGAGAACAGGAAGACGCCGCTGTTCCAGAGATGTCGTCCCGAGGCGAGGAGACGCCCGGCGAGCCCGGCCTCGGGCTTCTCGACGAAGCCCCGGAGCGGCAGCGCCGCCGGGTCGCCGCCGGGCGCGGGCAGGGCGTCGAGCTCCAGCCAGCCGTAGCCGGTCTCGGCCCGCGTCGGCCGCACGCCGAAGGTGACGAGCGCGCCCGCCCGCGCCGCGGCGACGCCGGCGCGCACGGCGGCGCGGAATCCGGCGGCGTCGGGAAGGACATGGTCCGAGGGGCAGACGAGCAGCAGCGGGTCGCGCCGCTCCCCGGCGGCGACGAGGGCGGCGGCGAGCGTGGCGGCGGCGGTGTTGCGGCCTTCGGGCTCGAGGATCACCGCGGCGGGCGCCCGCCCGATCCCGGCGAGCTGCTCGGTGACGAGGAAGCGGAAGGCCTCGCCGGCGACGACGACCGGCGGCGCGAATTCCGGCTCCGGCAGGCGCAAGACCGCGGCCTGGAACAGGCTGGTCTCGCCGACGAGGCGGGCGAACTGCTTCGGCCGCCGCGCCCGGCTCAGCGGCCAGAGCCGCGTCCCCGCGCCGCCGCCGAGGATCACCGGAACGATGGTCTCGCGCATCCTGTCACCTCCGTCCGCATCTTGCGGCGCGACGCTCCGACCCTCCGGCAGATCGCGCCGCAGGATTAACAAATCCCGAAAGCCGCGCGTTCCGCGAGCCCCGCGATATGGACAGGGGCGGGGGCGAGGGCCTAGAACGGACGGCGGTAGAGTGTCGGTTCGGTTCGGTTCCCATGGGCGCAGCTCGTCCCAACGTCTTCGTCGTCGGCGACGCCAAGTGCGGCACGACGAGCCTCCATCGCTTCTTCGAGCTCGCGCCCGGGGTCGGGGTCGCCGCCACCCGCAAGGAGCTGCACTGGTTCTCCGAGCCCGAGCTGATGGCGCGCCGCGCCGGACCGGGCGACGAGCGGGTCGAGGGCCGCATCATCCACGACGAGGCGGCCTATCTCGCCGAGTTCGCCGGGCTCGACCCGAGGCTCCCGGTCATCGCCGACGTCTCGCCCTCCTACCTGCAGATGGAGGGCGCCGCGGCGCGCATCCACGCCTTCGCCCCGGAGGCGAAGATCGTCATCCTCCTGCGCGAGCCGGCCGACAAGGTGTTCTCGCAATACGTCCATCTCTGGTCGCAGGGGCGCGAGACCGCCTCCTTCGCCGAGGGGCTCGCCCGGGCGGCGGAGCGGCGGGCGGCGGGCTGGTCGGACATGTTCGACTACGACACCGGCGGCTTCTACGCCGAGGCGGTGGGGCGCTATCTCGACCTCTTCGGCCCCTCCCGCGTCCTTGTCCTGCTCTTCGAGGACGCGATCCGCGACTGGCCGGGAACGCGGACACGGCTCGCGGCCTTCCTCGGCGCGGCCCTGCCGGAGACCCACCTGCCGAAGATGAACATCGGCGGCAAAGTGCGCTCGCCGGTGATGGCGGCGCTGATGGCGAGCCAGTCCCTGCGCGGCGTGATCCGCGCCGTCGCCCCGATCGGGCTCAGGACGAAGCTCTCCGAGCGGGTGTCGAGCGCGGTCGCCACCGACAAGCCCGTCCTCGACCCGGCCACGCGCGCCCGCCTCGACGCCCGCTTCGCCGACGACGCCCGGGCGCTCGAGACGCTGCTCGGCCGGCCGACCGGCTGGGCCGCGGCCGCGGGACCGGCGCGCGCCAGCGCCTGACGCCGGGAGCGGGGCAGGGGGCCGGTCGGTCGGCGTCGCGCGGCCGGCTCAGCCGAGCCGCAGGGTTTCGCGCAGCCGGCGGCCGATCGTGCCGCGGAAATAGGCGAGGATCTCGCCGTCCTCGGTTCGCGGCGCGCCGCGGCGGACCTCGCCGAGATAGCCCGCGACATGGGCCCAGCCCTGGGCCGGGCGGCCCATGATCGCGCGCTTGGCCGCGACGGCGAAGGCGTGCGGCAACGTCTCGCCGCGGAAATAGGCGGAGCGGCCGTAGTAGCGGAAATCGACCCGGTCGCCCATGCCGCGGGTCTCGGCATGGACCTCGGGCAGGACGCGCCGCTCCCAGCCGCGCAAGTGCGCCTTGGTCGCCGAGACCACGTCCGCCGAGGGTCCGACGATGTAGCCGGCCTCGGCGAGGCAGGCGTAGCGCCAGACGAAGTAGCCGCCGCCGGTCCAGCGCGTCTCGTGCTCGCTCTTGCCGGGCCGGATCGGCCGGCCGCAGGCCATGCCGAGCCGCGGCTCGGCGGCGAAGGCCGCCTCGATCGCCTCGTAGTAGCGCGGATGCAGGAAGGTGTCGGCGTCGAGGAGCGCCACCATGTCATCGGGCGCGAGCGCCCGCGTCGCGCGCAGGTGATCGATCCCCGCCTTCACGATCGAGGCGTACTTGTGCCCGAGCGCGTATTCCTTCTGGGCGAGGTCGAGGTTCAGCACCTCGATCGCGCCGAGGCCCCCGCCCGGCGCGATCTCGCGCAGCATCTCCCTGCTGCCGTCGGTCGAGCCGTTCTCGAGCACCACCCAGGCGTCGATCGGGCGGGTCTGGGCGCGCAGCGTCGCGACGAGGCGCGGGATGTTCTCCGCCTCGTCGCGGAGCGGCGTGAGCACATGGAGCCGGGACATCGCGGGGGCCTCAGTAGCCGTTCCACCAGACGGCGCGCTGCCGCCAGATCTCGCCCCAGACGTCGCGCTTGGGCGCAAGGCTCGGGCGGATCGGCGCGAGCACGGTCATCGCCGCCACCCGGGTGAACGGCCACAGCCGCAGGATCCCGAGCGCGATCGGCTTGTCCCAGCCGAAATGCCGCTGCACCACCGAGATCTTGCCGCGCATCAGCTTGACCACCTTGTCGGCGCGCACCGTGTCCGACGAGCCGCCGTAGTGGATGATGGTGGATTCGGGCGTCACGTGCGGGTCGGCCCCGAGCTTGCGGGCGCGGAAGCAGAGGTCGACGTCGTCGCCGTACATGAAGAGCTGCTCGTCGAAGCCCCGGAGCTTGTCCCACATCTCGCGCGTGGTCATCAGGTAGCAGCCGATGATCATCTCGACCGAGCGCACGCTGTCGCGCCGCCAGCCGGCATAGGCCTCGGAATGGAAGAGCGGCGAGTTCGGGAACAGCGCGTTCAGCCCCGCGGTGCGGCAGAAGATGTTCCAGGTCGAGGGCAGCCGCCAGCCCGACTGCGGGTTGATCCGCCCGTCGGGAAAAAGCGTGCGGCCGCCCCACATCTGCGCCTGCGGCATCTCGCGGGCGAAGGCGACGAGCTTGTCGATGGCGCCGTCGAGCACCACCGTGTCGGAGTTCAGCAGCAGGATGTATTCGCCCGAGGCGAGTTCGGCCGCGCGGTTGTTGCCGCAGCCGAAGCCGAGGTTCTCCGCGCTCCGGATCAGCTTCACGTCCGGGAACGCGGCCGCGATCGCATCCGCCGAGCCGTCGCGCGAGGCGTTGTCGACCACGATCGTCTCGTGCGGGATCCTCGTCTCCGCCGCGATGCTGCGCAGGCAGTCGAGCGTCAGCTCGCGGGTGTTGTAGTTGACGATCAGGATCGAGACGACAGGAGCGGGGGCAGGGGCCTCGGGGCCGCTTGCGGTTTCGGGCTCGGTGTCGGTGTCGGTGTCGGACATGCGGAGCGGGCTTTCTGCTTACTCGGGAATGAAACGGGGCAGGCGGTCGGCGAAGCCGGCGAGGAAGCGCTGCGCGCGCGCGTCGGCGTCCGCGACGCGCTCCTCGGGCAGGATCGGGGTGATCACCCGCACCAGCCCGCCGTCGGTGCGGTTCATCGTGGCGCTGTCGATCACGGTGTAGGCGCGGGTCAGGAAGTCGTGGCTCATGTGCCGTCCGCGACCCTCGAACCAGTAGTAGACGAGCTGGCGCTCCAGCCCCTTCTGGATCACCGCCCGGTTCAGCGTCACCGCGCCGAATTCCGTGCCGGGCAGCGGAACCTCCACCGGGCCGATCGAGAAGATCTCCCAACCGGCGCCGGGCAGGCAGATCTCGGGGGCGTGGATCGAGCGCCCGTCGATCTGGGTGTAGTAGTAGGACAGGAACAGGTCGACGCCCGCCGCCTCGCTCGCGTTGCGGAAATAGGCCGAGAGGTAGTCGTCGGCCCCGAGCCCGACCTCGACCTGCGGGTCGAGCGGCGTCGGCGCGCCCGACCAGTCGTCGATGGTCAGCGGGAAGAGCGCGTAGGGATCGCGGTCCATGCGCGCCGCATCGCGGGCCGGCGCGAAGCTCCAGGCCGCGGAGAGCGCCAGCGTGGCGAGCGCCGCGACCTTCAGCGCCTGCGCGGGCTCGACGGTCAGGATGCGGCGGAACTGCCCGCCGAGCCCGGAGAAGTCGAGGTCGATGGCGTCGCCGAGCGGCGTGCGGTCGCCCGAGAGCCGGCGCATCGCGACTGCGAGCCCGAACAGGATGGCGATGCAGGAGAGAAAGACCACCCAGCCCTCGAAGACGTGCAGGAAGCCCTCCGCCTGCGCGATGCCGTAGCGGTCGACCAGCACCCCGATGATCCCGATCCTGAGCGAGTTCATCAGCACCGCGATCGGCACCGCCGAGAGCAGGATGACGAGCTTGTGCCAGACCGGCCCGCGGTAGAGCACCGCGAAGACGTAGGAGAAGCTCATGATCGGGAACAGGTAGCGCAGCCCCGAGCAGGCCTCGGCCACCTGCAGCTTGTAGACCCCGAGGTCGATGACGTTGCCCTCGAGGAAGACCGGCACCCCGAGCGCCTGCACGAAGGCGACGCCGATCCCGGAGGAGACGAACTGCAGGCTGGTGTTGATCTTGAAATAGAGAAAGTAGGGCAGGGGCAGCATGAACACGAGGTGCAGCACCGACGGCCAGAAGAACCAGCCGCGCCGCGCCCCGAAGCCGACGAGGATCAGCCCGAAGATCCAGATGATCAGCGCGTAGAACACCAGATGGTCGATGCGGGCGACGTTGCCGGCGAGCGCCACGACGAGCGCGACGACGATCAGGACCGTCCCCGGCCAGCGGTCCGTGACCGGCGCGGTCGCCGGCGGCATGAACTTCAGCTCGCGCAGGAACATGTAGAAGCTCAGCACCGGGATCACCGGCCCGTGGCTGAACTCCGGCCGGGCCCACTCGGTGGCCAGCCCGTGGAAGCCGAACCAGAACAGCGGCAGCGTCGAGGCGACGGCGAGGCAGAACCAGAAGAGGCCGCGGGAGTTGACGGAAAATGCGCCGCCGGCGGCCGCCTGCGTGGTCGTCGTCATCCCCGCCTCGTCACTCGTTACAGGTTCAACCGGCGCGCGCCGGCCTCCGCCCGCGCGCGCCCGCCTCCATACGCGATCCGGGCGCGAAAAACGAGTCCGAAGCGGCGACAGGGTAACCGCCCGGCCGCCGCCCTCACGCGCCCGCGAGCGGCGGCGGGGGACGTCAGGCCAAAGTCAGGGCCGACTGGAGAAGCTCTTGCCGATCTCCACGAAAACGGCGTTCGAGGTCGCTTCCTCCGGCTCCCGGTCATAGCTGCGGAAGCGGTAGCCGAGGCTCGCGCTCACCGTGTCGGTGATGTCGCGCGAATAGATCGCCGAGACGCTCACCCGCGTGGTGTCGGCCCGGAAGGGCGCGGTCTCGTCGACCTGGCGCGCCGCAGTGGCGTCGAGCTGCAGCGCCGAGACCTGGTTGATCTCGTGCAGGAGCCCGATCCCGGCCCCGGTCACCCGCACCTGGTTGCCGGTCGAGGAGCCGGTCTTGTTCTGGAAGATCCGCCCGGTGAGCCGGCCGTTCGGCAGCGGATAGGTCGCGCGCAGGTTGCCGGTGAAGGGCGCGCCGTCGGTGGCGTTGCTGTAGCGGGCCAGGGCGTTGAGGGTGATCTCCTCGAACTGGTAGCGCACCGCGGCGCGCACCACCGGCCCGGTCTCGTCGATGGTCTCGCGCCGGCGGTCGCCCTCGGGCCCCTCGGTCTCGCGCCGCTGGTACTTGGCGTAGCCGAGCCCGAAATCGAGCCGCAGCACCTCGTCGGGCTCGTAGATCACGCCCACGTCGATGTCGGCGTCGCGCACCAGGGTGTTGCGCTCGTCGTCGGCCTCGAAATAGCGGTAGCTCGCCAGCACGGCGCCCGACAGCACCGGGGTGAGACGCAGCCGCCACAGCGCGTCGCCGGTGAGGTTGTCGCGCGGCGTCGTGTCGTTCGTCACCTCGTCGTAGTCGAAGCGGGTGGCGGCCACGGAGAACTCGTAGGAGGACGGCGAGTCCTGGGCCAACGCGAGATCGACGGTGGCGTCGTAGCGCCGCTCGGTGATGTCCTGGCTCAGCTGGTCGAGGTCGTCGGGGACGTCGATCTCGCCGGTGTCCGGGTCGATGAAGTCGGCGAGCGGCCTGTCGGCGTCGACATCGGTCTGCCGGTAGCGCAACCCGACGTCGATCGAGCCGCTGGCCCATTCGCGCAGGTAGTCGCCGGTCGCGGTCGACGGCGAGGCGAAGGTGAGGTCGAAGTCGCGCTCGGCTTCCCAGAGCGCGCGCAGGCCGGTGTCGATCCCGAGCGCCAGCGTCTGCAGCTGCGTCTCGGAGAGCAGGCCGAGCTGCACCCGGGTGTCGGCGTAGTAGCTCGTCCCCGGATTGGGGTCGTCGAGGCGATAGTTGGAATCGACCGTGAAGCCCTGGCTGATCCCGGCGGTGAAAAGCGGCGAGCCGGGCGTGACGACGTCCTGGGCGGCCGCGCCGGAGGCGGCCGCGAGGCCGAGCGCGGCGAGGAGGGGGCGACGCATCGGACGTCGCCTCACTCGAACAGGCGGCGCTCGGGGACCAGGATCACGTCGCCCTCACGCATCGTGATCATCGACTCGATCGCGCCCCCGCGCTCGACGGCCTTGTAGTTGAAGAGGAAGATCTGCTCCTGCCCGTCGGCGGCGCGGCGGCGGAGCTGGATGCGCTTGGTCGCGGCGAAGCGGTCGAGCCCGCCGGCGAGCGCCACCGCCTGCAGCAGGTTGGTGCCGACCTCGACCTCGCGGACGCCCGGCTGGGTCACCCGGCCGAGCACGTAGATCGGGAAGAGCTCGGCCTCCTCGTTCACCGTCGTCACCGAGACGAAGACGTTCGGGCGCACGGCGAAGTTCGAGGCGAGCCGGTCGGCGATGGAGCGCTCGACCGAGCCGACGGTCTGGCCGGCGGCGGCGACCGAGCCGGCGAGCGGCACCGAGATGCGCCCGTCGGGCAGGACCAGCACCTGGCGGTTCAGCGTCTCGTCCTCGAGAACGGTCACCGCCAGCGTATCGCCGGGCTGGATGCGATAGCCGGCCGCCTGGGCGAGCGCCATCGGCGCGGCGGCGAGAAAGGCCAGCAAGCCCAGGATGATCGTCACGGCATTTCGCATCGATGCGCCTCGTACATGTCGGGCAGGCTTCGGCGCCGGGCCCTTTCCCGCCGTTTAAGGGGGCGCGGGCGGCATGGCAAACGCCTAATCACCTTTCATGCGGGCGGAGCGGCGTTTAACCGCCGGAGCGTATTGATTCTGCAACAGCCCGAATCGTTAACCTTTCCTGCAAGAGGATTGCGCCGCCGCGCGTCGTTTCACTGGCGACGCGCGGCCTGGCGCGGCAGAATAGGCTCCGATGTCTTGGCCGGGATTCGCACCGCCGGGATTCGCACCGCCGGGATCGGGGCGCGCGGACAGGCCCGGCCCGGGCGGCCGGCGATTGGGACACGAGGCGTGACGGACGCGACCTTCATCGACGCCGCCCCGAGGCGGCCGGCCCCGAAGCCGAAACGCGGGGGGAGCGCCCCGGCGCGGCGGCGCAAGGTGCTCGCGGTCTCCTCGGGCGGCGGCCACTGGGTCGAGCTCGGCCGGCTGCGCGCCGCCTTCGCCGGGCTCGAGGTCATCTATGCGAGCACCGATCCCTCGGCGGCGGCCGGGCTCGACGGCGCCCGGCACTACGTGGTGCGCAACGTCACCCGTCGCGATCGCTGGGGCTTCGCGGTGGCGATCTGGCAGCTCCTGCGCATCCTCCTGCGCGAGCGGCCCGACGTGGTGGTGACCACCGGCGCGGCGCCGGGCTTTCTCGCGCTCGCCGCCGGCAAGCTCCTCTGCGGCAGCCGCACGATCTGGATCGACTCGGTCGCCAGCGCCGAGACGCTGTCGCTCTCGGCGCGGCTCGCCCGCCCCGTCGCCGACGCCTGGCTGGTGCAATGGGCCCATCTCGCGCGCCGCGACGGGCCGGAATACTGGGGGACGGTGCTGTGAGCTTGGCGTCGGCGGCCGGTGGCGCTAGTCTCCGCCGGCGCCGCGGCCGGGCAGGGGCGTGTGGGGCGGTTTCTCGGGTGCGACGGCGTGGCGATGGGTGACGGGGTGCGGCGCAGGAAGGTTCTCGCGGTCGCGTCGGGCGGCGGGCACTGGGTGCAGCTCCGGCGCATCCGCCCGGCCTTCGACGAACTCGAGGTGGTCTATGTCGGCACCGACGACATCCCCGACGGCGACCTCGACGGGCGCTACTACGCGGTCAGGAACGTCACCCGCCGGAACCGGATCGCCTTCGCGCTGGTGATCTGGCAGGTGCTGCGCATCATCGCCCGCGAGCGGCCCGACGTGGTGGTGACCACCGGCGCGGCCCCGGGCTTCCTCGCGCTCGCCGGGGCCAAGCTCTTCCTGCGCAGCCGCACGATCTGGATCGACTCGATCTCGAGCTCCGAGACGATGACGCTCTCGGCCCGGCTGGCCCGGCCCCTCGCCGACGCCTGGCTGGTGCAGTGGTCGCACCTCGCCAGGCCCGAGGGGCCGGAATACTGGGGCGCGGTGTTTTGATCTTCGTCACCATCGGGTCGATGTTCCCCTTCGACCGGCTCGTGCAGGCGATGGACGACTGGGCCGCCGCCAATCCCGGCCAGGACATCCTCGCCCAGATCGGCGCCGGAGCCTACGAGCCCCGCCACATGCGCTGGGTGCGCAAGCTCGACCGCGCCGAGTACGACGCCACCGTGGCGGGCGCGCAGATCGTCGTCGCCCATGCCGGGGTCGGCTCGGTGGTGACGGCGGGCGAGCTCGGCAAGCCGATCGTGATCCTGCCGCGCCGCGCCCATCTCGGCGAGCACACCTCCGACCACCAGCTCGAGACCGTGGGCTGGCTGCGCGGCAAGCCCGGCGTCCACATCGCCGAAACCGAGGCCGACCTGCCCGCGCTCGTCGCCGCGGCGCTGGCCCAGGGCCCCGGGGAGGTCGGCCGCATCGGCCCGGTCGCCGACCCGGCCTTCATCGCCCGGCTCCGCGCCTTCATCCTGCGCTGAAACCGCCCCGCCCGCGGCAGCCAGCGCAGGCGGCGACGCGGCCCGCGCGAGCGCCCTCAGCCGTCGGTCTCCTCCGCCGCCGCCTGGCCGGGGGGCGGGGCGGGGGTCGCCGCGATCTCGGCGAGGCGCGCCTTCGCGGCGGCGATCTGCGGCAGGCCCGCCTCCGGCGTCCCTTCCGCCGCGGCGACCGCACGCTCGAAGCGCGCCTTCGCCGCCTCGCGCTGGCCGAGGGCGAAGAGCGTCTCGCCGGCATGGTACTGCACCAGCGCGTTCTCCGGCAGCGCGTCCGCGGCCGGCCCGAGCGCGCGCAGCGCCGCCGGGCTGTCGCCGCGCCGGTGCAGGATCCAGCCGTAGGTGTCCTGGAAATAGGGCACGTCCGAGCCGCGCAGCCGCCGCGCGATGGCGAAGGCCCGCTCCAGGCTCGCCGGGTCGTCGCGCCGGGTGCTGAGCAGGCTCGCGAGGTTGTTGGCCACCAGCATGTCGTTGCTGTCGCGGGCGTAGATGGCCTCGTAGTCGGCGATCGCGCCCTCGAAGTCGCCGAAGCCCTCGCGCATCCCGGCGCGCAGGAACAGGAGCTCGCGGTCGCCGCCGGTGGCGGCGACGCCCGCGGCGAGCGCCGCGTCGGCCTCCGCCGTCCGGCCCTGGGCGGCGAGGGTGGTCGCGAGCGCGCGATGCGGCTCGGGCGCCGCCGGATCCTCGGCGATCAGCGCGGCGTAGATCGCCTCCGCGCCGGCCGTGTCGCCGCGCGCGAGGGCGAGCCCGGCCTGCATCAGCCGCGGCGGCCGGCCCGCCGGATCCTTCGCCAGCACGCCGTCGAGCCAGGCCTGCGCGCCGTCGAGGTCGCCGGCGCCGACATAGGTCTGCATCACCCGCGCCATGGCGGCGGCGTCGCCGCCCTCCTCGGCCATCGCCTTCAGCGCCGCCATCGTCTCCTCGGCCCGGCCCTCGCCGGAGAGCCGCGCCATGTCGAAGCGGTCGGCGGTCGCCGTCGCCTCCGGGTCGCCCAGTTCGCGCAGGATCGCCGCCACCTGGCCCACCCGCGGCCAGTCGGCGCGCGCGACATGGATCTCGCCGAGCATGGCGAGGAGGCCCGGATCGTTCGGCGCGCGGCGCAGCGCCCCGGTGACCACGCTCTCGGCGGGGCCGACCTTGCCGTCGCGCATCAGGAAGCGGGCGTAGCGCAGGCTCTCGGCGGGGGCCTGGCCCGAGGCCTCGACGGCGAGCGCCAGCCGCTCGCCGGCGAGTTCGCGCGCGCCCTCGCGCTCGTGGGCCATCGCCATGATGGTCATGACCTCGGGGTCGCGCGGCGCCTCCTTCAGCGCGGCGCGCATGTCCTGCACGGCGAGATCGGGGGCGTCGGCGTCGATCGCGGCGCGGGCGCGCAGCTTCAGCGCCGCGACGTGGCGCGGGTCGCCGGCGAGGATCCCGGCCACCAGCGCGTCGCGGCCCGCGGCGTCGCCGTCGGCCCCGAGCATCTGCGCGAGCTCGGCTGCCATGTCGCGGGCGGCGTCGGTCGGCTCGGCGCCCTCGGGCGTCGCCTCGGCGACCATCTCCCGCATCGCCGCGATCGCGGCGGCGTGGTCGCCCTCGGAGTAGTCGAGTCCGGCGCGGGCGCGGCGGAAGGGCAGGGGATCCCCCCCGGCGGCGACCAGCCGGTCGAGCTCGGCCCGCGCCTCGGCGGCCCCGGCGGTCTCGTAGAGGAACTGCACGACGCTGAGCGCGGCCTCGGGATCGTCCGGCCTGGCCTGCGCCTGCGCGCGCAGCACCGCCTCGGCGCCGGCGACGTCGCCCTGGCGCAGCCGCCACTGCACGCGCGCCTGCAGCACGCCGGGATTGTCGGGGAAGAGCTCCGCCATGCGGTCGAGCTGGCGGCCTACGCCGGCGTCGTCGCCCTCCGCCTCGAGCGCGGCGAGCCGCACGAGATGGAGGCCCTCGTCCCCGGGCGCATGGGCGAGCGCGGCGTCGGCCGCGGCCAGCGCGGCCTTGCCGTCGCCGGCGTTCAGCCGGTCGGCGATCGCCACCATGTGGGCGGCGACGTTGTCCGGGGCCTCGGCGATCACCGCCTCGGCCATCGCCACCGCGGCGGCGCGGTCGCCGTCGCGGTAGTCGACCGTCGCCTTCAGCGCGCGCGCCTGCGGGTCCGCGGGCGCGAGCTCGAAGGCGCGCTTCGCGCTCGCGGCCGCGGTGGCGAAGTCCTGCGCGGCGAGCGCCAGCGCCGCGCGCTCCTTGTGGCCGTCGAGGCTGGAGCGGTCGAGGTCGACGAGAAAGCCGTACTGGTTGAGCGCGCGGGCGACGTCGCCGCGGTCGCGCAGCAGCCGCGCATAGCCGAGCCGGGCCTCCCTGTGCTGGCCGTTCAGCCGGAAGACGTTGCGGAACTCGATCGCCGCCCGGTCGGGCTCGCCCTCGGCGAGCAGCGCCACGGCGCGCTGGTAGTGCTTCTCGGCGCGCTCCTCCTTGCTGTCGCAGGCGGAAAGCCCGGCGGCCGCGACGACGAGAAGGACGGGGAGGAGGGCGCGGAAGGACATGAGGGATACTCCGGCGACAGGATACGGGTCCGACCGGCCGGCGCGCCGGCGCCGGCGACGACGTCGCTCCGCCCGCGCGCGCATCCTAGTCGCGACGGCCCCGAGGGGAAACCACGATCGTCGGAGATGGTAAAGCAGCCGTTCCGGACCGCCGCCGCGATCCGGCCCCGGGATCGGGAGCCGGCCGGGAGCCCGTCAGTAGCCGGTGCCGCGCAGCACCACCCAGACGGTCATGCACATGATGGCGATGTCGGTGGGCAGCGACACCCGCCGGGCATAGGCGCTGTCGAACTCGGCGCGCCCGGCGAAGGAGGTCTCGTTGCGCTCGCTGACCTGCCAGGGCCCGGTCAGGCCGGGGCGCATCGCGTAGTAGTCGCGGCCCGGATAGAGCGCGCGCTGCTCGGGCAGCATCGGCCGCGGCCCGACGAGGCTCATGTCGCCGCGGAACACGTTCCAGAGCTGCGGCAGCTCGTCGAGCGAGGCCTTGCGCAGGAGCCGGCCGATCGGGGTGATCCGCGGGTCGGCCTTGAGCTTCTGCGTCTCGTCCCACTCCGCCCGGAGGGCGGGGTTCGCGGCGAGGTCGGCCGCCAGCCGGGCGTCGGCGTCGGTGACCATGGTGCGCAGCTTCCACAGCCGGAACGCCCGGCCGTCGAGGCCGATCCGGTCCTGGACGTAGAAGGCGGGCCCGCCGTCGCGGCGCACCACGAGGCCGAGCATCAGCACCATCGGCAGCACGAAGGGGGCCGAAAGCAGGATCAGGGCGAGATCGAACCAGCGCTTGAAAAGCCGATTGTAGAGACCGTCCGCGGCGTGGCCCGAAGAGACGGGAACGACCGCTTCGACGTCCATTTCCGAAATGTGCGACATTACTCGACTCGATCCTCACAAACAGACATGGACGCCGCGCCGCACGTCTCCCGGGGCTCGGACGCGCTCCGAGCCCAGATCGCCGATCCGATCCGACGAGCGCCCTTCGGCGCGATTTCAAGGAGACCCCACGGCCCCGGTTCCGGCGGCATTAAGACATCATTTACGCGAAAGCTCAACCGAAACCTCGTTGCATTCTAATGACATGATTAACGATTGCCGGACAACCGGGGGTTGCGCCCTCGCCCGCGCCCTCCCCGTGAACGGGCCTGCTGCGACCCTCGCGACACGGGTTCCGGCGCGCCTTGTCGCCCACGGGATCTTTACCAAATTAAGGGGATGATAACCGGCGCGGATGACGGTATGTAGCGCGCTGATGCGCGCGGGACCGTCCGTTCCCGCCGTCGTGGGGCGGGGTAGTTCTCCCGCGGTCGAGTGAGCTGGTGCGGGATGGGCATGTCGGGTAGCCTCACGATCTATACCGCCCATTTCGGCCTGACCGAACGCCCGTTCACGCTCCTGCCCGATCCCGACTTCCTCTACTGGTCGGAGAATCACGCCCGCGCCTACGCGATGCTGGAATACGGGCTGCTCACCCACGCCCCGATCACCGTGATCACCGGCGAGATCGGCGCCGGCAAGACCACGCTCCTGCGCCACCTGCTGCGCTCGCTGCCCGAGGACGTCACCGTCGGGCTGATCTCGAACGCCCAGGGCAACCGCGGCGAACTCCTGCACTGGGTGCTGATGGCGCTCGGCGTGCAGACCGACACGGACGCCACCTACGTCCGGCTCTTCGCCCAGTTCCAGGACTTCCTGATCGCGGAATACGCCGCCGGGCGGCGGACGATGCTGATCTTCGACGAGGCGCAGAACCTCAGCCTCGAGACGCTCGAGGAACTGCGCATGTTCTCCAACATCAACGCCGACAAGGACGAGCTCCTCCAGCTCGTGCTGGTCGGCCAGCCGGAGCTGCGCGACCTCGTCGCCGAACCGCGCCTCGTGCAGTTCGCGCAGCGCGTCGCGGCCGAGTATCACCTGCCCGGCATGTCGGCCGAGGCGGTGCGCGACTACGTGCGCCACCGGCTGAAGGTCGCGGGCGCGACGCGCGAGATCTTCACGCCGGCCGCCAGCGAATGCGTCCACGCCGCCTCGCGCGGCGTGCCGCGGCTCGTAAACCAGATCTGCGACTACGCGCTCGTCTACGCCTTCACCGACGGGCTGGAGAAGGTGGACGCCGGCGTGATCCAGCAGGTCGTCCAGGATCGCCGGGCCCACGGCAACCTGAAGATGGTCGTCTGAAGATGGTCGTCTGACGGGGGCCCGGGACGGCCGAAGAACAGGATGGCCGTCCGGGGCGGCGGCGATTAGGTCTCACGATGGTCGCCCTCGGGCGACAGCCAGGGAAAGCGGGGCGATGCCCGATATCGATCTCAAGTACTACTTCCAGGTGTTCCTGCGGCGGCTGCCGTACTTCCTCGTCGTCGCCGCCCTCGTCGTCGCGGTCGGCGTCACCGTCGCGATGATCCTGCCGCCCGTCTACCGCAGCCAGGCGAGCATGCTCGTCGAGCCGCAGCAGATCCCCGGCGACCTCGCCCAGACCACCGTCGAGGTCGATCCCTACGAGCAGGCGCAGATCATCGAGCAGCGCATCATGACGCGCACCAACCTCGTCGAACTCGCCGAGCGCATCGGGCTCTACGTCGACCAGCCGGAAATGACCTCCACCGCCATGGCGGGCGACCTCGCCAGCCGCATCGAGTTCATCGGCTTCGTGCCCGACGTGACGCGGATGCGCGGCCTGCCCGGCGCGACCATCCTCGGCGTCGCCTTCTCCGCGCCCACCCCGGCGCTGGCGCTCAAGGGCGCGAACGAGCTCGTCAACCTCGTGCTCCAGGAGAACGTGCGGCTGCGCACCGACCGCGCCGGCGGCACGGCGGAGTTCTTCCAGGCCGAGGTCGAGCGCCTCGCTGGCGAGATCGAGCGCCAGTCGGCGAAGATCGCCGAGATGAAGACCGCGAACGTCGACGCGCTCCCCGACAGCCTCAACGCCCGGCGCGCCCGGCAGCAGACCGAGCAGGAGCGCCTGCTCGCGCTCGAGCGCGAGGAGGCGGCGCTGCGGAACCAGCGCGACACCGTCGCCTGGGTCTTCGAGCGCACCGGCCGGACCGGCTCGATCGCGCTCAGCCCCGAGGAGCAGGAGCTCGAGAACCTCAAGAGCCAGCTGATCCAGCAGCGCGCGATCTACGCGCCGTCGAGCCCGCAGATCCGGCTGCTCGAGGGCCGGGTCGCCGCGCTCGACGGCCTCGTCGCCGAGCAGCGCGCCGCGCGCGCGACGCTGGGGCCCGACGGGCAGCCGGCGCCCCAGACCTCCGAACTCGACCTCGAGCTCGCCCCGATCGTCGCCCGGCTCGACTTCATCGCCCAGGAGAAGGCGACGATCGCCGGCAACCTCGCCGCGCTCGACGCCTCGATCCAGGCGACGCCGGTCAACGAGATGACGCTCGGCGGGCTCGAGCGCGAACTCGCCAACCTCTCGGCGCAGTACGAGAGCGCGATGGCCCGCCTCGGCCAGGCCTCGGTCGGCGAGCGCATCGAGGTGCTCTCCAAGGGCGAGCGCTTCACGCTGATCCAGCCGCCCGTCGAGCCGACCTCGCCCTCCGAGCCCGACCGCAAGCTGATCGCCGGCGCGGGCGTCGTCGGCGGCGTCGGGCTCGGGCTCGGCGTCGTCGTGCTGCTCGAGCTGCTCAACCGCTCGATCCGCCGCCCGGTGGAGATCGCCCGGCGGCTCGGGGCCGAGCCCTTCGCCACCGTGCCCTTCATCCGCACCGAGGGCGAGCTGCGCTGGCGCCGGCGGCTGATCGTCGGCGCGCTGGCGCTGATCCTGATCGGCGTGCCGCTCGGCCTCCTCGCCGTGCACACCTTCGTGAAGCCGCTCGACAGCATCATCTTCGGGCTCGAAGAGCAGCCGGAAGAGATCTGACGGGCCTTGCGGCGGCGCCCGCGCCGCCGCGACAGCAGACGCCGGCGCGACGGCGCCGCCGCGGAGACACGCGCCGGCCTCCCGACGGGGGCCGGCCTTTCGGGAAGACGATCGATGGAACGCATCCAAGCCGCCATCCAGAAGGCCAAGGTAGCCCGCGGCGAGGTCGAGACCGCGCCCGCCGCCCGCCAGCCCGCGTCCGCCTCCGCCCCGGCGCCCCGCGCCGGGGCGGGCGAGACGTGGGCCGCGCTGGCGGAATTCATCCCCGATGCGGCGCGCATGGAGCAGGCCCGCGTCGTCACCTACGCCGACGTCGATCCGGCCCACGCCGTGTTCGACATGATGCGCACCAAGGCGTTGCGCTCGTTGCACGCCCAGGGCTGGACCGCGCTCGGGATCACCTCGCCGACGGTCGGCTGCGGCAAGACCACGGTGGCGATGAACCTCGCCTTCAGCTTCGCCCACCAGTCCGACCTGCGCGTCGTGCTCGCCGACGTCGACCTGCGCCGGCCCTCGGTGGCCCAGGAGCTCGGCCTGCCGGGCGAGCGCTCGATGGCGGCCTTCCTGCAGGGCGGCGCCGATCTCGGCGAGACCTTCATGCGGGCGGGACCGAACCTCGCGATCGGCGGCAGCACGACGCCCTCGCGCCAGTCGGGCGACCTGTTCCTGAGCGCCTCCGCCGGCCGGGCGCTTGCCGGCATGCGCGCGGCGCTGGCGCCGAACGTGATCCTCTACGACCTGCCGCCGATGCTCGCCAACGACGACGCGATGGCCTTCCTGCCGCATCTCGACGCGGTGCTGCTGATCGCGGGCGCCGAGAAGAGCCGGCTCGACGAGGTCGACCGCTGCGAGCACGAGCTCGCCGAGAGCGGCAAGCTCCTCGGCGTCGTTCTCAACATGTGCCGCTACATGGAGCACGAGCACGGCTACTACTGAGGCCGCCCGTCCCACCGGAACCTGGGGGACGGCGAGAGCGGCATCCGTCGTGATGCCGCATCGACCGGCCCGATCCCGGGCGCTTCGCGGCGGGTCCGAAGCGCCCGCTGCCAGCGGGGGCGCCACGTTCCGGCCGGCCCGGTCGTCGTCCCGGCCGAAAGGCCGGCGAGGACCTTTCATGCCGGCCCGGCGCCGGGCTCGCGCCGAAACCTTGTCGAATCCTGAAAAAGCGGCAAGGCGGATTCCAGCCCGATTCCGGCCGCGTTCCAGCCAGATGAAATCCCGCCTTTTCCGCCGCTTGCCCCGCCCCGCCCGGGCAAGCGGCTTTCGCGCCGTCTTGCCCCCGGCCGCGGATCGGGGCCGAGGGCCGTTGGCGTCAGGGAATGGATGGTAGCGGAGGAGGGACTTGAACCCCCGACACGCGGATTATGATTCCGCTGCTCTAACCAGCTGAGCTACTCCGCCGCACGTCTGGCGTGCGCGCCCGTTTACGCGCGCCGCAGCAGTCGGTCAAGCCCGGCCGCCCGCCGCCAGGCGCGGCGCCGTTCCGCAAGGGATGGCGGCAGCGATTTCAATGCCTTGACCGGATTTTCACGCGGGAAACCGCGGCCTCGGGCCTCGGAGCTCCCGAAACGGCGCGGCCCCCGCGGCGCTGGCGCGCCGCGGGGGCCGGAAGGTCCGTCGGACGGCCTCCCGCGCAGGGGCGGGGCCGCAGAGTCAGGCGGCGGCGCGGCGGCGGCGGCTCACGCCGAAGAGCGCCACGGCGCCCGAGGCGAGGAGCAGGACCGCCGGCGGCAGCGGCACCGGCGCGATGTGCTGCACGGTGGCGCCGGCGATGCCGAAGCCGTCGTTCAGCCGGTCGTTGCGCAGCTCGACCACCAGGTTCTCGATGGTCTCGGGCAGCAGGATGCGCACGAAGTGGATCGAGCCGTTGGCGAGCTTGCCGCCCGCGCCGATCACCTGCGAATAGAGCGTGTCGCCGACCTTGATGGTGAACTTCGCGCCGACGTCGGCGACGTCGGTCAGCAGGAAGGCGAGCGCGTTGAACTTGCCGCCCGTGGCGACGTCCCAGCGCATGCCGAGCGTGTCGTTGCTGTCGAGCCAGTTGCCGTCGGCGGCGCCGACATCGAAGCGGCCCCAGTTCTCCGGAAAGTAGTTGCGCACCTGCAGCGCCGTCCCGCCGTTCACCGCGGTGCCGCCCTTGCCGTGCCCGCCGAGCGCGGCGAAGGCGCCGACGCTGGTCGTCGGATCGGCCGCGCCCGCGGCGCCGTTCCAGGCGGCGAAGCCCTTGAAGTTCTCGATCGTGGCCGACTTCAGTTGCCGCTTCGGCCCGATCGTGCCGTCCGTGCCGGCCTGGAAGGCGTCGAGCGCGGCCTTGGCCTCGGCGGCCTGGCCGCGGCCGAAGTAGCTGACGTCGATCGTCGCGGCGGCGGCGGCGGAGCCGATCCCGAGCGCGAGCACGCAGGAACCGAGTGCGTTCCAGAAACGCGAAACCTTTACAGACACAGAACAAGCCCCCTTCTACCCACATGCGGGAGATACGCCCAAACCCGAACGACTTCAACGCCAAACGGGATTAACGCGACCTTTTCCGTTAATCCTTGGTTAACGTTTCGGCCGGCTCAGGCGCGCGTCCAGTGCGAGAGGTCGCGCCCGATCAGGTCCTGGGTGCGCTCGATGTCGTCGCGGAAGAAGTCGAGCGCGACGCGGCGATCGGCGGGCCGCAGCGGCGGCTTCTCGAGGTTCCTCGCGCGCAGCGCCTTGAGCGGCGCGACCACCGCCTCGGGCAGGAGCCGCCGGCTCGCCGAGATCAGCCGCTTGTCCGACAGGAGCCCGTGCAGGAGCTTGCTCCGCGGCTCGCCGCCGGGATTGGCGACCCTGCCGAGGTCGGGCGCGAAGCCCGTGTCGACCCCGAGGAAGCCGAAGAGCCCGGCCAGCGTCGGCCCCGGCGCGTTCTCGAGGTCCTCGAGCAGGATCACCGCGATGCGCTCGCGCGGGAACAGCGCGAAGTAGCGGCCGAGGTGCTCGTGGTAGGTGTCCTGCAGCACCGGATCGCTGCGGATCGCCTCGACGAAGGAGCGGCCCTCGTTGGCGGCGTGGTTGCGCTGGTTCATCTGGAAGGCCGAGTAGGAGCGGTCCACCGGGTCGCGCAGCGAGACGATGATCCGCGCCTCGGGCAGCATCTCGTGGATGCGCGCCGCCGCCTGCGGGTGGCGCAGGTAGTGCACCGTCGCCTCGCCGATCGCCTTCGCCTCGCCCGCCTCGGCGAAGAGCGCCTCGTATTCCTCGCGGCTCTGCACCGGGTATTTCAGCCGGTCGCCGCGGCCGTCGTGGCAGAAGAAGCGCGGCTCCTTGAGCCGGGGCATGAAGATCTCGGGATGGCTGCGGAAGTGCTCGTAGAGCGTGGTGGTGCCCGCCTTGGGGGCGCCGACGATCAGGAAGGTGGG
Source organism: Amaricoccus sp. (assembly GCF_017993425.1). Classification (GTDB taxonomy): domain Bacteria; phylum Pseudomonadota; class Alphaproteobacteria; order Rhodobacterales; family Rhodobacteraceae; genus Amaricoccus. The sequence continues at coordinate 27,169 of NZ_JAGOMQ010000042.1, forward strand.
CAGGGTCATCGCGGGGTACCGGGAACTCGGGAAAACGATCGGCGCGGAAGATATGGGAAGCGGGCGGCGCGCGCCACCGGAATGGCGCCGGCCGTGGGGGAGCGGGCGCCGGATCGTCCCGGCGCGGTTAACCGGCCCCTAACCATTCCCGACGCCATGTGAAGCCCGCGCCGCCGGCGATCCCGCGGCGCGAGAGCATGGGCCGGAGCGAGGCTGAGCATGGAGCCGTTGTCCTTCACTTCCGCGGCCTGGGTCGTCGGGGCGATCGGGCTCGCGGCCCTCGGGGCGCGCGCCGCGCGCGGGCGGCCGCGCCGGCCGGGCCGGGACCCGGTCTCCGCGGGCGCGATCGTGGCGGCCGCGCCGGCCGTGGCGTCTCCCACCCCCGCTTCCGGCGCCGCCTGCGGGCCGGCCGTCGACCCGGGCGCCTCGGCGCGGCGGCTCGAGCTGCGCATGGAGGCGCTGGAGGCGGCGCAGGTCGCGCTCGCCGCCCGGCTGGAGGCCGGCGGCGGCGCCGAGGCCGAGCGGCTGCAGGCGATGGCGGGGCAGATCCTCGGGCTGGTGCGCGACAAGGGGGCGAGCCTCGAGACCGCGCTTGCCGGACTTGACCAGTTGCGGGCGCGGCTGCGGGTCCTCGAGCAGATGGGCGCCCCGGCCGAGGCGCGGCAGCTCCTCGAGGGACTGGAGGGCCGGCTCGAGGCGTCCGAGCGCGCCCGCGGCGTCCTCGAGGCGCGCCTCGCCAGCCTCGAGGCGACCCCCTCGCCGCTGGCGGAGCTTTCGGAGCGTCTCGCGGCGCTGCATGCGCAGAAGGACCTGGCGGTGGAGGCGGCGCTCGGCCGGCTGGCGCCGCTGGAGGCGAAGCTCGCCGAGGTGGAGGCGTCGCTGGCGGCGCGGGA
>NZ_JAGOMQ010000042.1:28161-32073 GCF_017993425.1 Amaricoccus sp.
GCTGCATGCGCAGAAGGACATGGCGGTGGAGGCGGCGCTCGGCCGGCTGGCGCCGCTGGAGGCGAAGCTCGCCGAGGTGGAGGCGTCGCTGGCGGCGCGGGACCCGCGCGGGGCGCTGGAGCGGTTCAGTGAGCGTCTGGAGGCGGCGCGGGCGGCGCAGGAGGCGTCGTCGTCGGCGCTCGGCGAGCGGCTCTCGGCGCTGGAGGACGCCCCCGTCCCGCTGGCGGAGCTCTCGGAGCGGCTCGCGGCGCTGCATGCGCAGAAGGACATGGCGGTGGAGGCGGCGCTCGGCCGGCTGGCGCCGCTGGAGGCGAAGCTCGCCGAGGTGGAGGCGTCGCTGGCGGCGCGGGACCCGCGGGGGGCGCTGGAACGGCTCAGTGAGCGTCTGGAGGCGTTGCAGGGCAGGGTGGACGGGATCGCGGCGGAAGGCGCGGACGCGGAGGCCGAGGCGGCCCGGGCCGAGGCGCAGGCGATCGCCGCCCAGCTCGTCGCCGCGCGCACCGTGGCGGCGGAGACCCGGCTCTTCGCCGACCGCATCGCCCTGCTCGAGGCGAGCCTGCCGCGGCTCTCCCTCGCCCAGGCCCTGATGATGCAGGCCCTCGAAAGCCGGGCGGCCCCGCCGGAGGCGGGATGGTCCGCCCCGGGCGAAGACCCGGCCGAGGGCGCGGCCGGGACGGCGCCCCGGCCTGCCGACCCGGTCCCTTTTGCGTCCGATGCGGACGAGGAGCCCTGGCGGATGCCGCAGGTGGTTTCCGTCCACACCGGCTGAACGCCGCGCGTCGCCGGCGACCGCCGGCGCGCCCCTCTTCTGCCTGCCTGTTCCCCCCTCCCATCCCGGAGCCCCTGCCATGCTTGTCGAGACCCGACGCGAAGACTTCGCCCCCCAGCAGCCGGCCATGCCGCCGGCGGCGCCGGAGGCGGCGGACCAGGGCGGCGCGCTGCGCGACCTGATCGCCGCCGCGCTCGTCTCCCACGAGGCGATCGGCGACCCCGACCGGCTCGCCGGCGGCGAGGCCGCGGCGCTGCGCGCCCTCTGCCGCCACGTCGCCGGGCCGGTCTATCGGGTCGCCCCCTACCACTACGCCTTCGCCGCCGGGCCGGAGGCGGCCGCGGCGCTGGTGGCGCGCCTCGCCGCCGAGATCGGGCCGGAGGCGCTCTGGATCGCCACGCTCGATCACCTCGCCGCCCCGGCGGCGGCGCCGGAGGGGCCGCCGGCGGCGGCGCTCCTGCTGCTGCAGGCGCGCGCGACGGCGACGGAGGCCGGCCTCGCGGCGGCCGGGCCGGAGATGCAGGCGGTGATCGACGCCCGCTATGCCGTCGAATGCGCCCGGCTGACCGCCGGGGCCGCGGAAGCCGCGGGCGCGGGCGCCGCGGCGCTGGCGGCGCGGCTCGACGCGCTGGAGGCCCGGCTGGAGACCGGCCTCGCCGCCATCGCCGAGGAGGCAGCCCGCAGCCATGCCCGATCGGCGGCGCGCGAGGCGGAGCGGGAGACGGCCCTGGAGACGTTCGAGACGCGGGTCGGGCTGGCGCTCGCCGAGTTCCTCGCCCGCCTCGAGGCGCGCGACGCCGTCGCCGCGACCGGGGCGGCGGGATGAGCGGCCTCCCGGGGGATCCGGCGACGCTGCGCGCCGCGCGGCTCGCCCGGCTGCGCGACGCGGCCCCCGCCGAGCCCGCGGCGGCCGTGCTGCGCTTCCGCCGCCCCGGCGCTCCCGCGCCGGCGGGAGACGTCGCGACGACGCCCGCGGAGGCATCCGTGGAGGCGCCCGCGCCGGCCTGCGATCTCGACGGGCTGCCGGGGGCGGGGCCGGGGCTCGTCGGGGCGCTGCGCCGGGCGGGCTTCGCCTGCCGCGCCGATCTCGCGCCCCTCGCGCCGGAGGAACTCGCCCTGCGCCTCGGGCCGCTCGGGGGCCTCGTCCCGGCGCAGGCCTGGATCGCCGCGGCCCGGGCCGGCACGGCCTGAAGGCCCCCCGAAGGCCCGGCGAAAGGCCCGACAGAAGGCCCGGCGGAAGGCCGCAGGACGCCGCGCCGCGCTCAGGCGCGGCGCATGTTCGCCTCGTGCCGGGCGATCGCCTCGCGGACGTCGGGGAAGAACTCGGCCCGGCCGTTCTCGATCACCAGGCCGGAGGTGCAATAGTCGCGGATGGTGCCGGGGTTGTGCGACACCATGAGAAGGCCCGCGTCCTTCAGCCGGCTCTTGAAGACGGCGAGCGACTTGCGGCGGAAGCGGCTGTCGCCCACGGCGGTGATCTCGTCGACGAGATACCAGTCGAACTCCATCCCCATCGCCATGCCGAAGGCGAGCCGCGCCTTCATGCCGGAGGAATAGGAGCGCACCGGCATGTCCATGAACTCGCCGATCTCGGCGAAGTCGGCGACGTAGTCGACGAGCGCGTCGGTGTCGACGCCGTAGATCCGCGCCACGAAGCGCGCGTTCTGCTTGCCGGTCAGGTCGGGATGGAAGCTGACGCCGAAGCCGAGCGGCCAGGAGATCGCCCCCCTGCGAAGGATCTCGCCCGAGGCGGGCGGGGCGGTCCCCGCCACCATGGAGAGGAGCGTGGTCTTGCCGGCGCCGTTCCGCCCGAGGAGCCCGACCTTGGACCCCGCGGGCAGGCGCAGGCTCAGCCGGTCGACGATGACCTTCCGGGAGGTGGGCGTCAGGTAGTGCTTCGAGACGTCGCGAAACTCGATCACGCCCGCGCCTTCAGCGGTTGTCGCGCACGTTGTAGTAGACGAGCATCGCCATCGACCAGCCGAGCGTCAGGAACAGGAACGTGAGCCCGGCGAGCAGCGCCCGGCGCGGGTAGAGCGCCTGCTGGGCCAGCGTCGGCTGCACGTGGGGGGCGAGGTAGCGCGACTGCCGGCGCGACTCGGCCCGCGCGCCGGCGAGGTTGGCCAGCGCCTGGGTATAGGCGGTGTTGGCGAATTCGAGGTCGACGAGCAGCTCCTCGTAGCGGCCAACCACCTCCGGCAGGGCGTTCGCGGCGTCGGGCGCCCCGAGCGCGGCGCGCTCGGCCTCGATCCGGGCGCGCACCGCGTCGATCCTGCGGTTGGCCTGGATGACCCGCTGGTCGCCCTCGTCGGCGTAGGTGAGCAGCATGTCGCGCTCGACCAGGGCCTGGGCGAGCTCGGTCTGCAACGCGTTCAGCAGGCCCGCTTGGCCCGCCACGTCGCCGGAGGGGTCGACGAGACGGTTGGCGCGGCGGAACTCCGCGAGGCGGCCGCGCATGGCGTGGAGCGCGGCCTCGGCCTCGGCGAGCTCCTCGGTGGCGAAGCGCACCGCGTCGGCGCGCGCCTGCTCGGAGAGCCGGTTCACCAGCCCGCTCGACCGCACGAGGAGCGCCCGGGCGATGGCCTGCGCGTCCTCGGGCGTGAAGGCGCGCGCCTCCACGTGCAGGATGCCGGCGGCGCTCTCGAAGGAGGTCTGCACCATCCGCCGCCAGTGCGCGACCAGCGCCTCGATCGAGGCGTTCTCGCCGAGGGTGAAGAGGGGATCGCCCTCGACCCGGTTGAAGATGGCGCGGAGGTCGATCTCCCGGTCGACCGACTCCACGATGTCCTGGCTGCGGATGTACTCGGCCAGGATGTCGATGTCCGAGGCCGAGCCGGTTCCGAGGTTGGTGATCGCGCCGAGCAGGCCCGCGGCGGCGGAGGCGCTCTCCTCGGAGCGGATCGAGAAGGCGACCTCGGAATGATACTGGTCCGCGGCCCGGCCGTAGAGGTAGGCGGTCGCGGCGACGAAGGGCAGGACCACGAGGGCGAGGAAGGAGAGGGCCATCACCTTGTGGCGCAGCCGCAGCCGCGCCGCGACCGGCGTGGGGGAGGGCGCAGCAGCGGCGGGGGCCGCCGGGGCGGGGGCCGCCGCCGGCGCCGCCGGGCGGGGCTTCGGCCGCGGCTTGGCGGCGGGGGCTGCGG
>NZ_JAGOMQ010000011.1 GCF_017993425.1 Amaricoccus sp.
GGGGGCGACGGGGGCGGGCGGGGCGGCTATGGTAGGCGCCGAGACGGAGGGGAGGAACCAGATGCGACCGCAGGCGACGCCGGTAACCCATATCGAGGATGACCGCTTCCGCGTGACCGAATGGCGGTTCGAGCCGGGCGCCGAGACCGGCTGGCACCGCCATGGCCACGACTACGTCATCGTGCCGCTGACCGACGGCGAGCTGCTGCTGGAGGAGCCGGGGGGCGCCGCCCGGCGGGCGCCGCTCGCGCGGCACGCGCCCTATTCCCGCCGCGAGGGCGTCGAGCACAACGTGGTGAACGGGGGCGCCGGGCCGCTCGCCTTCCTCGAGGTGGAGGTGGTGGACGACGCGCTCGCCGCCGCCCGCCATGCGACGCTGGAGCGCTTCATCGACGCCTGGAACGCGCGGGACGTCGACGGGCTGATGGCCTGCATGGCCGCGGACTGCGCCTTCCAGGCCTTCGCCGGACCGGACGCCGAGGGCCGCCGCCATGAGGGGCGCGACGCCGTGCGCGCCGCCTACGCGGCGGTGTTCGAGGCCTGGCCCGAGGCGGCCTGGCGGGACGGAACCCATCACGTGGACGGGGACGCCGGCGTCTCGGCCTGGCGCTTCACCGGGGTGGATCGCGAGGGGCGGCGCGCCGACGTGCGCGGCTGCGACCTCTTCGCCTTCGAGGGCGAGCTGATCGCGCTCAAGGACAGCTACCGCAAGGTGCGCTCCGGCTGAGCGCGGCCCGGGTATCCGTTCGCGTCCTGCGGCGGCGGGGGAGGGGGCGCCGGGCGCCCCGCGGCGCGGGCGGGGGCCGATTTGCGGGCTCGCTTCCCGGGCCCCGGCCGGCGCCGCTTTACAACGGCGGGGCCGCCGTTGCAGGGTTGGGCGCAACCGGGGCGACAGAGCCCGGGCGAGCGCGCTCGGCGGGGAGGGGCGGCATGGCGACGATCAACTGCGACATGGGCGAGGGCTTCGGCCTCTACCAGATCGGCGACGACGCCGGGCTTATGCCGCTCATCTCCGTCGCGAACTGCGCCTGCGGCTTCCACGGCTCCGACTTCAACCACATGCAGAAGACCGTCCGCCTCGCCAAGGCGAACGGCGTCAAGGTCGGCGCCCACCCCTCGCTCCCCGATCTGCAGGGCTTCGGGCGGCGCGAGATGAAGATCGGCCGCGAGGAGCTGGCGGCCTGCCTGATCTACCAGATCGGCGCGCTGACCGGCTTCCTGAAGGCCGAGGGCATGGCGCTCAACCACATCAAGCCGCATGGCGCGCTCTACGGCATGGCGGCGCGCGACGCCGAGGTGGCGAACGCCTGCGCCGACGCGGCCGACGTCTTCGGCGTGCCGCTGATGGGGCTGGCCGGCACGCTGCACGAGACGGTGTGGAAGGACGAGCGCGGGCACGGGTTCCTCGCCGAGTTCTTCGCCGATCTCGACTATTCCGACGAGGGCAAGCTGATCATCACCCGCGAGCACGACGCGAAGGACCCGGCGAAATGCGCCGAGGCGGCGCGGCTGGCGGTGGTCGAGGGCAAGCTCGTCACCGTCGGCGGCAAGACGCTGCCGGTGAGCGCCACCACGGTCTGCGTGCATTCCGACACGCCGAACGCCGTGGCGATCGCCGAGGCGGTGCGCGCGGCGCTCCGCCCGCATCTCGACGCCTGACGCCGGCGCCCGACGCCGCCCCCAGAACACGCCAAGAGGAGGGACCCATGGCCACCGAGATCCTCTCGCCGCTCCCCGGCACGTTCTACCGCCGCTCCTCGCCCGAGGCGGCCGCCTACAAGTCCGAGGGCGACGCCGTCGCGGTCGGCGACGTCATCGGGCTGATCGAGGTGATGAAGAGCTTCCACGAGGTGAAGTCGACCGCCGCCGGCACGCTGAAGCGCTTCCTCGTCGACAACGAGGACGCGGTGATGGCGGGCGACGCCATCGCCGAGCTCGAGTAGCATGGCCGCCCGCGGCAAGCTCCTCGTCGCCAATCGCGGCGAGATCGCCGTCCGGGTGATCCGCGCCGCCCAGGAGCTCGGGCTCGCCACCGTGGCGGTCCATTCCAAGGCCGACGCCGACAGCCTCGCCGTCCGCCTCGCCGACGAGGCGGTGGAGATCGGCCCGGCGATGGCCTCGAAGTCCTACCTCAAGGTCGACGCGATCCTCGACGCCGCGAAGGCGACCGGGGCTACGGCGGTCCACCCCGGCTACGGCTTCCTCGCCGAGAACGCGGGCTTCGCCGACGCGGTAGAGGCGGCCGGCCTCGCCTGGATCGGCCCTTCCGGCGCGGTGATCCGCAAGATGGGCGACAAGGTCGCCGCCCGCGAGGCCGCGGCGCAGGCCGGCGTCCCCACCGTTCCGGGCTCCGAGGGCCTGATCTCCGGCTTGCGCGAGGCGAGGAGCGTCGTCGCCCATACCGGCTTTCCGGTGATGATCAAGGCGGCGGCCGGCGGGGGCGGCCGGGGCATCCGCATCGCCCGCTCCGAAGAGGAGTTCGAGCGGCTGATCCCGCAGGCCTCGGCCGAGGCCCAGGCCGCCTTCGGCGACGGCGGGCTCTATGTCGAGAAGCTGGTCGAGAGGGCGCGCCATGTCGAGGTGCAGATCCTCGGCGACGGCGCGCGCGTCGTCCACCTCTGGGAGCGCGAGTGCTCGCTGCAGCGCCGCCGCCAGAAGGTCTGGGAGGAGGCCCCGTCGCCCTCGCTCGACCAGGAGACCCGCGAGCGGCTCTGCGCCTCGGCGGTCGACCTCGCCGAGGCGGTCGGCTACCGCGGCGCCGGCACGCTCGAATACCTCTACGACGACGCCAGCCACGCCTTCTACTTCATCGAGATGAACACCCGCATCCAGGTCGAGCACCCGGTGACCGAGATGATCACCGGGCTCGACCTCGTGCGCGAGCAGATCCGCGTCTGCCTCGGCGCGCCGCTGCGCTGGCGCCAGGAGGACATCCCGCTCCGCGGCTGCGCCATCGAGGTCCGGCTCAACGCCGAGGACCCGGCCCAGGACTTCCGCCCGCATCCGGGCGCGGTCGAGTCGCTGCGCGTCCCCGGCGGCCCGGGGGTGCGCTTCGACACCATGCTCTATCCGGGCTACGTGGTGCCGCCGTTCTACGACTCGCTCCTCGGCAAGCTGATCGTCCACGACGAGGACCGCCCCGCCGCCATCGCCCGCCTCGCCCGCGCGCTCCGCGAGCTGGAGATCGGCGGGCTGCCGACGACGCGGCCGCTGCACCTCGCGCTCGCCGCCGACCCGGACGTCGCGGCGGGCCGCTTCGACACCACCTGGCTCGAGCGCTGGCTCGAGGCCAACGCCGGCACACTGACCTGAAGGGAGGGGGGATGCGCTATTCCTTTGGCGGCGACGAGCATGTCTTCGTCGAGGTCGACGAGAGCATGTCGCTCGAGGCCTTCTTCAAGGCGCTCTACATCACCAACGCGGTGCGCGAGGCCAACATCGCCGGCGTGACCGAGATCTGCCCGGCCAACGCCTCGTTCCAGGTGAAGTTCGACCCCGACGTGATCGCGCCCGACGCGATGATGGCGGAGCTGAAGCAGCTCGAGGACAAGGCGGCGCATGCGCCCTCGGAGATCGAGACGCGGATCATCGAGCTGCCGGCGTTCTACAACGATCCCTGGACGCACGAGACGCTGATGCGGTTCCGCGACCGGCATCAGGATCCGTCCGGGACCGACCTCGACTACGCGGCGCGGGTCAACGGCAAGGGCTCGGTCGAGGAGTTCGTCGCCGCCCATGCCGGGGCGCCGTGGTTCGTCTCGATGGTCGGCTTCGTCGCCGGCCTGCCGTTCCTCTACCAGATGGTCGAGCGGTCGCGGCAGCTCGAGGCGCCGAAATACGTGCGCCCGCGCACCGACACGCCGGCGCTGACCATCGGCCATGGCGGCTGCTTCACGGCGATCTACTCGGTCCGCGGCGCCGGCGGCTACCAGATGTTCGGGATCATCCCGACGCCGATCTACGACCCCAGGAGCGAGCACAAGTACATCCCGGCGGATACGATGTGCCTGTTCAGGCCGGGCGACATCGTCAAGTTCCGCCCGATCGACCGCCCCGAGTACGAGGCGATCCAGGCCCAGGTCGCGGCAGGCAGGTATGCGCCGAAGATGGTCGACGTGACCTTCTCGCTCGACGCCTTCCACAAGAACCCGGACGAGTACAACGCGAAGCTGATGGGGGCGCTCAATGGCTGACATCGAAGGCGCCATCGAGGTCAAGGCTCCCGGCCTCGCCACCACCGTCCAGGACCTCGGCCGTCCGGGCTACTACCATCTCGGCATCCCGCTCTCGGGGGCGATGGACCAGCTGGCGCTGGTCGCGGCCAACCTGCTCGTCGGCAATCCCGAGGGCGCGGCGGGGCTCGAGGCGGTGTTCCTGGGGCCGGAGCTGGTGTTCCACCGCGACGCGGTGGTGGCGATCTGCGGCGCGGAGATGCCGCCGAAGCTCGACGGGACGCCGGCGCCGCTCTGGGAGAGCTTCGCGGTCAAGGCGGGGCAGACCTTGTCCTTCGACTTCCTCAAGGCGGGGGCGCGGGCCTATATCGCGGTCGCGGGCGGGATCGACGTGCCGGTGGTCCTCGGCAGCCGCTCGACCTATCCGCTCGGCGCGCTGGGCGGGCATGAGGGCCGGGCGCTGAAGGCGGGCGACCGGCTGGCGGTCGGCGCGGGCGGGGGCCGGGCCGGGCGCTCGGTGCCGGCGGAGCTGCGGCGCGGGCCGACGGGGGCGCCGGTGGAGCTCCGGATGCTGCCGGGCCTCTACTGGCACCGGGTGACCGAGCCGTCGCATGCGGCTTTCTTCGAGGACGTCTGGAAGGTGGCCCCGGAGGCCGACCGCATCGGCTACCGCTTCCGCGGCGGAAGGCCGCTCGACTACGTGCCGCGCGAGCCGCCGTTCGGCGCGGGCTCGAATCCGTCGAACATCGTCGACGCCTGCTATCCCTACGGCTCGATCCAGGTGCCGGGGGGCGCCGAGCCGATCATCCTGCACCGCGACGCGGTTTCGGGCGGCGGCTACATGATGGTGGGAACGGTGATCTCGGCGGACATGGACCTGATCGGCCAGCTCCAGCCCAACGTGAAATGCCGCTTCGTCGAGGTGGACATGGAAGGCGCCCTCGCCGCCCGCCACGCCCGCGCCCGGGTCCTCGACGCGATCCGCGCCGCCCTCGCCTGAGCCCCTCCGCCGGTCGCCGGCGGCCTTGCGGCCGCCGCCGCCCGCCGGACCCGCGGCGCCGCGTCGGCGTCGCGAGGGCTCCGCCGTCCCGCCCGCGGCGCGCTGCGGCGGGGCGCGGGTTTCGCCGTCTCCCTGACCCGAGGTCCCACGCGGCGGGGAGCGGGCCGCGGGAGGGTCACAGGCCTGCGCCTTACGTCGCCCCGAGGGCCTGCGCCGCCCGTCGCGATGCTCGGGCGCGCACGATGTCCGGGAAGGGGCCTGGCGAGCCGCCGCAGGCGCGCGGTCCCGGGTCGGGAGGCGGCCTCGTCAGGCCTCCTCGTCCAGATGCCCGCGCAGCAGGCTCGCCTCGCCCGGGCCGAGGCGGTCGGCGATGGCGCGGGCCTGATGCCAGTGGGGGTAGAGGAGGCGCGGCAGGCTCACCTTGTCGAGCCGCGCCCGCTCCTCGGCCGTCAGCCGCAGCTCCGCCGCCCCGAGGTTGCGCGCCAGCTGCGCCTCGGTGCGCGCCCCGAGGATCACCGAGGCGATGCTCGGCCGGCCGAGCAGCCAGGCGAGCGCCACCTCGGCCGCCGAGGCGCCGCGGCCCCCGGCGATCTCCACCAGGACCTCGATCGTGTCGTAGAGCCGGTCCTCGTCGGAGAGCGGCGGCTCGTGCCAGTCGTTGAGGTGCCGCCCGCCCTCCTCGGGCGCCTTGCCGCGGCGGTACTTGCCCGAGAGCAGCCCGCCCGCCAGCGGGCTCCAGACCAGCGTGCCGAGGCCCTGGTCGATCCCCGCCGGGATCAGCTCGTATTCCGCGTCCCGGCTCTCCAGCGAGTAGTAGATCTGCTGGCTGACCGGCGGCACGAACCCGCCGGCCGCCGCCGCGGCGGCCGTCTTGACGATCTGCCAGCCGGCGAAGTTCGACACGCCCCAGTAGCGGACCTTGCCCGAGCGCACGAGCGTGTCGAAGGCCTCCAGCGTCTCCTCGACCGGGGTCAGCCCGTCCCACTGGTGCGCCTGATAGAGGTCGATATGGTCGACGCCGAGCCGCTTCAGGCTCGCCTCGCAGCCGGCGACGATGTGGGAGCGCGACAGGCCGTGGTCGTTCGGCCCCTCGCCCATGCGGAAGCGCACCTTGGTGGCGACGAGCAGCCGCTCCCGCCGGCCCTTGATCGCCGCCCCGAGGATCTCCTCCGAGCGCCCGCGGGAATAGGCGTCGGCGGTGTCGATCAGGTTCACCCCGGCGTCGAGGCAGGCGTCGAGCAGGCGCTTCGCCTCCTCGACGTCGGTCGCCCCCCATTTGCCGAGCGCGCCGACGCCGCCGAAGGTGGCGGTGCCGAAGGCGAGCGAGGAGACCAGAAGGCCGGAGCGGCCGAGCTGGCGGTATTCCATGGACATCCTCCCGAAGCGGTCCTTGCCGGCGATCCTTCCGCCGATCCGCGCGCCGGCGCAACCCGGGGCCGGGCGCTGGCACGCCGGGGTCGACGGGGCGCGCCCCGTCGGACGCCGGTCATCCGGCCGTCCGTCCGCCATCCCTTTGCCGCCCTTTGCCGCCCGTCGTCGGTCGCAGTCAGTCGTCAGGCGCAAGGCGCCACGGGCCGGTCGGCGCCGGTCGCCCCGGTCCCCGGTCGACCGCCGTCGGCGGTCCGCCGCGAACCCGCCGTCAGCGGCGCCCTCAGCCCCCCGTGCGCGCAATCAGCGCCAGCGCCGCGGCGGGGTTCGCCGCCTTGTGCCCGCTGATCACGTAGAGGTAGACGTCCCGCCCCGCCGCCGCCCAGCCCTTCGCCCGCGCCGCCCAGCCGTCGAGCGCCGCCTCGGAATAGCCGGCCTCATGCCCCTCCGTGGTGCCCATGATCCGGGCGTAGACGAAGTCCTCCGTCCCGCCCTCGATCACCGGATACTCGCTGTCCCCGGCCAGCACCACCGCGACGCCGCGCTCGCGCGCCTGCTCGCCGAAGCCGTCGGCGAAGCTCGGATGCCGCGCCTCGACGGCATGGCGCAGCTTGCGCTCGCCCGCCTTCTCCGGCAGCAGGTCGAGGAAGGCCGCCATCTCGTCGCGGTCATATTTCTTGGTGGTCGCCAGCTGCCAGTTGATCGGGCCGAGCCGGTCGCCGAGCTCCGCGATCCCGCTGTCGATGAACCAGCCGACGCTCTCGCCCGCCTCGCCGAGGGCGCTGCGATTGGTGGCGTAGCGCGGCCCCTTCAGCGCGAAGACGAAGCCCTCGGGCGTCTCCGCGCGCCACTTCGCGAAGGTCGCGGGCTTCTGGGTGCGGTAGAACGTGCCGTTGATCTCGATCGACGAGAGCTTGCCGGCCATGTATTCGAGCTCGCGCTTCTGCGGCAGCTTCTCCGGAAAGAACGTCTTCCGCCACGGCTCGAAGGTCCATCCCCCGACTCCGATCCTGATCCTGCCCGCCATGACGTTCTCCCCGGCCGACTCGCGGCCTCGCGGGGGCACTGAACCATCAACCGCGGCCCGGCGAAACCGCCGCGGCTTGCTCTCGAACCTCGGGGGCCGGCGCCGCGCGCCCTGGGCGACGTCGGCGGCGGTTTCCTGCGAGCGGGCGTCGGAACGCCGCGGCGCAATGGCACGCTGCACGACGGCGGCAAGGGTCGACGAGCGGCGCCGTCCTGCCTCGCGACGGCTCCCGCAGGTTGACATGCGCATGTCAACCTGCTCGACGCGGAGCGGTTCGGGCGGGGAGGGCGCCAGTTTCAAGTGAGTCGAGCGGCGCCGCGAAATGCGTCGCTGCCAATGATGCAATGATTTTCACCATTTATATTCAAAATATTTCGAAATATATTTGCGCACAAATTCAGGAATACCTTGACCCGGCGCCGTGATGTTGCTGTGCGCGGTCCGCGGCCCGGCCTCGTCAACGTCAAGACGGTCGGACCTGTCGATCCCGCCAATCAAACGGAGCAGATCAAGCGAGTCCGGTATGACCCCTTCGCGCGCGTGCGAGGTCGGGTCCTCGGTCGCGCCCCACGGGCCGGCCCCCGGCTGGCGTGACGGATCCCCCGAGGGCCGGGGAAACGCCCCCGCCCGGATCGGATCCGGGCGGGGCAGGGGCCTCAGGCCTTGTTCATACGGTTGTCGATCAACTCCTCGACCACCGTGGGATCGGCGAGGGTCGAGGTGTCGCCGAGGGCGCCGTAGTCGTTCTCGGCGATCTTGCGCAGGATGCGGCGCATGATCTTGCCGGAGCGGGTCTTCGGCAGGCCCGGCGCCCACTGGATCAGGTCGGGCGAGGCGATCGGGCCGATCTCCTTTCGCACCCACTGCACCAGCTCCTTGCGCAACTCCTCGGTGTATTCCTCGCCGGCGTTGAGCGTCACATAGGCGTAGATGCCCTGGCCCTTGATCGGGTGCGGATAGCCCACCACGGCCGCCTCGGCGACCTTGGCGTGGGCGACCAGCGCCGATTCGACCTCCGCCGTGCCCATGCGGTGGCCCGAGACGTTGATGACGTCGTCGACCCGCCCGGTGATCCAGTAGTACCCGTCGGCGTCCCGCCGGCAGCCGTCGCCGGAGAAGTAGTAGCCCTTGTACTGGCTGAAATAGGCGTCGACGAAGCGCTCGTGGTCGCCGAAGAGCGTGCGCATCTGCCCGGGCCAGCTGTCGGCCAGCGCCAGCACGCCCTCGCAGGCGGTCTCGCGGATCTCCTCGCCCGAGGTCGCCTCCAGCACCGCCGGCCGCACCCCGAAGAACGGCTTCGTCGCCGAGCCGGGCTTGGTCGGGATCGCGCCGGGCAGCGGCGAGATCAGGATGCCGCCGGTCTCGGTCTGCCACCAGGTGTCGACGATCGGGCACCTGCCCTTGCCCACCACCTCGTCGTACCAGTTCCACGCCTCGGGGTTGATCGGCTCGCCGACCGAGCCGAGGGTGCGCAGGCTCGAGAGGTCGTATTTCTCGACGAACTGCCGGCCCTGGCCCATCAGCGCCCGGATGGCGGTCGGCGCGGTGTAGAAGATGTTGACCTTGTGCTTCTCGCAAACCGCCCAGAACCGGCCGGCGTCGGGGTAGGTCGGCACGCCCTCGAACATCACCGTCGTCGCGCCGTTCGCCAGCGGTCCGTAGACGATGTAGCTGTGGCCCGTCACCCAGCCCACGTCCGCGGTGCACCAGTAGACGTCGCCCTCGTGGTAGTCGAAGACGTACTGGTGCGTCATCGCCGCGTAGACGAGATAGCCGCCGGTGGTGTGCAGCACGCCCTTCGGCTTGCCGGTCGAGCCGGAGGTGTAGAGGATGAAGAGCGGGTCCTCCGCCCCCATCGCCTCGGGCGGGCAGTCGGGATCGACCCGCTCCATCTCCTCGTGCAGCCAGAAATCGCGGCCGGCGAGCCAGGGCACGTCGCCGCCGGTGCGCCGCACCACGAGCTGCCGCACGCCGTCGAGCCCGGCGATCGCCCGGTCGGAATTGGCCTTGAGCGGCGTGTTGCGGCCGCCGCGCGGCGCCTCGTCGGCGGTGACGACGAGCTTCGCGCCGGAATCCTCGACGCGCGAGCGCAGCGCGTCGGCCGAGAACCCGGCGAAGACGATCGAGTGGATCGCCCCGATCCGCGCGCAGGCGAGCATGGCGTAGGCCGCCTGGGGAATCATCGGCAGGTAGAGCACCACCCGGTCGCCGCGCGAGACCCCGAGGGTCTTCAGCACGTTGGCGAAGCGGCAGACCTCGGCATGGAGCTGGCGATAGGTGATGCGCTCGCTGACGTTCGGGTCGTCGCTCTCCCAGATGATCGCGACCTGGTCGCCGCGCTTCGCGAGATGGCGGTCGACGCAATTGGCCGAGACGTTGAGCTCGCCGTCCTCGAACCACTTGATCGACACGTTGTGGAAGTCGAACGAGGTGTTCTTCACCTTCGAATAGGGCTTCGTCCAGTCGAGACGCTTGCCGTGCTCGCCCCAGAACCTGGCCGGATCGTCCATCGACGCCGCATACATGCCGGCGTAGCCGGCCGCGTCGACCCAGGCCCGCTTGACGGCCTCTGCCGGCGGCTGGTGCATCTCCTCGCTCATGGGCAGCTCCTTCCCGATTGTCTCCGACGCGGCGCTGCGGCCGCTTTCGCGCAGGTTTATAAGGTCTCGACGTGGCCTTGTAAAACATCATGTCTGCTGCACTGCACCATGAGCTGGATCAAGGCGCCGCCCGTTCCCGTCTTGAAGAATGGCCGCCCGGGCGCCTATCCTCGCCGCCGGACCGGGGGGACGCCGATGCCGGACAGCGACCAGCAGGAGCCCGAGCGCGCCGAGGCGGCGCTGGCGCGGGCGGCCCGGCTGCGCCGCCGGCGCCGCGACGCGGCGCTCGCCCTGCCGCTCCTCGCCGCGTTCCTGTTCCTCTCGCCCCTCATCGACGCCTTCGCCGGCGGCGGCCGCCTGCTCGGCGTGCCGCTCGGCCTCGCCTATGTCTTCGCCGCCTGGATCGGCCTGATCGTGGCGACGGCGCGGCTCGCGCGCGGGCTCGGCGACGACGACGGCGGCGCGTGATGGCCCCCGCGATGATCGGCGGCAACCTCCTCGTCGCGGTCTGCCTCGGCTACGTCGCCTGCCTCTTCGCCGTCGCCGCCTGGGCCGAGCGCCGCGCCGCGCAGGGCCGCTTCGGCTGGCTGAGGGCGCCCCTCGTCTACACGCTGTCGCTCTCGGTCTACTGCACCGCCTGGACGTTCTACGGCGCGGTCGGCGCGGCGGCGCGCGGCGGGCTCGACTACCTGCCGATCTACCTCGGGCCGACGATCGTCTTCGTCGGCTGGTTCTTCCTGCTGCGGAAGCTCGTGCGCGTCGGCCACGTCCAGCGCATCACCTCGATCGCCGACATGATCTCCTCGCGCTACGGCAAGTCGCCCGCGCTCGGCGTCGCGGTGACGATCATCGCCGTGGTCGGCTCCACCCCCTACATCGCCCTCCAGCTCAAGTCCGTCACCCTGAGCTTCGCGGCCTTCGCGGCGCACGACCCGGCCGGCGCCGCGGCGCGGCCGGCCTGGACGGGGCTCTGGGTCGCGGCCGGTCTCGCCGTCTTCACCATCCTCTTCGGCACCCGCAGCGTCGACGCCAACGAGCGCCATCACGGCGTGGTCTCCGCCATCGCCGTCGAGGCGGTGGTCAAGCTCCTCGCCCTCGTCTGCCTCGGCGTCTACGTGACCTGGGGCCTGTTCCGCGGGCCCTCCGGGGTCTTCGACGCCATGCCCCCGGCCCTGATGGCCGAGCACGTCCTCACCCCGCGCTGGGTCACCCAGGTCTTCCTCGCCGGCTGCGCGGTCGTCTGCCTGCCGCGGATGTTCCAGGTCCTCGTCGTCGAGAACGTCGACGAGCGCCAGCTCGCCACCGCCGGCTGGGCCTTCCCGCTCTACCTCGCGCTGATCTCCGCCTTCGTCGTGCCGATCGCCGTCGCCGGCCTCGCCACCGCGCCGGAGGGGGCGAACCCCGACCTCTTCGTGCTGACCGTCCCGCTCGCCGCCGGCCGCGACGACCTCGCGCTCCTCGCCTTCCTCGGCGGCTTCTCGGCGGCGACCTCGATGGTGATCGTCGCGGCGATCGCGCTCTCGACCATGGTGTCGAACCACATCGTCATCCCGCTCTGGCTGCGCTGGCGGCGGGGGCGCGAGGGCGACCTGCGCCGGGTGCTGCTGCTCGCCCGCCGGCTCTCGATCGCCGGGGTGCTGGCGCTCGGCTACGTCTATTTCCTCGTCTCCGCCCCGAGCGCGCTCGCCGCGATCGGGCTCATCTCCTTCGCCGGCGCGGCGCAGGTCGCGCCCGCGCTCGCCGGCGCGCTCTACTGGCGCGGCGCGACGCGGGCGGGCGCGCTCGCCGGCATCGCCGCGGGCTTCGCCGTCTGGGCCTACACGCTCTTCCTGCCGAGCTTCGAGGGCGCGTTCCTGATGTCGGCCGCCGCCATCGCCGACGGCCCGTTCGGGCTCGACTTCCTGCGGCCGCGCGCGCTCTTCGGGCTCGGCGGCTGGGATCCGCTGGTCCATGCGGTGTTCTGGAGCATGACCGCCAACGTCGGCGCCTTCGTCGCGGTGTCGCTCGCCACCACGCCGCGGCCGCTGGAGCAGTTCCAGGCGGCGCTCTTCGTCGACGTGTTCCGCCAGTCCGCCGCCGCCCCGGGGGTGGTGTCGCGCTCGGCCACCTCCGAGGACCTGCTCGGCCTCGCGGCGCGGCTGCTCGGGCCCGGGGCCGCGCAGGCGCTCTTCGCCGGCGAGGCGCGCGCGCAGGGCAAGGCCGAGGGGCTGCCGGCGCCGACGGATCGCTTCATCGACCGGTTGGAGCGCGAGCTCGCCGGCACCGTCGGGGCCGCCTCGGCGCACGAGCTCGTCAACCAGACCGCCGGCCGCGGCGCCGTCTCGGTCGACGGGCTGATGCGGATGGCCGACGAGACGCTCCAGCTCATCGACGCCAAGCGGCGGCTGGAGAACCAGTCGCGCGAGCTCGAGGAGGCGGCGCGCCAGCTTCGCCACGCCAACGACCAGCTGAAGCGGATGGACGCCGCCAAGGACGCCTTCCTCAGCCAGGTCAGCCACGAGCTGCGCACGCCGATGACCTCGATCCGCTCCTTCGCCGAGATCCTCGGCGACGCCGAGGGGCTCGACGAGGCGACGACGCGGCGCTTCCTCGGGATCATCCGCGACGAGAGCGTGCGGCTGACCCGGCTCCTCGACGAGATCCTCGACCTCTCCTTCCTCGAGTCGGGGCGGGTCAGCTTCCACGTCGCGCCGGTCCGCGTCGGCGAGGTGATCGACCGGGCGCTGGCGGCGACGGAGGGGCTGCGCGCCTCGTCCGGCGTCCCGGTCGAGCGCGGGGCAGGGGGGGACGACATCGTCGTCGACGCCGATTTCGACCGGTTGACGCAGGTGGTGGTCAACCTCGTCTCGAACGCCATCAAGTATGGCCGGAGCGACGCCCCGCGCGTGACCATCTCGGCCGGCGCGACGGGCGAGGACGTCTACATCGACGTCGCCGACCGCGGCCCCGGCATCCCTCCGGAGCGCCGCGACGAGGTGTTCCAGAAGTTCCAGCGCCTCGGCGAGGCGAACCTCGCCGGCTCCGCCGGGCTCGGCCTGCCGATCAGCCGCGAGATCATGCGCAACCTCGGCGGCGACCTCGTGGTCCTGCCGAACGCCCCCGGCGCGGTGTTCCGCGTGCGCCTGCCGCGACAGGCCCGCCCGGCCTCGGCGGCGGAGTAGCGGGCGGGCGCGCGAGGGGGCATGTGTCCCCGTGTCATTATCACATGGCATCCGGCTATTCTCCCGACGTCTCCGGCCCCGGGCGGCGAGGTCGGTCCCGCGACTTCGCCCGCCGGGAGACATGCGCATGTCTCCCAGCTCGACGCGGAGCGGCAGGGGCAGAGACGGCGGGACCTCGAATGAGTCGAACGGCGCCGCGAAATGCGGCGCTGATCACACTACACGACACCTGTCTCCTCTGCCGGATCCACGGGGCGCGCGCGCCGAGCGACCGAAGCGGGCTTGCCCGCGAGGCCCGGCGCGACAGGCGAAAGCCCGGCTTTCGCCGCGCCGACGGCTGGAGCGCGGTTGCGCGCGGAAGCCGTGGGGGGGCCAGATTTCCCCGTAGCGCGCCATCCGTCCGTGATCGCCCCGGCGAGCGCGGAATCGCGCTCGCCCCCCGCAGGGGCGATCGCGGACGGATTTGCCACGGATCAAATCCGTCTGGCGTCGGCGTCGCGGCCAGCCTCGGGCCGGGCTTCCTCTCCACTGTCGTGCAGTGGGGCGAGTCCGGTGTCACGCACCGGCTCGCGCCGCAGCAACCCGAGCGGAGCCGTTCGATCCATGCGAACTCCCCCAAGCCGCCGCCTCGCGTGCGTTGCCGCGACTCGGCGGCGGGCGTAACCTGCCGGGCTGCGGAGCGGGCGCAAGGCGGCCGGGCTGGTCCGGCCACCCAGCGAAGCCCGCCCGAGGGGAGGGGACATGCGTATCCTTGCAGCCGGCGCGCTCGCCTTCGCGGGCGCCGTCGGGATGGCGGCGGCCGAGACCCCGGTCGAGCGTGGCGAGTATCTGGTGCGCGGCCCGATGGGCTGCGGCAACTGCCACACGCCGCAGGGCCCGGACGGCCCGGACATGGCGAAGGAGCTCGCCGGCGGGCAGACGGTGATCGACGACCAGATGATGACGGCGGTGTCGGCCAACATCACCCCGGCCTCGGAGGTGGGCTCGTGGAGCGACGCCGAGCTCGCCCGCGCGATCCGCGAGGGCATACGGCCGGACGGCACGCTGATCGGCCCGCCGATGCCCTTCACCTTCTACCGCCAGCTCGGCGACGAGGACCTCGCCGCCATCGTGGCGTTCCTGCGCACTGTGCCGCCGGTCGAGAACACGCCGGCGAAGTCGGCCTACCACATCCCGTTGCCTCCGGCCTACGGGCCGCCCGTCGACCACGTCACGGCGCCGCCGCGCGGGCCGACGGCGGAATACGGCGCCTACATGGCCGGGCCGGTCGCGCATTGCCTCGAATGCCACACGCCGCTGGGGCCGCAGGGGCCGTTCCTCGACCGGCTCGGCCAGGGCGGCTTCGAGTTCCCCGGCCCCTGGGGCGTCTCGGTCGCGCCGAACATCACCTCGAGCAAGGACGGGCTCGCCGGCTACACCGACGACCAGATCAAGGCGATGGTCACGCAAGGCAAGCGCCCGGACGGCCGCGCCATGCTGCCGCCGATGCCCTACCCCTACCTCGCGCGCATGACGCCGGACGACCTCGAGGCGGTGGTGC
The DNA here is from genome assembly GCF_017993425.1 of Amaricoccus sp. Classification (GTDB taxonomy): domain Bacteria; phylum Pseudomonadota; class Alphaproteobacteria; order Rhodobacterales; family Rhodobacteraceae; genus Amaricoccus. The sequence goes on from NZ_JAGOMQ010000011.1 coordinate 14,869, forward strand.
GCTACCTCCGCACCCTCCCGCCGCTCCCGGACGCGGGCTGACCCGCCTTTGCCCCGCGCCGTCAACCTTCCTGAACAGAGGGTTGACGGCTCGGAGGTTATGCTGTGATTACAGTCGCTTGGTCTTCCTGTCACGCGTGTTAGCCGCGTGCAGGGGACGCGCCGTTCCATCGGCGCGGCCTGAACCCGCTCAGTTGCTCCGGCCGTCGTGGAAATGCGTCGGCAGCGCCAGGGGGTCGACGTCGTCGAGGCAGTTGACGTTGATCGCCACCATCTCCCGGCCGTCCGGCGCCGTGCCGAAGGCGAAGGGCTCGATCCCGCAGGTGGCGCAGAACTGGTGGCGGATGGCGTGCCGGTTGAAGGTGTATTCCGTCAGCGCCCCCTCGCCGCGCAGGAGCATGAACCCCTCCGGCGCGGTGAAGGCGAGCCGCGAGCCGAGCCGGCGGCAGCGCGAGCAGTTGCAGACGACGGGCCGCGACACGTCGACCTCCGCCTCGAAGGCGACGGCCCCGCACTGGCAGGATCCGGCATGGCGGGTCATCGCGGCGAGCGCCCGGCGGGACGGGGCGCGGCAGGGGCAGGCTGGGTCATCGGGTTTCTCCGGCTCAGTTCTCCAGGAACTGCTGGAGATCGACGATACGGGCCCGCGTCAGCCGCTCAAGACACGAGGCGTTGATCATCGGCGCGATCGAGCCGCCCTGGTACTGCCCCGACTCGGCCGCGCAGGCGAGGTCGCGATAGCCGATCCACGCCCGCTGGGCGTCGCGCAGGGTCTGCGCCCACGGCCGCCCCTTCGCGCTCCCCCAGACCTGCCCCCAGATCCGGTTCAGCTCCGCATCCGCCGCATCCGCCCCCGCCCCGGCGCAGTCGGTGGCGGCAAGCTGCGTGGCCGCCGCCGAGCAGTCCGTCTGCGCCGCCGCCGGCGCCGCCATCGCGGCGAGGACGAGCACCGAGGCGCCCCGGCCCAGCGCCGTCACCCGAGCGCCAGCGCCAAGCCCGCGGCGGCGGTCACCCGGCGCCGCCATCGCGGCGAGGACGAGCAGCGCGACGCCCCGGCCCATCCCCGTCACCCGAACGCCAGCGCCAGACCCGCCGCCGCCGTCGCCGCGCCGAGCGCCCGCGCGACGACCGGCAGCCGCGCGCCGGCGCCGAGCCCGACCGCGACGCCCGCGAGGTGCAGCGCCGCCGTCGCCCCGACGAAGCCGGCCCCGTAGGCCATCCCCCCGAGCGCCGGCCCCTCCAGCCCGTGCGCGTAGCCGTGCGCGACCCCGAAGAGCCCGATCACCGCGCAGGCCACCCCCAGCGGCGGCCGCAGCGCCAACGCGACGGCGACCCCCAGCACGACGACCGAGGCGAGGATGGCCGGCTCGACGAGCGGCAGCGGCACGCCCCGATAGCCGAGCGCCCCGCCGAGGATCATCGCGCCGACGAAGCTCGCCGGCCATGCCCAGACCGCGCGCGCCCCGGCGAGGCCGGCGAGGAGGCCGACCGCGACCATGGCGAGCAGGTGGTCCGCCCCGAGCAGCGGATGCAGCAGCCCCGAGACGAACGGCGCGCCATGGGCGCCGGCCCCGGCATGGGCGAAGGCCGCCGCCGGAAGCAGCGCGGAGAGCAGGAGCGCGGGCAGCAGGCGGCGCATGGCAGGTCCTTTCAGCGGGGAACGCCCTTCGATCTCCCGGCGAGTTAGGCCCAGCCGCAGCCCGCACGCAACGCCGCGGCGTCCTTCCGCCGCCGCCAGCCCGCTCCGGGCCGCTTCCGTCGGCGCCGGCGCCCATTCGTTGGGCGCCGCCCCGGCCGCGCCGCCGCCGGTGATTTTACCGTTTGATAAAAGAATCGCGCTGTGAGAGCGTCTGAGGAAGGCTCGTCACGGAGAGGTCCATGAAACCCAGCCTTGCGGGCGACGGCCCGCGCACACCCGGCATCGTGGCGGGGCGGCTGCCGCCGGCGGCGATCGCGGCGAACTTCTCCGACATCGCCCCGCGGCTCGACGACCACGAGGCGACGGTCGCGGCGGACCGCTGCTACTTCTGCCACGACGCGCCTTGCGTGACGGCCTGCCCGACCTCGATCGACATCCCGATGTTCATCCGCGAGATCGCCACCGGCGCGCCGGAGGCAGCGGCGCGGACGATCTTCAGCCAGAACATCCTCGGCGGCATGTGCGCGCGCGTCTGCCCGACCGAGACGCTCTGCGAGGAGGCCTGCGTCCGCGAGGCGGCCGAGGGCAGGCCGGTCGAGATCGGCCGATTGCAGCGCTACGCCACCGACGCGCTGATGGCCCGCGGCGGCCATCCCTTCGCCCGGGCGGCGTCGAGCGGCAAGCGGGTGGCGGTCGTCGGCGCCGGCCCCTCGGGCCTCGCCTGCGCGCACCGGCTCGCCATGCTCGGCCACGCCGTGACGCTCTACGACGCCAGGCCCAAGGCGGGCGGGCTGAACGAGTACGGCATCGCCGCCTACAAGGCCCCGGGCGGCTTCGCCCAGGCCGAGCTCGACTGGCTGCTCGGGATCGGCGGGATCGAGGTCCGCCCCGGCGCGGCGCTCGGGCGCGACGTGACGCTGGACGCGCTCCGCGAGGGCCACGACGCGGTGTTCCTCGGGATCGGCCTCGCCGGCGTCAACGCGCTCGGCGTCGAGGGCGAGGACAAGGCCGGCGTCCGCCCGGCGGTGGAGTTCATCGCCGAGCTGCGCCAGGCCTCGGATCTGGAGGCGCTGCCGGTGGGGCGCCGCGTGGTGGTGGTCGGCGGCGGCATGACGGCGATCGACGCGGCGGTGCAGGCGAAGCTCCTCGGGGCCGAGGAGGTGACCATCGTCTACCGCCGCGGCCGCGACCGCATGGGCGCGAGCCTCTACGAGCAGGATCTGGCGCTGAGCCGGGGCGTGCGCATCGTCACCGGGGCGGTCCCGATCCGCGCCATCGGCAACGGCGCGGTGGCCGAGGTCGAGTTCGCCTATGTGCGCGAAGGCGCGGCCGGGCTCGAGCCGACGGGCGAGACCTTCCGCCTCGCCGCCGACCAGCTCTTCAAGGCGATCGGCCAGCGGCTCGGCGCGGCTCCGGAGGGGCTGGCGCTCGCGGGCGGCAAGATCGCCGTCGCAGGCCCGGGCCGCACCGGCCTGCCCGGGGTCTGGGCCGGCGGCGACTGCGCCGCGGGCGGCGACGACCTGACCGTCACCGCCGTCGCCGAGGGCCGGGACGCGGCGATGGACATCCACGCCGCGCTCTCCGCGTGACGCCCGGGGCGCCATGCGCGGAAACCCTTCTCCGCCGCCGGCCTTGCGCGGCCGCCGCGCGGGGTCTAGGCGGGTGCGCGAGTGACGAGTCGGGGAGAGGGTATGCACGCGGCGCTGGAGCGGGTGCTGGACTTCGTGCGGGACAACGCGGCCTGGGCGCCCTACATCGCCTTCGCCTTCGCGCTCGCCGAGACGGTGGCCTTCATCTCGATCCTGATCCCCTCGACGGCGATCCTGGTCGGCGTCGGCGGGCTGGTCGCGACCGGCGCGCTGCAGATGTTCCCGCTCTGGCTCGGGGCCTCGCTGGGGGCGCTGACCGGCTCGACGCTCTCCTGGTGGCTCGGCCGCCGCTACGGGCCGGCCATCCTCAGCGCCGGGCCGCTGCGCAGCCAGCAGCCGACGGTCGAGCGCGGCAAGGGCCTCTTCGCCCGCTTCGGCCCGGCGGCCGTGCTGATCGGGCATTTCTTCGGCCCGCTCCGGGCGGTCGCCTTCGTCCTGGCCGGCGCCGCGGCGATGGCCTTCCTGCGCTTCCAGCTCGCCAACGTCCCGGGCTCGCTGGCCTGGGCCTACGTGATCCCGAAGTCGGGCGAGATCGGCGGCGACGTCATCGGCCATATCTGGCGCAGCCTGACCGGGGGCTGACCCCGCTCGCCCACGCCCCGACCTGCGCGCGCCCCGGCGGGGCGCGCCGTCCCGTCCTGCGTCTTGCGCCGGAGGGAGCCCCCGGTCGCGGTCTCTTCATCAATCTTGAGGAAGGGTTGATGGGAATGAAAAGCACACGCTATTTCAATAGCTTGATCTCTCTATCACGCGTGTTAGCCCCTGCAGCCGCCCGGTTTTCCCCGCGCCGGGCGACCTTGTGCGGGGATCCCTCGGAAAGGTAGAACGCCATGGCCGACCTGCGCTGCGATTTCGTCGGGATCCGCTCGCCGAACCCGTTCTGGCTCGCCTCCGCGCCGCCGACGGACAAGGAGTACAACGTCCGCCGCGCCTTCGAGGCCGGCTGGGGCGGGGTGGTCTGGAAAACGCTCGGGCTCGACCCGCACATCGTCAACGTCAACGGCCCGCGCTACGGCGCGGTCTGGGGCGCCGACCGGCGGCTCCTCGGCCTCAACAACATCGAGCTGATCACCGACCGCCCGCTCCACGTGAACCTCCGCGAGATCAAGGCGGTCAAGCGCGACTGGCCCGACCGGGCGATGGTGGTGAGCCTGATGGTGCCCTGCGACGAGGCGAGCTGGAAATCCATCCTGCCGCTCGTCGAGGAGACTGGGGCCGACGGCGTCGAGCTGAACTTCGGCTGCCCCCACGGCATGAGCGAGCGCGGCATGGGCTCGGCGGTCGGGCAGGTGCCGGAATACATCGAGATGGTGGCGCGCTGGTGCAAGGCGAACACCCGGATGCCGGTGATCGTCAAGCTCACGCCCAACATCACCGACATCCGCTATCCCGCCCGCGCCGCCTTCCGCGGCGGGGCGGACGCGGTGAGCCTGATCAACACCGTCAGCTCGATCACCTCCGTCAACCTCGACAGCTTCAGCCCCGAGCCCTCGATCGACGGCAAGGGGTCGCACGGCGGCTATTGCGGCCCGGCGGTGAAGCCGATCGCGCTCAACATGGTGGCCGAGATCGCCCGCGATCCGGAGACCAACGGCAAGCCGATCTCCGGCATCGGCGGGATCACCACCTGGCGCGACGCCGCCGAGTTCCTCGCGCTCGGCGCCGGCAGCGTGCAGGTCTGCACCGCGGCGATGACCTACGGCTTCCGCGTGGTGCAGGAGATGATCGCCGGCCTCGACCTCTGGATGGAGCAGAAGGGCCACGCCCGCCTTTCGGACGTCGTCGGCCGCGCGGTCCCGAACGTCACCGACTGGCAGAAGCTCAACCTCAACTACGTCGCCAAGGCGCGCATCGACCAGGAGCTCTGCATCAAGTGCGGCCGCTGCTTCGCCGCCTGCGAGGACACCTCGCACCAGGCGATCGCCATGCTTCCGGGCCGGGTCTTCGAGGTGAAGGACGACGAATGCGTCGCCTGCAACCTCTGCGTCAACGTCTGCCCGGTCGAGGGCTGCATCACCATGGAACGCCTCGCCCCCGGCGCGACGGACCCCCGCACCGGCCGCGTCGTCCCGGCGGAATACGCCAACTGGACGACTCATCCCAACAACCCGATGGCGCAGGCAGCGGAGTAGCCGCGGTCCCGGCACGGGGCGCCCGCACCGGGCCGGCGGGCTCTCCCGGCCGCCGCCGCCGGGACGGCGGAATAGTCCCGATACTCCGTCGGCGCGGGGCGTGCGCGCCGACGGGCGGGCTTTTTTTACCTGCGGCCGCGGCCGTCGGGGCGGCGGGGGGGATGGGCGGCGGCGGCGCGGCGCATGAGGGCGGCGACGGCGCCGGCGCAGTCGCGGGCGGCGGGGGTGCCGGCGAAGGCGGGCTGGGCGGCGCGGAGCGCGCGCGAGCGCGCCTGCACGGCGGCGACGGAGACGCCGCCCTCGAGCATTCGCGCCGCAAGCTCGACCGCCATGGCGAGCTCGAGCGGGCCGGCGGTCCGGCCGCGCAGCGCGCTCTCGAAGGGGGCGTCGAGGACGTGGTCGAGGATCAGCCGCTCGAAGGCCGCCGGCGTCGCCACCGGCCAGCCGCGCCGCCGCGCCGCCGCGGGCAGCGCCTCGCCGACCAGCGCGCCGAAGGCCCGGCGCAGGTCGCGCTCGATCTCGCATTTCCGGGACCTGTCGCCCATCCTCCGGCCGCCCGCCGACGCAGCTTCGTTCGCGCCGCCAGATAGCGCATCGCGATCGGCTGCAAAGGGCGGAACGCGCCGGCGCGGGCGCGTCAGCGCGGGAGGCTCTGGCAGCGCGCGCGGAGCTGGAAAGGGTCGGTCGCTCGCCGCCGCGGGCGCGTCAGCGCGACGCGGGCGAGAGGTTCTGGCGGCACGACCTGAACGGCAAAGGGCCGGGCGCGCGCGCCGGAACTCGCGTCAGCGCGACAGGCCCCAGAGGTTCTGGCAGCGCGAGCCGGAGCGGCAATAGGCGAAGACCGGGCCGGGCAGCGCGGCCAGCGCGGCGCGGAAGGAGGCGACGTCGGCCTCGGTGATCCGCCCGGAGACGACGGGCACATGGGCGACCGCCAGCCCGGCCGCCGCGGCGGCCTCGGCGATCTCGGCGAAGGCGACCTGGCCCGGCTCCTCGCCGTCGGGGCGGTTGCACATCACCGAGCGGAAGCCCTGCGCGGCGATCTCCGCCACGTCCCCGGGCGCGATCTGCGGCGAGGCGGCGAAGTCGGGGGAGATGCGGTTGGCTCTCATGTCTCGGGCTCCGGCGAAGGCTGCGGGCGAGCGGCCTTAGCACGCGACGCGGCGGGGGGCGAGAGCCGGGGCGCTACCGAAGCGGCAGCGCCGTGGTGTTCTTGATCTCCTCCATGGAGAGCGTCGAGGTGACGTTGAAGATCGACACCTCCTTGATTAGCGCCCGGTAGAAGGCGTCGTAGGCGCGGGCGTTCTCGACGCGGACCTTGAGGATGTAGTCGATGTCGCCGGCGAGGCGGTGGGCCTCCAGCACCTCGGGGCGCTCCTGCACCGCCTTGAGGAAGCGCGCCAGCCAGTCGGCGTCGTGCTGCGAGGTGCGGATCAGCACGAAGAAGCACGACTCGAAGCCGAGCGCCTCGGGATCGAGGATCGCGACCTCCGCCTTGATGACGCCGGCGGCCTTCATCTTGCGGATCCGGTTCCACACCGGGGTCTTCGAGGCGCCCACCCGACGGGCGATCTCGTCGAGCGGCAGGCTGCAATCCTCCTGCAGGATCGCGAGGATGTTCCGGTCGAGATCGTCCAGCGCGGCCGCCATTCCCCAACCCTCGGAAACGCGGGAACTCGTTCCCCTTCGCTGCGATCATGCCGCGATCCTTTCCTTATTTCCAGCGTCTCATTGAGAATCCGAGGGAAAATCTCCTATGTTCACGGGGAGATTCCGCTGCAGGGACGTCATGCGCCACTACCCCGTCTTCCTCGATCTGCGCGACCGCCGCGTCGTCGTCGCCGGCGCGGGCGAGGTGGCCGTGGCGAAGCTGCGCCTGCTGCTCAAGACCGAGGCGGCGATCGAGGTCTACGGGAACGCGCCGGCGCGGGAAATCCTCGACTGGGCGGCCGAGGGGCGCATCGCGCTGGTCGCGCGCGAGATCGCGGCGGGCGACGCCGACGGGGCGGCGCTGGTCTACGGCGCGGCGGGCGATGCGGCGGCGGATGCGCGGGCGGCCGGGATCGGTCGGGCGGCCGGCGCCCTCATCAACATCGTCGACGACCTCGACGGCAGCGACTTCATCACCCCCGCCATCGTCGACCGCGACCCGGTGACGGTGGCGATCGGCACCGAGGGCGCGGCCCCGGTGCTGGCCCGCAAGATCAAGGCCGAGGTCGAGGCGCTGCTGCCGGCGCGGCTCGGCGCGCTGACCCGCATCGGCCAGGCCTTCCGCTCGCGGGTCGAGACGTTGGACGGCAAGGCGCGGCGCAGCTTCTGGACGCGGTTCTACTTCGAGCGCGGGCCGCGGGCGATCGAGGCCGGCGAGGCGGCGGCGCGCGAGGCGCTGGAGCGGCTGCTCGCCGCGGGCGCCGAGGCGCGCGAGGGCTTCGTGCATTTCGTCGGCGCCGGCCCGGGCGACCCGGAGCTCCTGACGCTCAAGGCGCGCAAGCTCCTCCACGAGGCCGATGTGGTCATCCACGACCGGCTGGTGCCGCAGGCGATCCTCGAGCTCGCCCGGCGCGAGGCGACGATCCTCGGCGTCGGCAAGCAGGGCTACGGCCCCTCGTGGAAGCAGGCGGACATCAACGTGCTCATCGTCGAGCGCGCGCGGCGCGGCGAGACCGTGGTGCGGCTCAAGGGCGGCGACCCGGCGGTGTTCGGCCGGCTCGACGAGGAGATCGAGGCGGTCGAGGCGGCCGGCATCGGCTATTCCGTGGTCCCGGGCGTGACCTCGGCCAGCGCCGGCGCGGCGGCGATCGGCCAGTCGCTGACCCGGCGCGGCCGCAACTCCTCGTTCCGCGTGCTGACCGGGCACGACGTCGACGGCTTCGCCGACCAGGAGTGGCGCGAGCTCGCCCGTCCCGGCGCGACGGCCGCGATCTACATGGGCGTGCGCGCCTCCAGCTTCCTCCGCGGCCGGCTGCTGATGCACGGCGCGCGGGCCGACACGCCGGTCACCGCCGTCGAGAACGCGAGCCGCCCCGGGCAGCGCGTGATCGCGACGACGCTGGTCGAGCTTCCGAACGCGCTGGCCGCTGCGGACCCGCAAGGTCCGGTGATGCTGCTGCTTGGTCTCGAACCCCGTGCCGCCGCGGCCAGCGCGGCCGAGCTGAAGGAGGCGCTCTGACATGGCGCGCAAGTTCCACCCCCAGATGGCGACCGGCAACGACCTGCTCGAGGGGGATGTGGTCTATTTCACCTCCGAGGGCGACTGGTCGCGCGAGATCGGCGAGGCGGCGCTCGCCGTGAACCCCGAGGCGGCCGACGACCTCCTGGCCCGCGCCTCGAAGTTTCCGAACCAGGTGGTCGGCGTCTATCTGGTCGAGGCCGACATCGACGAGTGTGGACGCGCCGCGCCGGCGCATTTCCGCGAGGTGTTCCGCACCCGCGGCCCCTCCAACTATCCCCAGCATGGCCGCCAGGCGGAGCGTTCCTGATGTATCGCTACGATGATTTCGACCGGGACTACGTGAACGCTCGCGTGGCCGAGTTCCGCGAGCAGGTGGAGCGGCGCATCGCCGGCGGCCTGACCGAGGCGGAGTTCCTGCCGCTCAGGCTCCGGAACGGCCTCTATCTCCAGCTGCACGCCTACATGTACCGGATCGCCATCCCCTACGGCACGCTCAACTCGCGCAAGCTCCGCCAGCTCGCGATGATCGCCGACCGCTGGGACCGCGGCTACGGGCACATCACCACGCGGACCAACATCCAGTTCAACTGGCCGAAGCTGCGCGACGTGCCGGACATGATGCAGGCGCTGGCCGACGTCGAGATGCACTCGATCCAGACCTCGGGCAACTGCGTGCGCAACGTCACCGCCGACCACCTCGCCGGGGCGACGCCGGAGGAGATCGAGGATCCGCGCGCGACCGCCGAGCTGCTCCGGCAGTGGTCGACGGACCATCCCGAGTTCAACTGGCTGCCGCGCAAGTTCAAGATCGGCGTCACCGCCGCGCCGCACGACCGCGCCGCCACCAAGACCCACGACATCGGGCTGATCATGCGCCGCGACGAGACCGGCGCCGTCGGCTACGAGGTCAGCATCGGCGGCGGGCTCGGGCGGACCCCGCTGGTCGCCAAGGTGGTGCGCGAGTTCCTGCCCAAGGCGGACCTGCTGCCCTACATCGAGGCGATCCTCGAGGTCTATAACCTCGCCGGCCGCCGCGACAACAAGCACAAGGCCCGGCTGAAGATCCTCGTCCACGAGGTCGGGCTCGACACGCTGCGCGCGCGCATCGAGGCGGCCTTCGTCCACCGCAAGGCGGCGTTCCGCGGCGTGAGCCCGGCGCTCCTCGCCGAGATCGAGGCCGCCTTCGCGCCGCCCGCCTTCGTCGCCCTGCCGACCGACGGCTTCGAGCGCGCCTATGCGGTGGACCCGGGCTTCCGCTCCTGGGTCGACGTCAACGTCGAGGCGCACCGCCGCGACGACTACGCGATCGCGACGATCTCGCTGAAGCCGCTGGGCGGCACGCCGGGCGACATCACCTCGGACCAGATGCGGCTGGTGGCCGACCTCGCCGAGACTTTCGCCCACGACGAGCTGCGCACCACGCACGAGCAGAACCTCGTCCTGCCGCACCTGCCGAAGGCGCACCTGCCGACGGTCTACGCCGCGCTCAAGGCCGCGAAGCTCGCCACCGCGAACGCCGGGCTCGTCTCCGACATCATCGCCTGCCCGGGCATGGACTACTGCTCGCTCGCCACGGCGCGCTCGATCCCGGTGGCGCAGGGCATCGCCGAGGTCTTCGCCGACCTCGACCAGCAGCGCGACATCGGCCCGCTGAAGATCAAGATCTCCGGCTGCATCAACGCCTGCGGCCACCACCATGTCGGCCATATCGGCATCCTCGGCCTCGACCGCGCGGGGGTGGAGAACTACCAGATCACCCTCGGCGGCGACGCGACCGAGACCGCCGCCATCGGCGAGAAGATGGGGCCGGGCTTCGCCTACGACGAGATCGTGCCGGCGGTGGAGCGGCTGATCGAGGCCTATCTCGAGCTGCGGCTCGAGCCGGGCGAGACGTTCCTCGAGGCGTACCGCCGGCTCGGCGTCGAGCCGTTCAAGGCCGCCCTCTACCAGGCGGAGGCCCGCTCCGATGCGGCTTGAACGTGCAGGCGCGCTGGAAGGCGCGGCCGTCGACCGGGCGCTCGCGCTCAACCTCGCCTACGACGGCGCGCATCCCCGCGCCGTTTTCGAGGGCGCGCTCGCCGAGTTCCCCGGCGAGGTGGCGCTGGTCTCCTCCTTCGGGGCCGACTCGGTCGTGCTCCTCCACATGGCCTCGCAGATCGACCGGCACATGCCGATCCTGATGATCGACACGCTGATGCTGTTCCAGGAGACCATCGCCTACCAGGCCGAGGTCGCCGAGCGGCTCGGCCTGACCGGGGTGATCCGCCTGACCCCGGCGGCGGCGGACCTCGCCGCCGGCGATCCCGACGGCACGCTCAACCGGCGCGACCCCGACGCCTGCTGCGACCTGCGCAAGGTCCGGCCGCTGGAGCGGGTCGAGGGCCGCTGGCCGGTGACGGTGACGGGCCGCAAGCGCTTCCAGGGCGCCACCCGCGCCACGCTCGACCACTTCGAGCCGGAGGCGGGCCGGGTGAAGGTCAACCCGCTCGCCCACTGGTCCGGGACCGAGGTGCGCGCCTACATGGAGCTCCACGACCTGCCGCGGCATCCGCTGGTCGCCCGGGGCTTCCGCTCGATCGGCTGCGCCCCCTGCACCACGCCGGTCGCCGAGGGCGAGGACGAGCGCGCCGGGCGCTGGCGCGGCACCGACAAGGTCGAGTGCGGCATCCATTTCGGCCCCGACGGCCGCATCCGCCGCGCGAGCTGAGGGAGACGCCCATGCCGCTGCTCAACCGCGACGGGCCGACGCCCGAGACCTGGACCGGCGACCTGCTGCCGCCCGAGGCCCTCGCCGACGAGGCGTCTCCGCCCCCGGCCGGCCCCCTTGCCCTCGACTGGCCGAGCGACCGCGATCCCGCCGGCCTTGCGCCCTGGCTCGACCGGCTGGCGCTCGTCTGCGTGCGCTTCCCCGCGATGAGCGACGGCCGCGGCTTCTCCATCGCGCGCCGGCTGCGCGCGATGGGCTACGCCGGGCGACTGCGCGCGTCCGGCCCGCTGATCGCCGACCAGGCGGCCGCCGCCTGGGCCGTCGGCTTCGACGAGCTCGAGATCCCCGAGAGCGTCATGGCCCGCCAGCCCGAGGCGATCTGGTCGCAGGGCGCCCGGCCCTCGCGGCCGTCCTACCAGCACAAGCTCGGACTGCGCTGATCGCGCCACGCCCGCGCGCTGGCGCGCGCGCGGGGCTTTTGCAGCCGCTGGCCGCCGTGCTAGCGGCTGCCCCGTGGCCCGCGCTGCGCGGAGAAAGCCGATTCGCCTCGTTCGCCCCCTTCTGGCCGGGCTCGCCCTGGCCCTCGTCGCCTGCGGCGCGTGTGCGGCCGAGGAGGGCGGGTCGTGGTACGAGCTCTACCCCTTCACCGGGCCCTGCGCCGGCAACTGCGCGACGGCGATCTACGCCGGCTGGTACGTCGACAACTCGATGGGCCAGGTGCTGGTCACCAGTCCCGAGACGCCGTTCACCTGGGACTACGAGGGCGACTACCTCGTCGCCACCACGATCTCGCGGCGCATCGCCACCCTCTGGAAGCATGTCGACGTCGAGCCGGAGATCGGCGTCGGCCAGCGGTGGAAGAAGCAGGACGAGACCGAGGTCTGGGGCGCCTTCTTCTTCCGCTGGCGCGGCTTCCCCTGGGACGACCGCATCGTGACGACGGCGGCCGTCTCGACCGGGTTCAACTACGCGACCGACATCTCCGACAAGGAGAAGGCGCGCGCCAAGGACGGCGAGGGATCGCGGCTCATGCACTTCTTCGCGCCGGAGATCACCTTCGCGCTGCCGAGCCACCCGGAATACGAGCTCATGTTCCGCTTCCACCACCGCTCGGGCGTCTTCGGCCTCGTCAGCGACGCCTGGGGCGGCGCCCAGTACGGCACCATCGGCCTCCGCGTCCGGTTCTGAAGTCGGCCGGGCGGGCGCGCGACGTCCCCCCTCGGCTCGCGGCGGACGCCCGCTTACCCCGGAAACCGCCCGATCGTCTCCGCGAACAGCCCGCGCTCGACGTTGCCCCCAGAGGCCACCGCGACCACGTCGTCCCCCGCCAGCGCGTCGCCGTGGAACAGGGCCGCCGCCAGCGCCACCGCGCCGCCGGGCTCCAGCACGATGCGCAGATGCGCAAAGGCGAGGGCCATGGCGCGCAGCGCCTCCTCGTCGGTGACGACGAGGCCGGGGCCGGCGCGCTCGCGCAGGATCGGCAGGGTCAGCTCGCCCGGCCGCGGCGTCAGGATCGCGTCGCAGATCGAGCCGGTCAGCGCGGCGTTGCCCACCACCTCGCCCGAGGCGAGCGAGCGGGCCATGTCGTCGAAGCCCGCGGGCTCGGCGGTGCGCACCCGAAAGCCCGGCGCCTCGGCCTCCAGCGCCAGCGCGATTCCCGCGGCGAGTCCGCCGCCGCCGCAGCAGACCAGCACCTCGGCCGCGGCGATCCCCGCCTCGGCGGCGTCGGCGGCGATCTCGAGCCCGGTGGTGCCCTGGCCGGCGATCACCTCCGGGTGGTCGAAGGGCGGGATCAGCGTCAGTCCGCGCTCCGCGCGCAGCGCCTCGGCGAGCGCGGCGCGGTCCCCTTTCTGCCGGTCGTAGAGCACGACCTCGGCCCCAAGCGCGCGCGTGCCGTCGATCTTCACCGCCGGCGCGTCCGACGGCATCAGGATCACCGCCGGCGCGCCATGGGCGGCGGCGGCCCAGGCGACGCCCTGCGCGTGGTTGCCGGAGGAGAAGGCCAGCACTCCGCGGGCCCGCGTCGCCGGGTCGAGCGCCGAGACGGCGGCCCAGGCCCCGCGCGCCTTGAACGAGCCGGTCACCTGCAGGCACTCCGCCTTGACCCAGACCCGCCGCCCGGCGCGGGCGTCGAGCCCGGGCGAGGAGAGCAGCGGCGTGCGGCGCACATGCCCGCGGGCGCGGGCGGCGGCGGCGCGGATGCGGCCGATGTCGCTCACGCCCCGCCGGTCGCCCCGCCCGTCGTCCCGCCATCCTCGACCCGCGTCACCAGCGCCTCCAGCGCGGCGAGCGCCTCCGGCTCGTCGAGGAAGGGGACGTGGCCGCGGTCGGGAACCTCGGCGACGATCATGTCGGGCAGGCGGGCGCGCATCCGCGCCACCGTCTCCCGGCTGAGGAGGTCGGAGTTCGCGCCATGGACCAGCGCGACCGGCAGCCCCGCCAGCGCCTCGAAGAGCGGCCAGAGGTCGACGGGCGGATGGTCCGCCGTCGCCTCGAAGGCGTCGCGGATGCGCGGGTCATAGTTGAGCGCCAGCCCGTCCGGGGTCGCGTCGAACCAGCGGCCGGCGAGCGACAGCCACTTCTCCCGCGACAGCCCGGGGAAGCGCGCCCCCATGCGCCGCGCCAGCGCGTCGGCGCCCTCGTCGAGCGTCTTCGCCCGCGGCGCGATCCCGAGATAGGTCATGATCGCCCCGAGGCCCTCGGGGTCGAGCTCCGGCCCGATGTCGTTGAGGAGCGCCCCCGCCAGCCGCGCCTTCGCCGTCGCCGCGAGGAACATCGCGACGATCGCCCCGCGCGAGGTGCCGACGATGGTCACCTTCTCGAGGCCGAGATGGTCGAGGAAGGCGACCACGTCGGCCGCCTCGACCGGGACGGAGTAGCGCGACCAGTCGGGGTCGCGGTCCGAGGCGCCGCGGCCGCGGAAGGTCAGCCGGATCAGCCGATGCCGGCCGCCGAGCGCGGCGGCCAGCTCGTCGAAGTCCGAGCCGTTGCGGGTGAGCCCGGGCAGGCACAGGAGCGGCAGCCCCGCGCCCTCCTCCTCCCAGGCGAGCCCCAGCCCGTCCGGGGTGACGAAGCGGTTCATCCGGCCTCCGCGCAGCCGCCGGCCGTTAACCGGCGGTGAAAAAGTGGCAAGCCGGATTCCAGCCGGATTCCAGCCGCGTTCCAGCCCGGATTTTCCGGGCCGTTCCAGAGGGTTGACGCCCTTCCCACGGAAGGGGCCGAAAATCCCCTCACAGGTTCTCCGCCTGCGCCATGCCGATGGCGTGATAGCCGCCGTCGACGAAGATGATCTCCCCCGTCGTGCAGGCCCCGAGGTCGGACAACAGGTAAACCGCCGTCCCCCCCACCGCCTCGAGCGTCGCGTTCGCCCGCAGCGGCGCATTCATCTCCGCCGCCCGATACACCTTGCGCGCCCCGGCGATCGCCGCCCCGGCGAGCGTCCGCATCGGCCCCGGGCTGATCGCGTTGACCCGGATCCCCTGCGGCCCGAGGTCGTTCGCCAGATACCGCACGCTCGCCTCCAGCGCCGCCTTGGCCACGCCCATGACGTTGTAGTTCGGCGTCACCCGCTGCGAGCCGATATAGGTCAGCGTCACGATCGACCCGCCCTCGGTCATCAGGGCCGCGGCCCGCCGGGTCAGGTCGACGAGGCTGTAGCAGGAAATGTCGAGCGAGTTCAGGAAGTTCGACCTGCTCGTATCCAGGAACCGCCCGTCGAGCTCCGCCTTGTCGGAATAGGCGACGGCGTGGACCAGGAAGTCGAGCCGCCCCCATTCCTCCGCGAGCCGCCCGAAGGCCGCATCGAGGCTCTCCGGGTCGAGCACGTCCGCCGGCATGACCAGATGCGCGCCGAGGCTCTCGACCAGCGGGATCACCCGCCGCCCGAAGCCCTCGCCCTGGTAGGTGAACGCCATCTCCGCCCCCTGCGCGGCGAGCGCGCGGGCGATGCCCCAGGCGATGGAATGGTCGTTCGCGACCCCGAGCACGAGTCCCCGCTTGCCAGTCATCAGACCGGCGCTACCCATGGAAACGGCTCATGGCGAGCGTCGCGTTGGTGCCGCCGAACCCGAACGAGTTCGAGATCACCGTGTCGAGCCCGGCATTGTCGATCCGCTCCGTCACGATCTCGCCCGGCCGCAACGCCGGGTCGAGCTCGGTGATGTTGGCCGAGGCGGTCACGAAGTCGTCCCGCAGCATCAGGAGGCAATAGATCGCCTCCTGCACGCCCGTCGCCCCAAGAGAATGGCCGGTCAGGCTCTTGGTCGAGCTGATCTTCGGCATGTGCTCTTCACCGAACACCCGCCGGATCGCCTCGACCTCGGCGATGTCGCCCACCGGCGTCGAGGTGCCGTGGCTGTTGATGTAGCCGACCTTGCGGTTGCCGAGCGTCGACAGCGCCAGCCGCATCGACCGCTCGCCGCCCTCGCCGCTCGGCGCCACCATGTCGTACCCGTCCGAGGTCGCGCCGTAGCCCGTCACCTCGGCATAGATCTTCGCCCCCCGCGCCAGCGCGTGCTCGAGCTCCTCCAGCACCACCACGCCGCCGCCCCCGGCGATCACGAACCCGTCCCGCGTCGCGTCGTAGGCCCGGCTCGCCGTCTGCGGCGTGTCGTTGTACTTCGAGCTCATCGCCCCCATCGCGTCGAAGAGGCACGACAAGGTCCAGTCGAGCTCCTCGCCCCCCCCGGCGAAGACGATGTCCTGCTTGCCGAACTGGATCTGCTCCACGCCGTTGCCGATGCAATGTGCGGAAGTCGAGCAGGCCGAGGTGATCGAGTAATTCACCCCCTTGATCTTGAATGGCGTCGCCAGCGTCGCAGAGTTGGTCGAGGACATGCAGCGGGTGACCATGAACGGCCCCATCCGCTTCGGGCTGCCCTTCTCCACGGTGATCTTGTGCGCCTCGAACAGGTTCATCGTCGAGGGACCGCCGGAGCCCATGATGAGGCCCGTCCGCTCGTTCGACACGTCCGACGGCTCGAGGCCGCTGTCCGCGATCGCCTGCTCCATGGCGATGTAGTTGAACGCCGCGCCGTCGCCCATGAAGCGCATCTGGCGCTTGTCGATATGCTCGGCGGGCACCAGCTTCGGGCGCCCATGGACCTGGCTGCGGAAGCCGTGCTCGGCGTAGTCCGGCGCGAAGCTGATCCCCGAGCGGCCCGCCTTCAGCGAGGCGGCGACCTCCTCGGCGTTGTCGCCGATGGACGAGACGATGCCGAGGCCGGTGACGACGACACGGCGCATGGGCGCCTCCCTCTTATTCCTGGAACAGGCCGACCTTCATCTCGGTCGTCGTGTAGATGAGCTCGCCGTCGGCCCGCATCTCGCCGTCGGCCATGCCGAGCTTGAGCTTGCGGTCGATGACGCGCGTGAAGTTCACCCGGTACTCGACGAGCTTCACCTTCGGCGTGACCATGCCGGTGAACTTGACCTCGCCGACGCCGAGCGCCCGGCCGCGGCCCTGCATGCCGCGCCAGCCGAGGTTGAACCCGGTCAGCTGCCACAGCGCGTCGAGCCCGAGGCAGCCCGGCATCACCGGATCGCCGATGAAATGGCAGGCGAAGAACCACAGCGACGGGTCGATGTCGAACTCGGCCACCACGTGGCCCTTGCCGCTCGGCCCGCCGTCCGCGGAGATCTCGGTGACCCGGTCCATCATCAGCATCGGCGGCATCGGCAATTGCGGATTGCCCGGGCCGAACATCTCGCCCCGCGCGCAGGCGAGAAGCCCTTCGCGGTCAATGCTCGTCGGCCTATCCGTCATGCCCCGGGCCCCCCTTCGCCGGCCCTCCCGGCGTCGCTTTCGGCCGGCTCTAGCATCGCAGGCCGGCCGCGCGCAAGCATCAGCCTCCCCCGCGCCGCCCTTGCGCGCGAGGTGGATACGCGGCCCGGTTGCGGTTACCCTCCCCGGCGAGGGTGAGCAGGAGGCTCCGGCGATGTTCTCACGACAGGCGGCTTTCGCGGGGGCGCTCGTCCTCCTCTCCATCGCCCCGGGCGACGCGGCGCGCGCCGCCGTCATGCGGATGACGCTGACCGGCTCGGTCTCCGCCACGAGCGGCTTCGACGGCGCGGATTTCTTCGCCCCGGTCGCGACCGGCACGCGCACCCGGCTCTCCGTCGTCTACGACACCGACCTCGGCTACAAGTGGTCGGACTGGCAGATCGACGGCGGCCCCGGGATCAACTACGGGCACGACAAGTCCTCGCCCGGCCTCGGCGTCGATCTGCGCTTCGGCGACCGCCGGGTGGACTACGTCCCCGAATACATCGGCGCGTTCAGCAACGGCGCGGTGACGGGCGGCATGTCGATGTTCCACATCTATTCCACCCAATCCTGGAAGACCTCGGGGAAAACCTATGCGGTCGACGGCTTCAACTGGCTGACCGCGCGCACGCCCGTCGTCGACCTCGCGACCGCCTACGACACCGACGAGCTGATGGAGCGCGGGCTGAACTTCACCTTCTACCCGGACGAAGGCCCCTACGAGGAGCGGTCGCTCGACATCGACGTCGACCGCATCCGCGTCTCCCCCGTCCCGCTCCCGCCCGCATTGGCCCTTCTCGCCACGGGCCTGCTCGGGTCGGGCGGGGTGCTCGGGCTGCGCCGACGACGCGCCCGCGGCTGAGGCTCCCCGCGCCCGGCGCAACCCCGGGCGCTATGGGGCGCCATGCGGCTTGCTTGCGAAGACCGATTCGGTTACGTTGATCGTATTAGGCGTGCGCTATTGGCGCGCTGATTTTTAAGATCTCGCCGTATTCTGCGGCGGCCCCAAGTCAAAGGCGTCTGGACCATGCTTCAACGGCATGCGGATGTGCACGCGCTTCGCGTCGTGACGGGCCTCGCCCCCGACGCCGCCTTCGGGCGGGCCTGCGCGCACCTGATGACCCGCCCGGCCTTCGCCCGCGCGCCCTTCGGCCATATCGCCCGCGCGCTCGCCGGCCAGGTGAACCGCGGCCACTACGCCTTCGCGCTCCGCGGCGCTGCCACGGTCGGCTTCGCCGGCTGGGCGCTGGTCGCCGAGCCGGTGGCGGAGGCCTGGCTCGCCGGCGCCGGCGGCTTCGCCGACGCGGCGGCGGGGCAGGGCGACTGCCTCGTCCTCAACTTCTGGCAGGCAGACGCGCCCGAGGTCTCGCGCGCGCTCGTCGAGCACATGGCGGCCGCCCTGCCGGGCGTGCGCCGCCTCTACGCCAAGCGCCACTACCCGGACGGCCGCACGCGCCCGGTCCGGCTCGGCCTCGAACGACGGGAGAGAGCATAGACGGGGGACCGCCCCGCGACGACGCGACGCCTGCCGAGTGCCTGTTCGTAACCAGTGAGGCAAACGCCATGACCATCGTGAACGCGTCCGCGGCCACCGAGGCCGTCTTCATCACCCTCGCCAGCAACCAGTTCACCTTCGCCGGCCGCGACCCCGGCGGGAACAACATCGGCGCCACCGACTATTCCTACCTGACCACCGGCGGCGACGACGTGCAGGTGACCGGGACCGGGATAAACACCGCCGGCAACCCGGCGACCTCGGGCCTCGCCACGCTGATCGAGGTCGACCTCTCCAACAACAACTTCGCGGCCCCCGACGTCGTCATCTCGGGCATCACCCGGCCGAACGCCTTCGGCGCGCCCTTCGCCAACGCCCGCATGTCGGTGATCACCTCGACGGCGCAGAACTTCTTCAACGAGGTCCTCGCGCTCGACGACACCATGACCGGCAGCGCCTTCGACGACACCTTCAAGGCCGGCGGCGGCGCCGACACGCTGAACATGGGCGCGGGCGACGACACCGCCTATGGCGGCGACGGCGACGACCTCCTCAACGGCTCCTCCGGCGATGACGCGCTCTACGGCGAGGCCGGGGACGACGAGCTGAACGGCAGCTCGGGCGCCGACCGGCTGAGCGGCGGGACCGGCGCCGACGACATGGACGGCGGCACCGGCAACGACGTCTACATCGTCGACAACGCCGGCGACAGCGCGAGCGAATCCTCGATCGCGCTCTTCGGCGGCGGGATCGACCGCGTCGAGGCGAGCGTCACCCACACGCTCAGCGCCAACATGGAGAACCTGACGCTGACCGGAGCCAATCCGATCAGCGGCACCGGCAACGCCCGCGCCAACGTCATGATCGGCAACGGCGGCAACAACTCGCTCTTCGGCCTCGCCGGGGCGGACAACCTGAGCGCCGGGCTCGGCAACGACTTCCTCGACGGCGGGACCGGCGGCGACGTCATGAACGGCGGGACGGGCAACGACAGCTACGTCGTCGACGACGCCGGCGACGTGGTGATCGACGCCGGCGGCGTCGATACGGTGCGCAGCTCGATCAGCTACGGCCTCGGCGCCACGATCGAGAACCTGACGCTGACCGGCGCCGCCCCGATCAACGGCACCGGCAACGCGCTCGGCAACGTCATCACCGGCAACGGCGCCGCGAACATCCTGCTCGGCCTCGGCGGCGTGGACGTCATCCGCGGCGGCGGCGGCGCGGACACGATGAGCGGCGACGCCGGAGGGGACGTCTTCGACTTCGACCTCGTGACCGACAGCGGCCCGGCGGCGGCGGCGCGCGACGTCATCATGGGCTTCGACGGCCCGGGCGGCGCGGCCGGCGACACCATCAACCTCGCGACGATCGACGCCAACCAACTCGCCGCCGCCCCCGGCAACCAGGCCTTCGCCTTCCTCGGCTGGATCCAGGCGCCGAACCCCCCGGCGACCGCGGCCGGCTCGATCTGGCTCCGCAACGAGGGCGGCGAGACCGTGGTCTACGCCAACGTCGATGGCGACAACGCGCCCGAGATGGCGATCCGCATCGCCGACGGCGCGACGACCGCCGCGATGTACAACGTCACCGACTTCGTGCTGTAGCCTTGCGTCCCCGCGCCGGTCCGCCAGGGCCGGCGCGGCCGCCTCAGAAGCTGTAGCCGACCCGCAGCCCCAGCGCGAGGATCGTGCCGTCGCGGAACTTGGTGTCGAGCAGGTTGGTCGCGTCCCCGAGCCAGCCGTAGCTGACGCCCCCCGCGATGTTGACCTTGCCCACGTCGTAGCTCAGCCCCGCCCCGAAGGTGGTGCGCCCGTCCACCGGCCCGAGCGTCGTCATCACCTCGTCCACCTGCGGCTCGTAGGTGAACGAGAACGTGCCCGCGAGATCGTCGGTCAGCTGCCGCGCCACGCCGATGTTGTAGGTCCACCAGTCCTTCTCGTAGTCGACAAGCGCCCGCCGCTCCTGCAACGCCAGCGCGGTGATGTCGCCGTACATCTGCGGCGCGATGGCGAACTCCGACCAGTCCACCCAGCGGATCGAGCCGAAGACCAGCGTCTTCTCGTTCACCCCGGTCTGCGCCTCCAGCGTCACCGCCTGCGGCGTGTCCACGCTGGTCGTGTCGCGCTCCCGCCCGAACAAGTCCGACCGCTCCGTCGTCGAGAGATCGTAGCTGATCTTCGACGCATAGGTCAGCGCGACGCGGAGCCCGATCTCCGGCCGGGCATAGGCGGCGCCCACGAACCCGCCCCAGCCCCATTCGGCGTCGGCGTCGATGCTGTAGCCGGACAGGAACGGAATGGCGGCATTGGCCTCCAGCCGCTGCGCCCGCACGCCGC
This sequence comes from Amaricoccus sp., assembly GCF_017993425.1. Classification (GTDB taxonomy): domain Bacteria; phylum Pseudomonadota; class Alphaproteobacteria; order Rhodobacterales; family Rhodobacteraceae; genus Amaricoccus. The sequence goes on from NZ_JAGOMQ010000011.1 coordinate 35,762, forward strand.
CGTAGATCTTGATCCGGTCCGTCGCGTCGAACGCGAGCCCCGTCGAGATCTGCCAGGTGTCGAGATCGGCGTCGGTGCCGCCGTAGTTGAACGTCGTGGGGAAGCTCCCCCGCGAGTAATAGGTGTTGGCGACATAGGGCTGGTCGATCAGCACGATCCACGACAGCTGCTCGTTGATGTCGCCCTTGAGCGCGCCGGAGAACTTCCAGTCGCTGCGCAGGAGGTTGCCGGTGTTGCCGGAGAGGGGGCGACCGCCAAGGCTCGGGGGCAGGACGCCGTTCTTGCCCTCCAGATCGGGGTGCGTGTAGACGGCGCCGATCTCGCCGTAGGTGCCGTCCTCGTAGAGGATTCGCACGGTGGCCGGCACGGCGCGCTCCAGCGCGGCGGCGAAGGCGGTCGCCGGAAGGGCGCAGCCGCAGGCAAGCAATACGGCGCCGTGGCGCAAGACGGGTGCGCTCATCGTTTCCTCCGATGTCTCGTCCTGGGGACTTCTTGAAATAATAGTGCGGGAATCGGTCGCGTTCCGGCAAGTCCTTACCGAACGTCAACCAGCGTGCAAGCGCGGGCTCTACAGGCCCAGCCGCCGCATGTTGTTGAAAAAGATCGAAGAACGAGTGATCGCCACAGCGCGCGGGTGGCAGATCGGCCACAGCTGCGCCGTCCCGTCCGGAGCCCCGGGAACCGACCGGGTCCCTTTCGCGTAGCCGCCGACGTTGCGGCGTTGGCGAGTCCGGGGGGGTATCTTGTCGGCGTTCATGGAACGATCCGGCTGGGACGTCGCGTCCTCCCGCCGCCGCCGTCTCTATGCGCCGAGGAAACCGTTAAGTCGGCCTCACAAATCTTGTCCTTGAGTTCTTCTGACCGTCGGTTTGTAGACTGCGACGGCGCCTAAATATAGCCCGCAGACTAGCAGAATTGCGCTGAACAGCGGGCTCTCGATAAACTTGGCCGCCACCACAAGCGCCGCGGCGATCGCGATTCTCAAAAAGACGCTGGACCACTTGCGTGGAGCCAGCACCACTTCATGTCCTGTAGCCATCGGATCCCCCGCAGCTCTACCTCGGCGCCGATACTATGAATCGGACGCCCTTCAGGGAATCTGTCAAGCAGGCTTCCTGCGGCGCCCAGGGATCTGGAAAGCGTCCGCCGCTCCTAGGTCGGGGCGGCGGTCAGGTCAGCCCTTCTTCACCGCTTCGAGCGAGGCCTCGAGGATCGAGATCGCCTCGGCCTTGTCGCCCCAGCCGATGACCTTCACCCACTTGCCCGCCTCGAGATCCTTGTAGTGCTCGAAGAAGTGCTTGATCCGCTCGCGGGTCTTCGGGGCCACGTCCTCGAGGTCCTGGATATGGGCCTGGAACGGATCGACCTTCTCGACGGGCACGGCGATCAGCTTGTCGTCCATGCCGCCGTCGTCCTCCATCTTCAGGACGCCGACCGGGCGGCAGCGGATCACCACGCCCGGCTGCAGCGGGAAGTCGCACAGCACGAGCACGTCGGTCGGGTCGCCGTCGGCGTGCAGCGTGTTCGGCACGAAGCCGTAGTTGCACGGGTAGAACATCGGCGTGTTGACGACGCGGTCGACGAAGACGGCGCCGCTCTCCTTGTCGAGCTCGTACTTCACCGGCGCGCCGCCGGCGGCCCCGCCGGTGATCTCGATCACCACGTTGACGTCATGCGGCGGGTTCTTGCCGGCAGGGATCTTGTCGATGTTCATCACGTGTCTCCTCGGTACACGACAGGCCGTTTTGCCGGCCCGCCTATCACGCGGGCCGCCGTAGCGAAAGGCCCCGCGCCCGCGAATTCCCCTGCCGACGGCAAGCTGCGCCTCCGCGACTACGGGGCGCGACGCGACGCACCACCCCTTCGCGCGTATGCGAAGTTGCGGGGTCGGGCCCGGTTCAGGCCGCCCCGCGCCGGGCGGCGCGGATGCCGACGAGGTTCCCCACGACGATGACCGCCGCCCCGACGAAGACCGAGAGCCGCAGCGGCTCGTGATAGACGATCATCCCCAGCGTCGCGACGACCGGCAGGCGCAGGAACTCCATCGGCGCGACCACGCTCGCCGGGGCGTTGGCGAGCGCCGAGGTCAGGCAGTAGTGCGCGGTCAGGCCGGTCAGCCCGACCACGGCCAGCCAGGGCGCGACCGCCGCCGAGGGAACCGGCACCCCGCCGGGCAGCGACAGCACGAGGCTCGCGAGGCCCTGCGACAGCGTCATCCAGAAGAGGACGCACAGCACCGGGTCGAAGGCCATGATCCGGCGGGTGTAGATCGTGTTGAACGCGAAGGCGAGCCCGGCCCCCAGCGCCGCCGCCTGCCCGCTCCCGAACGGTCCGGCGCCCGGCTGGGCGACGATCAGCACCCCGGCGAAGCCGAGCGCCGCGGCGACCAGCCGGGCAGGGGTCATCGTCTCGGCGAGGAAGAACGGCGCGAGCAGGACCACCCAGATCGGGTTGGTGAACTCGAGCGCCGCGAGCTGCCCGAGCGGCACCAGCGTCACCGCGTAGAACCACAGGTTCTGCCCGAGGTAGTGCGCCGCGTTGCGGCGGACGTGCAGCCAGGGGTGGCGGGTGGCGACGATCTCCCCCGGCCGCCGCGAGGCGAGCACGATCGCCGCGATCACCGCGAAGCCGATGGCCGAGCGGTAGAGCATCAGCTCGAAGGTGTTCATCTCCACCTGGATCTCGCGCCCCGCCACCGCCATCGCGGCGAAGGAGGCGATGGCCCCGAGCATCCAGGCGAAGGCCTTGAGCGGCCGCGAGGGGCGGGCCGCCGGGGCGGCCGCGGAGGGAGCGGGAGATTCGGGCATGGCCCGGCCATATCGCCCGCCGCGGCCGCCGAAGCAACGCGGGACGACGGGGGCTTGCCGGCGCCGCCGCCCCCCGTGCTAGGGTCGCGCGATGAACAGGCCGCTTCCCTCCGGCGGGATCGCCGACTGGACCGCGCGGGAGCTCTCCCGCGCCATCCACGCCCGCGAGGTCTCCTGCGCCGAGGCGATGGCGGCCTTCCTCGACCGGATCGAGCGGCTGAACCCGGTGGTGAACGCCATCGTGGCGATGAAGCCCCGCGAGGCGGCGATGGCCGAGGCGGCGGAGGCCGACGCCGAACTCGCCGCCGGCCGGTCGCGCGGCTGGCTGCACGGGCTGCCGCAGGCCCCGAAGGACCTGACGGCGACGGCCGACATCGTCACCGCGATGGGCTCGCCGATCCTCGCCGGCAAGCCGGCGCCGGCCGACTCGATCCTCGTCGAGCGGCTGCGCGGGGCCGGCGCGATCCTGATCGGCAAGACCAACGTCCCGGAGTTCGGCCTCGGCTCGCACACCTACAACCCGGTCTACGGGCCCACCCTCAACGCCTGGGACCAGACCCGCAGCGCCGGCGGCAGCAGCGGCGGCGCGGCGGTGGCGCTGGCGCTGGGGATGCTGCCGGTGGCCGACGGCAGCGACATGATGGGCTCGCTCCGGAACCCCGCCGGCTGGAACGGCGTCTACGGCTTCCGGCCGACGCCGGGGCGGATTCCGGCCGGGCCGGGGCCGGAGATCTGGCTCCAGCAGCTCTCGACCGACGGGCCGATGGGCCGCGACGTCGCCGACCTCGCGGCGCTCCTCGCGACGCTGGCGGGCTGGGACCCGCGCGCGCCGCTGTCGCTCGACGGCGACGGCGCGGCGTTCGCCGGCTCCCTCGACGCCCCGACCGCAGGACTCCGCATCGGCTGGCTCGGCGACCTCGGCGGCCGGCTGGCGATGGAGCCCGGGGTGATCGCGACCTGCGAGGCGGCGCTGCGGCTCTTCGCCGACCTCGGGGTGGAGGTCGAGCCGGTCCTGCCGGACTTCGACCTCGACGCGCTCTTCGAGGCCTGGACGACGCTGCGCTCCTTCCTCGTCGCCGGCGCGCTCGGCCCCCACTACGACGCTCCCGCGAGCCGGGCGCTCTTGAAGCCCGCGGCGGTCTGGGAGGTCGAGCGCGGCCGCGCCCTCTCCGCCCCGGCGGTGTTCCGCGCCTCGGCGACCCGCTCGGCCTGGCTCGGCGAGGCGCTGCGCCTGCACGGCCGGTTCGACTTCCTCGCCATCCCCACGGCGCAGCTCTTTCCCTTCGAGCTCGGGCAGGACTGGCCGCAGGCGATCGCCGGGCGGGAGATGGACAGCTACCTGCGCTGGATGGAGGGGATGATCGTCGCCAGCATGACCGGCGGCCCGGCGCTCGCCGTCCCCGCCGGCTTCGGCCCCGCCGGCCTGCCCATCGGCCTCCAGCTGATCGGCCCGCCCCGCGCCGACCTCGCCGTCCTCCGCCTCGGCCACGCCTACGACCGTCTCCAGCCCTTCACCGCGAGGCGCAGCCCCCTGCTGGAATGAGCCGTGTTCACGCGTGAATATTCGATAAGTCATTGATTCTACGTGGGTGGGTTCTTCTTGAGCCGTGGATGCCCACACTGCACGACACCTGCCTGCTGGATCCGCGGCGCGCGCGCCGACCGACCGAAGCGGGCTTGCCCGCGAGGCCCGGCGCGACAAGCGAAAGCATTGCTTTCGCCGCGCCGACGGCTGGAGCGCGGTTGCGCGCGGAAGCCGTGAGGGGTGAAGATTTCTCCGTAGCGCGCCATCCGTCCGTGATCGCCCCGGCGAGCGCGGAATCGCGCTCGCCCCCCGCAGGGGCGATCGCGGACGGATTTGCCACGGGTCAAATCCGTCTGTCGTCCCCGTCGCGACCTGTTTCCGGCCGGGCTTCCGCTCCACTGTCGTGCAGTGTGCGTGGATGTCCACACTGCACGACACCAAGGCCGCCGGACCGCGCGAGCCTCGATGCCTAGTCCCGGCGCATCGACGCGATGCGGACGAGGAGGCGCTCGGCGAGGGCGAGGCCGGGGGCGGGCTTGCTGGAGCGCAGCGTCAGGTCGGCGTCGGTGATGAGCGCCAGCGCCTCCTCGAGCCGCTGGCGGCCGAGGCGGCGGACCTGCGCGGCCATGCGCGAGCGGCGCGGCCCGAACACCGGCGGCCGGGCGCGGGCCAGCGCCGCCTCCGGGTCGTCGGCGGCGCAGGCGGCGGCGTGGAGCGCGCGGAAATGCCGGCCGGCGGCGATGACGAGGCCGGTCGCCGCCGAGGAGCCGCCGGCGAGGCTCGCCATGGCGCGCGCCAGCGCGTCGGCGCGGCCGTCGGCGGCGAGGTGGAGGATCTCCTCGATCTCGGCCTCGGGGGGGGCAGGGGCGACCGCCTCGAGGTCGGCGCAGGTCGGCGGGGTCGGGTCGCCGAGCTTGTAGAGCGCGAGCTTCTCCAGCGTCTGCGCGAAATCGCCGGGGTCGAGGACCTGCGCCAGCGCCTCGAGGTCGGCGAAGGCCTCGCGCTCGGGGCGGGGCAGGCCGGCGCGCGCCAGCGCCGCCTCGATCTCGGCGCGGCCGGGCGGGTCGGCGTGGATGGCGATGGCGACGGCGCGCCTCGCCGCCTCGAAGCCCTTGCGGAGCGCGTTCGCCGGCTTGAGCTCGCCGGCGGCGACGACAAGCGTCGCGTCGCCGGCGCGCCAGTCGTCGACGGCGGCGAGCAGCGCTGCGGCGGCCGTCTCGGTGGCGTCCTCGACCAGCACGGCGCGCGGGCCGGGGAAGAAGCCCGTGGCGCGCATCGCGTCCTGCACGGCGGCGGGGTCGCGACGCAGCTCGGCGGCGGGGAGGCGGGTGAGACGCATCTCGGCCGCTCCCTCCGGGCCGATCAGCGCGAGCACGAGCTCCTGCCGGCGGAGCGCGGTGCGCATGGCGTCGGGTCCGTGGAGGAGCGCCGCCGCGACGGCCGGGTCCGGGCGCGCGAGGAAGCGCGCGGCCTCCTGGGTGGAGAGCTTCACGGCGCCGGGCGGGCGGCGGCCGGGGTCGCCGCTTTCGCCGCGGCCCAGTCGTCGGCCGCCACGGCGACGCGCTGAGCCACCCGGTCGGCCAGCGTCTCGGCCAGCCGCTTCTCGGCGTCGCGCTGCGCCGACAGGATCGCGAAGGCCGAGGAGGTCTCGGAGGTGGGCGCGCTGTAGCCGGTGACGGCGGTCTCGGTCCCGGAGAGCGCCGCGCCGCCGCCGGAGAGCGAGGCCAGCTTCCACTCGGCCGTGCCGGTGACGTCGAAGCGCGAGGTGACGTCCTTCTCGGTGATGGCGACGCCGCTCTTCTCGAAGGCGAGGTCGACGTCGAGGCGGTGGGTGACGCCGGCCGGCTCGCCGAGCCGGGCGACAAGCCGCTCGCGCATGGCGAAGCCGGCGATGCCGTCGATCACCCCGACCTCGACCCGCCCCGCGGACGCGGCGGCGGGGCCGGCGGGGGCGTAGAGCGGCTCGAAGCCGCAGGCCGCCACGAGGGCGAGCGCGGCGAGAGCGGCCGCCGCGCGGGCCTGCGCACGTGCAGGAGCGCTCAAGGCGTTGAAGAGACGGCGCGGTTCAAAGCGGTTCATCTCGCGCTCACCTTCCCCGGAAGGTTCGGACCGACGTGGCCTGCGTGGGAGGCAGGTCGCTCAGACGACCACATTCACGATCCGGTCGGGGACGACGATGAGCTTGCGCGGGCTCGCGCCGGCCAGCGCCCGCTGCACGGCGGGGTCGGCGAGGACAAGCGCCTCGACCGCGGCGGCGTCGAGCCCGGCGGGGGCGCGGATCTCGGCGCGGCGCTTGCCGTTGACCTGCACCGGCAGGATCACCTCGTCGGCGACGAGCATCGCCGGGTCGGCCTCCGGCCAGGGCGCGGCGACGACGAGGCCCGCGCCGCCGAGCAGCGACCACATCTCCTCCGCGAGGTGCGGGGTCATCGGGGCCATGAGCTGGGCCAGCGTCGCCACGCCGAAGCGGCGGGCGGCGAGGAGGTCGGGGGCGTCGCCCGTCGCGCGGCCGAGGACGTTGGCGAACTCGTAGAGCTTGGCGATGGCGCGGTTGAAGGCGAAGGCCTCGATGCCCTCGGAGACGTCGCGGATGCAGCGATGCGCGGCGCGGAGCAGCGCCAGCGCCTCCGGGCCGGGGGCGGCGGGGACCGCGCGGGGGGCCTCGGCCGGCAGCGCCTCGGCGAGCCGCCAGACGCGGGCGAGGTGGCGGGCGGCCGCCTCGGCGCCGGCGGCGGTCCATTCGACGTCGCGCTCGGGCGGGCTGTCGGACATCACGAACCAGCGCGCGGCGTCGGCGCCGTATTTCGCGACGATCTCGTCGGGGTCGACGACGTTCTTCTTCGACTTCGACATCTTGGTCGAGGGGCCGATCTCGACCGGCGTGCCGTCGGCGAGGCGGGCGCCGGCGTCGTCGCGGACCACCTCCGCCGGCTCGCGCCAGACCGGGCGGCCGTCGGCGCCGGCGGTGGCGTAGGTCTCGTGGGTGACCATGCCTTGCGTGAACAGCGCGTCGAAGGGCTCGATGGCCTTCCGCGGCAGGTGGCCGGTGATCGCCATCGCGCGGGCGAAGAAGCGCGAGTAGAGCAGGTGCAGGATCGCGTGCTCGACGCCGCCGATGTACTGGTCGACGTTCATCCAGTACTCCGCCTCGGCCATCACCGTCGGCGTCGCGGCGCGGGGCGCGGTGAAGCGGGCGAAGTACCAGGACGAATCGACGAAGGTGTCCATCGTGTCCGTCTCGCGGCGGGCGGGGCCGCCGCAGGACGGGCAGGTCGTCTGCGCCCAGGTCGGGTGGCGCTCCAGCGGGTTGCCGTGGCCGTCGAAGGTCACGTCGTCGGGGAGGCGCACGGGGAGGTTCTCGCGCCTCTCGGGGACGACGCCGCAGGCGGGGCAGTGGATCACCGGGATCGGGCAGCCCCAGTAGCGCTGGCGGCTGACGCCCCAGTCGCGCAGGCGGAAGCGGGTGACGCCCTCGCCCCAGCCCCCGGCCTCGGCGCGGGCGATCACCTCGGCCTTGGCCGCCTCGACCTCCATGCCGTCGAGGAAGCGGGAGTTCACGAGGCGCCCCGCGTCGGTGAAGGCCTCGTCGCCGACGGCGAAGTCGGGGCCCGAGGGGCTGACCACGGTGGGGACGGCCAGGCCGTACTTGCGGGCGAAGTCGAGGTCGCGCTGGTCGTGGGCGGGGCAGCCGAAGATCGCGCCCGTGCCGTAGTCCATCAGGACGAAGTTCGCGACGTAGACCGGGAGCACGATCTCCGGGTCGAAGGGGTGGACGACGCCGACCGGGGTGGCGATCCCGCGCTTCTCGGCGGTCTCGATCGCCTCCTCGGAGGTGCCGGCGCGGCGGCACTCGGCGTTGAAGGCGGCGATCTCCGGCGAGCTCGCCTCCAGCGCGCGGGCGAGCGGGTGGTCGGGCGAGACGGCGGCGAAGGACGCGCCGAAGATGGTGTCGGGGCGGGTGGTGAAGACCTCGAGCGTCTCGAAGCCGGCGGGGGCGCCGAGCGTGTCGAAGCGGAATTGCAGGCCGCGGCTCCTGCCGATCCAGTTCTTCTGCATCAGCCGGACCTTCTCCGGCCAGGCGTCGAGGCCGTCGAGGGCGGCGAGGAGCTCGTCGGAGAAGTCGGAGATGCGGAAGAACCACTGGACGAGCTCGCGGCGCTCCACGGGCGCGCCGGAGCGCCAGCCGCGGCCGTCGATGACCTGCTCATTGGCGAGGACGGTCATGTCGACCGGGTCCCAGTTCACCACGGCGGCCTTGCGGGCGACGAGGTCGGCGTCGAGCATGTCGAGGAACAGCCGCTGCTGCTGGCCGTAGTATTCCGGGTCGCAGGTGGCGAACTCGCGGGACCAGTCGATCGAGAAGCCGAAGGGCTTCATCTGGGCGCGCATCTGGTCGATGTTCTGCCAGGTCCAGGCGCCGGGATGGACGCCGCGCTCGATGGCGGCGTTCTCGGCGGGCATCCCGAAGGCGTCCCAGCCCATCGGGTGCAGCACGTTGAAGCCCTGCGCGCGGCGGTGGCGGGCGACGACGTCGCCCATGGTGTAGTTGCGCACGTGGCCCATGTGGATGCGCCCCGAGGGATAGGGGAACATCTCCAGCACGTAGTATTTCGGCCGGACGGGGTCGTGCTCGGCGCGGAAGGCCTGCGCCGCGTCCCAGACGGCCTGCCACTTCGCCTCGACGGCGCGGGGGTCGTAGCGCGACATGGCCTCAGCGGCGCTCTGACGAGGCGATGCGCAGCTGGCGGGCCCGGGTGAGGATGGCGTCCTCCAGCCGGCGGTTGTCGGCGGCGGAGACGGGGACGGGCCGGCCGCCGGCCTGGCGGAAGGCGGCGACGCGCAGCGAGCGGGCGTCGAGCGCGGCCTCGGAGATCAGCACGGTCACGCGGAACGGGGTCGGGTCGCCCGCGACGCGGCCCCAGTCGGTGACGATGACGCCGGAGAACGGGTCCGCGCCGTCGAGCGGCAGGAACGACAGCACGTCGAGCGAGGCGGTCCAGAGGTACTTGTTCACCCCGATCTGCCGCGCCGGCTCGCCGCGGCCGGGGCCGAACAGGTCGAGGATGCCGCCGGTGCCGAGCGCGGGGTCGTACTGGTTGGGGCTGCGGTTGCCCATGGCGTTCTGCATGGTCTGCTCGCGCGCCCGCGCCGCGTTCGCGTCGGCCTGCGCCGCGCGCTGCTCCGGATCGCCGCCTGTGCAGGCGGCGAGCGCCGCCAGCGCGGCCGCCATCGCGAAGAACCGATCTCTAAGGGCCACGCGCGGTTCGCCGTCCCGTTTTCGCCTCGGGGTCTCGTAAAGCCTGCGCGGGGCGGCGGCAAGTCCCCAGCGGCGGCGAGGCTGGCGATCCGGTCGAAGGCCCGCGCGGCGGGCGCGCCCGCCCTCGCCCTCTTCTTCCTCCGCCCCGCCTGTCGGGCGCCCCGCGGGCGCTTGCGCGCGCAAGAAGCGACCTCGGAGCACAAGGTCGCTTCGTCCATCTCCCGGGACCAACCTCAAGCCTTCAGGCGATTGCCCTCGGGCGACGGGGGCTCGCAGGGGGCCCGGCGGGGGCAGTGTGGCGCTCCTGCATCATTCCGTGACACAAGCGTCCCGCCTTCCGCCATTCGCTTGACCCTGACCGGCCCCCTGAGTGATGACAACATCCATCTGGTCCGGGCAGCCGGATTTCGAGATGGCCTTGAACTAAAAAACCGAGGAAAGCGATGAAAAAGATTCTGTTCGCGTCGTCCGCTCTCGCCGCTCTTGCGGTCGGCGGCGCGGCGTCGGCCGAGATCGCGCTGTTCGGCAGCGCCCGGCTTGGTATCGGCTACAACATCAACAACGAGGGCGGCGTCGATCTCGAGGCTGTCGAGGGCACGAACGCCGACGGCGTCACGATCATCGACCGCTACGAGGGCACCGAGGACCTTCGCGCCGTGTCGCGTATCCGCTTCGGCGTCACCATGACCGGCGAGTCGGATTCGGGCATCACCTTCGGCGCCACGATCCGCGCCGACAACGCCTCTTCGGGCGGCACGGACGCCTCGGCGGCCACCGGCCAGACGGCGGGCGAGGTCTTCGTGTCCGGCTCCTGGGGCACGCTGACCTACGGCGACACGAACGGCGCGGACGAGCAGAACGTCGGCGACGCGATCGGCAACGTCGCGCTGACCGGCCTCGGCGACCTCAACGAGACCCCGTACTTCTCGAACGGCGGCGGCTTCGGCGACGACTCGATCCAGTTCGCCAACAACCCCGAGACTCGTCCGACGGTTCGTTACGACTACAACTTCATGGGCGTGCAGGTTTCGGCCTCGACCAACCGCTCCCTGAACGACGTGGGCGTCGGCGCGAGCTACACCTACGAGTTCGACGAGGGCTCGGTCACCGGCGGCGTCGGCTACTACGACTTCCAGGAGTTCACGACCACCGTCACGGGCATCCCGGGTCTGGTCGACGTGAAGGGCGGCGAGCAGTGGTCGGTCGGCGCGACCGGCACGTTCGGCGGCTTCTCGGGGGGCATCGTCTACACCGCCTCCAGCATGGACAGCGACAACGACCTCGTGTCGGGCGACCTCGACGTGATCATCGGCGGCCTCGGCTACACCTGGGACGCGTGGACGATCAACGCCTACTACGCCAACGTCCTGACCGGCAACGGCTCGTTCGAGTACTATGACGGCAACGACAGCTACGGCGCGTCGGTGCAGTACGACCTCGGCGGCGGCGCCTCGGTCAACATGGGCGTCGCCCAGACCTACGGCCGCGCCCAGATCGGCGATCGCGACGACCTCGCGAACTACTATGCTCCGGAAGTCGAGGACGCCACCGTCGCCGACTTCGGCATCAAGATGGCGTTCTGATCCAGTCCGGATCGAATGCAGGGAAAAGGCGGGCATTGCCCGCCTTTTTCTTTAAGGCGACAGCATCGTCCCCAGTCCGGTCGCCTCGTGCCCGCCTGGTCCGACGGGCGCGCGGGCCCCGGCACAAGCCGGAGGGCAATCAATGCGGCGTCTCGTCCTTCTCCTCTCCACGGCCGTCCTGCCGGCGGCGACCGCTTCCGCGGAGGTCACGCTCAGCGGCACCGCGCGGCTCGGCATCGGCTACGGCGTCCTCAACAACGGCGACCCGTGGCTCGAGCCCACCCGCACCGAGACGGTCGACCGGGGCGGCGCGCCCGTCGCCGTCGACACCCGCCTCGGCGCGCCCGACGACGAGCTGCGCGCCCTGAGCCGGGTGCGCTTCGTCTTCACCGGCGTCGGCGAGAGCGACAGCGGCATCACCTTCGGCGCCTCCATCCGCGCCGACAACGCTCCCTCGGGCGGGACGGGCCCCACGGCGGCCAGCGGCCAGACCGCCGGCAGCGCCTTCGTCGCCGGCGCCTGGGGCACGCTGACCTATGGCGACGTCGACGGCGCCGACTACCAGCGCGTCGGCGACCCGATCCGCAACGTCACCCTGACCGGGCTCGGCGACTTCAACGAGCTGCCCTTCCTGTCGAACGGCGGCGGCACCGACAACGACGAGCTGCAGTTCCTCGCCGACCCCGACGTCCGGCCGACGGTGCGCTACGACTACGACATCGCCGGCTTCGGCCTCTCGGTCTCCACCGACCGCGACCTCGACGCCGTCGGCGTCGGCGCCGGCTACACGCTGGAGCTGGGCGACGGCTCGGTCACCTTCGGGGCCGGCTACTACGATTTCAGCGGCTTCGAGGGCGAGATCGGCTACTACGGCGAGGTCGACGTGCCCGACGGCGAGGAGTGGTCCGCGAGCCTGCGCGGCACGTTCGGCGCGTTCCAGGCCGGGATCGGCTTTGCGGCGATCAGCGCGGGCGACCTCGGCGAGCTCGACGTCCTGACCGGCGGGGCAGGCTTTGCGCACGAGGCCTGGTCGGTCTACGCCTATTACTCCGCGGTGGTCGACGGCAACGCGCTGTTCGGCGAGGCGCTCGACGGCCGGGACAGCTACGGGATGTCGGTGCAGTACGACCTCGGCGGCGGCGCGACGGTGAACATGGGCGTGGCGCGCAGCTATGGCGCCGACGCCGTGGGCGCGCCCGAGGACGCGCAGTTCGCGCCGGAGGTCGAGGCGACGACGCTCGCCGACTTCGGCATCAGCATGGCGTTCTGAGGTGACGCTCGCCGCCATCGAGGCGCGGCTCGCGGCCGCCTGCGCCGCCGCCGGCCGGCCGCGCGCGGCGGTGACGCTCGTCGCGGTGTCGAAGGAGCAGCCGGAGGAGCGGGTGGCGGCGGCGATCGCCGAGGGCGCCCGGGTCTTCGGCGAGAACCGGGTGCAGGAGGCCGAGGGGCGCTGGGCGGCGCGGCGCGGGGCGCTGCCGGGGCTGGAGCTTCATCTGGTCGGGCCGCTCCAGACCAACAAGCTGGCGCGGGCGCTCGATCTCTTCGACGCCATCCACAGCCTCGACCGCGACGGCCTGGCGACGAAGCTCGCGCGCGCCGTGCAGGCGCGGGGAAGCTGTCCGCTCCTGTTCGCGCAGGTCAACGTCGGCGACGAGCCGCAGAAGGCCGGCGTCGCCGAGGGGGCGCTCGACGGCTTCCTCGCGCGCTGCCGCGGGATCTGGGACCTGCCGGTCTTCGGGCTGATGTGCATCCCGCCGGTCGACGACGACCCGGCCCCGCATTTCGCCCGGCTGGCGGAGATGGCGCGCCGGAACGGCCTCGCCGGGCTCTCCATGGGGATGAGCGACGACTTCGAGGTCGCCATCGCCCACGGCGCGACCCATGTCCGGGTCGGCTCCGCGATCTTCGGCGCGCGCCGGCCGGCGGGCTGAGGGAATTGCAACCCTCGACCCCCGCTGCACGACGGCGGCGGCGGCAAGGGTCCGTCCAGCGGCGACGTCTCGCCCCGCGACGGCTCCCGCAGGGTGACATGCGCATGTCAACCTGCTCGACGCGGAGCGGTCGGGGCAGGAAGGGCGCAAGCCTCAAGTGAGTCGAAGGGCGCCAGCCGGTAGTCGTTAAGTCACGCGCAAATAAACATGGTCGAGATGTGGCCCGTTCGTATCTGATCGAGCTCGCCCGACAGCCTCGCGGGCGATTGGCCGTGAGGACGCCCGGCCCCCTGTGGGACAAGGCAAGAGTCGTGTAGCGCGCCCTTGCCGTCGGCGCCTGCCTTGCCCCGCGGGCGACCGCCGGGGCAGGGCCGGGGGGCGTCCCCGCGGGCGGGCGTCCGAGGCCGCGGGGTCAGACGGCGACCGGGGTCCGCTGGCGGAGGGGCTTGCCGAGCTTCTCCGCGAGCAGGGCGGCGATCTTCGGGGGCACGAAGGTGCTCACGTCGCCGCCGAGCCGGGCGATCTCCTTGACGAGGCGCGAGGCGATGGCCTGGTGGTGGGCGTCGGCCATGAGGAACACCGTCTCGACCGTGTCGTTCATCGCGCGGTTCATGCCGACCATCTGGAACTCGTACTCGAAGTCCGAGACGGCGCGCAGGCCGCGGATGATCACCGTCGCGCCCACGTCCTCGGCGCAGTGGATCAGCAGGTTCTCGAAGGGATGCGCCACGATCTCGACCCCGCCGGCGCGGCCGAGCGGGCCGGCATGCTCCTCGACCATGGCGACCCGCTCGTCGAGGGTGAAGAGCGGCCCCTTGTCGCGGTTGATGGCGATGCCGATCACCAGCCGGTCGACCAGCTTGCAGGCCCGCCGGATGATGTCGGCATGGCCGAGCGTGACCGGGTCGAACGTGCCCGGATAGAGCCCTACGCGCATCTCGTCTCCCGCAGGCTTTGCGCCACGGGCGCGAGGCGGCGGGGGCGCGCCTCCGCTTCCGGGCAGGACATGGCGGCGCCGCCGGCCCGGGCGGTCACCAGGAGTTCGCGATCATCCCGGTCAGGGCGGTGTTCTCGCTCTCGATCTCGGCGAGCCGGGCCTTGACCACGTCGCCGATGGAGATCACCCCGATCATGCGGCCCTGCTCGACGACCGGCATGTGGCGGAAGCGGCCCTCGGTCATCCGCTCCATCACCGAATGCGCGGTGTCGTCGGGGTGGCAGGCGATGACCGTGCGGGTCATCAGGTCCTCGGCCTTCAGCGCCATGCATTCGACGCCGGTGGTGCCGAGGGCGCGGACGATGTCGCGCTCGGAGAGGATCCCGTCGACGATCGATCCGTCGCGGCTGACGACCACGGCGCCGATGCGGTGCTTCGCGAGGAGCTCCGCCGCGGCCTTCACCAGGTCGCCCGGCTTGATGGTGATCGTCTGCTGGAGCTTCTTCTGAGCGATGATCGAATTGACGTGCATCCGCGCCTTCTCCCCCGCGGCCCGGCGCCCGGGCGGCGCCGCGCAAGGAAGTGTCGCCCGCGCGGCGGCCGCGAGTCAAGCGACCCGCGGCGCCGCGAGGGGAATCGGGCGAGGTCAAGGCGGGCCGGCCTCAGTCGAGGAAGCGCTCCAGCCGGGCGCGCATCGCCGGGTCGTCGGCGAAGAGCTCGGCGACGAGGCGGGCGTAGAGCTCCGGGCGGCCGGGCTTGTGCTCGGAGCGCGGCGCGATCTCCACCGCTCCGGGCGCGTCGGCGAGCCAGGCCGGGTCGGCCGGCAGCCGGGCGAAGGCGGCGAAGCGGGCGAAGAAGTCGCCGCCGAGCTCCGCCTCGGTGAAGCTCCAGAACCGCTCCGGGTCGGCGCGCTCGCGCGCCCGGAACCAGCGCAGGCTCTCCAGCACCCGGCGGAGCGTGGCGTCGAAGGTGCGCTGGTCCTCCGGCAGCAGGTGGCGGACATGGCCGGTGGCGAGGTTCGAGCGGGCGCAGTCCATCGGGTTGCGCACCGGGAACAGGAACACCGTCTCCGGCACGGCGGCGAGGAACGCCTCGACCGATGGCCGCCCGGCCTCGAAGCGGTTCTGGAAGCGCATCGAGTCCTTCCAGAACAGCGTCGTCGCCTCCGGCTTCGCCAGCACGTCGCCGAACCGCGCCCGATAGGCCGCCTCGATCGGCCGGCCGCGGAAGGCGTGCGACAGGAGCACGTTGCCGCCGTAGCTCGACTTGCGCCCGTGGCGCAGCAGCCGCAGCGCCACCGCCTTGAACGCCCGCCACCGCTCCGGGCCTGGCGCGTCGAACGGGTCGTGGCGCGAGGCGAAGACCCGGTCGGCGGCGTGGTTCAGCACCACCGCCTGCGGGTGCAGCGCGAAGAGCGCCGCGGTCATCGTGGTGAGGTTGCGGTAGGGCCCGAGCGGCAGCACCGCCGTGGTGATGCGGTCGGCGGCGGCCAGCTCCTCCGGACGGAGCGGCCGCGCAAAATCCGCGAGGCTGCCGAAATACGTCGCCACCTTGTCGGGCGCCGAGCGCACCCAGTGCGCGAACGTGTCCTCGGCGCTGCGGGCCTCGCGCTTCATCTCAGAGCTGGGCCATGACCTCGTCGGAGATCTCGAAGTTCGCGGTGACCGACTGCACGTCGTCGTCGTCCTCCAGCGCCTCGATCAGCTTCATCAGCGACTGCGCCGCCTCGAGGTCGAGCTCGGTCGTCGTCTGCGGCTTCCAGACGAGCTTGGTCGATTCCGCCTCGCCGAGCGCCGCCTCGAGCGCGGTCGAGACGTCGTTGAGGTCCTCGACCGCGCACCAGACCACGTGCCCGTCCTCGCCGCTCTCGACGTCCTCGGCGCCGGCCTCGATCGCCGCCTCCATCACGCGGTCGGCGTCGAGCCCCGCGCCGTAGACGATCTGGCCCTTGCGGTCGAACATGAAGCTGACCGAGCCGGTCTCGCCGAGGTTGCCGCCGCGCTTGGTGAAGGTCGAGCGCACGTTCGAGGCGGTGCGGTTGCGGTTGTCGGTCATCGCCTCGACGATGATGGCGACGCCGCTCGGCCCGTAGCCCTCGTAGCGGATCTCCTCGTAGCTCTCCATGTCGCCGGCGATCGACTTCTTGATCGCCCGGTCGATGTTGTCCTTGGGCATGGAGACGGCCTTGGCCTCCTTGACCGCGAGGCGCAGGCGCGGGTTCTTGTCGGGGTCCGGGTCGCCCATCTTGGCGGCGACGGTGATCTCCTTCGAGAGCTTGGAGAACAGCTTCGCGCGCACCGCGTCCTGGCGGCCCTTGCGATGCTGGATGTTGGCCCACTTGGAATGGCCGGCCATGGGTCTCTCCCGGGTCTTTCGAGGATGGCGCGCCTTATAGGCGAGCCCCCGCGCAGGCGGCAAGCCCCCCTCTCGCGGCGCGGCGGGGCAGGGGCCTCAGGCCAGCCGCACGATGTGGTTGTCGAAGGCGAGCCCCGAGAACGCCCGCCGCCCGCCGGCCACCGCCGCGTCGAGGAACAGGCCCTCGCCGGTGGTGCAGACGAAGCGCCCCTGCGCCGCCGCCACCCCGCAGAGGTCGGGCGAGTCGAGCTCCGTCGCAGCGCCGGTCGCGAGGTCGAAGACCAGCATCATCCCCCCGCGCGGGCAGGTGATCGCCGCCTGGCGCGCGTCGTCGGAGATCGCCGCGCTGCCGGCGTAGTTGCGGGTCCGCCGCTGCGTCTCCGGCGCCGCCGAGAGAAACTCCAGCGCCGCCGCCCCCGGCCGATGCACCGCGAGGAGCGGCGGGTTCATCAGCTCGTCCCCCTCCCATTGCAGCGCCGCCGCCAGCGTGCCGTCGCGCGCGATGGCGATGTGGCGGATCGAGTTCAGCCGCAGCTCGTCCGGCGTCTCCAGCGTCTCCAGCACCCGTCCGGTGGCGACGTCGAGATAGCTGAGGTTCGCGTGCATCGTCGCGAGGTTCAGCGGCGAGCGCACGTCGGTGTCGGTCGCGATCCCGCCGTTCGCCACCGCGAGCCGGGCCCCGTCCCGGGTCAGCAGGATCTCGTGCGGCCCGATCCCCCCCGAGGAGACCTCGCCGATCCGGGCATAGCCCGATGCCGCGTCCCACACCCCGAGGAGCCCGCGTCCCTCCTCCGCCGTCTCGGTGGTGAAGAGCGTCGCCCCGTCGCGCGAGAAGGCGCCGTGGCCCTGGAAGGCGCGGCCCGCCGGCGCGCTCAGCTCGGCGACCACCCGCCCGTCGGCGCAGTCGAGCACCAGCGCGTAGCGCCCCGGCCGCCGGCCGAAGGCCACCGCCTCGGCGAGCCGCGGCCGCGCCGCCGCGGCATGGCCGCGCGCCGGCAGGTCGATGCGGAACCGCTCCGCTCCGTCCTCGCCGAGGCCGAGCAGCACGAAGCGGCCGTCCGGCAGCCCGGCGGCGGCGAGATAGGCGGGGGAGCCCACGTCCGCCCAGGTGGCCCGCGGCGCGAGCCCGACGGCGGCGAAGGCGGCGAGAAGCCCGCGGCGCGATGTCCTCATCTCAGTCTCCGTCCATGGAGTTGAAGCCCGCGGCGATGCCGAGCGACCCGCCGACCTCGACCACGAGATCCGTGCGCAGCCGCCGGATCGCCTGCTGCGCCGATTCGACCCGGATCCGGGTCCCCGGCTTGGTCACGGCGACCGCGACGTCGCCCATGCCCGCGGCCGCCTGCTCGGCCTCGACGAACGCCGCCTCCAGCCCCGCCTGCGCCTTCGCCGACAGCTCCGGCGCGAAGGCGGTCTCGTAGAGGCTGCGCGCCGCCGCCACCGACAGGATCACGTCGCGCTGCGGCCGCCCGGTCCGCCAGGCCTCGGCCCGCCGCGGCTGCGGCTTCTCGAAGGTGCCGAGCGGCCGGCCCAGCCGGTGGTCCGCCGTCACCTCGAGCCCGCCGGCGAGCGCGGTGAAGATGGCGCGCGAGCCCTCCTCCGGCGTCAGGTAGAGCGGGTTGCCCGGCGCGCCCGCCGTCGCGAGATACCCCGCGAAGGGATCCCGCCAGCGGTCGCGCGCCTTGGCCGCGGTCGCCGCGAGATCGACCGCCACGGCGGTGACCAGCCGGCATTCGTAGCTCCCCGCCGCCGGCGGCCCCTCGGCGAGCAGCGCGTCGAGCGCGAAGAGCCCGCGCGCCGCGACCGAGAGCTGCGCGAAGCGTGCGGGGTCGTCGACCACCGGGTCCTGGTCCGCCTCGAGCTTCGCCAGCGCCCGCGGCGTCGCGCTGCGCTCGTCCGGCCAGAAGGCGATGGCGAAGCCGGTGTCGCCCTCCTCCAGCGGGCCGAAGCGCAGATGCGCCACCCCCATCCAGGCGTCGAAGGCGGCATTGTAGGCCGCCATCAGGTCCTCCGGCCCGCCGGCGCAATGCCCCTGCGCCGCGGTCGCCAGCGCCGCCGTGTCCGCGGCGAGGGTGTCGAAGCGCGGCAGGATATGCCCCTCCAGCGCCCGTTTCGCGACGGCGGCATGATCGAGCGCCCCCGCCGGCCCGGCGAGCAGCCCGAGCGCTGCCGCAACCGCCGCGAACGCCCGCGCCGACCGGCCCCCACGGCCTCCGGTCGGTCCCTGCCTCCAACCGGCGCGAGCGGCGCATTGCGTCGCGCCGCTCGCCGCCCGGGAGAGGCGAGAAGCGCCGGGCGGAACCGTCGGCCGGCAATCCCCGTCGTGAATGCGGCGACGTCGCGGCGAGGACATCAGGCTCCACACTGCACGACAGTGGAGAGAAACCTCGGTCGGGAGAGTGCGGGACGGTGAAGCCAGACGGATTTGACCCGTGGCAACTCCGTCCGCGATCGCCCCTGCGGGGGGCGAGCGCGTCGCCGCGCTCGCCGGGGCGATCACGGCCGGATTGCGCGCGACGGGGAAATCTTCACCCCCCACGGCCTCCGCGCCAACGCGCTCCGGCCGTCGGCGCGGCGAAAGCCGGGCTTTCGCTTGTCGGGCCGCAGCCTCGCGGGCAGAGCCCGCTTCGGTCGGGGCGAGCGCCGCAGCCTCGGGCGGCAACCGGCTCCTGTCGCGTAGTGTAACCAGGCTCCGCACCACTCGAAATATATCAGTAATAACAACACCTTGCCCGCATATCACGCGTGATAGCACCGTCCGCATCCCCTAAAGGCTCCCCAGGAAGCGCAGCAGCGCCGCCCGCTCCTCCGGCGTCATCTCCACCACCCGGTCGCGGGCGGCCTGCGCCTCGCCGCCGTGCCAGAGCACCGCCTCGAGCAGGCTCCGCGCCCGCCCGTCGTGCAGGAAGCTCTCCTGCCCGGTCACCGTCCCGGTCAGCCCGATCCCCCAGAGCGGCGCAGTCCGCCATTCCCGCCCCTCGGCCCGGCCCTCGGGGCGGTTGTCGGCCAGCCCCTCGCCCATGTCGTGCAGCAGGAAGTCCGAATAGGGCCAGATCAGCTGGAAGCTCTGCTCCGGCCGGTCGGTCAGGCGGTGGGTCACGAACTTCGGCGCGTGGCAGGCGGCGCAGCCCGTCGCATAGAACAGCTCCTTGCCGCGCAGCACCTCCGGATCCCCCGGATCCCGCCGCGCCGGAACCGCGAGATTGCGGCTGTAGAAGGTCACGAGGTCGAGCGCGGCGTCCTCCGCCTCGGGATCGCCGCCGTGCGGCGCCGCGCGACAGGCCGCCTGCGCCGCGGTGCAGTCGCCCCAGCCGTCGGGATGCAGGCGCGTCGAGATGCCGATGTCGCCGGCGAAGGCGGCGGCGGTCTGCTCGCGGATCGTCGGCATCCCGGCCTTGTAGCCGAAGCGCCCGAGCATCGGCTGCCCGAACTCCGCCGACCACACGATGTTCGGCCGCCCGCTGATCCCGTCGCCGTCGGCGTCGTCGGGGTCGGCATGGGCGAGGATGTCCGCCGCCGGGATCGCCTCGACGAGCCCGAGCCCGATCATCTGCGGCGCCACCCGCGGCGACATCATCACGTCCTCGGCCATGGGGCCATAGGCGAGGTCGGCCACGCCGTAGCTCGGCCGCCGCAGCCGCGCCGTCTCGCCCCCGGCGAGCGCGACCTCCTCCTCGGCGTAGTCGATGGTGAACCGCCCCTCGGCGGGAATCCCGGCGATCGAGAAGGTCTGGAACTGCCCGCCATAGACCGGCTCCGGCGCCGCCCCGATCCAGTCGGCGATCTCGCCCGCCAGCGCATCGTGGTCCGACGGCACGGAGAGCCGCAGGAACATCTGCGTCGCCGGCTCGCCCGGCGCCGGCGGATGGCCGCGCGCGTCCTTCAGGTGGCAGTTCTGGCAGGCCCGCGAATTGAAGATCGGCCCGAGCCCGTCCGAGGCCTGGGTCGAGGACGGCGCCGAGACCCAGAGCTTGCGGAAGATGCCGTTGCCGACCTTGAAGTCGAGCTCCTTCGCGAAGTCGAGGTTCGCCGACGAGAACGAGAAGGCGTTGGCGTCCGGCCGCCGCCGGTTGGTCGCCGCCCCGCCGGGGTTGGTCTCGAACGGCTCCGGCGCCGCGAAGCTCGTCGCCGGCGCCGTCACGGAAACGACCCGCCCGGCCTCCTCGGCCGTGCGGGGCGTGACGTTCAGGTGCGCGTCCCCGGCGGGTTGCGACGCGGCCAGCGGCGCCGCGAGGACGAGCGCCCCCGCGAGGAGGACGCGCCGCATCGCCGCCGCCTACTGGAAGACGGCGTCGGGGTTGTCGAGGCTGTCCGAGCCCTCGAAGGCGATCTGGCTGAGGCCGAGCGCCGACACCGCCCGCTCGATCGCCCGCGTCTGGTCGATCAGCGCGTTGACGCCGCCCATCACCAGCGCCTCGCCGGCCGTGTTCCCCGTCGCCAGCATCTGGTCGTAGGAGGTGCCCGCCTCGGCGGTCGTCTTGATCGCCCCGAGCGCCGCCATGGTGGCGTCGAGCTTCCCGCGCAGGTCGGCGTCGACCGTCGGGTCGACCGCGGCGACCAGCCCGGACACCGACGGCCCCTCCACGACGCTGCCGTCGATCCGGGTGTAGTGCCCGAGATAGACGTTCCGCACGCCCATCCCGTCGTAGTAGTGGCTGTTGTAGGTGTTGTCCGAGAAGCAGTCGTGCTCCTCCTCCGGGTCGTGCAGCATCAGCCCGAGCCGCATCCGCTCGCCGGCCTGCTCGCCGTAGCTGAGGCTGCCCATGCCGGTCAGGATCGCCACAACCCCGGCGGCCGGATCGGCGAGCAGCGTCTTGCGCGCCTCGCCGTCGTCGCCCCACTGCGCGACCATCCAGCTCAGGTCGTCGACGAGAAGGTCGGTCGCCGCCTGCAGATACTGCCCCCGCCGGTCGCAATTGCCCCCGGTGCAGTCCGCCCCGGAAGCGTAGTCCGTCCACGGCCGCTCGCCGGCCCCGTGGTCGGTGCCGTGCAGGTCCTGCCCCCAGAGCAGGAACTCGATGGCGTGGTAGCCGGTCGCGACGTTCGACTCGATCGCGTCCGCCTCCTGCAGCTTCTCCGCCAGCAGCTCCTTGGTGATGACGCTCGCGTCCACCGTCTCGCCCGAGAGCTCGAAGCTCGGATTGGCGATGACGTTCAGCACCGCATAGGGGTTCTCGTCCGTCGCGCCGCCATAGACCGGATCGACGTAGTCGATCAGCCCCTCGTCGAGCGGCCAGGCGTTCACCTTGCCCTCCCATTCGTCGACGATGGCGTTGCCGAAACGGAACACCTCGGTCTGCTGGTAGGGCACCCGGCTCTGCAGCCACGCCGTCCGCGCCGCCTGCATCGTCTCCGCCGACGGCGTGGCGATCAGCGCCGCCACGGCGGCCTTCAGCCGCTCCGCCGCGGCGAGGCTGTCGCCGTAGCCCGCCTCCGCGATGTCGGCATAGGTCCCGAGCACGTCCGCCCGCTCATCCGCCGCCGCCGCCCCCGCTCCCGCCAGCAGGCCGAGCGCCGCCGCCCCCGTCCACAATCCCCGCATGACCCCACTCCTCGCCTGTCCGCGGCCCGCGGGCCGCCCCTGTCGCGGCGCACCCTAAGCCGGAGCAATCGAGTCGGGAATAGGGGGGCGAGAGAAATCATCGGAAATGCGGGGGTTCGCGCAGGCGATCCTTGGGGCGTGAACTCATAAGCCGGTCTGCCGATGCGAAGGGCAGGCTTCGGCCCGAAGCGACCTTGCCGCGCCATCGGGTGAATGACCGCGTCGAGCCCAAACCGTTGGTGCTGCACCGGTCGCGGAAGGCCATGATGCGCAGAATGGGGGCGGCCTATGAAATATCCCGTTAGGGCGCCAGGTAGTCATCGACGATAACCTCGCAATCCAGTCCGAGCTGCTGGGCGAGATCTTCTGCCCAAGCCTTCATACTCTCATTCCCCACGAAAATCGCAGTGATCAACTTCTGATCCACCGGGTCGAGAACCTGGACCTCGGCATCGTTCCATGTCGGACGGTTATCCGGGATCTGGTAGTGATCTCGTCGGGAGCGGTATCCCCTCTCCTCGGGGATATAGACGTCTTCATCCTCAAACATGCTGTTGAAACCCCAGGGCCCGCCCAAAAAGCCGCGGGCATTCCGAACAGCACTGGTGGACGCATTCTGCCGGCAAAACCGGCAGGAGTGCGTCCAAAGCACTTCGCGTTCCACCCGCAGAATGATCCAGCCCCTGTGATCGACTTTTCGCTTCGCATCGAACATCGAGGAGTTAATGGAGTCGATCGAAAAGGAGATCGCCCGCGGCGTGTCATCCCATCGCGCATCATCGGTGTACGTGTATTGGAGGTTCGTGTCGGCGAGGTCTTCGCGGGAGAGTAAGCCATTGCTCAGAATGCTCAGCAGGTTCTCTCTTCGGGTGAAGTGGTACAGCGCTAGGATGCCGCGGCCTTCGGCGGCCCGCCTGATCTTCTGGCGGAAATGCGCCATACCGCGGTTACCTTTCTGAAAATCAGCTTGGGAGCAGATGAACGTTCACTCCGTCCGTAACTCGGTTTCAGGTCCGCGACTTTCCGGTGACCGCTCTTGGCGCTTTCCGACTGTGGTGTTGGTCTTGGGGTACGCGCCCTTAACCGCCGATGAAAAAACGGCAAGCCGGATTCCAGCCCGGTTCTTCCGGGCCGGAACAACGGGATAACCCCCGCCGTCAGGCGTCGGTGACAAACGTCTGCTTCTGCCGCCCCAGCCCCTCGATGCCGAGCTCCACCACGTCGCCCGCCCGGAGGAACGTCGGCGGCTTCATCCCCATCCCGACGCCCGGCGGCGTGCCCGTCGAGATCACGTCCCCCGGCAGCAGGGTGAAGAACTGGCTGAGATAGCTCACCAGGAACGCCACGCCATAGACCATGGTCGCGGTCGAGCCGTCCTGCATCTTCTTGCCGTTGACGTTCAGCCACATCTTCAGCTTCTGCGGATCGGCCACCTCGTCGCGCGTCACCAGCCACGGCCCGATCGGGCCGAAGGTGTCGCAGCTCTTGCCCTTGGTCCACTGCCCCTGCCGCTCCGCCTGGAACGCGCGCTCCGAGACGTCGTTCGCCACGCAATACCCCGCGACATGCCGCATCGCATCGGCCTCCGCGACATACTTCGCCTTCGCCCCGATCACCACGGCGAGCTCGACCTCCCAGTCGGTCTTCACCGAGCCGCGCGGGATCAGCACGTCGTCGTCCGGCCCGCAGATCGCGCTCGTCGCCTTCATGAACACCACCGGCTCCGACGGCACCGCCATCCCGGATTCCGCGGCGTGGTCGGCGTAGTTGAGCCCGATGCAGATGAACTTGCCCGTCCCCGCGACGCAGGGCCCGAAGCGCACCCCCTCGGGCGCCTTCGGCAGGCCCGCCGGGTCGAGCTTGCGCAGCTTCGCCAGCCCCTCGTCCGTCAGCACCTCGCCCGAGATGTCGAGCACGTGCCCCGACAGGTCGCGGATCCCGCCCTCGGCGTCGATCAGCCCCGGCTTCTCCGCCCCGGGCTCTCCATAGCGAACCAGCTTCATCCCGATTTCCCCCTGTTCAGACGTTGGTCCAGCCGCCGTCGACCACATGGATCGCGCCGGTGGTGAAGGCGCTCTCGTCCGAGGCGAGATAGACCGCCAGCGCCGCGATCTCCTCCGCCCGGCCGAGCCGGCCCATCGGCTGGCGCGCGACAAAGGCGGCGTGCGCCGCGTCGAAGTCGCCGGTCGCGCGCATCCGCTCGTGCAGGCTCGGGCTCTCGACCGTCCCCGGGCAGATGGCGTTGCAGCGGACGCCTTGCGTGACGAAATCCGCCGCCACCGCCCTGGTCATGCCGATGACGCCCGCCTTGGTCGCCCCGTAGACGAAGCGGTTCGGCACGCCGACCACGCTCGACGCCACGGAGGACATGTTGACGATCGACCCGCCGCCCCGCGCCACCATCCCGGGCAGGAAGGCCCGCATCATCCGGTACATCGCGGTCATGTTGAGATCGACGGAGAAGGCCCACCTCTCCTCGGTGCAGTCGAGGATGGTGCCGCCGTCGACATAGCCCGCGCAGTTGAAGAGCACGTCGATCCCGCCGGTCCGGTCGCGCAGCGCCGCGATCGCGCCCGCGTCCGTCACGTCGAGCCGCGCCGTCTCCAGGCCCGCGGCCGCGAGCTCGCCCAGCGTGGCCTCGTTGATGTCCGTGGCGACGACCCGCGCCCCCTCGGCGCGGAACGCCAGCGCCGTCGCCCGCCCGATCCCCTGTCCCGCCGCGGTGACGAGGCAGGTCTTGCCGTCCAGCCGGTTCATCGCACCTCCCCCGCGCGGTCTCCCGCCACGCCGGGAACGGTTGTAGGGGGAGAGCGCAGGACTTGTCCACCCGACGGGACCGCCCGGCCGCGGCGCGTCAGTCCCGGGGCCGGGTCGGCGCGCCCGGTCCTGCCGGTCGCGCCGCAGCTCCGCGCTCTCGGCGCCGTCGGCCCGACCCCGCTCCGCGCCGCGGGCGAGGGCGACCCCGCCGCCCGTCGGTCGCGGATCGAAGCCGGCACGCTCCCCGTCGGGCCAGTCGAGCCGCAACCGGCTCACCCCGAGCGCCGTCGGCCCGGCCCCCGCTCCGCGCCGCGGGTGTGGGCGACCCCGCCGCCCGTCGGTCGCGGATCGAAGCCGACACGCCCCGCCGGGCCAGTCGAGCCGCAGCCGGCTCGCCCCGAGGGCCGTAGGCCCGGACCCGGCGCCCGGTCCACGCCGCAGGCCCCCGCTCCTGCCCTCAGTCGCGGGTCAGCGTCAGCACCCCGCCGTCGTACCAGTCGAGCCGCAGCCGGTTCGCGCCGAGCGGCGTCAGCGTCGCGCCCGGCCCCCAGGCGGCGCCGCCGCAGGTGACCGCGACCCCGCCCGCGCCCGGCGCGAGGCGCGGCGCGGCGCAGCCGTCGTAGGTCCCCTCGCCGTTGGTCCGGCCCGTGTCCCAGGTGATCCCCGACGGCGCGATCCTCAGCACCGCCCCGAGGTAGGACGGGTCGTCGTCCACCAGCGCGGTGGCGCGCATCCCCGGGTCGTTCTCCACCTTCGTCACCACCCACGTCCCCAGCGCCGAGACCGGCGCCGCCGAGGCCGCCCCCGCCAGCCCGAGCCCCACGAGCGCCGCTCCGATCGTCCGCATCCGCCGGACCCTCCCTCTGCAATCCCCGCGCAGCATCCCGGCCGCCGCGCCGGAGTCAACCGGGACGCCAAACCAACCCCATGGAAACACGGGGCAAACGCGATCCCTCCCCGATCTTCTACTTATCCACACCCCGTCCCCCCGTTTCGTTCCGCTTCCCGCCCGCCCGGCGGGCTGTATAACGGCCGCGACCGGGAGGCACGCCGAGGGGGGCAGCGACATGGCGGACGGACCGGCAGGCGCGGACGCGGACGTCGCCGGCGCGCCCCATTCCATCGAGGCCGAGCAGGCGCTCCTCGGCGCGCTCCTCGTCAACAACGACGTCTACGACCGCGTCGCCGCCGTCGTCCGCGCCGAGCACTTCTACGAGCCCGTCCATGCCCGCATCTTCGAGGCGGCGGCCAACCGCATCCAGAAGAACGCGCTCGCCTCCCCGGTCACGCTCAAGGCCTTCCTCGAGGACGACGAGGGCCTGCGCGCCCTCGGCGGCCCGCCCTACCTCGCGCGGCTCGCCGGCGCGGCGATCTCGCTCTTCGCCGCGAAGGACTACGCCCGCCTCGTCTACGACCTCGCCATCCGCCGCGAGCTGATCGGGCTCGGGCAGGACATCGCCGCCAAGGCCTCGCGCATGGACCTCGACGACGAGCCGCGCGACCAGATCGTCGCGGCCGAGCAGGCGCTCTACCAGCTCGGCGAGCAGGGCAAGGTCGACAAGGGCTTCCAGTCCTTCCTGCGCGCCGCCACCGACGCGGTGAACGTGGCCAACGCCGCCTATCGCCGCGACGGCGGCCTCGCCGGGCTCTCCACCGGCCTCGCCGACCTCGACGCCAAGCTCGGCGGGCTCCACCCCTCCGACCTGCTGATCCTCGCGGGCCGCCCCTCGATGGGCAAGACCTCGCTCGCCACCAACGTCGCCTTCAACATCGCCAAGGCCTACCGCAAGGGGATCAGGCCCGACGGCCCCGAGGGCGCCATCGACGGCGGCGTCGTCGGCTTCTTCTCGCTCGAGATGTCCGCCGAGCAGCTCGCCGCCCGCGTCCTCTCCGAGGCGGCCCGCGTCCCGTCCGACCGCATCCGCCGCGGCGACCTGACCGAGGACGAGATGCGCCGCTTCATCGAGGCGGCCAAGGCGCTGGAGGCCTGCCCGCTCTTCATCGACGACACGCCGGCGCTGCCGATCTCCACCCTCGCCGCCCGCGCCCGCCGCCTGAAGCGCCAGCACGGCCTCGACGCCCTCTTCGTCGACTACCTCCAGCTCGCCAAGCCCGCCTCCTCGCGCAGCGAGGGCCGGGTGCAGGAGGTGTCCGAGATCACGCAAGGGTTGAAGGCCATCGCCAAGGAGCTGAACATCCCCGTCGTCGCCCTCTCCCAGCTCTCCCGACAGGTCGAGAGCCGCGAGGACAAGCGCCCCCAGCTCTCCGACCTGCGCGAGTCGGGCTCGATCGAGCAGGATGCCGACGTGGTGATGTTCGTGTTCCGCGAGGAATACTACAAGGAGCGCGAGAAGCCCGGCGAGCACGACGGCGAGGCGATGATGAAGTGGCAGACCGCCATGGACGCGCTGCGCGGCAAGGCCGAGGTGATCATCGGCAAGCAGCGCCACGGCCCCATCGGCACCGTCGACCTCGCCTTCGAGGGCGAGTTCACCCGCTTCTCCAACCTCGTGAAGGCCTATCAGGCCACGGCGCAGGTGGATTTCCGTTGACGAAGGTTGACCGTGAGTTACCGGAATCGCCAAATCTCTGATATCGCGACGGAATTAGCCACTATCGCGCGTGTTAGCGAGGAGCCCGAGCCATCGCCCGCGCCCGCCTGACTATCGACCTCGGCGCCCTCGTCGCCAACTGGCGGGCGCTCGACGCCCTCTCCGGCCCGGGGGTCGAGACCGCGGCCGTGCTCAAGGCCGACGCCTACGGGCTCGGCGCCGGCCCGGTCGGGCGGACGCTCGCAGCCGCCGGGGTGCGGACCTTCTTCGTCGCGCTGGCCGAGGAGGGCGCCGCCCTGCGCGACGCCCTCGGCCCCGGCCCGGCGATCCTGATCCTCGGCGGGCTGATGCCCGGGGACGCCCCCCTCGTCGCCGCCCGCGACCTGACGCCCTGCCTGAACAGCGCCGCGCAGGTCCGCGCCTTCGTCGCCGCCTGCCCGGGCCGCCCCGCGGCGGTCCAGCTCGACAGCGGCATGAACCGCCTCGGGCTCGAGCCCTCCGACCTCGACGCCCTCGCCGATGTCCTCCCCGGCCTCGCGCCCGTCCTCGTCCTCAGCCACCTCGCCTGCGCCGACACGCCGGACCACCCGCAGAACGCCGCCCAGCGCGCCGCCTTCGCCGCCGCTGCGGCGCGCTTCCCCGCCGCCCGCCGCAGTCTCGCCGCCACCGGCGGCGTGCTGCTCGGGCCGGACTACCACCTCGATCTCGTCCGCCCCGGGATCGGCCTCTACGGCGGCCTGCCCTTCGCCGCCGCCCGCCCGGTGGTCACGCTCGCGCTGCCGGTGATCCAGGTCCGCGACGTCCCCCCGGGCGAGGCCGTCGGCTACGGCGCCGCCTGGACCGCCTCCCGCCCGTCGCGCATCGCCACCCTCGCCGCCGGCTACGCCGACGGCCTCCTCCGCGCCCTCGGCGCGGCTTCCGTCCGCCTCTGGGCCGGCGACACGCCCGTGCCCCTCGTCGGCCGCCTCTCCATGGACCTGATCACCGCCGACGTCACCGACCTCGCCGCCGTCCCCCCGACGCTCGACATCCTCAACGCCCGCCAGGGCGTCGACGCGCTGGCCGCCGCCGCCGGCACCATCGGCTACGAGATCCTGACGAGCCTCGGCGGCCGCTACGAGCGCGTCTACCTGGACGCCCCATGACCTGCGCCCGCCCGCTCCTCGTCGTCGCCGCCGCACGACGCGCCCTCGTGGCGCGCCCGTGACCGGCGGCCGGGCTTCGACAAGCCTTGGCGGCCGGGCCCGGGGCGTCTATCTGGGCGGCCCATGACCGCCGCCCACCTGCTCCTCGGCCTCGCCGCCTCGATCGGCCGCTCCACCCTCGGCCTCCTCGCCGCCACCGGGCGCGTGGCGATCTTCGCCGCCGACGCGGTCTCGCAGCTCTTCCGCCCGCCCTGGTACTGGGGCGAGCTCGGCCGCCAGCTGATCCGCATCGGCTACTTCTCGCTGCCGGTGGTCGGGCTCACCACCCTCTTCACCGGCGGCGCCCTCGCCCTCCAGATCTACGCCGGCGGCTCGCGCTTCAACGCCGAGACCGTGGTGCCTTCCATCGTCGCCATCGGCATCGTCCGCGAGCTCGGGCCCGTGCTCGGCGGCCTCATGGTCGCCGGCCGCGTCGCCTCCTCGATCGCGGCCGAGCTCGGCACCATGCGCGTCACCGAGCAGATCGACGCCCTGACCACGCTCTCGACCGACCCGATGAAATACCTCGTCCTGCCCCGCGTCCTCGCCGCCACGCTGGCGCTCCCCGTCCTCGTCGGCCTCGGCGACGTGATCGGGGTGATGGGCGGCTACCTCGTCGGCGTCTACCGGCTCGACATCAACGCGGCCAACTACATCCGCAACACCGTCGACTTCCTCACCACGATGGACGTCGTCTCCGGCCTCGTGAAGGCCGCCGCCTTCGGCTTCATCCTGGCGCTGATGGGCTGCTACCACGGCTACAACTCCGGCCGCGGCGCCCAGGGGGTGGGGCGCGCCACCACCGACGCGGTCGTCTCCGCCTCGGTGCTGATCCTCGCCGCCAACTACCTGCTGACCGAGCTCTTCTTCTGATGACGCCGCGCATCGAGCTTCGCGGCGTGCGCAAGGGCTTCGGCGGGCCCGAGGTGCTGGCCGGCGTCGACCTCGCGGTCCTGCCGGGCGAGAGCCTCGTCATCATCGGCGGCTCCGGCACCGGCAAGTCGGTGACGCTGAAATGCATCCTCGGCATCCTGACGCCGGACGCCGGCCAGATCCTCATCGACGGCACGCCGGCCTCCCGCATCGACCGCCGCGCCTTCCTGCGCGACTTCGGGATGCTCTTCCAGGGCGGCGCGCTCTTCGATTCGCTCCCGGTCTGGCACAACGTCGCCTTCCGCCTGATCCACGCCCGCAAGCCCCTGGCGCGCCGCGACGCCCACGCGCTCGCGGTGGCGAAGCTCGCCCGCGTCGGCCTCGGGCCGGAGGTCGCCGACCTCTACCCGGCCGAGCTTTCGGGCGGGATGCAGAAGCGCGTCGGCCTCGCCCGGGCGATCGCCACCGACCCTTCCACGATCTTCTTCGACGAGCCGACCGCCGGCCTCGACCCGATCATGGCCGGCGTCATCAACGACCTGATCCGCGCGCTGGTCGAGGAGATGGGCGCGACGGCGATCACCATCACCCACGACATGACCACCGTGCGCACGGTGGCCGACCACGTGGCGATGCTCCACGGCGGCGTCGTGCGCTGGGCCGGGCACATCGACGACATGGACGCCGCGCCCGACCCCTACCTCCAGCAATTCATCCACGGCCGCGCCGAGGGCCCGATCCCGGCGATCCGCTGAGGCGCCGGCGGCCGGGCCGCCGGCGCGCCCCGCGCGTCAATGCGCGATCATCTCGCGGACGACGGCCGCGTCGTCGAGCGAGGCGGGATAGTAGGTCGGCCAGTTCGTCAGCTCCCCGAGCAGCGCCGCCCGGTCGTCGCCCGCGTAGAGGTGGAAATGGTCGGACGTCTCCGGCGCGATCTTGTGATCGCTGAACTGGATGAACCCCGGCGCCGCCGCGTCGCCCGCCACCTTGCGGAAGACGAACCGCACGCCGCGGTTGCCCTTCTCGTAGGTCAGGACCTCGAACCCGTCCCCGGCATAGGTCCCCGCCACCGTCCCCCCGGCGCTCTCGAAACGCACCACGTCGCCGTCGATGACGATCCGGTCGACGTCGGTCGCGTAGCCGATCTCGTAGTAGGCGCGATATTCCTCCGCGCTCTTGTCGCCATGCTCGGCCTTGTGCGTCATCACCGGCTCGAGCGTCCCGGCGACGAGCAGCGGATAGACCGAGCGCCATTCGCCCGCCCAGTCGGCGAGCGGCCGCGCCGCGATCCGGGCGTCCTCGAAATAGCCCTCATAGACTGAGCCCTTCGCGCCATGGTCGTGCCCGTGGTCGTGCGCCGCCGTCTCGGCCAGCGCCGCCGCGCCAAGGAGGAGCGCCGCCCCCGCCACGATGGCGCCGACGCGCCTGTTGATCCCCGTTCGCATCCTGTCCCTCCGTTCCGCAGATATGTTATATTGTAACATATCAGACGAGACCCATAGCCGCCCGCGCCGACGGACGCAAGGGCGACCTGCCGCGGCGCCGGCTCGGATCGGGCTTCCGCCCGCGACCTCCTGCGTCTATCCAGCCGGACGTCCGCAGGAACGGCGATCGGCGGCGCGGCGGGGGAGGGACGGGGGAGAGATGACGGCCTTCGACGACCAGACGCCCCCGAGGACCGCCGCATGAGCCGCCGCCTCGCCTATGCCTGCGCGGCCTGCGGCGCGACCTTCGCCAAGTGGGCGGGGCGCTGCGAGGCCTGCGGGGCGTGGAACACCATCGCCGAGGAGGCGGGCGGCGCTCCCGGCCCGCAGGGCCGCCGCGCGCCCCGGGGCCGTGCGGCCCCGCTCGTCGACCTCGCCACCGAGGAGGCCGCGCCGCCCCGCCGCGAGACCGGCATCGCCGAGCTCGACCGCGCCCTCGGCGGCGGGCTCGCCCATGCCTCGGCCGTCCTCGTCGGCGGCGACCCGGGCATCGGCAAGTCCACGCTCCTCCTCCAGGCCGCCGCCTCGGCCGCCCGCGCCGGGGCAAAGGTCGTCTACGTCTCCGGCGAGGAGGCGGCGAGCCAGATCCGGATGCGCGCCGCCCGCCTCGGCCTCGCCGCGGCCCCCCTCCGCCTCGCCGCCGAGACCAACCTCGGCGACGTCCTCGCCGCGCTCGAGGCCGAGCGGCCCGAGATCGCGGTGATCGACTCGATCCAGACCATGTGGCTCGACCACGTCGAGAGCGCCCCGGGCTCGGTCGCCCAGGTCCGCGCCTCGGCCGACGCGCTCGTCAGCTTCGCCAAGCGCCGCGGCACGGCGGTGATCCTCGTCGGCCACGTCACCAAGGACGGCCAGATCGCCGGCCCCCGCGTCGTCGAGCACATGGTCGACGCCGTCCTCTACTTCGAGGGCGAGCGCGGCCACCAGTTCCGCATCCTGCGCGCGGTCAAGAACCGCTTCGGCCCCTCCGACGAGATCGGCGTCTTCGAGATGACCGGCGCCGGCCTCGCCGAGGTGGCGAACCCCTCCGCGCTCTTCCTCTCCGAGCGCGAGAGCGCCGCCCCCGGCTCGGCGGTCTTCGCCGGCGTCGAGGGCACGCGGCCGCTCCTCGCCGAGGTGCAGGCCCTCGTCGCGCCGTCGCCGCTCGCCACCCCGCGCCGCTCCTCGCTCGGCTACGACGGCGGCCGCCTCGCCATGATCCTCGCAGTGCTCGACGCCCGCGCCGGCGTCGGCTTCGGCGGGTTCGACGTCTACCTCAACGTCGCCGGGGGCCTGCGCGTCACCGAGCCGGCGGCCGACCTCGCCGTCGCCGCCGCCCTCCTCTCCGCCCGCGAGGGCAAGGCGCTTCCCCCCGACGCGGTGCTCTTCGGCGAGGTCTCGCTCTCCGGCGCGCTCCGCCCCGCCGCGCAGGCCGACGCCCGCCTGCGCGAGGCGGCCAAGCTCGGCTTCACGGCCGCCTTCGCGCCGCCCGGGCCCGGGGCCGCCGGCCCCGCGCCGCTCGAGCTTCGCCCGGTTGCGGATTTGCCCGGCTTCATAGAGAAGTGCTTCGGCGGCATCGAGGGATAAGGGCCCGACATGGAAGGCTTCAACATCGTCGACGGCGTCGCGCTGGCGATCGTCGTTGTCTCGGCGGTGCTCGCCTGGGCGCGGGGCTTCGTGCGCGAGGCGCTGGCCATCGCCGGCTGGATCGTCGCGGCGGTGGCGGCCTTCGCCTTCGCGCCCTCGGTCGAGCCGCTGATGCGCGAGATCCCGGTGCTGCGCGACGTGATCGGCGCCTCCTGCGAGCTCGGCGTGCTGGCGGGCTTCGTCGCGGTCTTCGCGGTGGCGCTCATCATCGTCTCGGTGTTCACGCCGCTCCTCTCCGGCGCGGTGCAGAACTCGGCGATCGGGCCGATCGACCAGGGCCTCGGGCTCGTCTTCGGCGCGGCCCGCGGCGTGGTGCTGATCGCCATCGCCTTCGTGGTCTACGACCGCGTCCTCGGCGGCGCGGGCGGGGCGCCGATGATCGACGAGAGCTACACCCGCGCGCTCTTCGCCGGCATCGAGGCCGACCTCGCCGCCGTCCTCCCCGACGACGCGCCGCAATGGATCGCCGGCCAGTACGAGCGGCTGATCGGCTCCTGCGCCCAGCCGGCCACGCCGGTCGCGCCCGAAACCCCGCCCGCCTCGGGCGCCTGACGCCCCTGCTCCGCTCTCCCGCGCCCGCCTTCCGCTCTTCGGTCCGGATGCTGCGCGTGCGAAAGATCACGCAATAGCGAAAAAGCGCGGCGGGCGGCTGACATCCCCGGCCGCTCCCGCTATATGACGGCTGCGCGACGCGCGCCCCCCGCGCGCCCCCGGAGAGAACCGGTTTGCTGAGCCACCCGTTCGACGACGACAAGCTGCGCGAGGAATGCGGCGTCTTCGGCGTCATCGGCGTGCAGGACGCCGCGAGCTTCGTCGCGCTCGGCCTCCACGCGCTCCAGCACCGCGGCCAGGAGGCGGGCGGCATCGTCGCCTACTGCCCGCAGGAGGGCTTCTCCTCGGCCCGCCGCTTCGGCTACGTCCGCGACAACTTCACCTCGGCCTCGCTGATGGAGACGCTGCCGGGCTCGCTCGCCATCGGCCATGTCCGCTACTCGACCGCCGGCTCCAAGGGCAACACCCAGATCCGCGACGTCCAGCCGCTCTTCGCCGAGTTCCAGATGGGCGGCTGCGCCATCGCCCATAACGGCAACCTCACCAACGCGCTGGCGCTCCGCGAGGAGCTGATCGCCCACGGCTCGATCTTCCAGTCCTCCTCCGACACCGAGTGCATCATCCATCTGATGGCGCGCTCGATCCAGAAGACCATCCCGGAGCGGCTCAAGGACGCGCTCCGCCGCGTCGAGGGC
Organism: Amaricoccus sp.; assembly: GCF_017993425.1. Taxonomy (GTDB): domain Bacteria; phylum Pseudomonadota; class Alphaproteobacteria; order Rhodobacterales; family Rhodobacteraceae; genus Amaricoccus. The sequence continues at coordinate 69,422 of NZ_JAGOMQ010000011.1, forward strand.
GCCTTCTCCATCGTCGCCATGACGCGGACCAAGCTCATCGGCGTGCGCGACGCGCTCGGCGTGCGGCCGCTGGTGCTCGGCCGGCTCGGCGAGGCCTGGATGCTCGCCTCCGAGACCTGCGCCCTCGACATCATCGGCGCCGAGTTCGTCCGCGAGATCGACCCCGGCGAGATGGTCATCATCGAGAACGGCCGGGCGCAGAGCTTCTTCCCGTTCCAGCCGCGCAAGCCGCGCTTCTGCGTCTTCGAGCACGTCTACTTCTCGCGCCCCGACAGCGTGATCGGCGGCCGCTCCGTCTACGAGACCCGCCGCCGCATCGGCATGGAGCTTGCCAAGGAGGCGCCCGTCGAGGCCGACCTCGTCTGCCCGGTGCCCGACTCGGGCACCCCCGCCGCGATCGGCTACTCCCAGCAATCCGGCATCCCCTACGCGATGGGGATCATCCGCAACCAGTACATGGGCCGGACCTTCATCGAGCCCTCCGAGCAGATCCGCAACATGGGCGTGCGGCTGAAGCTCAACGTCAACCGCGCGGTGATCGCCGGCAAGCGGGTGGTCCTCGTCGACGACTCGGTCGTCCGCGGCACCACCTCCCGCAAGATCCGCGAGATGGTGATGGACGCGGGCGCCGCCGAGGTCCACTTCCGCATCGCCTCGCCGCCGACGATGTGGCCCTGCTTCTACGGGGTCGACACCCCCGACCGCGCGAAGCTCCTCGCCGCCAGCATGTCCGAGGAGGAGATGCGCCGCCACCTCGGGGTCGATTCGCTGCGCTTCGTCTCGCTCGACGGGCTCTACCGCGCCTGCGGCTCCGAGGCCGGCCGCGACGCGGCGAGCCCGCAATTCTGCGACGCCTGCTTCTCCGGCGACTATCCCGTGCGGCCCTCCGACATGATCGACCGAGGCTTCGACGCCCCGGTCCCCGCGGAATGACGGCGGCCCCGGGCGCCGCCCGCGCGTCAACGCTCCGTAAAAAGATGGCAAGCCGGATTCCAGCCGGATTCCAGCCGCCTTCCAGCCTCGTTTTTTCCAGCCTTTCCAACCGAATGGGCGGAGGCGTCAGCCGATCGCCGGGAGCAATGCCGAAATGACCCCCGGCCCCGACATGATCGCCCTCGTCACCGGCGCGAGCCGCGGCTTCGGCTACGCCGCCGCCGCCGCCCTCGGCGCGGCCGGCGCGACCGTCGTCGGCATGGCCCGCACCGTCGGCGGCCTCGAGGATCTCGCCGACGCCATCGAGGCAGCCGGCGGCCCCGGCCCGGTCCTCGCGCCGCTCTCGATCGCCGACGAGGGCGGCCTCGCCCGCCTCTGCCTCGCCATCCACGAGCGCTGGGGAAGGCTCGACCTCGTCGTCCACGCCGCCGCGCACGCCGCGCCGCTGTCGCCCGCGCATCACATCGCCGCCAAGGACTTCGACGCCAGCGTCGAGGTGAACCTCCGCGGCACGCAGCGCCTGATCCGCATGGTCGCGCCCCTCCTCGAGGCCGCGCCCGCCGGCGTCTTCGTCCAGGTCGCCGACGACCGCGCCGGCCGCCCCTTCTGGGGCAGCTACGGCGCCACCAAGGCCGCCGCCGACGCGCTCGCCGCCTCCTGGGCGCGCGAGACCGAGCGCATCGGCCCCCGCGTCCTCCTGTTCCGCCCCGAGCCGATGCCGACCGCGCTCCGCTCGCGCTTCTACCCCGCCGAGGACCGCAGCCGCCTCTCGCCCTGCCGCGCCGAGGCCGCCCGCCTCCTCGCCGAGCTCGCCGCCGTCCCCTCCCTCGCCTGAGCCGCGCCATTGCCGCGCCGCAGCGAATCCCCTAGATCCGTCCGGCAATCCGGAGGGCCAGCATGATCGGACGCCTGAACCACGTCGCCATCGCGGTGCCCGACCTCGCCGCCGCCGCCGCGCAGTACCGCGACACCCTCGGCGCCGTCGTCCGCGACCCCCAGCCGGAGCCCGATCACGGCGTCACCGTCGTCTTCATCGAGCTCCCGAACACCAAGATCGAGCTGCTGCACCCGCTCGGCGACAATTCCCCGATCGCCGCCTTCCTCGCCAAGAACCCCTCCGGCGGCATCCACCACGTCTGCTACGAGGTCGAGGACATCCGCGCCGCCCGCGACCGGCTGAAGGCCGCCGGCGCCCGCGTCCTCGGCGACGGCGAGCCGCGGACCGGCGCGCACGGCAAGCCGGTCCTGTTCCTGCATCCCAAGGACTTCACCGGCACGCTCGTCGAGCTCGAGGAGGCCTGAGGCCCCATGACGATCACCGGCGCGATCGTCCTCTTCGCCGTCATCTGGTTCCTGACCCTGTTCGTTGCGCTGCCGATCGGGCTGCGCACCCAGGACGAGGCCGGCGAGGTCGAGCCCGGCACCCCGGCCTCCGCCCCCTCCGAGGCCTGGATGCGCCGCAAGTTCCTCTGGGTGACCGTCATCACCGTGGCGCTCTGGGTCCCGCTCTGCGCCCTCATCCTCTGGGGCGGCGTCACCGTCCGCGACCTCGACATCTGGCATCGGATGTGAAGGGCCGCTACACCGCCCAGAAATAGTTCGCGAGGTGGAACAGCAGCGGCGCCGAGAAGGCGAGGCTGTCCATGCGGTCGAGCATCCCCCCGTGCCCCTCGATCATCGTCCCCCAGTCCTTCGCCCCCAGCGAGCGCTTCACCGCCGACAGCACCAGCCCGCCGAGCGCCCCCGCCGCGACCAGCACCAGCGCCATCGCCAGCGCCCCCCACACCCCGAAGGGCGTCAGCCCGTGCAGCGCGCCGCCGAGCAGCGTCGCCGCCGCGCCGCCGTAGAGCAGCCCCTCGCGGGTCTTGCTCGGGCTGATCGCCGGCGCGAGCGGCGTCCGGCCGAAGCGCTTGCCGGCGAGGTACTGCGCCACGTCGCTGCCCTGCGTCACCAGCAGCAGGAAGGCGAGAAGCCCGAACGGCCCGGCGGCATGGTCCTCGAAGCGCAGCAGCAGCAGGGCAGGGGCGTGGCTCAGCGCATAGACCGTCAGCATCAGCGCCCACTGGATCTTCGCCACCCGTTGCAGGAAGTCCGTCGTCTCGCCGAAGGCGAGCGACAGCGAGGGCAAGGCGAGAAAGCCGTAGACCGGGATCGCGATCACGAAGACCGCGAGCCACGGCCAGAGCAGCAGCGCGTATTGCAGCGGCAGGAACACGTAGAACGCCGCCGCCAGCGCGTAGTGGTCGGCGAGCCGCGTCGGCGTCAGCGACAGGAACTCGCGCAGGCACCAGAACGACGCCAGCGCGAACAGGAGGATCGTCGCCGTCGTTCCCGCCGCGAAGGCGATCGCGAGGATGATGGTGATCGCCCACCAGGCGCGGATGCGGTCGTTGGCGTTACGGATCGTCGCGCTCTCGGGATGCCGCCGCGCCAGCGCCGCCCCGGCGAGGCTCGCGGCCAGCAGGAACACGAAGAGCGCCTCGAAGGTGAGCGGCATCGGCGCGAGCAGCGTCTCACGCATGGGCGGGCTCCGGGGCGGGCTCCGGCGCCTCGACCGGCAGGTCGGGATGCAGGCTGACCCCGAGCGCCACCACCGCGTCGCGGGCCCGCGCAAGGAAGGCGTCCCTTGCCTCGCCGGGGCCGGGCGCGATCGGCGCGCCGATCAGCGCCCGGGTGGAGACCGGGATCGGGATCGACACGCCCTTCGGCAGCGCCCGGCCGACGTCGTCGAGCCAGACCGGCACCAGCTGCACGTCGGGGTGCGCCATCGCAAGGTGGTAGAGCCCGGTCTTGAAGCGCAGCGGCGCCGGCCCCGGCCCCCGGCCGCCCTCCGGGAAGATGATGAGCGAATCCCCCTCGGCCAGCGCCGCGTGGAGCGGGTCCAGCGCCTCGCGCCCGCCGCCGCGCTCGATCAGCACCGCGCGCAGCACGTCGAGCGCGAAGAGCCGCCGCAGCCGCCCCGTCGCCCAGTAATCCTTCGCCGCCACCGGCCGCGTCCGCCGCCGCAACGGCGGCGGCAGCGCCGCCCACAGGACCACGGTGTCGAGGTTCGAGCGGTGGTTGGCGAAATAGATCCGCTGCCGCGAGGTCGGCTGCGCCCCCAGCCAGTAGGCGCGCCCGCCGACGAGAAACCGGGTCAGCCCGACCAGCGCCGCCTCGAGGATCATGCCCGCCCCCTCAGGTCCCGGGCGGTCCCGCGCCGCCGCCCTGTCGTCGCCAGCGCGCCCGGGGTCATGCCCGCGCCCTCGGGTTCCAGGCGAGGCGCCCGGCCGCCGCCGCCGCGCCCGGAATCGCCGCCGTTTGCGCGGAGCCGCCGCTCCGCCGCTGCGAGCGCGCGCCCTGTCATGCCCGCGCCCTCAGGTCCCGGGCGATGGCGCGGAGCCGCCGCGCCGCCGTCGCCAGCGCGCCGAGGAACACCGCCCACAGGATCAGCCGCGCCAGCCGCGGCTCGCCGTCGAGCGCCGCCTCGGCGAAGCCGACGACGCAGCCGAGCGTCACCGCCGCCATCCGGTGCTGCTTCGCCATCGGCCCCGCGAAGCTCTGCGCCAGCCCCAGCGTGCCGCCGAGCACCCGGACGTAGGCGGTGAAGAGCGCCGCGACGGCGGCCCAGAGCCCGAGGCCATAGGCGCCGACGGCGATCCCGAAGCCGACTAGGATCGCGGTGTCCTCGACCCGGTCGGGCGCCTCGTTCCAGAGCGCCCCCACCGGCCCGCCGCGCCCGCCCTCGATCGCCACCATGCCGTCGAGCAGGTTCGCCGCCAGCCGCAGCTGCACGAGGACCGCCCCGACCAGCCACAGCCACGCCCGCTCCGGCGCGAAGGCGAGGGCCGCGCAGGCGAGCCCCGCCGCGACGATCCCCGCCGCCGAGATCGCGTCCGGGCTCGCCCCGGCCCGCGTCAGCGCGCCCGCCGCCGCCCGCGCCCAACGCGTCCTCCGCGACGCCAGCGGCCGCCGCTCCCCCGCCCCGCTCACAGCCGCGCCGCCACGGCGTCGAGCGCCCGCGTCGGCAGCGCCCGGGTCAGCCCCGCCATGATCCGCGTCGCCGTCGTCACCCGGTAGCGCGGCGCCGGCCGCTTGCTCTCCAGCGCATGGACGAGCTTCGCCGTCACCGCCGAGGGCGGCAGCTCGAAGCGGCTCTTCGGCCCGTCCGCGGGCGCATAGAGCCGCCGCATCAGCCGGGTCTCGTAGGCGTCGCGATGCGGCGAGGCGCGCCAGTCGATCCACTTCTCGAAGCGCGGGACCGACTTCGCTCGGAACGGCGTGCCGATCGGCCCGGGCTCGATCGTCGAGACATGCACGCCCGTCCCCCGCAGCTCCAGCCGCAGCGTGTCCGTCAGCCCCTCCAGCGCGAACTTCGTCGCCACGTAGGCCCCCCGCCATGGCAGCGCCACGAAGCCGAGCACCGAGGAGTTCATCACCACCCGCCCCGCGCCCGCCGCCCGCATCGCCGGCAGCACCCGATTGGTCAGGTCGAGCTGCCCGAAGAGGTTGGTCTCGAAGATCTCCCGCATCGCCGCCCGCGGCAGGTCCTCCGTCGCCCCCGGGATCGCGAAGGCCCCGTTGTTGAAGAGCGCGTCGAGCCGCCCGCCGCCGCGCCCCAGCGCCTCCGCCGCGCCCTCCGCCACGCTCGCCTCGGAGGCGAGGTCGAGCGCCCAGCTCTCCAGCCCCTCCGCCGCCAGCGCCGCGGCGTCCTCCGCCGCCCGGCAGGTCGCGAACACCCGCCAGCCGCGCGCCCGGAGCGTCCGCGCCGCGTCGAGCCCGATGCCCGAGGAGCAGCCGGTGATCAGGATCGTCCGCAATCCGCCCGCCGCTCGACCACGACCGCCCCCGGCAATCCCCTCGCCTCCCTTCTAGGCCTCGCCCCGAGCACCGCACAAGACCCTCGCACCCCAGCGCCGCTCCCTGCCCGCCACCTTATGTTCCCTTAACGTTCCGGAAAAGCCGCCGCCCAATCCATGGTTAACGCAACGGCTCTGGATCTCGCGCGACCCAAGGGCTACACAACATCTATGGCCGACCTGACCGACGACCCCGACATCCCGTCCGGCGACGTGACCGTCGAGCCGCTCGCCCGGGCGCTCGGCGAGCGCTACCTCACCTACGCCCTCTCCACCATCACCCACCGCGCGCTGCCCGACGCCCGCGACGGGCTGAAGCCGGTGCATCGCCGCATCCTCTACGCCATGCGCGGGCTCCGCCTCGACCCGACCGGCGCCTTCCGCAAATGCGCCAAGATCGTCGGCGAGGTGATGGGCAACTACCACCCGCACGGCGATCAGGCGATCTACGACGCGCTCGCCCGCCTCGCCCAGGACTTCAACGTCCGCTATCCGCTCGTCGACGGCCAGGGCAACTTCGGCAACATCGACGGCGACAACCCGGCGGCGCAACGCTACACCGAGGCCCGCCTGACCGCGGCCGCCGCGGCGCTGATGGAGGGCCTCGCCGAGGACGCGGTCGACTTCCGCGACAACTACGACGGCTCCGAGCAGGAGCCGGTGGTCCTGCCGGCGGCCTTCCCCAACCTGCTCGCCAACGGCTCCTCCGGGATCGCCGTCGGCATGGCGACCAACATCCCGCCCCACAACATCGACGAGCTGGTCGGGGCCTGCCTCCACCTCGTGAAGCACCCGGGCGCCACGGACGAGAAGCTCCTCGACTTCGTCCAGGGCCCGGACTTCCCCACCGGCGGCGTCATCGTCGAGCCGCGCGCCGCCATCAAGGAGGCCTACCGCACAGGCCGCGGCGGCTTCCGCCTGCGCGCCCGCTGGGCGGTCGAGGACCTCGGCCGCGGAACCTGGCAGATCGTCGTCACCGAGATCCCCTACCAGGTCCAGAAGGGCCGCCTGATCGAGCGCCTCGCCGAGCTCATCAACCTCAAGAAGATCCCGATCCTCGCCGACGTGCGCGACGAGAGCGCCGAGGACGTCCGCATCGTGCTGGAGCCGCGCGCCCGCACCGTCGATCCCGCCGTCCTCATGGAGACGCTGTTCCGCTCCTCCGACCTCGAGACGCGCTTCGCGATGAACATGAACGTGCTCATCGATGGCCGCACCCCGCAGGTCGCCTCGCTCCGCGAGGTGCTGCGCGCCTTCCTCGACCACCGCCGCGACGTGCTCCTCCGCCGCTCGCGCCACCGGCTGGAGCGGATCGACGCGCGGCTGGAGATCCTCGAGGGCCTGCTAGTCGCCTACCTCAACCTCGACCGCATCATCGCGATCATCCGGACCGAGGACGAGCCGAAGCCGGTGATGATGGCGGAGTTCGCCCTCACCGACGCCCAGGCCGAGGCGATTCTCAACACCCGGCTCCGCGCGTTGCGCCGCCTCGAGGAGATGGAGCTGCGCGCCGAGCGCGATGCGCTGGTCGCCGAGCGGGCGGAGCTCGCGGCGCTCCTCGGCTCGGAGGAGCTGCAATGGGCGCGCATCGCCGACGAGTTGCGCGACGTCCGCAAGGCGTTCGGCAAGGACGCCCGCGGCGGCGCCCGCCGCACCGACTTCGCCGACGCGCCCGGGATCGAGGCGGCCGCCCCCGAGGCGATGATCGAGCGCGAGCCGGTCACCGTCATCCTCTCCGCCATGGGCTGGGTCCGGGCGATGCGCGGCCACCTCGCGCCCGACGCCGAGATCAAGTTCAAGGACGGCGACGGGCCGGGCTTCCTGCTCCACGCCGAGACCACCGACCGCATCCTGATGATGGCCTCGAACGGGCGGATGTTCACCCTCGCGGCAGTCAACCTTCCCGGCGGCCGCGGCATGGGCGAGCCGGTGCGGCTGCTCGTCGACCTGCCGAACGAGGCGCAGCCGGCGGCGCTCCTCGTCCATCGCCCGGGCGGGCGGCTGCTCCTCGCCTCCGACGCCGGCGACGGCTTCGTCCTGCCCGAGGACGAGGCGGTGGCGCAGACCCGCGCCGGCAAGCAGGCGATGAACCTCGGCGAGAAGGCGCGGGTGCGCGTCTGCCGCCGCGTCGCCGGCGACCACGTCGCCGCCGCGGGCGAGAACCGCAAGCTCCTGGTCTTCCCGCTCGCCGACCTGCCGGAGATGGGCCGCGGCAAGGGCGTGCGGCTGCAGAAGTACAAGGACGGCGGCCTCTCCGACGCGCTCGCCTTCACCCTCGCCGACGGGCTGAGCTGGAAGGACCCGGCCGGCCGCACCCGCACGGTGACGGCGGCCGAGCTTGCCGACTGGATCGGCCCGCGCGCCTCCGCCGGGCGGATGGCCCCGCGCGGCTTCCCGCAATCCAACCGCTTCGACTGAGACCTCGACTTACAGGGAAGGGAACCCCGATGCGCTCCATCCTGCTCGCCGCCGCCGCGGCGATCGCGCTCGCCGGCTGCGACAGCCTGTTCCAGCGGGAGGTCTCGCACGCGGCGGAGGTCTCGGCCACCGTCACCGCCGTCCGCCCGGCGACGCGCAGCATCGACCTCGCCACGGCGAGCGGCGAGACGCTGACGCTGACCGCCTCGCCCGACATGCGCAACTTCGACCAGATCGAGCCGGGCGACGTCGCCACGCTGCAGATGTTCGGCTCGATGTCGGTGCGCGTCGCCGATTCGACGGCGCCGAACCAGACCGACACCTTCGCGCTGATCGGCCGCGCCCCCAAGGGCGAGCGGCCGGGCTCGATCTTCGGCGCGGTGACGACGACGACGGTCACCTTCGTCTCCTACGACCCGCGGACCTTCGAGGCGGTGGTTACGCTCCCCTCCGGCGAGCGCCGCGCCGTGCGGGTCCAGCCGGGGATGCGCGCCTTCGCCGCCGCCCGCACCCCGGGCGAGCGCATCGAGGTGACGATCAGCGACGCGGTCGCCCTCTTCGTCGACGCCCCGGCCTGACCCCTTCCGCCCTTGCCTCCGCCGGGTCCGCCGGCCTCGCGGCCGCCGCCGCCCGGCGGACCCGGGCGCCGCGTCGAGGTCGCACGGGCTCCCCCGTTCCGCCCGCGGCGCGCTGCGGCGTGGCGCGGGCTTCGCCGTCTCCCCGCCCTGGAGGTGTGGGGACGAAGGGGTCGCGGGGGGCGCTTGATCTCTCGCGTTTGATCGCGGAGGTACCAAGCAATCTCATCAACCAAGCACGCCGATGTGCATTTTTGGCGAAGCCGAATTTGCGCGCAAATATATTTCGAAATATTTTTAATATAAACGGTGAAAATCATTGCATCGTTATCAGCGCCGCATTTCGCGGCGCCGTTCAACTCACTTCGAGGTTCGGCCGTCGCCGCCCCGGCCGCTCCTCGTCGAGCAGGTTGACATGCGCATGTCAACCTGCGGGCGCCGTCGCGGGACCAACCTTGCCGTTCGGAAGAACCTGGAGACGCGGGGCGCCCGCCGGAGCCTCACAGCCCCCCTCAGTCGATCGTCGCCGCCACCGCCGCCGCGTCCATGCCCTCGTCGAGCTCCCGCAGCCGCAGGTAGGCGAGCGCGGTGAAGCAGGCGACCAGCCCGTAGTAGACCGCGGTCAGCGCCGCCTCGATCCCGGCGGCGAGGAGCGGCGGCCCGCCGGCCGCCAGCATCAGCGGGCTGACGGCGAGGAGGAGCGCGACGACGACGAGCCCCATCCCGGCGATCGCGGCCGCGAGCGGCCAGCGCCGGCCCTCGGTCAGCGCCTGCGCCCGGCCCATCGCCTCCCAGCCGAGGTTCTCGAACAGCATCGCCGGCGCCCAGGGCAGCCAGCGCGCCGCGATGTAGAGCCCCGGCAATACCAGCGCCACCAGCCCGACCGCCGTCGCCAGCGACAGCAGCGTCCCGAGCACCACGAGCGGCCCGCCATGGCGCAGCGTCTGCGACAGGTAGTCGCCGAGGCCGTGGCGCTTGCCGAGCGCCACGTCGAGCCCCGCGAGGCACATCACCCCGGTGACGATGAACCCGACGACGATGTTGACGGCGAGCGCCAGCACGCCCGCCGCGGCGCCGCCCGGCCCGGCGACCGCCGCCGCCTCCGGCGCGGGGCCGCCGACCAGCGCATAGGTGGCGAGCGTCAGCCCGAGCGCCGGCACGAAGGCGAGCGGGAACAGGAAGCCGAAATGCCGCAGGAACAGCCCGACGCTGCCGGCCACCAGCCGGCCGATTCCGAGCGGCGGGGTCACCTCGCGCCCTTCCGGAACGCCTCGGGCTGCGCCTCGCGCGCCATCTGGTCGAGGACGCCGTTCACGAACTTCGCCTCCTTGCCGTCGGGATAGAACGCCTTGGCGAGCTCGAGATACTCGTTGATCGTCACCTTCGGCGGGGTGTCCGAGCCGAAGAGCTCGGCCCCGGCGGCGCGGAAGATCGCGCGCAGCGTCGGGTCGATCCGGTCGATCGGCCAGCGCGCCACCAGCGCCCGGTGCGTCAGCTGGTCGATCCGCGCCTGGTCGGCCACCGCCTCCGAGACCAGCCGGCGGAAATGCGCGCGGTCGGCGTCGTTGAGCCGGATCCCGTCGATCTCGGCGCCGATGCGCAGCGCCTCGAACTCCTCGATCACCTCCTCGAGCGGCGTGCCCGAGGCCTCCATCTGGAAGAGCGCCTGCACGGCGTAGAGGCGCGCCGCGGTGCGCATCCGCCGGGCCTGCGCCGCGGTCGGCTTCTTCGGCTCTGCGGGCGCGGTCATTTGCGGAAACCGAACCCCCGGGCCGCCGGCGCGAAGCGCCGCGCCAGTGCGATCAGGTGCAGGCAGGCCTCCGCGGCCCCGCCGCCCTTGTTCCCGCGGGCGGGATCGGCGCGCACCTCGGCCTGCTCGACGTTCTCCACCGTCAGGATGCCGTTGCCGACCGGCACGCCGTCGAGCCCGAGCAGCATCAGCCCCCGCGAGCTGTCGTTGCACACCGTCTCGTAATGCGTCGTCTCGCCGCGGATCACGCAGCCGAGCGCCACATATCCGTCGAACGCCCCCGCCCGCGCCGCGAGCCGGATCGCCGTCGGCACCTCCAGCGCCCCCGGCACCTCGACGATCTCGTGCCGCGCCCCGGCCTCGCCGAGCGCCGCCGTCGCCCCCGCCACCAGCGCGTCCGCGATGGCGCGATAATAGGGCGCCACCACGATCAGCACGCTCGTCTCGCCCTCGAGCCTCGGCGTCGCCAGCCCGTGATGATGATCCCGCTCCGCCATGGCTCAGCCCTGCGCCGCGGCGATCGGCCGCGTGCCGACGATGGCGAGCCCGTAGCCGTCGAGCCCCACCACCTTCGGCGTCGGCGAGTTGGTCAGCAGGACCAGCTCGCAGAGCCCGAGCGCGTTCAGGATCTGCGCCCCGATCCCGTATTGCCGCAGCCGGTTCGGCGACACGTGGTCGCCGGTGTCGAGCTTCATCGCCACATCGCGCAGCACCACGATCACCCCGCGCCCCTCCGCGGCCACCGCCAGCATCGCGTCGCGCAGCTGGTGCGTCCGCCCGGCATGGAGCCCCAGCAGGTCCTCGAACGGGTTGACCGCATGCATCCGCACCAGGATCGGCTCGGGCGTCGAGATGTCGCCCTTGCTCAGCACGATATGCTCGCCCCCCGCGACGACGTCGCTGAACACCCGCATCTGCCAGGCGCCGCCATACTCCGACTGCACCGCCTGCGCGCCCGTCTGCCGCACCAGGTTGTCGTGCCGCCGCCGATAGGCGATCAGGTCCGAGATCGTGCCGATCTTCAGCCCGTGGCGCTGCGCGAAGGCGACGAGGTCGGGCAGCCGCGCCATCGACCCGTCGTCGTTCATCACCTCGCAGATCACCCCCGACGGGTTCAGCCCGGCGAGCCGCGAGATGTCGACCGCCGCCTCCGTATGCCCCGCCCGCACCAGCACGCCCCCCGGCCGCGCCCGCAGCGGGAATATGTGCCCCGGCGTCGCGATGTCCTGCGGCCCCGAGCGCGGGTCGATCGCCACCGCCACGGTCCGCGCCCGGTCATGCGCCGAGATGCCGGTCGTCACCCCCTCGCGCGCCTCGATCGACACGGTGAACGCCGTCTCGTGCCGCGACGAGTTCGACGACGACATCAGCTGCAACCCGAGCGCGTCGAGCCGCTCGCCCGGCATGGACAGGCAGATCAGCCCGCGCCCGTGCGTCGCCATGAAGTTGATCGCGTTCGGCGTGCACATCTGCGCCGGGATCACGAGGTCGCCCTCGTTCTCGCGGTCCTCGTGGTCGACGAGGATGAACATCCGTCCGTTGCGCGCATCCTCGATGATCTCCTCGACCGAGGAGATCGCATCCCGCAGATACTGGTCGTCAGCCACCGTCCGGCCCACCCCGCATTTTCGCGAGCGGAGTATCCCAGCCCGCGGCGGTTTTCCAGCGGCGTCATGCGGGCGGCGGCGCCGACGAGCCCCGCACCACCAGAGTCGCGTCCAGCCGCTCGCGGCGCACCTCGTCGCCGGCGTCGAGGATCGCCGCGACCGCGCGCCGGCCGATCTCCTCGATCGGCTGCGCCACCGTGGTCAGCGGGGGCGTGCTCGCCTCGCCGTCGCGCACCCCGTCGAAGCCGACCACCGACACCCGCTCCGGCACGGCGATCCCCTCCGCCCGCAGCCAGCGCAGCGCCGCGAGCGCGATCCGGTCCGACTGCGCCAGCAGCGCCGTCGGCGGCTCCGGCGCGGCGAAAAGCTCGGCCAGCGCCGGCCCGACCTCCGCGTCCGTCCCGATCTCGAAGACCGGCAGCGCCGCCACGTCCACCCCGAACGCGCCCAGCGCCTCGCCGTACCCGCGCAGCCGCTCCGCCGACGAGGCGTAGCGCGCCGCCGCGATCCGCTCCGGCGTCGTCCGCCCCGAGCCGCCCTCCGAGAACGGCATCGCCAGCACCGCGAAGCGCCGGTGCCCCAGCTCCGCGAGGTGCCGCGCCGCGATCCGCGCCCCCGCCGCGTCGTCGACCGCCACCACCGAGGCCCCCTCGCCGCCCTCGCCGAAGGCGAGCGCCACGAAGGGCAGCCGCCGCTCGCGCGACGCCTCGATCAGCCCGCCCGCGTCCTCGAGGCAGAACAGGATGAAGCCGTCGACCAGCGCGCTCTTCATGTTCCAGGCGAGCTCGCGCTCGCTCGCCGCCGAGATGAGCGAGATCCCCGCCCCGCGCGCCTCGCAGGCCGCGGCGACGCTCGTCATCATCTCGCGCGAGTAGGGGTCCTCGAAGAAATACGACAGCGGCTCGCTCGTCGCGACGCCGATGGCGTTGACCTTGCCCGCGCTGAGCAGCCGCCCCTTGGGGTCCGGCCCGCGATAGCCGAGCTCCGCCGCCGCCGCGCGCACCCGCTCCTGCACCGCCGCGCTCACCACGTCCGGCCGGTTGAACACGTTCGAGACCGTCGCCTTCGACACGCCCGCCGCCGCCGCTACATCGGCCAGCCGCGCCGCCCCCCCCGCGATTCGCGCCATCTCGCCTCCCCGTCGCTGCGGTCCCGCGCCACTTCTAGCACAGCCGCTGAACCGGTTCAAAATCTGCTTGACGACTCGGTGCCCGCGGCGTATTGAACCGGTTAAACAAAACATTGAACCGGTGCAATCCGTCACCGCCGCCGCAAGGAGGCCGCCATGGCCATGACCTTCGACATCCCGGGCCGACCCGCGTCCCCCGCCTTCCTCCCCGACCTGGCCGCCGCGCTCCGCGCCGGCTGGCGCGAATGGCGCCGCCGCAGCGCCGACCGCGCCGCCTTCCGCCGCCTCGCCCGCCTCGACGCCCGCCTCCTCCGCGACATGGGCGTCGACCCCGAGGCGACCGCCCCCTTCCGCGAGGATCCGCTTCCCTTCGGCCTCCGCATCCTGATCTCCAGGGGCCGCTACGTCTGACCCCTCCCCCGATCGTCCGGCCCCTTGGCCGGGCGCGTCGGCGGCGCAGCCGCGAGGCGCGCGCCCCTGCGCGCCTTCGCGCAACGCCCCCCTGATCCGGTGCATGAAGGCGCGGCCCCCGCCGGAGGAACGCCATGCCCGACCACGCCCCCGAGATCCGCCTGATTCCCATCGCCGAGATCGACGCCGAGGCGCTGCTGCGCGACCGCGGCACGCCCGACCCCGAGGGCCTGGCCGAGCTCCGCGCCTCCGTGCTCGTCCACGGCGTCCGCCAGCCGATCGAGGTCTGGGAGGCCCCCGAGGCCGCCGACCTGCCGCCCGGCGCCTTCCGCTTCGGCCTGATCACCGGCTGGCGCCGTCTCCACGTCGCGACCGCGCTCAACGCCGAGACCGGCGGCCTCCTCTGCAGGACCATCCCCGCCCTGATCCGCCCCGCCCCCGAGACCAGCGAGGAGGGGATGGTGGCCATGGTCGAGGAGAACGAGATCCGCGCCGACCTCTCGGCCTGGGAGCGTGGCCGCCTGATCGTCCGCGCCCGCGACCACGGCATCTTCCCCACCCTCGACGCCGCCATCGAGGCGCTCTACCGGAACGTCGGCCGAAACAAGCGGATCCGCCTGCGCCAGCTCGCCACGGTGGTCGAGGAGCTGGACGGGCTCCTTCATGCGCCGGAAGGGCTGAGCCAGCGCCAGGCGCTCCGGCTCGCGGAGGCTTGCCAGCGCGGATACGCGGACCTGATCCGCGCCGCGCTCTCGAGCCTCGGCCGCGCCGCGCGGGCGGCCCAGTGGGACGCGCTCGCCCCCATCCTGCGCGAGATGGACGAGACCCCGGAGACGCCGGCGGCCGTCGCCCGCCCGGGCCGGCCCCGCCGCCTCTCGGAGCCCCGCCCCGGCCTCGTCATCCGCCGCGAGCGGACGCGCGCCGGCTATTCCCTCCACTTCAACGGCCCCGACGCCACCCCGCTCCTGATCGATGCGGTCTTCGACGAGATCGACCGGCTCTTCTCGCCGGCGTGAGGTCGGGGCCGGAACGTCCCCCGGGGGCCGTTCCTGCGTGCCCAACGTCGCGACGTTTCGGCGTCGTTGCCCGGCCGGCTCGCGGCGCATTCGCGCCGCGGGTCGCGAGCCCAGGCAGACACGAACGGACGACGCCTCGATCATGTTTATATTGCGCGCAAATATAATTCGAAATATATTTGTAAATATTTTGAATATAGATGGCGAAAATCATCGCCTCATTGGCAGCGCCGCATTTCGCGGCGCCGTTCGACTCCCTTGGAACTGGCGCCCCCCTTGTCCGAACCGCTCCGCGTCGGGCAGGTTGACATGCGCATGTCAACCTGCGGGAGCCGTCGCGAGGCGGGACATCGCCGCTGGCGAACCCTTGCCGCCTCCGTCGTGGAGCGCGCCGCTGGCCAGATGCGAAATTCTCGCTCACGTAAAATCAATGGGTTAGGCAATTTTCACGCGTGAACACCCGCGCTCCGGCACGCGTTCCCGTCTGGACTCCGCCCCCCGGCTCCCCTAGAGCAGCCCCGGCCTGAGAAACGGGGGAAGAGACGCCATGCGGGTCTACTATGATCGCGACTGCGACATCAATCTGATCAAGGACCGCAAGGTCGCCATCGTCGGCTACGGCTCGCAGGGCCACGCCCACGCCCTCAACCTCCGCGACAGCGGGGTGAAGAACGTGGTCGTCGCCCTGCGGCCCGGCTCGCCCTCGGCGAAGAAGGCCGAAGGCGAGGGCCTCCAGGTCATGGAGATCGCCGAGGCGGCGAAATGGGCCGACCTCGTCATGATGA
The DNA here is from genome assembly GCF_017993425.1 of Amaricoccus sp. Taxonomy (GTDB): domain Bacteria; phylum Pseudomonadota; class Alphaproteobacteria; order Rhodobacterales; family Rhodobacteraceae; genus Amaricoccus. The sequence goes on from NZ_JAGOMQ010000011.1 coordinate 84,884, forward strand.
CCATGCCGGACGAGCTGCAGGCCGACACCTACCGCAAGTACATCCACGACAATCTCCGCGACGGCGCCGCCATCGCCTTCGCCCACGGCCTCAACGTCCATTTTGGCCTCATCGAGGCGAAGAAGGCCGTCGACGTCATCATGATGGCCCCCAAGGGTCCCGGCCACACCGTCCGCGGCGAGTTCGTCAAGGGCGGCGGCGTCCCCTGCCTCGTCGCCGTCGACAACGACGCCTCGGGGAACGCCCTCGAGATCGCCAAGTCCTACTGCTCCGCGATCGGCGGCGGCCGGTCGGGCATCATCGAGACCGACTTCAAGGAGGAGTGCGAGACCGACCTCTTCGGCGAGCAGGCCGTGCTCTGCGGCGGCCTCGTCGAGCTGATCCGCCTCGGCTTCGAGACGCTGGTCGAGGCCGGCTACGAGCCGGAGATGGCCTATTTCGAGTGCCTCCACGAGGTGAAGCTGATCGTCGACCTCATCTACGAGGGCGGCATCGCCAACATGAACTACTCGATCTCGAACACCGCCGAGTACGGCGAGTACGTCTCCGGGCCCCGGGTGCTGCCGCGCGAGGAGACCAAGGCGCGGATGAAGGCGATCCTCGAGGACATCCAGACCGGCCGCTTCGTCTCGAGCTTCATGGCCGAGAACGCCGTCGGCCAGCCGTTCTTCAAGGCCACCCGCCGCCGCAACGACAGCCACCAGATCGAGGCGGTCGGCGAGAAGCTCCGCGGGATGATGCCCTGGATCGGCAAGGGCAAGATGGTCGACAAGGCCCGCAACTGACCCCGCCCATCCCGGGCCGTCCTCCGCGGCCGGCCCGGGATGGACAGCCCGGGCAGCCGGGCGCATAAGGTCGCGGCCGACACGGGAGGGTCCGATGGAGAAGTTCACCAAGCTCGACGGCGTGGCCGCGCCGCTGCCCCTGATCAACGTCGACACCGACATGATCATCCCCAAGCAGTTCCTGAAGACCATCGCCCGCACCGGCCTCGGCAAGAGCCTGTTCTTCGAGATGCGCTACGACGAGCAGGGGAACGAGATCCCCGACTTCGTCCTCAACCGCCCCGCCTACCGCAACGCCAAGGTGATCGTCGCCGGCGACAACTTCGGCTGCGGCTCCTCCCGCGAGCACGCCCCCTGGGCGCTCCTCGATTTCGGCATCCGCTGCGTGATCTCCACGAGCTTCGCCGACATCTTCTACAACAACTGCTTCAAGAACGGCGTCCTGCCGATCGTCGTCTCCCCCGAGATCCTCGAGAAGCTGATGGACGACGCCGAACGCGGCGCGAACGCGACGCTCTCGATCGACCTCGAGAGCCAGACCATCAAGGGCCCCGACGGCGGCACGGTCTCCTTCGACATCGACCCGTTCCGCAAGCACTGCCTGCTGAACGGCCTCGACGACATCGGCCTGACGCTGGAGAAGGCCGACGACATCGACGCCTACGAGGCCCGCCAGCGCGCCGACACGCCCTGGCTCGCCGCCGGCTGAGCTTAACCGCGGCGTAACGGAGCTGCGGCAAGGCTCGCCGCATGCTCCGCCCCATCCTCCTCGCGCTCGCCCTCCTCGCCGCCGCCTCCGCCCGCGGCGAGGCGATCCGCCTCGCCACCTACAACGTCGACCTCTCCCGCGACGGCCCCGGCCTTCTCCTGCAGGAGCTGGCCGACGGGCCCGGCCCCAAGGCGCGCGCCGCCGTCGCCGCGATCCAGGCGGCGCGGCCCGACGTCCTCGTCCTCCAGCAGTTCGACCACGACCTCCGCGGCTACGCGCTCGCCGCCTTCGCCGACCTGCTGGCGCAGGGCCCGGACGGGCTCGACTATCCCCACCGCTTCGCGCCGCCGGTCAACGCCGGCGTGCCCTCGGGCGAGGACCTCGACGGCGACGGCTCCCGCACCGGCTGGGGCGACGGCCACGGCTGGGGCAAGTTCCCCGGCCACGGCGCCATCGCCATCCTGTCGCGCCTGCCCCTCGACGCCGCGGCCGCCCGCACCTTCCGCGCCTTCCGCTGGGCCGACCTCCCCGGCGCGCGCCTCCCCGACCGGCCCGACGGAACGCCCTTCCTGCCGGCGTCGGCGCGCCTCTCCTCCCGCGCCCATTGGGACGTCCCGGTCGTCCTGCCCGACGGCGGCCGCCTCCACCTCCTGACGGCGCACCCGACCCCGCCGCTCTTCGACGGCCCGGAGCGGCGCAACCTCCTCAGGAACGCCGACGAGATCCGCTTCTGGACGCTCTACTTGGACGGCGCGCTGCTCGGCGACGACGCCGGCCACGCGGCCGGCGCTCCGGACGACCCGGTGGTGCTGCTCGGCGACCTCAACCTCGACCCCTTCGACGGCGCCGGCGACCACGAGGCGATCCGCGCCCTCCTCGCCCATCCCCGCCTCCAGGACCCGGCCCCCGCCGGTCCCGGCGCCGCGGCCGCGGCCGCGCAGGGGGGCGCCAACGCCGGCCAGGCCGGCCCGCCCGGGCTCGACACCGCCGACTGGCGCGACGACCCCGGCCCGGGCAACCTGCGGGTGGACTACATCCTCCCCGACGCCCGCCTCCACGTCCTCGCCGCCGGCCTCGCCTGGCCCGAGGCCGCCGGGACCGGGGAGGCTCCGGCGCACGCGCTGGTCTGGGCCGACGTCGAGGCAGGCGGCCTTTCGCGCGAGGCCGCCGCGCTAGCAAGGGCTCCGGGCGCGGCGCTGGCGGCGCGATAGGGACGACCTCACCGATGAAGGCGATCCTTCGTCGCCGCCAGAAGGAAGGGTCTCCTTAGCCCGGCCGCGCGTTGTTCACGCGTGAAAATTGCTTAAGTCATTGATTTTGCTAGAGGTGATCTGCGGCAGGCGCGGTCGTCGGCGCAGGTCCGTCGCTCAGCCTCGGACCGCGCGCTCGATCGCCTCGCGGATCAGGCGCTGATAGGGGATGCCGCGCTCGGCGGCGCGGGCCTTGACGGCGTCGATCAGCGGCTGCGGCAGGCGCATGTTGACGCGGGCGGTCTTGGGCTCCGCCTCCCAGGTGAGCGGCTTGAAGGCGGCGAAGTCGAGGTCGGAGAGGTCCTGGTCGAGGAAGGCCTCGGCCTCCTCGTCAGTGGTCATGGTCGGAACCGAACGCGGCTTCATAGCGGGCGATCTCCCTTGCGTGCATGTAGCGGGCGCTGATCGGGCGGACGCGCGCGCCGCGAAAGCAGAAGGCGATGAAGACCGGGCGACCGGCGGGAGTGCGCCCGATCGCGATGAACCGCTGTTCTGACAGCGAGTGCGCCGGATCGGGCGCGACGCGGGCGCCGGTCCGCATCGCAAGTTCGATCTCCGAAAGGGTCAGGCCGTGCTTCTGCGCCTTGGCGCGGTTGCCGTCGTCCCAATCGAAGAGCATGGGGGAATGTACATACGGATGGATGTACGTTCAAGTCGCGGCGGCCTTACTGGAGCGACGCCGGCACGGGGTGGTCTGAGCGATCGGGGACTAAACAGAGATAGTGTGCGCAAGCGGCCCGCCCTCCTATGCTGGCCGTTCTTGCTTTGCCGTTAAGGATAGCTCAAGAGGAAGGTTGATGACCTCGCCTAGCAACCATTACAGTACGGCAGATTTTCCGGAGGAGACAATGAGAAAGGCTTCTCTTAGCAAGGAATTGGAGAAGCAACTGCGCAAGCAGAAAAAGCGATTCATCAAGAAGTTCGGCCGCGAACCCGGTCCAAACGATCCGATTTTCTTCAATCCGGACACCGACAATCCCGAGCCGATCACCGAGGCGCAGGTTGAGGAAATGGCGCGTGCAATGCTAAAGGCTATGATATCCTCTGGACTGCCCGCCCATCTGATCTACGCCTACCAAAAGACAGGTCTGGTGGTTTCGGAAGAGGGCTATAAGAATATATCTCCAGAGGATCGCGCGGCATATAATTCTGCAATCGATGAGTATTTTGCCATCGAAAAGGCTAGCAGCAGCAACCCGCAGTAGAGTTTCTATCTGGCGAACTTCTTATACTTGATCCGCTTCGGCTCCACCGCGTCGGGCCCCAGCCGGCGGATCTTGTCGGCCTCGTAGTCCTCGAAGTTGCCCTCGAACCACTCGACGTGACCCTCGCCCTCGAAGGCCAGCATGTGGGTGCAGATGCGGTCGAGGAAGAAACGGTCGTGCGAGATCACCACGGCGCAGCCGGCGAAGTCGACGAGGGCGTCCTCCAGGGCGCGCAGGGTCTCGACGTCGAGGTCGTTGGTGGGCTCGTCGAGGAGGAGGACGTTGCCGCCGGAGCGGAGGAGCTTCGCCAGGTGGACGCGGTTGCGCTCGCCGCCCGACAACAACCCGACCTTCTTCTGCTGGTCGCTGCCCTTGAAGTTGAAGGCGGAGCAGTAGGCGCGGGAGTTCATCTCGGCGTCGCCGAGCTTCACCACGTCGAGGCCGTCGGAGATCTCCTCCCAGACGGTCTTCGTCGGGGTCAGCGCGTCGCGGGACTGGTCGACGTAGGAGAGCTGGACGCTGTCGCCGTAGACGATCTCGCCGGAATCGGGCGCCTCCTGGCCGGTGAGCATGCGGAAGAGCGTGGTCTTGCCGGCGCCGTTGGGGCCGATCACGCCGACGATGCCGCCGGGGGGGAGGCGGAAGGTCAGGTCGTCGATCAACTCGCGGTCGCCGTAGTGCTTCTCGAGGCCCGTGACGTCGATGACGTTCTGGCCGAGGCGGGGGCCGTTGGGGATGACGATCTGGGCGGTGGCGATCTTCTCGCGCTCGGATTTGGAGGCGAGCTCGTTGTAGGCGTTGATGCGGGCCTTCTGCTTGGCCTGGCGGGCCTTGGCGCCCTGGCGGATCCAGTCGAGCTCGCGGGAGAGGGTCTTCTGGCGGGCCTTGTCCTCGCGGGCCTCCTGCTCGAGGCGCTTGGCCTTCTGCTCCAGCCAGGCGGAGTAGTTGCCCTCGTAGGGGATGCCGCGGCCGCGGTCGAGCTCGAGGATCCAGCCGGTGATGTCGTCGAGGAAGTAGCGGTCGTGGGTGACGATGAGGATCGTGCCCTTGTACTCGATCAGGTGCTTCTGCAGCCAGGCGATGGTCTCGGCGTCGAGGTGGTTCGTCGGCTCGTCGAGGAGCAGCATCTCGGGGGCCTCGAGGAGCAGCTTGCAGAGGGCGACGCGGCGCTTCTCGCCGCCGGAGAGCGTGTCGACGGAGGCGTCGTCGGGGGGGCAGCGCAGCGCCTCCATGGCGACGTCGACCTGTGAATCGAGGTCCCAGAGGTTCTGGGCGTCGATCTGGTCCTGGAGGGCGGTCATCTCCTCCATGAGCTCGTCCGAGTAGTCCTCGGCGACCTTCATGGCGACCTCGTTGTAGCGGTCGAGGAGCGCGCGCCTGGCGGCGACGCCTTCCATGACGTTACCGCGGACGTCGAGGGCGGGGTCGAGCTCGGGCTCCTGGGGGAGGTAGCCGACGCGGGCGCCCTCGGCGGCCCAGGCCTCGCCCTGGAAGTCCTTGTCGATGCCGGCCATGATCCTGAGGAGCGAGGACTTGCCCGAGCCGTTGACGCCGACGACGCCGATCTTCACCCCGGGGAGGAAGTTGAGGCGGATGTTCTCGAACACCTTCTTGCCGCCGGCATAGGCCTTGGTCAGGCCGTCCGTGTGGTAGACGTACTGGTAGGCGGCCATGGCGTTCCCTCCGGCTTGGACGGGCGGGGATGTAGCGGCTCGGCGGTCGGGCCGCAATGCCCGCCGAGGGCGCAGGCGTCGCGCCCTGCACGCGCCAACACGCGTGATATTCCGGTCAGATCATTGTATTTGTGAGATAAGTTCTGAGGCGTCAACCCTTTGTTCAGGAAGGTTGACGGCGTTGCGGGTCAGGCCGGGGCGGCGCCGGCGAGGGCGGGGAAGAGGGCGCGGAGGCCGCCGGCCATCATGGCGATGGCGATGGCGAGGAGGATGAGGCCCATCAGCCGGGTCATGATGACGCGCAGCGTGTCGGAGAGGTGCCGGCCGATCCACGCCGCGGAGAGCAGCGCCACGGCGAGGAGCCCGATCATGAAGGCGACGACGGCGACGTAGACGATCATGTCGCGCGGCGTGCGCGCCTCCTGGACGAAGAGGAGCAGGGTGGCGATCGACCCGGGCCCGACCACCATCGGGAAGGCGAGCGGGTAGAAGGCGATGGCGCTGCCCCGGGCTTCGCGGGCGTCGGTGGGGACGCTCTCGCGCTGGCCGCCCTCGTGGGCGGGGTTGCCGCCGCCGTTCAGCATGTTGAGCCCGATGATGGCGACGACGAGGCCGCCGGCGACGCGGAAGTCGTCCACGGTGATGCCGAAGAGGCGCAGTATCTGCTGGCCGGCGACGGCGGAGACGGCGCAGATCACCGCGGCGTAGAACACGACGGCGAGACCGGTGCGCCGGCGCTCGCCCGCGGTCATGCCGTCGGTGAGCGCGAGGAAGAGCGGCATGACGCTGATCGGGTTCATGATCGCCAGCAGCGCGCCGAAGAAGGTGACGCCGAAGGTGTGCTCCATGGGGCCGCTCCCGGTTCCGCGCGTCCGGGGCTAGCCGTCCCGGGGCGTGCGGTCAATCGGGCGCCCGCCGTGGGCAGGGGTCGGGTCGGTTCCGGGGGAATGTCGGGGCGCCCTTGCGCCCCGAAGTCGTCTGTTCCGCGCAAGCGGGGGCGGGCCCCCACGATGGCGGAAGCCTGCGGCCCCTGGATGGTCTGTTCCGCGCAAGCGGGGGCGGGCCTCCTGCGCGCCGTTGCGCGCATTCCCCATCCCCGACACCGCCGCCGTCGCGCTCGCGCGGGCCGGGCCTGGAAGACGCGGGGCTTCCCGGGGCGAGGTTCCGCCGGATAGCGGGCGGGCTACGGATCGCCGGTCGCGGCGCGACGGATCCCGTAGCGCGCAGGCGGGCGCCGGAGGCAGAAGGGCGGGTCGCCGGCGCGGTCGCCGGCGCGCGCCTGACGCGCGCGGCGCGGAGGCGATTGCGTGGTCGGAGGGGCGGCTGCTAGATGGCGGGCGCGGCGTGTCGGGGAAGGCGCATGGTTCATCTCGTCTTTCAGGGCGTTCTGCTCGGGATCGGCGCGACGCTGCTGCTCGATGTCTGGTCGGCGGCGCTGGGGATGCTGCCGGGGCAGTCGGCGCCGAACTGGGCGCTGGTCGGGCGGTGGTTCTGGCGCCTGCGCGAGGGCAGGGTGTTCCACGACGACATCGCGAAGGCGGAGCCCTGGGCGCATGAGCTGGCGCTGGGCTGGGCCGGGCACTACGCGGTGGGCGTGGTCTACGGGGTGGCGTTCGCGCTGATCGTGGGGCCGGGGTGGATGGCGGCGCCGAGCTTCCTGCCGGCGTGGATCTTCGGGATCGTGACGCTGGCGGCGGGGTGGTTCCTGCTCCAGCCGGGGATGGGGCTCGGCTGGGCGGCGTCGCGGACGCCGAACCCGGGGATGCGGCGGCTGATCGGGCTCGCCGGGCATACGGTGTTCGGGCTCGGCCTCTATGCGACGGCGCTGCTGATCGGCTGAGGCCGGCCTTGCCCGGAGGGAGCGCCGTGCCACACTGCACGACGCCTGCGTGCTGGATCCACGGGGCGCGCGCGCCGAGCGACCGACCGACCGAAGCGGCTTGCCCGCGAGGCCCGGCGCGACAAGCGAAAGCCCGGCTTTCGCCGCGCCGACGGCTGGAGCGCGGTTGCGCGCGGAAGCCGTGAGGGGTGAAGATTTCCCCGTAGCGCGCAATCCGTCCGTGAGCGCCCCGGCGAGCGCGGAATCGCGCTCGCCGGGGCGATCGCGGACGGATTTGCCACGGGTCAAATCCGTCTGGCGTCACCGTCGCGACCTGCTTCCGGCCGGGCTTCGGCTCCACTGTCGTGCAGTGTGGCGTCGTGCTACGGTTGCGGAATTCCTCAAGGGGAGCGCCGGGGATGACGCAGAAGCTCCGCCTGATCGCCGTGGCGGCCGCGTTCGCGGCGGCGTCGGGGGCCGCAGAGGCGGCGACGGTGCGGTTCGACCGGATGATGGTGCTGGGCGACAGCCTGAGCGATGTCGGGAACGCGCACGAGTTGAGCCTCGGCCTGGCGCCGGAGAGCCCGCCCTATGACCGGCTGCGCTTCTCGAACGGCAAGATCTGGTACGACCACGTCGCCGCGGTGATCGAGGAGGCGGGCGGGCGGGCGCGGAACTATGCCTACGGGGGCGCGCACGCGATCGGGGACCGTGACCAGATCCCGGATCTGCAGGACCAGCGCCGGCGGATGGTGGACAACGTCACGCCGCGCGACGGCGACCTCGCCGCGATCTGGATCGGGGGGAACGACCTGCTGGAGCGGGTGGGTCGGGACAACATGCGCAATGTAGCGAGGAACGCCGCGGACCAGGTGTTCGATGCGGCGCGGGCGTTGCAGCGGAACGGCTTCGACACGGCGATGATCTTCAACATGCCGAACCTCGCCGACATCCCGCGCTATGCGGGGGCGAGCGCGGCGGACCGGAACTCGGCGCGGGGCGGCAGCCGGGCCTACAACGAGCGGCTGGACGCGCGCATCGACCAGCTGCGTGGCCGCGGGATGCAGGTGATCGAGGTCGACGTCTACGGGCTCTTCGCCGACGTGGTCGCGAATCCGGGGAGCTACGGGATCGAGAACCTGACGACGCCCTGCATTCGTGGCGGCCGCGACCGCTGCAGCGGGGCCGAGGCGCGGGTGACCGCCTTCGCCGACGACATCCATCCGAGCGCGGCGCTGCACCGGATCCTTGCGGACCACGTCCTCGGACTGCTGGCGCCGGAGACGCTGGCCGGCCTCCTCGACGGAGCCGCGGCGACGGCGCCCGCAGCGCGAGCTCCGTCCGCCGAGGTCGCCGCCGTGCCGGCGCCGGCCCCGGGGCTCTTGCTCGTCGCCGGGCTCGGCGTGCTCGGGGCGGCGGCGCGGCGGCGGGCGGCGGGGCGCGCGCGCGGACACCCCTTCCCATTCGCGCCGGAAGCGGCTATGTGAGCCGCGCCGCGGGCCGCAAGGTCCGCGGTCCTCGTTTTCGCGACCCCGCTGGACGACATCCCGGCCGCGGCCGCGGAATCCGGGGCTTTCCGCAATCCCGAACCGAGAGGGAGCCTCCCGATGTCGATCACGCCCGACGTGAAAGAGCAGCTGATCAAGGACTACGCCGTCAAGGCCGGCGACACCGGCTCGCCGGAGGTGCAGGTCGCGATCCTGACCAGCCGCATCAACACGCTGACCGATCATTTCAAGACCCACGTCAAGGACAACCACTCGCGCCGCGGCCTGCTCAAGATGGTCTCGCAGCGCCGCAAGCTCCTCGACTACGTCAAGCGCAAGGACGAGGCGCGCTACCAGTCGCTGATCCAGCGCCTCGGCATCCGCCGCTAGAGCCGACACGGGCGCGCCCCCTCCCCGGGGGGCGCGCTTCGCCTTTCTCCGAGGCGCGGGACGGCGCGCCGCCTTCGCCGTCCAGAGGCACGCCGGACCCCCTCCCCGACCCCGAGGGCAAGTCCAAGAGGTGATCCGAGGGGTTTTCGCGGGCAGCGGCCCGCGCAAGCGGCGCACGCCAGGGGGCGGCGCCGGACGCAAGGAAGAGACATGTTCAACATCGTCAAGAAATCGATCGAGTGGGGCCACGACACGCTCACGCTCGAGACCGGGCGCATCGCGCGCCAGGCCGACGCGGCCGTGCTCGCCACCTACGGCGAGACCAGCGTGCTCGCCACCGTCGTCTACGCCCGCGCGCCGAAGCCGGGCCAGGACTTCTTCCCGCTGACCGTGCATTATCAGGAGAAGACCTACGCCGCGGGCAAGATCCCGGGCGGCTTCTTCAAGCGCGAGGCGCGGCCCTCGGAGAAGGAGGTGCTGACCTCCCGCCTGATCGACCGGCCGATCCGCCCGCTGTTCGTGGACGGGTTCAAGAACGAGGTCCAGGTCATCGCGACGGTTCTGTCCTATGACATGGAGAATGACCCGGACGTGGTCGGCATGATCGCCGCCTCGGCGGCGCTGACGCTCTCGGGCGTGCCGTTCATGGGGCCGGTCGGCTGCGCCCGCGTCGGCTTCGTCGACGGCGAGTACGTGCTGAACCCGGCCGTGGACGACATGGAGAAGCTGCGGGACAACCCCGAGCAGCGGCTCGACCTGATCGTCGCCGGCACCAAGGACGCGGTCATGATGGTCGAGTCCGAGGCCTATGAGCTCTCCGAGGCCGAGATGCTCGGCGCGGTGAAGTTCGGCCACGAGCAGATGCAGCCGGTGATCGACCTGATCATCGACATGGCCGAGGAGGCGGCGAAGGAGCCCTTCGCCTTCGAGGCGCCGGATTACGCCGCGCTCTACGAGCGGGCGAAGGCGATCGGCGGCGAGGCGATGCGCGCGGCCTTCGGCGTGCGCGACAAGCTCGCCCGCCAGACCGCGGTCGGCGACGCCAAGGCGCTGATCCGCGCCGGGCTGACCGAGGAGGAGCAGGCCGACCCGTCGCTCGACACGGTGATCAAGAAGCTCGAGTCGGACGTGGTGCGCTGGGACATCCTCGACCACGGCCGCCGCATCGACGGGCGCGACCTCGTGACCGTGCGCCCGATCCTCGCCGAGGTGGGCGTGCTGCCGCGCACCCACGGCTCCTCGCTGTTCACGCGGGGCGAGACCCAGGCGCTGGTGGTGACCACGCTCGGCACCGGCGACGACGAGCAGATCATCGACGCGCTGCATGGCTCGGGCCGGGCGAACTTCCTGCTGCACTACAACTTCCCGCCCTATTCGGTGGGCGAGACCGGCCGCATGGGCTCCCCGGGCCGCCGCGAGATCGGCCACGGCAAGCTCGCCTGGCGCGCGCTGCAGGCGGTGCTGCCGGCGGCGACGGACTTCCCCTACACGATCCGCGTCGTCTCGGAGATCACCGAGTCGAACGGCTCCTCCTCGATGGCGACGGTCTGCGGCTCGTCGCTCTCGATGATGGACGCGGCCGTGCCGCTCAAGGCGCCGGTCGCCGGCGTCGCCATGGGGCTGATCCTCGAGGGCGACCGCCACGCGGTCATCACCGACATCCTCGGCGACGAGGACCATCTCGGCGACATGGACTTCAAGGTGGCCGGCACCGAGAAGGGCATCACCTCGCTGCAGATGGACATCAAGGTCGCGGGCATCACGCCGGAGATCATGGAGACCGCGCTGGCGCAGGCCAAGGACGGCCGCATGCACATCCTCGGCGAGATGGCCAAGGCCCTGACCGCCGGCCGCGCCGAGTTCTCGGCGCACGCGCCGCGGATCGAGACGATGCAGATCGCCGTCGACAAGATCCGCGAGGTGATCGGCTCGGGCGGCAAGGTGATCCGCTCCATCGTCGAGGAATCGGGCGCCAAGGTCGACATCAACGACGACGGCACCATCAAGATCGCCTCGCCGAACGGCGCCGCGATCGAGAAGGCGCGCGAGCTGATCTCGGCGATCGTCGACGAGCCCGAGGTCGGGCGGATCTACACCGGCAAGGTGGTGAAGATCATGGACTTCGGCGCCTTCGTGAACTTCTTCGGAAAGCGCGACGGGTTGGTCCATGTCAGCCAGCTGTCGGCCGACCGGGTGAGCCACCCGAAGGACATCCTGACCGAGGGCCAGGACGTGAAGGTGAAGCTGATGGGCTTCGACGACCGCGGCAAGGTGCGGCTGTCGATGAAGGCGGTCGACCAGACGACCGGGCAGGAGATCAAGGAAGACGCCTGACGCCTTCCGCGGGCGCGCCGACGGCGCGCCCCGGTTCTTGCAGCGCCTCCGCCGGTCGGCGGGGGCGTTTTTCGTTTGCGGAATGCGTGGCTGGCGGGTCCCGGCTCACTGTACGGACGCTCTCCGAAGGTGGCCGTCGATGTCGTGGGCCAGCCACGTCGGGCTCGCCGTCCGTTCGGTCTTCGCCCGGGACCGGGCGCATGAGCTTGCGAAGCTGACCGCCCGCGCGGCCATGTTCCGCCGGGCGGCGTGGCGACCGCCGGCGATCTCGTCCGGCGGGGGCGGATCCTCGTGAAGCCGACGGGCGGCAGGATCGTGGGCCCGGCGGCGGCGGAAGCGGCTCTGAACGCGGCGCGCGAGAGGGACGTCGAGGATTGAGGCGCCGGATGCCGGCAATTTGGGGTCGGGAAGGGTCAGGACCTCGAATCCGGGGCTTCAAAAGCCGGGCGGAAGGGACTAGATTCGCGGGCGGCGGGCTCTGGCCTTCCCGTGAGGGGCACCAATCCTAGTGGCCTTAATCATTCTCGAGGGAGCTGGCTCTGCGACTGGCCCTGGCCTATCGCACCCGGCGCCCACCTGGTACGCCAGGCTCTCGAGGATCGGCAGCGCCCACGGTCGCGCCGGGCCCGCCGCCCGCCTCCGCCGTCGCCCCCGCTGATGAGCGCGCTCGCCGCCGAGAAGGCCGCGGCCCGCGCGGTCGCGATGGAGCGCCGCGCCGAGCTGCACAAGGACGGCGCCGGGGCTGCACGGCGCGCCGCGGCCCATGCGCTCGACGTCATCGCGCCGCTGCGGCATGTGCGGGTGGTCGCGGTCTACCTGCCGATGCGGAGCGAGATCGACCCGACGCCGCTGATGCTGGCGCTGGGCGGGCTCGGTCATGTCGTCGCGGCGCCGGTGATCGGCGGGCGGGGGCTGCCGCTCAGCTTTCGCGCCTGGCGGCCGGGGGCGGCGCTGGCGCGCGGGCCGCTCGGCGCGCCGCATCCGGCCGAGGGGGAGACGGTCGAGCCGGACCTCGTGGTCGCGCCGCTCCTCGCCTTCGACGCCGGCGGCTGGCGGCTCGGCTATGGCGGCGGCTACTACGACCGCACGCTGGCGGGGCTGCGCGCGGCGAGGTCGCTGACCGCGCTCGGCTTCGCCTATGCGGGGCAGGAGGTCGAGCGGGTGCCGCGGGGCCCGGACGACGCGCGCCTCGACGCGATCGTGACCGAGGCGGGGCTGATCCGGCCCGCCTGACCCGTTGCCGGGGAGGGCGTTCGCGGATAAGGCGAGCGCCATGCGGCTGCTCTTCCTCGGAGACGTGATGGGACGCGCCGGGCGCGTCGCGATCGCGGCGGAGCTGCCCGGGCTGCGCGCGCGCCTCGCGCTCGACTTCGTCGTCGTCAACGGCGAGAACGCCACCGGCGGCATGGGCCTGTCGGGCGCGCATGCGACGGAGATCCTCGCGGCCGGGGCCGATTGCATCACGCTGGGCGACCATGCCTTCGACCAGCGCGAGATGATGGCGTTCGTCGAGAGCGAGCCGCGGGTGCTGCGGCCGCTGAACTACGCCCGGGCCGCGCCCGGGGCCGGGGCGCGGCTCTTCGACGCGCCGGGCGGGCGGAAGGTCTTCGTGGCGCAGGCGCTGGGGCGCGTCTTCATGAAGCAGCCGTTCGACGATCCGTTCTCGGCGCTCGACGCGGCGCTGAAGGCGGCGCCGCTCGGCGGGCGCGCGAATGCGGTGGTCGTCGACGTCCATGCGGAGGCGACCTCGGAGAAGGTGGCGCTGGGACACTGGTGCGACGGGCGGGCGAGCCTCGTCGTCGGCACGCATACCCATGTGCCGACCGCCGACACGCAGATCCTCGCGCGCGGGACGGCCTACCAGAGCGATGCGGGCATGTGCGGCGACTATGACAGCGTGATCGGCATGGACAAGCTGGAGCCGATCTCGCGCTTCGTCACCGGCATGAACCGCGGCCGCTTCGAGCCGGCGAGCGGGCCGGCGACGCTGTGCGGGGTGTTCGTCGAGACCGACGACGCGACCGGGCGCGCGCGGCGCGCCGAGCCGCTGCGCCTCGGCGGGCGGCTCGGAGAGGCCGTTCCGGCCTGACCATGCCCGCCAAGCCCGCGACGCCGCGCCTGCTGCCGGTCCTCGTCCTCGTGGCCTGCGGCGCGACCTGGGGGCTGACGCTGCCGCTCATCCGGGTCGCCGTCTCGACCGGCCATGCCCCCCTCGGGATCATGCTGGCGCAGCAGCTCATCATGGCGGCGGTCTGCGGCGCGCTCCTCGTCGCCCTGCGCCTGCCCGTCCCGGGCCTGCGCGGCCATCTCGGGCTCTACGCCGCCGTGGCGGCGTTCGGCGCCGTGCTGCCCGGCTACTTCACCTTCCTGACCGCGGCGCTGATGCCGGCGGGGGTGCGCTCGATCCTGATCGCCATCGTGCCGATGTTCACGCTGCCGATGGCGCTCGCCCTCGGCTTCGAGCGGCCCGATGCGCGCCGGGCGATCGGGGTGCTGCTCGGGGCCGCGGCGATCGTCCTCATCGCCGCCCCCGGCGGCGGGGTCGGCCAGCCCGTCGCGGCCGGCGTGGTGCTCCTCGCGCTGGTCTCGCCGGTCAGCTACGCGGTCGAGGCGAACTTTCTCGCCTGGCGCGGGTCCGACGGGCTGCACCCGCTCCAGCTGCTGCTCGGGGCCTCGCTGGTCGGCGCCGCGATGACGTGGCCGCTCGCCGCCGCGACCGGCGAGACGCTCGATCTCCCTGCATCCTGGGGGCCGGCGGAATACGCCATCCTCGCCTCCGGCGTGCTCAACGCCGTCGCCTATGCCGGCTACGTCTGGATGGTCGGCCATGCCGGCTCGGTCTTCGCGAGCCAGATCGCCTATCTCGTCACCGCCTTCGGCGTCGGCTGGTCGATGCTGCTGCTCGGCGAGCGCTACCCGGCCACGGTCTGGGCGGCCTTCGCGGTCATGCTCGGCGGCGTCGCCCTCGTGCAGCCGCGCGCCGCCGCCGTAACCGGCTCTCCCGAAGAGCCTTGAGGCGCCCGGCCCTTTGCGCCATGGTGCGCCTCGGCCTGGCGGGGACCGGGCCATTGTAGATGGGGTCACTGGTTGTTCGAGATCGCCGCTAGCCCGGATCTCCCGGCGTACCTGACGCTTGGAGTCCTGGCAGGGATGTTCCTGCTCTTCGTCCTTGAGGTCCTTCCGGTCGAGGTCACGGCGATGATCGGCGCCGCCGCGACCGTGCTCCTCGGCCTCGTGCCGTCGAAGGAGGTGCTCGAGGTCTTCGCCAATCCCGCGCCCTGGACGATCGCGGCGATGTTCATCGTCACGGGCGGGCTGGTGCGCACCGGCCTCGTCAGCGCCATCGGACGCCTGATCTCGCGCCGGGCGGCGAAGCACCGGATGGCGACGCTGCTCGGCGCGGGCCTCTTCCTCTGCGCCGTCTCGCCGTTCTGCAACAACACGCCGCTCGTCGCGGTGATGATCCCGGTGACGGTGCAGCTCGCCCACAGCATGGGGCTCGCGCCATCCAAGCTCTTGATCCCGCTTTCCTACCTGACCGTGCTCGCCGGCATGATCACCATGATCGGCACCTCGACGAACATCCTCGTCGACGGCGTGGCGCGCGAGCAGGGCATGGTGCCGTTCGGGCTCTTCGAGATCGCGCCGCTCGGGATCGTCGTCACGATCGTCGGCTTCGCGATGATGCTGCTGCTGGTGCCGAAGCTCCTGCCGAACCGCGACTCGATGGCGGACCTCCTCGGCGGGCGCAAGCGGCTCAAGTTCTTCACCGAGGTGGTGGTGCCCGAGGGCTCGCCGCTGATCGGCGCCAACGTCATGGAGGTGCAGATCTTCCGCCGCCAGGGGATGCGGGTGATCGACGTGCTGCGCGGCGAGGAATCGCTGCGCCGGCAGTTCCCCAACGTGAAGCTGATCGAGGGCGACCGCATCGTGCTGCGCACCGAGATGCAGGAGCTGCTGGGGCTGAAGGATTCGAACAAGGTCACGCTGGTCGACCGGGTGGGCTCCAAGCGCACGACCACGGTCGAGACGCTGATCATGCCGGACTGCAAGCTGGTCGGCCGCTCGCTCGGCAGCCTGCGCCTGCGCCGGCGCTACGGCGTCTATCCGCTCGCCGTCCACCGCCGCAGCCAGAACATCGGCCGCCAGCTCGACGAGGTGGTGGTGCGGGTCGGCGACACCCTGCTGCTCGAGGGCGCGCCGGAGGACATCCGCCGGCTGGCCGCCGACGTCGACCTGGTCGACCTGACCGAGCCGGCCGACAAGCCGTTCAAGCGCGAGCGCGCGCCCCTCGTGGTGCTGGTGCTGATCACCATCGTCACGCTGGCGGCGCTCGACGTCGCCTCGATCCAGATCCTGTCGATGATGGGCGTGGTGGCGCTGCTCGCCACCGGCACGATCGAGCCGGAGGAGGCCTACAACAACGTCAGCGCCTCGCTCCTGGTGCTGATCCTCGCCATGCTCGTCGTCGGGGCGGCGCTCGACCATTCCGGCGCGGCGCAGCTCGTCGTCGACGAGATATCGCCGAGCCTCGCGACGATGTCGCCGCTGATGGTGCTGTTCGTCCTCTACTTCATGACGCAGATCCTGACGGAGATCCTGTCGAACAACGCCGTCGCGGTGATCGTGACGCCGCTCGCCATCGCGCTCGCCCACAACCTCGGGCTCGACCCGCGGCCCTACGTGATCGCGGTGATGTTCGCGGCCACGCTCGCCTTCGCCACCCCGATCGGCTACCAGACCAACACGATGGTCTATGGCCCCGGCGGCTACAAGTTCACCGACTTCACCCGCATCGGCCTGCCGCTCAACATCGTCACCGGCATCGCCGCCTGCCTCGCCATCCCGTATTTCTGGCCGCTCGTGCCGGGCTGATGAAGCCGATCGTCACCCTCACGCTCAACCCGGCGATCGACGGGGCCTGCGAGGCCGAGGCGGTGCGGCCCACCCACAAGGTGCGGACGCGCGGCGAACGCTACACCCCTGGCGGCGGCGGGGTGAACGTGGCCCGCGTCATCGCCGAGCTGGGCGGGCCGGCGCTGCCGGTCTACCTCGCCGGGGGCGCGACCGGCGACGTGCTCGACGAGTTGATGGCCGAGCTGAGGGAGGGGCGCGGGCTCGACGTCCGGCGGGTGGACATCGCCGGGCACACCCGGATCAGCCTCGCGGTGATGGAACGGTCGACGGGGCTCGAGTATCGCTTCATCCCGGAGGGGCCGGAGGTGACGCCGGCGGAATGGCTGGCCTGCCTCGACCTGATCGACGGGCTCGACCACGACTGGCTGGTGGTGAGCGGCAGCCTGCCGCGCGGGCTGCCGGGGGACGCCTTCGTGACGCTCACGCGGCGGGCGGCGGACCGCGGCGTACGGGTGGCGCTCGACAGCTCCGGTCCCGCGTTCCGCGCCACGCTCGACGCGGGCGGCCTTGCGCTGATCAAGCCGAGCATCGGCGAGTTCCGCGCCCTGACCGGCCTCGCGCTGGAGGAGCCCGGGGACGCGGCCGAGGCGGCGCGGGAGATCGTCGAATCGGGGCGCGCGGAGATCGTCGCCGTCACGCTCGGCCGCGACGGCGCGGTGCTGGCGAGCCGCGAGGCCACGCTGGTCCGGCCCGCCCCCGAGGTGGCGACCCAGAGCGCCACCGGCGCCGGCGACAGCTTCGTCGGCGGCATGGTGCTGGCGCTGGCCGAGGGCCGCCCGGTCGTGCAGGCCTTCCTGCTCGGCATGGCCGCCGGGGCCGCCACGGCGATGGCCCCGGGCACCGACCTCTGCCGCCGCGCCGACGTCGAGCGCCTGCATTCCGGGCTGTCGCAGGGGTGAGCGCCCGCGCGGGACGCGAAAAACCCTCACGACCGCGCGACTTGCGAGCCGGAAGGCTTGTGTAGTATGCGATCCGCAGTAATCGGGCATTTTGAGTGGGATGGTGCGCATGACGGCGGGCACTCGCAGTTCCGGGGCGATCTTCGGGAAACTCGCTGACGAGGCGAAGCGTCTCGTGCAAAGGGCGCAGAGCAGCCGCGATATTTCGGGGCGGTTCACCAGTTCGGAGCTCGACCGGGCGCGGCGCGTCGAGGTGGTCGTCCTGCCGCTCGGCCCCTATCGCAACCTCACCACGATGACGGCGGCGCTATATGCGTTGCATCCGAACGGGCTGGTGCTCAACCACGCGGCGCAGCGCGTGCTCGGTTCCCCGGTGGACCCCTTCGCCGACCTCGGCGACGAGCGCTGGCTGCGGTTCAAGGCCGCCGCCTTCCGGCTGGCGCAGCACGGCCGCGGCGGCAACTTCGGCGGCAACGTGCTCTTGTCGCACGCCTTCGCCAACTCGGAGCTGGCGAAGGCCTACGCGGCGCGCTTCGGGGAGGCGATCGTCAAGCCCGACACGAAGGCGCTGTTCTGGAAGGATTCGACCCGGCTGCAGAACCGCATCATGGAGCGGGAAGGGCTCATCGACGAGCTGCTGGAGCGGCAGCCGGGCGCGCGGTTCCTGTTTCCCGTGCGCAACCCGATGGACTGCGCGCGCTCCAACATGCGGACGGGGCACTGGCGCTATCTGGTGGCCGAGGGGGCCGGGTTCGATGCGGTGCTGCGCAAGATCCTCGAGCTGCTGCAGTGGTTCCGCCGGCAGGAGCGGGCGCGGCCGGACCGGTTCCTGTCGTTCACCGAGACCGAGATCGACGCGGGCTTTCCCGAGCGCATCGCCGCCTTCAGCAACCTGCCGGCGCCCGCGAGCTGGGCCGTGGACGACGCCCCGAAGGCGATCGAGGTGGTGCAGCGCTCCGCCCATGCCCCCGAGGTGGTGGCGCGCTACGCCGAGCTGGTGGCCGATCTCTTCGGCGACGACCCGGAGATGCGGCGTCGCCTGGAGCAGTTCGCCCAGTAAGGAGCCGGCGCCGCCCGGCGCCGGCGCGCGATCCCGGCCGGGAGCTCAGTCGACCGCGAAGCAGTAGAAGAGGCCGGCGCCGCCGGTGCCTTTCAGCGCCTCGAGGCTGCAGCCGCCGCGGGAGGGGTGGGCGGCGTTCCACGAGGCAGCCGTCGGGACATCCGCGCGACCCTGGCGGTCGTGGTGGCCGAGCATGGCCGCGCCCTCGGCCCCGCCGAGGGTCCAGTCGCCGCAGGTGTCGCCGGAGCGCGTGCCGTCGGCGAGCGAGCCGGTGAGGATGTCGTGCATGTTGGGCTCGTCGCCGCGGCCGTTGACGACGGCGCCGGTCTCGGTCAGCGCCGTCTCCTTGGAGAGGGCGTTGGCGTCCGAATGCAGCTCGTCGACGCTCGCGGCGATGACCACGCCCCTGGCGTTGGTCCAGGGGCCGGTCCCGATGCGGTCGCGCGCGTCGACGCCGGAGGTGGAGAGGTAGGCCGCCCAGGTCCGGCCGGCGACGCCCGCGGCCTCGGCGAGCGCGGCGCAGTGGGCGTCGGCCCCGGCGAGGCCGCCGAGGTCGCCGCCCTTGCCGGGATTCACGCTGGTCACGAAGAAACTCGTGCTCTGGTCCTGCGCCAGGGCGGCGCCGGCAGAGAGGAGGAAGGCGCAGGCAAGCGTCCGTCTCATCTCGCGCTCCCTTCGGGCTCGGGGAAATCCCCGGGCGAGCATACGCCGTCGCGGGCCTCGCGTCATCGGAGGCGTGGCCCGGAGCGCGTCAGAGCGGCAGGAAGGGGGCGAGGGTGGCGAGGAGCAGGGCGGCCATGGCGTAGTTGACGCGCCGGAGGATGGCGGGGCGCGCGACGAGGCGGCGGAGCTCGCGGCCCATGGCGACCCAGAGCAGGTTGCAGGGCGGGCCGACCAGCAGGAAGGTCCCGGCCACCGCGGCGACGCCCGTCCAGCCCTGCCCGAGCGCGTAGACGCCGAGCGCGGTCAGCGCCATCGCCCAGGCCTTGGGGTTCACCCACTGGAAGGCGGCGGCCTGCAGGAAGGTGAGCGGCCGCCCGGCCGGCGCGGCCTCGGAGGGGGGCGCGGCCGTGGCGATCTTCCAGGCGAGCCACAGCATGTAGGCGACGCTCGCGAGCTTCAGCGTGGTCATCGCCGTCGGGTGGGTGGCGATGGCCTGCCCGATCCCGGCCCCGAGCAGCACGATCATGAAGACGACGCCGCAGGTGAACTCGATCGCCACCTATGTCGTCATCGCCTCGCCCAAGGACGAGCGCGATTGACGGGGTTCTCGATTATCCAGTAAGATCATTAGGTTGATGGCGGCCCCAGGTGGGGCCTGCCCCGCAGGGAGCCGTCCCGATGTCCCATCCCGCCCTCGTACCCGGATCGGTCGCCGTCGTCACCGGCGGCGCCTCGGGCATCGGCCTCGCCGCGGCGCTGCGCTTCGCCGCCCTCGGGCTCAAGGTCTGCGTGGCCGACCTCGGGCCGGAGAAGCTGGCCGCGGCCGCCGACGCGCTGGCCGCCGCCGCGCCGGGCGGGGCCGAGGACGTGCTGGCGGCGGAGGCCTCGGTGGCGCGGCCCGAGGACATGGACCGGCTCGCCGCCGGGGTCGAGGCGGCCTGGGGCGGCACGGACGTGCTGATGCTGAACGCGGGCGTGCAGCCGGGGTCCAGCGTGTTCGGGCCGATCGAGGACTGGATCCGGGTGCTCGACGTGAACCTCTGGGGGGTGATCCACGGCGCCCGCGCCTTCGTGCCGGGGATGCTGGCGCGCGGCCGGCCCGGGGCGGTGATCGCCACGGGATCGAAGCAGGGCATCACCACGCCGCCGGGCGACCCGGCCTACAACGTCTCCAAGGCGGGCGTGAAGGTCTTCACGGAGGCGCTGGCGCACGAGCTGCGGAACGCGCCCGGCCATGCGCTGACCGCGCATCTGCTGATCCCCGGCTTCGTCTTCACGCCGCTCGCCGCGGGCGGGCGCACGGAGAGGCCGGCGGGGGCGTGGACCGCCGACCAGACCGCGGATTTCCTGCTGGAGAAGCTCGGGGCGGGGGATTTCTACATCCTCTGCCCGGACAACGACGTCGACCGCGCGCTCGACGAGAAGCGGATCGCCTGGGCGGCGGGCGACATCATCGAGAACCGCCCGCCGCTCTCGCGCTGGCACCCGGACTTCGCCGAGGCGTTCAAGGCCTTCGTCAGGGGCTAGGGCCGGACGGCCTCACGGCGCCCGGACCGTCCCGGTATCCACTACCGCGGCACGCCGGAGGCCCCCGCCCGGGCCGGACGGCCTCGCGGCGCCCGGACCGTCCCGGTCGCCAGGCCGCCCCGGGGTCAGGCCGCGTCCGCCATCGCCTTCCTGTTGGCCTCGGAGGTGGCGAGCTTGGTCAGCGTGGCGTCGGCCTTGGTCTCCTCGGCGAGCGTCGCGTCGAAGAGCTTGGCGGCGTCGGCGTGGCCGAGGGTCTCGGCCCAGGCGCGCAGCGTGCCGTAGCGGGACATCTCGTAGTGCTCGACCGCCTGCGCCGCGGCGACAAGGGCGGCGTCGAGCGCCGGCGAGCCGTCGAAGGATTCGATCGCCTCGTCGCCCTCGCCGAGGATGCCCTCGATCGCCTCGCAGGTCTTGCCGCGGGCGGGCTTGCCGATGATCTCGAACACCTGCTGCAGGCGCTCGACATGGCCCTCGGTCTCGCCGCGGTGCGCCTCGAAGGCGGCCCTGAGCTCGGGCGCGTCGGCGCCGCGGGCCATCTTGGGCAGCGCCTTCAGGATCTTGCGCTCGGCGTAGTAGATGTCGCGGAGCGTGTCGTGGAACAGCGTGTCCAGGGTCTTCTCGGCCATGGCCTCCTCCGGGGTCGCGGGGTGCGTGGACCGGGGCAACGCAAGCGGGCCGGGTCCGTTCCGCCCGTGCGGCGGAGGCGGGTCTGGCGCCGCGGGCCGGGGGCGCATATATCGCCATCGGTCGGAGAGGGGGCCTCATGGACGGCGATCGGTTTCCGGGCTGGCACGGCACGACCATCATCGGCGTGCGCAAGGGCGGCCGGGTGGTGGTGGCGGGCGACGGGCAGGTGAGCCTCGGCCAGACCGTCATCAAGGGCACGGCGCGCAAGGTGCGGCGGCTGGAGCCCGGCGGCAGGCCGGTGCTGTGCGGCTTCGCCGGCTCGACGGCGGACGCCTTCACGCTGCTGGAGCGGCTGGAGAAGAAGCTCGAGGCGGCGCCCGGGCAGTTGCAGCGCGCCGCGGTGGAGCTCGCCAAGGACTGGCGGACGGACAAGTACCTGCGCAACCTCGAGGCGATGCTGATCGTCTCGGACGGGCGCGACCTGCTGGTGATCACCGGCGCGGGCGACGTGCTGGAGCCGGAGCACGACGTCGCGGCGATCGGCTCGGGCGGGAATTATGCGCTGGCGGCGGCGCGGGCGCTGATGGACCAGGACCTCGACGCCGAGGCGATCGCGCGCAAGGCGCTGGCGATCGCGGCGGAGATCTGCGTCTACACCAACGGCAACCTGACGGTCGAGGCGCTCGATGCAGCCTGACCGGGCCGCGCCCGGCGCGCCCCGCCCACCCACC
>NZ_JAGOMQ010000043.1 GCF_017993425.1 Amaricoccus sp.
GCCCCCCCCCGCGCGCCGTCCCGCCCGTCCTCCGCCCACGGCCCCCCGCCGGCGCGCTCAGCCAAGGCAGGCCGCCGCGAACCAGGCGACCGCCGCCGCCCGATGGCTCAGCCGGTTCTTCTCCGCCGCGCTCATCTCGCCGAGCGTCGCCGCCGACCCGGCCGGCAGGAACATCGGATCATAGCCGTGCCCCTGCGCCCCGCGCATCGGCCAGACGCAGGCCCCCTCCACGGCGCCCTCGAACACCGCGTCCTCGCCGTCCGGCCAGGCGATCACCAGCGTGCAGCGAAACCGCGCCGTCCACGGCTCGGCCGTCCCCGAGGCGACCAGCGCGTCATGCGCCCGCGTCATCGCCCGCACGAAGTCCCGCCCGCCGGGCCCCTCCGCCCAGTCCGCCGTATGCACCCCCGGCGCGCCGCCGAGCGCATCGATCTCGATCCCGCTGTCGTCCGCCAGCGCCGGCAACCCGCTCGCTTGCGCCGCCGCATGCGCCTTGATCCGCGCATTGCCGACGAAGGTCTCCTCCGTCTCCGCCGGCTCCGCCAGCCCGAGCGCCCGCGCCCCGACCAGCTCCCCCGGCCACCCGCCGAGCAGCGCCCGGAACTCCGCGAGCTTGCCCTCGTTGTGGGTCGCCACCACGAGCCGCGGCTCGACCAGCCGCCTCATCGCCCGATCGCCGCCTTCTGCGCCGCCACCAGCCCGGCCGCCCCCGCCTCGGCGAGATCGAGCAGCCGCTCCAGCTCCGCCCGGCTGAACGTCGCCCCCTCGGCGCTCCCCTGCACCTCGACGAGCGCCATATCCCCCGTCATCACGAAGTTCGCGTCGGTCCCCACCACGCTGTCCTCGGCATAATCGAGATCGAGCACCGGCACCCCGCCGTAGATCCCGGCGCTCACCGCCGCGACATGCGCCGTCAGCGGATCCGACCGCACGTCGCCCCGCGCCATCAGCTTGTCGACCGCCAGCCGCAGCGCCACCCAGCCCCCGGTGATCGCCGCACAACGCGTGCCCCCGTCGGCCTGCAACACGTCGCAGTCCACGGTGATCTGCCGCTCCCCCAGCGCCGACCGATCCACGCCGGCGCGCAGCGACCGCCCGATCAGCCGCTGGATCTCCACCGTCCGCCCGGTCTGCTTGCCCGCCGCCGCCTCGCGCCGGTTGCGCGAGGTGGTCGCCCGCGGCAGCATCCCGTACTCCGCGGTCACCCAGCCGAGCCCGGTCTTGCGCAGGAACGGCGGCACGCTCTCCTCGAGGCTGGCGGTGCAGAGCACCTGGGTGTCGCCCATGCGGATCAGGCACGAGCCCTCGGCATGGCGCGACACGCCGGTCTCGATGCTGACGGGACGCAAGGCGTCCGGGGCGCGGCCGGAGGGGCGCATCGCTCTATCCTTCCTGCTTCTTTCACGGGCCCGGCTCATACCCCGCACGCTCCCGCCCGTCCACCGGACTCCACCCGCGCCCTCCGCTCCGCCCATCTCGCCACCATGCGCCCGCGCCGCCACACACCCCTGCTTGCGTCGTAGGGCATTCGCTCCGCCCCTGCTCCGGACGCATTCCGCGTGGTGGGACATCCCGGATGGCCGTTGGCTTGACTTGGACCATTTATATGGACCATACTATCGGCTCACTCCCCGGGAAAGAACGACGATGAAGGTTTCCGTCAGTGAGGCGAAGGGTCAGCTCACCGAGCTGGTGAAGCGAGCCGAGGCCGGCGACGAGGTGATCCTCACGCGCCGCGGCAGGGATGTCGCGCGTCTCGTGCCGGTCATCGTCGGACGGGACGCTGCGGGCCGCCGTTCGCTCATGGAGAAGGTCAGGGCCTCCGCGTCCGCGAAATCCAGCTCTGGTCCGGAGGCGGCGCGCAGCCAGGACTTCCTCTATGGCGACGACGGTCTGCCGGCATGATCGCCGTCGATACGTCAGCGCTCATGGCGATCCTGCTCGACGAGCCGGAGGCCGACGGCTGCATGGCGGCGATCGAGGCCGCCGACAAGCTGCTGATCTCGGCCGGAACCGTGGCTGAAGCCCTGATCGTCGCCGGCCGCCGCAATGTGGGTGAGGACATGGCCGAGCTCATTGACGGGCTCGGCTTCGAGATCGTGCCAGTGACCTCAGCGTCAGCACATCGGATCGCCACGACCTATGGCCGCTGGGGCAAAGGCATCCATCCTGCAGCGCTCAACTTCGGCGATTGCTTCGCCTTTGACGCGGCCGAGGAACGCAATTGCCCGCTGCTCTATGTCGGAAACGACTTCACGCGGACCGGCATTCGACCTGCGCTGTGACCACGATCAGCCCGATGCATTCTCGTTTGACGGGCTGCGCCCGAACATTTTTGTTCGGGTGCGGTCGTTTGCGCCCAGCTGCAATGAAGGCGACTCCAAGTGCAGGCCAAGGCCCGGCGCCCCCGGCGCCCCGCGATTGACCTGCCCCGGCCCGACGCCTAGATGCACCTCGTCCCCCCATCCGCACCAGACCGCCCGCCCGTGATCCCGCCCCGCTCGCCCCTCTCCGAGATGAACGACCGCAGCCGCGAGGTGTTCCGGCGGCTGGTCGAGACCTACCTCGCCACCGGCGAGCCGGTCGGCTCGCGCACGCTCTCCCGCAGCCTGCCCGAGGGCGTCTCCCCCGCCACCATCCGCAACGTCATGCAGGACCTCGAGCTGCTCGGCCTGCTCGACAGCCCGCATGTCAGCGCCGGCCGCGTGCCCACCCATCTCGGCCTGCGGCTCTTCGTCGACGGCATCCTCGAGGTCGGCGACGTCTCCGGCCCCGAGCGCGCCGAGATCGAGCGCACGCTCGCCGCCCGCGACGGCGGCGTCGGCGGCGTCCTCGACCGGGCGAGCGACCTCCTCTCCGGCCTCACCCACGGCGCGAGCCTCGTCCTCGCGCCCAAGACCGCCGCGCCGATCCGCCACATCGAGTTCGTCGCCCTCGGCCCCGACCGCGCCCTCGTCGTCCTCGTCACCGCCGACGGCCAGGTCGAGAACCGCGTCTTCACGCCGCCGCTCGGCCTCACCCCCTCGGCGATGCGCACCGCGGCGAACTTCCTCAACGCCATCCTGCAGGGCCGCACCCTCGGCGAGGTCCGCGGCGTCGTCGCCGCCGAGATCGAGCGCCGCCGCGCCGAGCTCGACGCCGCCTCGGCCCGGCTGATCGAGGCGGGCGTCGCCCACTGGACCCGCGACGACGGCGGCGAAGGCGACGGCGGCCGCGACCGGCTGATCGTGCGCGGCCGCGCGAACCTCCTCGAGGCCTCCGAGGACGCCGCCGCCCTCGACCGGGTGCGCCAGCTCCTCGACGATCTCGAGCGCAAGCGCGACCTCGCGCAGCTCCTCGACCTCGCCGAGTCCGGCGAGGGGGTGCGGGTGTTCATCGGGGCCGAGAACAAGCTTTTCTCGCTTTCCGGTTCCGCTCTGGTCGTCGCCCCCTATATGGATGCGGACCGGAGAATCATCGGCGCGGTCGGCGTGATCGGGCCGACGCGGCTTAACTACGCGCGGATCGTGCCGATCGTCGACTACACCGCCCAGCTGGTCGGCAGGCTGGTGTCGGACCGAAGCAAGGGATAGGGGCAGGCCATGGCCAGGGAACGCAAGGACGAGGATCTGGAGGACCGCTTCCTCGACGACATCGAGGCGGAGTTCGAGGACGCCGACGAGCCGAGCCCGGCCGAGGTCGAGGCCGACGAGGCGGCCACGCTCAAGGCCGAGGCGGCCGACCTCAAGGACCGCCTGCTGCGCGCCCTCGCCGAGACCGAGAACCTGCGCAAGCGCGCCGAGCGCGACCGCCGCGACGCCGAGGTCTACGGCGCCACGCGGCTCGCCCGCGACCTGCTGCCGGTCTACGACAACTTCGCCCGCGCCCTCGACAGCGCCACCGACGCCGCCCGCGCCGCCGCGCCGGGCCTGCTCGAGGGGATCGAGCTCACCCAGCGCGCGCTGCTCTCCGCGCTCGAGAAGAACAAGATCGTCCGCATCGACCCGCAGCCCGGCGAACGCTTCGACCCCAACCTGCACCAGGCGATGTTCGAGGCCCCGGTCCCCGGCACCAAGGCCGGCGAGATCATCCAGGTCCTGTCCGAGGGCTTCACCATCGGCGACCGCCTCCTCCGCCCCGCCCAGGTCGGCGTCTCCTCCGGCGGCCCCGCGGTCCCCAAGCCGAACTGACCCTCGCGCCCCGCACTCTTCGGCGGCCGCCCCCCTGAACGTGGCCGCCGAGGGAGCTGTGGATAAGCCTGTTGGTGACTTGATTTCCAACAGGATCAATTACTTGACCAGCGTCGCACAATGCGGCATTTCCGGCCGGCTCAGTCGGGCAGCAACGCCCGCGCGATCCCGAAATAGATCAGCACCCCCGTCACGTCGGCGATCGAGGTGACGAGCGGCCCGGAGGCGGTCGCCGGGTCGAGGTCGAAGCGCGACAGCACGAAGGGCAGCGACACCCCGATCAGCGCCCCCACCACCACGATCAGCGTCATGGCGAGCGCCACCACCATGGTCACGTCCACCCCGGCCCGCACCAGCCCGACGGCCGAGACCGCGACCGACATGGTGAGCCCCAGCGCCAGCCCGATGGCGAGCTCGCGCCCCACGAGCCCGCCCCAGTCCGAGGCCCGCACGTCGCCGGTGGCGAGCGCCCGCACCATCAGCGTCGCCGATTGCGCGCCGGCGTTGCCGCCCGAGCCGATCAGCAGCGGCAGGAAGAACAGGAGCGCGAGGTTCCCCGCGATCGTGTCCTCGAAGAGCGAGATCCCCGCCCCGGAAAAGATGTTGCCGAAGACCAGCAGCACCAGCCAGACGATCCGCGCCCGGTAGAGCGAGAACAGCGAGGCGTCCTTCACCGAGCCCTCGAACTCGCCGACGTTCGACGACTTGTAGATGTCCTCCGTCGCCTCCTCCTCGGCGACGTCCATCGCGTCGTCGGCGGTGACGATCCCGACCATCCGCCCGTCGCCGTCCACCACCGGCAGCGCCAGCAGGTCGTAGCGCGCGATCAGCGCCGCCGCCTCCTCCTGCCCGGCGTCGACCTGCGCCACCACCGGGTCCGCCTCCATCGTCTCGCGCACCGTCTGCCGCGAGCGGGCGAGCAGGATGTCGCGCAGCGACACCACCCCGAGCAGCCGGTGCCGCGGATCGACGACGTAGGCCGTATAGACCGTCTCCACGTCCGAGGCCTGCCGCCGCAGCGCGTCGAGCGCCTGCGGCGCCGTCAGGGTCGGCGGCAGCGTCGCGTAGTCCGAGGTCATGATGGCCCCGACCGTGCCCTCCTCGTACGAGGCGAGCCGCCGCAGGTCCTCGCGCTCCGCCTTGGCGAGGCCCGGCAGCAGCGCCTCCTGCGCCTTGGGGTCGAGCGCCTTGTAGAAGTCCACCCGGTCGTCGTGGCTCATCGCCGCCATCAGCCGCGCCAGCTCCTCGCGCGACATCTTCTCGGCCATGACCACCTGCGCCGAGGGCTTCAGGTAGCCGAACACCTCCGCCTGGTCCTCGCGGTCGAGCTGGCGCATGGCGAGGAGCGCATCCTCGGGCTCCATGTGCTCGAAGAGGCTGGCGATGTCGGCGATCTCCTGGACGACGAAGAACCCCTTCACCGACCCGAACTCGCCGCGCCGCAGGTAGAGCGCCAGCTCCTGCGCGACGATGTCGAGCTCGTCCTCGTCCTCGACCGTGGTGTGGTCGAGCCGGATCTCGTGCAGCGGGATCTCGGGGGCCGCCTCGGGCGCGTCGGGCTCGTGCGGTTCGGTCATGGCGCGCCCCTCCGTCCCGGTCGGCAGCCGACGAAGCGTCGTCCCGCAGCGCGGTGATACGGGAGGCGGCGCGCGGCGGTCAACCGGCCCGACGGCTTCGCTCGCGGGATGTTGCGTCCTTGCTGCGCCTGCTCAATGCGGCTTGTGCATGAGGATGAGCGCCCCGAAAGACAGGCCGAGCCCGATCCATTCCCGCGTCGACAGCGTCTCGCCGAAAACCACCGCCCCGAGCCCGGCGAGCATCATCATCGTCAGCGCCGAATAGACCACCGCGATCGTGGCGAGCGACATCTCCTGCATCGCGAGGATCCATCCGATCGCGGACAGGGCGTAGATCGCCGCGCCGATGAAGAACGGAATCGAGGTCGCCCAGGGGCTGCGCTCGGAGGCGAGCTTGAGGAAATAGTCGGCGACGATGGTGGTGGCCACCAGCGCGGCCGTGAGCAGGTGGAGGCGCAGGGACATGGGCGGGCTCCGGGTCGGCGTTCGCGGACGCTGGCCCGATCGTGGCCCGGATGCAATCAGGGATTGAGTCTGGCGATCTCCCAGGACGCGCCCGGACCGGAGCGGGTCCAGCGGAACCGGTCATGGAGGCGATGCGCCCCGTCGGCCCAGAACTCGATCTCGACCGGCGTGATGCGGTAGCCGCCCCAGAACGGCGGCCGGTCGGGATCGGTCCCCTTCAGCGCCGCGATCTTGGCCACCTCGGCCATCAGACGGGCCCGCGACGCGAGCGGCCGGCTCTGCCGCGACGCCCAGGCCCCGAGCCGCGACGGCAGCGAGCGCGAGCGGTAGTAGGCGTCCGCCAGCGGCCCCGCCTCCCGCGTCACCGTCCCGCGCGCCCGCACCTGCCGCCGCAGGCTCTTCCAGTGCATCACGAAGGCCGCCTTGCCGCTCGCCTCGATCTCCTCGGCCTTGCGGCTCTCGTAGTTGGTGTAGAACACGAACCCGTCCGGCTCGATCTCCTTCAGGAGCACCATCCGCGCGTTCGGCATCCCGTCCGCCCCGACCGTGGCCAGCGCCATGGCGTTGGCGTCGTTCGGCTCGACCTTCTCCGCCTCGGCGAGCCACTCCCGTGCGATCGCGAACGGATCCCCGCCCGCAAAGATGCCGCCCCGCTCCACGTCCGCCATGCTCTCCTCCGCCGCGTGCGACCATACGGCCTCGCCCGCCGAGGGCAATGGGGCCGCGACGCCGGCTTAACCGCCTCCCAACGCGTAGCGGCCTATCACCGGTCGCATCGCTTTCCCGTGCACAGGAGTTCCCATGGACAAGCTCGCCCTCGCGGTCCTCGCCGCCGCCGCGCTCGCGCCCGCCGCAGGTCACGCCGGCCAGAAGCCCGCGACCGGATGGACCTTCGAGAACGGCCCGACCGAGGAGATCTCCTGCCGGCTCACCGCCCCCGGGACGGCGCAGGAGGGGATCCTCCGGCAGGCCCTCACGGTCACCTATGCGGAGGGCTACCTTACCTTCGCCTTCCGAGGCGCCCGGGACGCTTTCCTGTTCTTTCCCGGCGGGTCGCCGGCCGCGATCCCCGGAGAGCCGCAGGCCGGCGAGTTCGTCTCCCTCGTCAGCGTCGGCCGCGAGCTCGCCGTCCTGAAGGACATCCAGGGCGCGAAGGCGCTCTTCACCACGACCGGCGCCGTCTACTTCGTCGACATGACCCCGGAGGGCCGCGAGGCGTTCCGCAAGATGCGCCAATGCGTCAAGGGCCGGATCGGCGCCTGACCTCCGTCTCCGCCGCCGGGGCAATGCGCCTCCGGTCGGCGGGGCAGACCGTCCTCCCCGCCAGGGCCGCGGGAGAGGACGCCCGCATCCTACCCCTCCAGGAAGAACCGCAGCATCTCCCGGCTCGCATTCGGGCCGGCCGCCGCGGCGTGGCTGCCGGACGGATCGCCGCCCGACCAGGCATGGCCGGCGCCGTGGACCGTCCACTGTTCGCAGAGCGTCCGGCCGTAGCCGTCGCTGTGGATGCTGCGGCGGAACGTGCGGCCGCCCGCGGTCCCGTCCAGCGTCTCGACGCGCAGCGTCCCCGCCGGCGCGGTCGCCTGCTCGACGACGGCCGCGGCGTTGGCCGGGTTCACCACCGGATCCCCGTCGCCGTGGAACACGATCGTCCGCACCGGCCGCTCCGCCGGCGCGCCGCGGGACCCGCCGCGCATCGCCCCGAAGGCCGAGGGCACGTCGTGCGCCGCGCCCGCCGGCAGGCCGGAATGCACCCCGGCCGCCGCGAAGATCTCCGGATAGGCCGCCGCGAGGTTGGCCGCCATCGCGCCGCCCGCCGAGATGCCGGCGACGTAGACCCGCGCCGGGTCGACGTTCTCCGCCGCGATGACGCTCCGGGTCAGTCCGGCCAGAAGCGCCGCCTCTCCGAGCGCGCCGTTCTGGTCCTCGGGCCGGAACCAGTTCCAGCAGCGCTTCGGGTTCGCCGTCGCCGGCTGCGCCGGATAGAGTACCAGCGCCCCGGTCTCCTCCGCCGCCGCGTTCATCCGCGTGCCCCGGGCGAAGTCGTCCGGGTTCTGCGTGCAGCCGTGCAGCATCAGCACCAGCGGCCGCGGCCCGCGCCCCTCCGCCGTCGTCGGCACATAGAGCTTGTAGTCGCGGCTGCCCGCCGCATTGGCGAAGGAGGAGGCCTCGAACCGCGCCCCCTCGGCCACCGCCGGCGGCGCCGACGACCTGCGCGCCTCCGCCGCGCGGGCGCGCTCGGAGAGCCGCCGCAGCGTCTCGCGCAGCCCCGGGCGCTTCGCCCGCGCCGGGCGCGGCTCCGCGGGGGCAGGGGGGGCCGCCAACGCCGGGACGACCCGGGTCGTGGGCGGCGCGGCCGCCTCCGCCGCGGGCGGGGCGCCGCGCGGGGAGAGAAGCCGCTGGATCACGGCGGTGGCTTCGGCGAGGCGCCCGTTCCGGGTCATCCGCGTCGCCTCGGCCATGCCGGAGGTGAAATCGCTGCTGCTCATGGTTTTCCTGCCTCGTCTGAACACGTCTGTCACGCCACGCGCACGTCTGTCACGCCATGCGGTCGGCGAGCGCCGCCCTGACCCCGGCGCTCGCCTGAAGGGCGCCGAGGACGAAAACGGAAGCGATGCCTGCCCGGGCGAGCTCCGGGCTGACGTCGTCGGCGATGCTGGCGATGCCGAGCACCCGCAGCGCGAGCGGCTGCCCCGACGCCGCGGCCGCCTCGAGCTCCGCCCGGGTCACCCGGCGCAGCCCCAGCTCGACGCTCCGCCGCGCCGTCGACTGCCGCAACGCCTCCGACTGCCGGTCGAGCTGGTTGCGGATCGCCGTGCGGATGAAATCCGTACGGTTGGCGTAGAATCCCTCCGCCACCAGCAGCTCGATCTGGCCGAGATCGACGTAGCCGAGATTGATGGTGATCTTCTCGCTCTCCGCCTTCGGCCTGAGCTCATGCACCTGCACAGTCATGCCTTCCATCCATTTACCATCCATATGGATGGTGTATGCCATCCGGACCGGTGTGTCAATGCTGCGCCGCAACATAAATGCTGCGGCCGCGATCTGGTTCCGGGCTGATCCGGATCAAGGCGTGCGCGTGGCTCGCCGGCCACAGAAGGGGGATGGCCATCCTCGCCGCCGGCGCGCGCTACTTTGCGGCGGTCTTCGCCGCCGGATTCGCGCTCGGCGCGATCCGCGTCGGTCTGATCGCGCCGCGCCTCGGCCCGACCGCTGCGACGCTGGCCGAGATCCCGCCGATGCTCGCCTGGAGCTGGTTCGTCTGCGGCTGGGCCCTGCGTGGCCTCGGTCCCGCGCCGACCCGCGGCCAGCGCGTCGCGACCGGCGCGACCGCGCTGCTCCTGCTCCTCGCCGCCGAGGCCTCGCTTGCCGCAGCCGTTGGTCCCGGCGTCCCCGGCTGGATCGCCGGAATGGCGACGCCAGCCGGCGCGCTGGGTCTCGCCGCACAGCTCGCCTTCGCCGCGATGCCCCTCTGGCGCCGCGTCAGTAGCTGAGCTTCGGATACCAGTCCGCGCCGCGGCCCTCCGGCGTGGTGTCGAGCAGCCACCACAGCGGATCGGGATCGGGCGCGCCGCGCGGATCCTGCCCGGGGTCGGCCTGGGTCATCTCGGTGGCGTAGAAGTGCCGCAGCACGCCGTCGCGCCGGGTGAACACGTTGTAGGCCGGCACGTCCTTGTCCTCGGCGCTGACATAGGCGCGGGTGAAGCCGCCCTCCACATCGGAATAGAGGGGCAGCTGCGCCCAGCCCCGGTCGCGCTTCCACGCGACCAACCGCTCGATCGGCGAGCGCGCCGTCACCGCCAGCGCCACCCGCTGCGTGATGTCCGGCACCTTGCCCTCCCACGATCCGAGGAGCGACGTGCACATCGGGCAGGGCGCCTTGCGCCCCGGCCCGAACATCCAGCTGTAGACGATGAGCGTGTCCCGGTCGCCGAAGAGCTGCGACAGGGCCACCGGCCCCTGCACGCCGACGAGCCGGTAATCCTCCGGCACGACGCCGCCCGCCGGCAGGCCGCGGCGCTGCACGGCGACGCGCTCGATCTGCCGGCGCAGCACGATCTCCTCGGCGAGGAGGGCATTGCGCGCGGCGCGGTATTCCGCGCTCTCGTTCGGGAAGCGGATCGGGTTCGCGGCGGCGATCCGGTCGGCGGGCTCGAGCTCCGTCTCGGTCGTCATGCTCATCTCCCTGCAAGCCTGTCTTGACCAGAAACGTTGATACCAACATAATGGTTCCATGTCAAAAGCCCCGCCGCACGCCACCACCCTCCACGTCCGCGACCACTGCCTGTGCCTGCACGCGCAGCGGGCGGCGCGGGCGTTGGCGCGGCGCTTCGACGCCGCCTTCCGCCCGCTCGGCCTCACCAGCGGCCAGTTCTCGCTGCTGATGGCGCTGAACCGGCCCGAGCCCCCGCCCCTCGGCGCCGTGGCGGGGCTGCTCGCCATGGACCGCACCACGCTCACCGCCGCGCTGAAGCCGCTGGAGCGCCGCGGCCTCGTCGCCTCGACGGACGATCCGCGCGACCGCCGCAGCCGCCGCCTCGCCCTGACCGACGCCGGCGGCGCCTTCCTCGCCGCCGCCGCCGAGATCTGGACGGAGGAGCACGCCCGCCTCGACGCCGAGCTCTCCCCCGCCGCCGCCGAAGGCCTCCGCGAAACCGCCCGCCGCCTCGCCGAGCCCCGCCTCTCGCCCACCGGGCCCATCCCGCCCGCGCCCTGAGCGGGCCCGCCCCGCCTCGCCCCGGCCGGGTCCGCGCCCGCCCCGCGACGATCGGGCCCATGCGCCCCGCAAGGGACGACGCCGCGCGGCCCCGCCCGGACCGGACGCCCGCCGGCGCGCCACGAACCCGCGTCCCGACCGGATCCGCCGCCTCGCCAGGCCCACCGCGGCTGCGCGACAGGCGGGTCCGCCCCCCGCGCAGCGGGCACGCCCCCACCGGTGGACCCTCGCCTCTCCGCCCGCGCCGCCCCGGCCGCGCGATAAACGACGCCCCGAGGTCGCGCCCGGAGCGGACGCCCCGCCCGCCCGGCCGCAGGCTCGCGCCCATGAGCCCGCCGCGCCGCATCGACCCGACCCGCCGCCGCCCCGACGGCTCGCCCGATCACGACGACCGCGTCGAGATCGGCCCCACCCCGCTCGCCTTCGCCGAATGGGCGACCGCCGGCCTGACGCCCCCCGACCTCGCCGCCATGCGCGCCTTCCGCCTCGACCGGCTCGCGGCCGAGATCGTCCGCCGCGACCTCGCGGGCCTCCTGATGTTCGATCCGCTGAACATCCGCTACGCCACCGACACGACCAACATGCAGATCTGGAACATGCACAACCCGTTCCGGGCCTGCCTCGTCACCCCCGACGGATACATGATCCTCTGGGACTACAAGAACGCCCCCTTCCTCGCCGAGCACAACCCGCTGGTCCGCGAGATCCGCTCCGGCGCCTCGTTCATCTACTCCCTCACCGGCGAGAACACCGAGGCCGCCGCCCGCGCCTTCGCCCGCGACGTGGCCTCCGCCCTCCGCGCCCGCTCCGGGACCGCCCGCCGCCTCGCCGTCGACAAGATCATGCTCGCCGGCGCCCGCGCGCTCGAGGCCGAGGGCCTCGTCGTCGAGGACGGCGAGATCGTCACCGAGCGCGCCCGCGCCGTGAAGGGCCCCGACGACCTCCGCGCCATGCGCTGCGCGCTCCACGCCTGCGAGGCCGCCATGGCCGAGATGCAGGCCGCCGCCGCCCCCGGCCTCACCGAGGACGACATCTGGGCGCATCTCCACGCCGGCAACATCCGCCGCGGCGGCGAATGGATCGAGACCCGCCTCCTCGCCTCCGGCCCGCGCACCAACCCGTGGTTCCAGGAATGCGGCCCCCGCCGCCTCCGCGACGGCGAGATCCTCGCCTTCGACACCGACCTGATCGGCCCCTACGGCGTCTGCGCCGACATCTCCCGCACCTGGTGGATCGGCGGCGGGCGCCCGCGCCCCGACATGATCGCCGACTACCGCCTCGCGCGCGAGCAGATCGCCTGGAACGCCGCCCTCCTCGCCCCCGGCGTCACCTTCGCCGAGCTGCACGACCGCCAGTTCTCCCTCCCCGAGCCGTACCGGAAGCAGAAGTACTCCTGCGTCTGGCACGGCGTCGGACTCGCCGACGAATGGCCCTACATCGTCTACCCCGACCAGCGCGACCCCGGCGCCTTCGAGGGCGTGCTCGAGCCCGGCATGACCCTCTGCGTCGAGAGCCTGATCTCCCGCGAGGGCGCCGACTTCTCGATCAAGCTCGAGGACCAGGCCCTGATCACCGAAACGGGCGTGGAGATCCTGTCACGCTACCCGTGGGACGCCCTGCTCTCCGGCGCCCGATCTTGATGCAGTTCCGGCTTTGCCCTAGAGCGGACGCGAGGCGCTGGGCAGGGGCGACGACATGGCGTTGATGAGCGGAAAGCGCGGCCTGATCATGGGGGTCGCCAACGACAAGTCCATCGCCTGGGGCATTGCGCAGGCCTGCCACGAGCAGGGCGCCGAGATGGCCTTCACCTACCAGGGCGAGGCGCTCGGCAAGCGGGTGCAGCCGCTCGCCGCCACCGTCGGCTCCGACATCGTGCTGCCCTGCGACGTCACCGACGAGGCCTCGATGGACGCGGTGTTCGCCACCCTGGCGGAGCGCTGGGGCAGGCTCGACTTCCTCGTCCACGCCATCGGCTTCTCCGACAAGGGCGAGTTGCGCGGCCGCTACGTCGAGATGACCACCGCCGCGAACTTCACCCAGACCATGCTGATCTCGGTCTTCTCCTTCACCGCCGCCGTCGCCCGCGCCGCGAAGCTGATGACCGAGGGCGGGTCCTGCCTGACGCTCACCTACTACGGCGCCGAGAAGGTCATGCCGCATTACAACGTCATGGGCGTCGCCAAGGCCGCGCTCGAGGCGAGCGTCAAGTACATGGCCATGGACCTCGGCCCCGACGGCGTCCGCGTCAACGCCCTCTCCGCCGGCCCGATCAAGACGCTGGCCGCCTCCGGCATCGGCGACTTCCGCTACATCCTGAAATGGAACGAGCTGAACTCGCCGCTGCGCCGGAACGTCACTCAGCAGGACGTCGGCAAGGCCGGCATGTATCTCCTCTCCGACCTCTCCTCCGGCGTCACCGGCGAGAACCACCACGTCGACGCCGGCTACCACGTCGTCGGCATGAAGGCCGAGGACGCCCCCGACATCGACGTCGCCACCGGCCGCAAGGACGCCCCGTGACCGCCTCCGCCTTCCTCGCCGTGGCGCTGATGAGCCTCCTCGCCGCGATCAGCCCCGGCCCGGCGGTGCTGATGGCCGCGCGCACCGGCGTCGCCGAGGGGATGCGCGCCGGCGCCTTCGTCGCGCTCGGCATCGGCGCGGGCGCGGTCGTCTGGGCCTCCGCCGCCCTCCTCGGCCTCGCGCTCCTCTTCGAGGTCGCCCCGACGGCGCTCTGGGCGCTGCGCCTCGCCGGCGGCGCCTACCTCGTCTGGCTCGCCGTCCGGCTCTGGCGCTCTGCCGACACGCCGCTTGCCGAGGCCGCCGCCGCGCCCCGCTCGCCGGCCCGCGCCTTCCTGCGCGGCCTCGCGACGCAGCTCGCCAACCCCAAGCCTGCGGTGATGTTCTCGGCGATCTTCCTCGGCACGGTCCCGGAGAGCGCAGGCTGGCCGGTCCTCGCCGCGCTCCTTGCCGTCGTCTTCCTCAACGAGACGCTCTGGAACGTCGCGGTCGCGCGCATCTTCTCGCTCGGCCCGAGCCGCCGCGCCTATCTCGGCCTCAAGGGCTGGATCGACCGCGCCTTCGCCGGCGCGCTCGCCCTCCTCGGCCTGAAGCTCGCCGCCAGCTGAAGGAGCCCGCCATGAACGACCGCCTGCCGCACGAGAAGGGCTTCCACGTCAGCTGGGACCAGATCCACCGCGACAGCCGCGCGCTCGCCTGGCGGCTCGACAAGCAGGGGCCGGACGAGGGGGCCTGGCGGGCGGTGGTGGCGAT
Organism: Amaricoccus sp.; assembly: GCF_017993425.1. Lineage (GTDB taxonomy): Bacteria > Pseudomonadota > Alphaproteobacteria > Rhodobacterales > Rhodobacteraceae > Amaricoccus. Next base: position 14,202 of record NZ_JAGOMQ010000043.1, read on the forward strand.
CACCCGCGGCGGCATGGCCCCGGCGATGATCGTCGCCCGCGAGCTCGACATCCGCCTCGTCGACACGATCAGCGTGAAGTCCTACGACTGGCAGCAGCAATCCGAGGCGCGCATTCTCAAGGCCCCCGACGCCGCCCTGATGGGCGACGGCACCGGCATCCTCGTCGTCGACGACCTCGTCGACACCGGCAAGACCCTGGAGCTGGTGCGCCAGCTCTACCCCAAGGCGCATTTCGCCACCGTCTACGCCAAGCCGCAGGGCCGCACCCAGGTCGACACCTACATCACCGAGGTGAGCCAGGACACCTGGATCTTCTTCCCTTGGGACATGGCCCTGCAATACGTCCGGCCCTATCGCGGTGATTAGTTAATAAAAACAGCAGTTTAGATTTGATGTGGCTGGGCTCGCCCGCCATTGGCTCGCCATCTGCAATGCCTACAGACGCCTACGGGAACCGGCGCGGACTGCTACTAATCGGGACGCCGGTCACAGGTTGTGCCCCAGCCGGCCGCCACGCTGCCCGCCGAGGCCCTGACTACGCCCGCCAGGTAGAGTTTTTTGCCCGGCCCGGCGGTGCCCACGCCCCAGCGGCCCGCCTGCGCGGCCTGCTGGGGTGGTAGTTAGCCGTGATAAAGCGCCTTGCCGCCATAGCTTTCGCGAGCCGTGGTAACGGCGAACACACTGCACGACAGTGGAGAGGAAGCCCGGCCCGAGGCTGGCCGCGACGCCGACGTCAGACGGATTTGACCCGTGGCAAATCCGTCCGCGATCGCCCCTGCGGGGGGCGAGCGCGATTCCGCGCTCGCCGGGGCGATCACGGACGGATTGCGCGCTACGGGGAAATCTGGACCCCCCACGGCTTCCGCGCGCAACCGCGCTCCAGCCGTCGGCGCGGCGAAAGCCGTGCTTTCGCTTGTCGCGCCGGGCCTCGCGGGCAAGCCCGCTTCGGTCGGTTGGTCGGCGCGCGCGCGCCCCGTGGACCCAGCAGAGCAGACAGGTGTCGTGCAGTGTGAACGGCGAATTTTAGGTACTCGACGGGCGCGCGGTTCCCCCAGAGGCCGAATAGGTATGTCTGGCTGCGAACATGGTCCTCGATCGTCTGTCCATTCCGACGCTTGGCCGAAAGGTCGATCCCCATAAGTCGTAGCGCCTCAAGCGTGACTTCGAAGGTGCTCGACCCCGGCGGGAGACCTGCCAGCGCCTCCTTAACGGCTTTAGTTCTGGTCACAACCTCAACTCACGCGACCCGCAGCGCCTTCTCAACGGCGGCATGTTCGCGCTGGATTACCAGCAGGTAGGCGCGCGCCACGCTGTCGGGACGAGAGCGCCCCTGCTCCCAGTCCTTAAGACGCGGGAGCCCGAAGCCGTAGCTGGCGGCAAACTCGGTCTGGCTCATGCCGCGAGCCTTGCGGATGGCGCGCACATTGATCTCCGCAGGAATATGCGCAACGCCGCGGGTGGTGTCGCCCTCGGCGAACGCAATGGCATCGACAAGGCCAGCCTTAATCTTGTCGAACGCGCTCATAACCTTCTCCTTCTCTTCTTTGCGATGTCCGCCACGCCCGCTTGGTACGCGACGAATAGGTGCTGCACATACTGCGCAAGTTCATTGCGCTCGGCTTTGGACAGGTTATCCTTCTCGTCCTTACCGAAAACCGTCAGCAGGAATACAGGCACGTCCATCCCGCCGAACACTGTGACAACCCGATACCCACCGCTCTTGCCCTTACCGCGGCCGGCGATACGGAGCTTGCGGCAACCGCCCGTCCCGACCATAACCTCGCCGGAAGTCGGGTCCGCGGCCAGAATGTCAACAACCGTCTTCAATTCGCTCTCGGACATGCCAGCGTCTTTGGCGGCGGAAAGGTAGGCATTGGTTTCGACGACGGACTGCATGTGCTAGCTATACGGAATTTCCGCCCTGGAGGCAAGCCCGCTGTGCGGGCGCTCCGTATAGCCGCAGCGGGACGTGGTTGGCGTCACGCGGCGCGGTCAAACGTCCAGTAGGCATAGGTAGGCGCACCTGTACGCCCGCCCGGCCCCGTGGCGAAGGCGATCCCGCACGGAGCGCGTGTCACGGGCCTCGTTCTATAAGAATCAATGGGTTAGCTAATTTTCACGCGTGAACACCACGCGCGGAGCGTCTACTCCCCCGCCGCCAGCGGCACCATCCGCACCGCACCGAACCGGCGCTCGCGGCGGCGGAAGCGCTCCACTGCGGCGGCGAAGCTGGCCACCGTGAAGTCCGGCCAGGTGGTCTCGGGGAAGTCGAACTCGGCATAGACCGTCTGCCACAGCAGGAAGTTCGACACCCGCCGCTCGCCCGAGGTGCGGATCACCAGGTCCGGGTCGGGCAGGGCGCGGGTGTCGAGCGCCGCCGCCATCGCCGCGTCGCCGATCTCCTCCGGCGCGATCTCGCCGGCGGCCACCTGCCCGGCCAGATCCCGCACCGCCCGGGTCAGCTCGTCCCGCCCGCCGTAGTCGATGGCGATCGAGAGCTGCAACCCGCCGCAATGCGCCGTCCGCGCCTCCATCTCCGCCATCAGCCGCTGCAGCGACCCCGGCACCCGGTGCCGCATCCCGAGGAAGCGCACCCGCACCCCCTGCTCCGCCAGAAGGTCGGTCTTGCGGGCGATATAGGTGCGGAAGATCCGCATCAGCCCCTCGACCTCGGCCAGCGGCCGCCGCCAGTTCTCCGTCGAGAAGGCGTAGAGCGTCAGGTGGCTGACCCCGAGCTCCGGGCAGGCGCGCACGATCTCCGTCACCCGCCGCGCCCCGCGCGCATGGCCGGCGAGACGGCTCATCCCCCGGCTCTCGGCCCAGCGGCCGTTGCCGTCCATGATGACGCCCACGTGGAAACTGCCCGCACCGCCGGAATCAAACATCTGCCTGCCGCCTGCTCGTTGCTTCCGAATATGCACAATCCGGCGGACGGACGACAGGTCCGAAATGCGGACGCCTCGGCGGGATCCCGCCACGGCCAGGACGGGCCATATATGCAAGACCATGCGCGTCCCGCACCCGCGCGCCGTCTTTCGCGTTGGTGGCGGCCACCGGCGACCTCCACTACGGCCTCTGGTATCCGGCGGTCATCGCGCTCGCCACGGGTGGTGATCGGCCGGACCTTCGTCCGCGAGACCAACCACGGCGATCTTCACACCTTCGAGGTCGGCCCACCGCCGCCCCTTCTCGTTTCTTCCTCCCTTTCTCGCCCCGTGCGCCCCGCCCGCGTTCCCGTTAGCATTGCCGCAACCGTCCCCGTGCCCTGCTCGCCGCCGGTCAGCCGAGGAGCCAGCCGATGAGGATCCCAGCCGCAGCCCTGCTCGCCGCCCTCGCCCTCGGCCCCGGCGACGCCGCCGCGGACGCCGAAGCCGCCCTCGACGACGCGCTCGCCCGCGAGGCGCGCTGGCTCGACGTCTCCGGGCAGGTCCGCTACGGGCGGCGGCTCCTCGAGGAGACCTACGCCATCCTCGGCCCCGACGCCCCCGACCCCGCCCTGCGCCTCGCCGGCAACAACCTCGCCTGCGCGAGCTGCCACGCCGAGGCCGGAACCCGCGCCGACGCCCTGCCGCTCTCCGCCGCCTACGCCGCGTTCCCCGCCTATCAGGCCCGCTCCGGCCGGGTGGAGACCATCGAGGACCGCGTCGACGATTGCATGCGGCGCAGCATGAACGGTCGCCCCCTGCCGGAGGGCGGCCCCGAGATGCAGGCGATCGTCGCCTACCTGCGCTTCCTCGGCGACGAGGCGCCGGACTTCGAGCGCGGCGACCCGCCCGCGCCGCTGCCCGAGCCCGCGACCCCCGCGGACCCGACCCGCGGCGCCTCCCTCTACGCCAGCGACTGCGCCGCCTGCCACGGCGCCGACGGCGCGGGCCAGCGGGTCGGCGTCCCCGGCGACGCGCTCGGCTACCGCCACCCGCCGCTCTGGGGGCCGGACAGCTTCAACGCCGGCGCCGGCATGGCCCGCCCGGTCACCTTCGCCACCTTCATCCACGGCGCCATGCCGCCCACCGACATCCCCGGCCCGCCGCGCCTGCTCTCGGCCGATACCTGGGACATCGCCGCCTTCGTCCTGTCGCACGACCGTCCGGCCTTCGAGGACGTGCCCCCCACCGCCCCCTGAAAATGCGAAAAGCCCGCCGGCCTGACGAGGTCGACGGGCTCCCGGAGGTCGACCGGCCCCGCCAACGGGGCCGGCACAGAGGTCAGTGCGCCGACGCGCCCTCGGCGCCGAGGCCGGTCTGCGAGCGGACGTATTGCGGACCGAACGCCGTGATCTCCCGCTTCGCCTGGGCGCTGGTGTCGGTGATCGAGAAGAACCAGGTGCCGATGAAGGCGATCGCCATCGAGAACAGCGCCGGGTTGTCGTAGGGGAAGATCGCCGTCTCGTGGCCGAAGGTCGTCACCCACACCGCCGGCGACAGCACCACCATCGTCACCGCCGAGATCAGCCCGAGGAACCCGCCGATCAGCGCGCCTCGGGTCGTCAGCTTCGACCAGAACATCGACAGCACCAGCACCGGGAAGTTCGTGGACGCCGCCACCGCGAAGGCGAGGCCGACCATGAACGCCACGTTCTGGTTCTCGAAGATGTAGCCGAGGATGATCGCCACGATGCCGAGGCAGATCGTCGAGATCTTGGAGATCCTGATCACGTCCTGGTCGGTCGCCCGACCCTTGGCGATCACCGAGTAGTAGAGGTCGTGGCTCACCGCCGAGGCGCCGGCGAGCGTCAGGCCCGCCACCACCGCGAGGATGGTCGCGAAGGCCACCGCCGAGATGAAGCCGAGGAAGAGCGAGCCGCCCACGGCGTCGGCCAGATGGATGGCCGCCATGTTGGTGCCGCCCGTCAGGTCCTTGATCTTGTCATAGGTGACCGCCCCGTCCGCGCCGGTGACGGTATGGTAGAAGGCCGGGTTGTTCATCAGGAAGACGATGGCGCCGAACCCGATGATGAAGGTCAGGATGTAGAAGTAGCCGATGAAGCCGGTGGCGTAGAACACCGACTTGCGCGCCGCCTTGGCGTCGGCGACCGTGAAGAACCGCATCAGGATATGCGGCAGGCCGGCGGTGCCGAACATCAGCGCGAGGCCCAGCGAGATCGCCGAGATCGGATCCTTGACCAGACCGCCGGGGGCCATGATCGCGGCGCCCTTCGGCTGCACCTCGGTCGCGGCCTTGAACAGGCTGCCCGGGCTGAACCCGTAGTGCCAGAGCACCATGAACGCCATGAACGTGGCGCCGCCGAGCAGCATGCAGGCCTTGATGATCTGCACCCAGGTGGTGGCGAGCATGCCGCCGAAGGTGACGTAGATGATCATCAGGATGCCGACGAGGATGACCGCGTAGAGATACGGCAGCCCGAACAGCAGCTCGATCAGCTTGCCCGCGCCGACCATCTGCGCGATCAGGTAGAACGCCACCACCGTCAGCGTGCCAATGGCGGACAGCGTCCGGATCGGGGTCTGCTGCAGCCGGTAGGAGGCGACGTCGGCGAAGGTGAACTTGCCGAGGTTGCGCAGCCGCTCCGCGATCAGGAACAGCACGATCGGCCAGCCGACCAGCCAGCCCACCGAGTAGATCAGGCCGTCGAAGCCGGAGGCGAAGACGAGGCCGGAGATGCCGAGGAAGGACGCCGCCGACATGTAGTCGCCGGCGATGGCGAGGCCGTTCTGGAAGCCGGTGATCCCGCCGCCGGCGGTGTAGAAGTCCGACGCCGATTTGGTCCGCGACGCGGCCCACTTGGTGATCAGCATCGTGAAGCCGACGAAGACCACGAACATGCCGATGGCTTCGTAGTTGACCGTCGCGCGTTTCTCGCCGCCGGCGATCGTGTCGGCGAAGGCCGCGAGGGGCAGGGCGGCTGCGAGGCCCGCGAGGGCGAGGGTGCGTAGCTTCTGCATCACTCGAACTCCCTCAGGATCTCTTCGTTCAGGCGGTCGAACTCCGAGTTCGCCCGGGCGACGTAGATCCCGGTCAGCACGAAGGCCGAGATGATGACGAAGAGCCCGATCGGCACCCCGATCGTCGTGACGCTTCCGCTGCTGATCGGCGTCCCGAGGAACCCCGGCGCATAGGCGACGAGCAGGATGAAGCCGAAATAGATCACCAGCATGACGATGCTGAGGATCGTGGCGAGGCGCGTGCGCTTATGCACGAGCTCCTGGAACTTGGGACTGCGGCTTATGCGGTCGTAGGCGCTTTCGTTCATGCGATGCGTCTCCCTGGTTATGCGCCGACGCCCTAGGACGCGGCTTGTCCCGACGGTATGCATTCGTGTGCCGACGGGCCTTGATCTACCTCAAATTGCTGCGTCGCAGCAAGATATTTCACAACTGGAACGCCACGGCGACGCTTTGTTGCAGACGCCGCGCCTCCTTGAACGATTCCCGCAGGATACGCCGGTCCAGATCGTTGAGCCGGGCCGGATCGACGCGGTTGCCGAGGGGGGTCCCCCGGCGCACCTGCTCCTCGTTGAGCCGCATCCGCAGCATTCGGATGTAGTCGTAGGCGGCGATCCAGGCCTCGGCGTCGGCCGGGCTGATTCCCCCTGCCTTCGCCACGCCCGCCAGCCGCTCGACGGTGTTCGTCGCCGCGACGCCGCGCCCGAGCGCGAGGATGCGCGCGGCGTCGACGAAGGGGGTCGCGCCGTTCACCTTGAGATCGAGCGTGTTCTCCTCCGCGCCGTCGCCGCTCAGCCGGAAGTCGCGGAACACCCCCCCGAGCGGCGGCGCGTTCCTCAGCGCGTTCGCCGCCATCTGCCGGCGGAACAGGCCGTTGTCCGCCGCCGCGTCGAGCAGCCAGGCCCGCAGCGCCTCGGCCGCCTCGCCAGGTCCCCAGACCGGGCGGAAGTCGAAATAGATCGAGGCGTTGAGCAGGTTCTCCGGCGTCGTCGCCCGCATCCAGCGCTGGAAGCGCGCCCGCCATTCCCGCGCGCTCAGGCAGCAGTCGGGGTTGCGCGCCATCACCTCGCCCGGGCAGAGCGTGAACCCCACCGCGTCGAGCGCGAGGTTCACCCGCTCCGCGATCGGCAGCAGGACGGCCCGCGCCTCGACGTCGGTCATGCCCTCCGGCGTCTCGTAGAGGATGCCGTTGTCCTGGTCGGTCTTCAGCGTCTGCTCCTTGCGCCCCTCCGAGCCGAAGGCGAGCCAGGTGAACGGGAAGGGCGGCGCGCCGGTCTCCGCCAGCGTCAGGTCGATCACCCGCTCGACGGTCTGGTCGTTCACCAGCGTGATGATCTGCGCGATCTGCGCGCCCTTCACGCCCTGCGCCATCATCTGCCCGACCAGCCGGTGCAGATCCCGGGCCAGCGACGCCACCTCGCCGATCGACCCCGCCGCGGCGATCGCCTTGGTCAGGTTGACGAGCCCGACCCGCTGCATCGCGAAGAGGTCGCGCTCCGACACCACGCCGACGAGCCGGCCCTCGTCGACCACCACCACATGCCGCACCCCGGCCTCGGCCATCGCCATCGCCGCCTCGAAGGCGAAGGCGTCCTGCGGCACGCCGACCGGGTCCGGCGTCATCACCCGCCCGATCGGCGTGTCGAGCGGCCGTCCCGGCAGCGCCACCCGGTTCAGCAGATCCTTCAGCGTGAAGATGCCGATCGGGCGCTCCGCCCCGTCGACCACCACGATCGAGCCGATCCGCCGCTCGCTCATCGTCCGCAGCGCCGCGCCGATCGGCGTCTCCGGCCCGGCCGTCACCGGCGCCGGCAGCGCCCGCGCCGCCAGCGGAACGTTGAGCGAGCCGTCCCCCGCGTCGCTTCCCGCGCGCTCCGCCGCCGCGTCGCGGTCGGCCCGCCGCACCAGCCCGGCGATCCGGCTGGCGCAGAACTCCGCAAAGACGTCCGACCGCGCCCGCAGCTCCTCGAACCCCGCCCGGTCCATGGCGAGGCACACCGCGTCCGTCGCCGCCCGCCGGTCGCTGTGCACCGGCCGTTCGTCCGCCAGCGCGCCCAGCGGAAAGCAGTCGCCCTCGACCATCTCCCACTCCACCGCGCCCGCCTCGCGGTCGCGCCCGACGATCCGCCCCTCGCGCAGCACGTAGAGCCACTGCGCCGGCCCCGCCTCCGGCTGCGTCACCACCTCTCCGGCCGCGAAGCTGATCGGCCTCAGCCGCGCCGCGAGGAAGTCCAGGTCCTCGATCGCCATGCGGTCGAACGGCGCATGCCGCCGCAGGAAGTCCGCCGTGTCGATCCCGGGCTCGTCCCGCATCCGCCTCTTCCCCTCAGCCGCCGGCGAAGACCGCGCTGCGCTGGCGCAGCTCCGCCGCCATGTTCGACGCCCGCATGACGTCGCCGAACGTCATCAGCCCGCGCGCCTCCAGCCTGTCCATGAGCTTGATCAACAACTGCGCCGTCGCGATCGCGTCGCCGAGCGCGCTGTGCCGCCCCTCGATCGCCACGCCGTAGCGCGCGCAGAGACCGTCGAGCGAATGGTCCTCCTCGTTCCCGTCCAGCATCGACGACACCAGCATCGTGTCGAGCACCGGATTGCCGAACCGCACCCCCGCCGCCCGCTCCTTCAGGCTCAGGAACTTCATGTCGAAGGCGGCGTTGTGGCCGACCATGACGGCGTCCGCGACATAGGCGTGGAACTCCGGCAGGATCTCCCCGATCGACGGCTTGCCCGCCACGTCGGCGTCGGTCACCCCGTGGAACTTGATCGAGCCCGGCGGGATCGGCCGCCCCGGGTTCACCAGCCGCTCGTAGCCCTCGCCGGTCAGGATGCGCCCCTGCACCACCCGCACCGCGCCGATCTGGATGATCTCGTCGCCCTGCGCCGGCCGCAGCCCCGTCGTCTCGCAGTCGAACACCACGTAGTCGATCTCGCGCAGCCGCCGCGCCCCGAGCTTCTCGTCGCCCTGGTGCGCCTGCATCAGCCCGAAGTCGTAGAACTCCGGCCGCGGCGCCGGCCGCCGCGGCCCGGGCACGAACTGCGGCCGGTCCGGGGCCAGAAGCGGCAGCCTGAGCTTCGCCGTCCCGGCCCCCGCCGGCGTCGACCACGGCTCCGACCCGTGCCGCTCCAGCACGTCGCGCAGCCGCTGCCGGCCTTCGCCCTCGCCGCAGGGCAGGTCGAGCCAGCCCTCCAGCGTCCCCGCCGGCACCGGCGCGCCCTCCCAGACGAGGTCGAGATAGACGCGCTTGTCCCCCAGCATCGGCTCGATCTCGAACGCCGTCGCCTCCGTCTCCTCATGGATCCGCCCGATCAGCGCCTCCAGCGCCTGCAGGAGCGACAGGCTGTCGCCATGCAGCCACAGCGGCAGCCCGACGAGGGTCGCCTTCAGACCCTTCTCCGCCAGCGCCGGCGCCAGCATCCGCACCAGATCGCCGGAATAGATGTCCGCCATCGGCCAGCGGCCGAGCATGTGCCCGCGGATCTCCGCCCCGAGATCGTCGATCGTCGCCGAGATCCGCGCGCTCTCGTCGAGCAGCACCCGCTCGAACGCCGCCCGGTCGCCCGCCGGCATCTCCGGGAACGCCGCCATCGTCTCCGCCGCGGCGCGCAGGTTGCCGACCATCCCGCGCAGGTCGCGCGTCAGCGCCCGTCGCACCCCGTCGCCCCTGGCGAGAAGCGCCAGCTCGCCCGAGATGTCGACCAGCGTCACCAGATACCCCGTCACCGCGCCCGAAGGATCGGCGAGCAGCGCCATCCTCCCGTGGAACAGCCGCGAGCGGTCCGCCGTCGTGCAGGCGAAGGGCGCCGACAGCTCCAGCGGCGCCTCCGGCGCCTCCGTGTGGCGCGCCTCCAGCCGCCCGAGGCTGTGGTTGATCGGCGCGAGCGCCACGAGATCGCCGAGGTTCCGGCCCAGCCCCACCGCCTCCGGCGCGCCGAGCAGGCTGACCGCGGCCTGGTTGCAGAGCAGGATGCGGTGCTGGCGGTTGCAGACCACCACCCCCTCGGCCAGCCCCTGCAGGATCGTCTCCAGCCAGGCCTTCTGCGCGTCGACCCGCGCCGTCTCGGTCTGCGCCGCCTTGCGCCCGTCCCGCCGGGCGGCGCGCAGCGCCGTCACCAGCCCGTCGACCTCGCCGGCGAGCGGTCCGAGCAGCGGCGCCGAGCCCGAGGGCACGTCCGCCTCCTCGCTCCGCGACTCGCGCAAGGCCCGCAGCCGCCGCGCCAGCCGCGCCGCCGGGGCGACCACCAGCCGGAACCCCGCGACCACCGCCGCGAGCAGGACCGCCGCCGCCGCCGCGGCGGCCGCCGTCGCCGCCCCGGGCGAGCCGCCGGCCAGCCACGTCGCGCCCCAGACGAGGCCGAAGCCCGCGGCGAGCCCCGCGGCGATCGCCGGCCCGGCTCCCATCGCCCGCGTCAGCCCTGCGGCATGTACTGGCGCACCCGCTCGATGACCTCGCGGGTCGAGAACGGCTTGGTGATGTAGTCGTCCGCCCCCAGCGCCAGCCCCTTCTCCTGCTCGATGGCGCGCCCGCGGGCGGTCAGCATGATGATGCGCACGCCCTTCCATTCCGGCGTCGCCCGCACGGTCTGGCACACCTCGTAGCCGTCGCGCTTCGGCAGCATGACGTCGAGCAGCATCACGTTGGGCACCCGCTCGCGCAGCGCGTCGAGCGCCGCTTGTCCGTCGGTCGCCACCCGCACCTCGAACCCCTGGCCCTTCATCAGGTACTCGAGCGAAAGGGCGATGTTCGGCTCGTCGTCAACCACAAGCACGGATCCGGGCGTCATGCGCGCGTCCCCCCTTCGGCGCGAGGCTTGCCCGCCCCGCAATCGTCGCGCGCGAACCTAGGCGATGCGCCGCCCCCATTCCAGACGAAACTTTCGGTCGTCCCCGCCGGGAGATCCGACGCTTGCTTGCGCTTTGTCCGGCCGCGGTGGCCGTTCGCACCGCCTGGATCCGTGCGATTCGGCGATTTGGCGGTCGACCGGCTGGAGCGGCGGGAAAAATCGGGGTTGGAAGGTGGCTTGCCATTTCCGTTCATGCGCGGTCGGCGCGGCGGCGGAGGGCGGCGAGGAAGCGGCGGAGGCGGCCGACGTGGTCGTCGCCGGGCTCGAGGCGCAGGATCGCCTCGTCGGGGTCGACTTGGAGGAGCTCGTCGAGCTGGAGGCCGAGGCTGGAGACGCGCCCGGATTCCAGGCGGCGGATGACGAGGCGGCCGCCGGGGATCGGCAGGCTGGCCCCGAGGGCGGGCTTTGCGTCGAGGCGGGCGGCGACCCAGTCGGCGAGGTGCAGGTCGGGGTCGTCGTCGGCGCCGAGGTCGAGCTCGTAGAACTGCGCCACCTCGCCGACCGGGGTCTCGCCGCGGAGGGGAAGCTCGCCGAAGAGCAGGCCGAGGCGGCGGGCGACCTCGGGGCTCTCGCGGAACAGGCTGTCGAGGCGGGGCAGGCGCTCGCGGGGGATCAGGAAATAGGCGTAGTCGCCGGGCTGGAGCCCGCCGGCGGCGGCGGCGTCGATGATCTGGCCCTTGCGCACCAGCATGACGAGGCGGGCGAAGGCCGGGAGCCGCGACAGGCCGAGGATCACGCTGTCGGAGGTGACGGCGTAGCCGACGATCTCCTGCTCGGTCTGGCCGGGGATGTCGATCTCGACCCGGCTGGCGCTCGGCACCGACTGGCGCAGCGCCACGCCGAGCCGGCGGGCGGCGCGGGTGAGCGTCGAGCCCTGCACGAGGAGCGAGAGCAGCACGACGAAGAAGGCGACGTTGAAGAAGGTCTGGGCGTGCGGCACGCCGGCGAGCGTCGGGATGGCGGCGAGGAAGATCGACACCGCGCCGCGCAGGCCGACCCAGGCGACGAAGAGCTTCTCGGTGGTGGTGAAGCCGAAGGGGGTGAGGCAGAGCCAGACCGCGGCCGGGCGGGCGATGAAGGTGAGGACGAGCGCCATGATGAGGCCCTGCGGCGCGTAGTCGACGAGCCGGGTGGGCGAGACGAGGAGGCCGAGGACGAGGAACATCACGATCTGGCAGAGCCAGGTCGCCGCGTCGTGGAAGCCGACGATGGAGGGATACGCGCGGGTCGGCCGGTTGGCGAGGACGAGGCCGGCGAGGTAGACGGCGAGGAGGCCGCTGCCGCCGGTGAGCTCGCTGACCCCGTAGACGAGGACCGCGCCGGCGACGGTGAAGAGCGGGTGCAGGCCGCCGGGCATGGCGACGTTGTTGAGCACGGCGACGAGGCCGAAGCCCCCGGCGACGCCGATGATCGCGCCGAGGGCGCCGTCCTTCAGGAGCTCGAGGACGAGGTGCCAGGCCGAGGCATGGGCGCCGGCGAGGATGTACTGGCTGAGCGCGACGACGAGGAAGACCGCGAGCGGGTCGTTGGTGCCGCTTTCGATCTCGAGGGTCGAGCCGACGCGGTGCTGGAGGCGGAGGCCGCCGGTGCGCAGCAGGAAGAACACCGCCGCGGCGTCGGTCGAGGCGACGATGGAGCCGAGGAGCAGGCCCTCGACCGGGGTGAGGCCGAGCGCCGCCCAGGCGGCGACGGCCGCGAGGGAGGCGGTGATGAGGACGCCGAGGGTGGCGAGGGTGAGCGAGGGCGCGAGCACGCCGCGGAAGACGGAGAGCCGGGTGCGCAGGCCGCCGTCGAAGAGGATGACGGCGAGCGCGACCGAGCCGACCATGTAGGTCAGGCGGTAGTTGTCGAAGCGGAGCCCGCCCGGGCCGTCCTCGCCGGCGAGCATGCCGACGACGAGGAAGACGAGCAGCAGCGGCGCGCCGAAGCGCGTGGCGATCAGGCTCGAGAAGATCCCGAGCACGACGAGCGCCGCGCCGATGAAGATGGCGGTGTTGACGATGTCGAGACCCGCCATCGCGATGGTCTGCTCCGGAGTCATGGATCGCGCGCGGGGTGCGGCGAAGTCACTATCGCGGCGTGGTCCGGCCGGCGCAAGCGCGGGGCTTGCGTGGGGTCGGGGCAATCGTCCGAAGGCTGGGAGGATCGACGGGGCGCCTCTGCGCTCCGGAGTTGGTCTCCCCCCCTTTCCGAGAGGACGAGGCGAGAAGAAGAAGGGGTAGGGGCCGCGGCGGGAGCCGACCGGGGGGCGCTCGGGGGGGTGCCGGGTTGCGCGGTCCGGCCGGGACCGGTTCCGCCTCGACGTGCCGGCGAGGGCGCGGCCGACCGGGTGTTCACGCGTGAAAATTACCTAACCCATTGATTCTTCGTATGCGGCCGTGTGGGCGCGCGGCAGACCACACGGCACGACGCCTGCCTGCCATGTCGAATCCACGGAGCCGCGAGCGACCGAAGCGGGCTTGCCCGCGAGGCCCGGCGCGACAGGCGAAAGCATTGCTTTCGCCGCGCCGACGGCTGGAGCGCGGTTGCGCGCGGAAGCCGTGAGGGGCGCCGATTTCTCCGGAAGCGCGCAATCCGTCCGTGGTCGCCCCGGTGAGCGCGGAATCGCGCTCGCCCCCCGCAGGGGCGATCGCGGACGGATTTGCCGCGGGTCAAATCCGTCTGGCGTCACCGTCGCGACCTACCTTCGGACGGGCTTCGGCTCCACTATTGTGCAGTGTGGCCGCGGCCGCCGCAGGCCGGCGCGTTCGCTTGTCCCGCCCCGGCCCGGCGGTCGAGCAGAGGCTCCCGGCTACGGGCGGGAAGGGAGGAGGGCGTCAGGCGGCGGCGCCGCGGGGGTGGGGGGCGGCGGCGACGGCGGCGCGGACCTTGCTGCCGATCTCGTCGAGGCTGCGGCGCAGGCGGTTGAGCTCGCAAGGCTCCAGCGGGCGGATCGGGCCGTAGCGCAGCGCGAGGTTCTCGCGGTCGAGCGTGAGGCGGACGAGGTGGAGCGCGGTCTTGCGCCGGATCTCGAGGCCGAGCTCGATGGCGAGCGCGGCGCGCAGCCGCAGGTCGTGGCCGTGGGCGCGCAGGCGGCCGGGGGATTCCCCGAGCGCGCGCAGGAAGGCGTCGAGGTAGAGCTCGATCGCCTGGAGCGCGCAGAAGCGGGCGGGCGCGCGCGTGGCGGCGTCGGCCTCGGCGCCGAGCAGCGTCTCGGCGGCGGCGTGGTAGGAGCCCGCGAGGCTCAGGAGCTCGTCGGCCCCGATGCCGAGGTCCTGGTCGCGGAAGGGAGAGGGCGTCATCGAGGCCTCGCAATGCGTCGACTACGGGAGGGTATGCAGCCGCCCGCTTCGATCAAGCAGGGTGCAATTGCTCAGTTAATGCGGCAGGGGCCGCGTGGTTGCGTCACGGCCATTTCGCCACCGGGGGGAGCGACATCAGCACCGCCTCGGGGTTGTGGCCGGTCTCCAGCCCGAACCTGGTGCCGCGGTCGTAGACGAGGTTGAACTCGGCGTAGCGGCCGCGCTTCACGAGCTGGATCTCGCGCTCGGCCTCGGTCCAGGGGCGGCGCATGTGGCGGGCGACGAGCGGCGGGAAGGCGGCGAGGAAGGCCTCGCCCACGTCGCGGGTGAAGGCGAGGTCGGCCTCCCAGTCGCCGGTGCAGAGGTCGTCGTAGAAGATGCCGCCCACCCCGCGGGGCTCGTTCCAGTGGCGGATCAGGAAGTAGTCGTCGGCCCAGGCCTTGAAGCGCGGATAGTAGGCGGGGTCGTGGGCGTCGCAGGCGGCCTTGAGCGCGGCGTGGAAGTCGGCGGTGTCGGCCGCGTCCTCGATCATCGGGTTGAGGTCGGCGCCGCCGCCGAACCACCAGCCGGCGGGCGTCCAGAACATGCGGGTGTTCATGTGGACCGCCGGGGTCAGCGGCGAGCGCATGTGGGCGACGAGGCTGATCCCGGAGGCCCAGAAGCGCGGGTCGGCGTCGAGGCCGGGGATCTCCTTGCGCGCGGTCAGGCTGCGGCGGGCCCGGTCGTCGAGGCGGCCGTGGACGGTCGAGACGTTGACGCCGACCTTCTCGAAGACGCGGCCCTCGCGCATGACGGACATGACGCCGCCGCCGCCGTCGCCTTCGGCGGCGCGGCGGGTCTCCTTGCGCTGGAAGCGGCCGGCCGGGAGGCCGGCGAAGGGGCCGGCGTCCTGGGCGTCCTCGAGCGCCTCGAAGGCGGCGCAGATGCGGTCGCGCAGGTCCTCGAACCAGACCGCGGCGCGGGCCTTCTGCTCGTCTGCGATGGCGATCCCCATGGGCCCCTCCCGTCCTTGGCCGCCGTTTGGGACAGGTTCGCGCCGATGTCCAGCGGGCGGCAGGGGGGTGACAGGCGGGGCGGATTGCGGTAGGAAGGCCGCCGCACCCAGCAGGAGGCCGTCGATGGAGCGAATCCGGATCCCCGTTCTTTCCTGACCGGCCCGGACGAGGGCCGTGAGGCCCGCTTTGTCGTCAATCCTGACTGAGGCTTTCCCGATGTTTCGTTACTTCGAGTCGCTCGTCGACCCGTATGCCGCCTATCCCGACGCCGACGCGCCGCCGGCGCGGCTGTGGCCGTTCCTGATGGGCTATCTCCGCGGCTTGCGGGGCGTGCTCGTCTGGGCGGCGGTCACGGCGCTGGCGGTGGCGCTGATCGAGGTGGCGCTGATCTGGTATTCCGGGCGGCTGGTCGACCTGCTCGGCGACACGGGGCCAAGCGAGGTCTGGACGCGGCACGGGCTGGAGCTGGCGCTGGCGGCGGCGTTCATCGTGCTGGTGCGGCCGGTGGCGCAGACGCTGAACGCGGCGCTGCTCAACCAGTCGCTGATGCCGAACGTCGGCACGCTGGTGCGCTGGCGGTCGCACCGGCACGTGCTGCGGCAGTCGGTCGGCTGGTTCCAGAACGACTTCGCCGGGCGGATCGCCAACCGGCTGATGCAGACGGCGCCGGCGGTGAACGAGGCGGTGTTCCAGACCTTCGACGCGGTGATCTATGCCGGGATCTACCTCGTGGGGGCGATCTGGCTGCTCGGCGACGTCGATCCGTGGCTGGCGGCGCCGCTGATCGTGTGGCTCGGGCTCTACGTGTGGCTGGTGATGTGGACGGTGCCGCGGGTGGGGCGGGCGTCGAAGGCGTTCTCGGACGCGCGCTCGCAGATCACCGGGCGGATCGTCGACAGCTACACCAACATCCAGTCGGTGAAGCTCTTCGCGCATACGCGCTCGGAGGAGGCCTATGCCGGGGAGGCGATCGAGCACGCGCGGGTGACCTTCGCGGCGCAGATGCGGCTGATCACGCTGATGGAGCTCGGGCTGACCGTGCTGAACGGCTTCCTGATCGTCGCGGTCGTCGGCGGGGGCGTGCTCCTGTGGAGCGAGGGCGCGGCGAGCGTCGGCGCGGTGGCGGCGGCCTCGGCGCTGACGCTGCGGCTGAACGCGATGACCGGGTGGATCATGTGGTCGCTGTCGTCGCTCTTCGAGAACGTCGGCATCATCCGCGAGGGGATGGAGACGATCGCCCAGCCGATCGCGCTGCCGGACGCGCCGGAGGCGCGGGAGCTCGAGGTGACCGGCGGCGAGATCGTGCTCGACCGGGTGAGCCATCACTACGGGCGGGGCATGGGCGGCCTGCGCGACGTGGCGCTGGTGGTGCGGCCGGGGGAGAAGGTCGGGCTGGTCGGGCGCTCGGGCGCGGGCAAGTCGACGCTCGTCAACCTCGTGCTGCGGTTCTTCGACACCGAGGGCGGGGCCATCCGCATCGACGGGCAGGACGTGCGGACGGTGACGCAGGACAGCCTGCGCCGGCAGATCGGCATGGTGACGCAGGACCCGTCGCTGCTGCACCGCTCGGTGCGGGCGAACATCCTCTACGGCAGGCCGGAGGCAAGCGAGGAGGAGGTGGTCGCCGCGGCGAAGCGGGCGGAGTCGCATGGGTTCATTCTCGGGCTCGAGGACGGCGAGGGGCGGCGCGGCTACGACGCCCATGTCGGCGAGCGCGGCGTGAAGCTCTCGGGCGGCCAGCGGCAGCGCATCGCGCTGGCGCGGGTGATCCTCAAGGACGCGCCGATCCTGATCCTCGACGAGGCGACGAGCGCGCTCGACAGCGAGGTCGAGGCGGCGATCCAGGACACGCTCTACGGGCTGATGGAGGGCAAGACGGTGATCGCCATCGCGCACCGGCTGTCGACCATCGCCCGGATGGACCGGATCGTCGTCCTCGACGACGGGCGGATCGTCGAGGAGGGCGACCATGCCGGGCTGCTCGCCCGCGGCGGGCTCTATGCCCGGTTCTGGGAGCGGCAGTCGGGCGGCTTCATCGATTGCGCGCCGTCGCTGGAGGCGGCCGAGTAGCCGAGCCTGCGGCACGGCCGGCGGAGCGCGCGGGGCGATACTCGCTTCGCGCGCGTATTTCCGGGGTGGACTGTCGCGCCCGTTGTGGAAGTATGTTGCGTGCATAGCGGCATGGCGGGTGGCGGAGGACATGGATCTCTACCGGGAGACCAGCCCGTCGCCGTCCGCGGAACCCAGACTCCGGCCGCTGGCGCGGCTCGGGGCGGTCGCC
>NZ_JAGOMQ010000012.1 GCF_017993425.1 Amaricoccus sp.
GGTGCAGTCCCCGACGGCGATCGTGCTCTACGTCATCGCCGCGATCGCCGTCCTGCTGCCGCTCTACCTGCGGCTGCGCGGCAAGGACAAGGTCCTGAGCGCGCTGGCCGCCGACGAGGACTGACGGGCCGGCAGGCGCCGGCCGCCGAACCGAAGGCCCGTCCCGAAAGGGGCGGGCCTTTCGCGCTTCACCCGCCCGGCGCGAGGTGGCGGTCGAGGGCGGCGGGGTCGGCGAGCAGCGCGGCGGAGGGGCCGGCATGGGCGATGCGGCCGCGCTGCATCAGGATGGCGTCGTCGGTCAGGCCCAGCGCCACGGCGGCGTGCTGCTCGACGAGGACCACCGCCATCTCGTCCTCGCCGATCATCCGCCGGAGCGCCGCCCCGACCTCCGCCGCGACGATCGGCGCGAGGCCCTCCAGCGGCTCGTCGAGGAGGAGCACCGTCGGGTTCGTCGCGAGCGTCCGGGCGATCGCCAGCATCTGCTGCTCGCCCCCCGACAGCTGGTCGCCCATGTTCCGCCGCCGCTCGCGCAGCCGCGGGAACAGCCCGTAGAGCGCCGCGAGATCCCAGCGCCCCGGCCGGGCCAGCACGGTCAGGTTCTCCTCCACGCTCAGCGAGCGGAAGATCTCGCGCTCCTGCGGCGCCCAGCCGAGCCCGAGCCGGGCCCGCGCCTGCGGCGGCAGCCGCGAGACGTCGCGGCCGGCGAGGCGGATCGCCCCCCGGGCGAGCGGCACGAAGCCCATGATGGCGAGGAGCAGCGTGGTCTTGCCGACGCCGTTGCGCCCGAGCACGGCGAGGCTCCCCCGCCGCGGCAGCGCCAGCGACACCCCGTCGAGCACCACCGCCTCGCCATACCCGGCGCGCACGTCGGCGAGCTCGAGGACCGGCCCCTCAGCCACGGCCGGCCTCGCGCGCGGGGCAGCCCACCGGAACGGAGGCGCGGCGGGAGGCGCCGCCAACGCCGCCGGCAGCGCCCGGGGGCCCCTCAGCCATGGCCGGCCTCGCCGAGATAGACCTCGCGCACCCGGGGGTCGTCGCGCACGGCCGCCGGGTCGGCCTCGAGCAGCACCGCCCCGGCGACGAGGACGGTGATCCGGGTCGCGAAGCGGAAGACGATGTCCATGTCGTGCTCGATCAGCAGCACCGCGATCTCGGCGGGCAGCGCGCCGAGGACGGCGAAGAGCGCCGCGCTCTCGTCCCGCGGCACCCCGGCGGCGGGCTCGTCGAGCAGCAGCACGCGCGGCCGCGTGGCGAGCGCCAGCGCGATCTCGAGGAGCCGCTGCTCGCCATAGGCGAGGCTGCGGGTCGGCCGCTCGGCCGCGTCGCCGAGACCGAGCCGGCCGAGGAGCCCGAAGGCCTCGTCGATCGCCGCCGCATGGGCGGAGAGCGGCCGCCAGAACTGCCCCGCCGTCCCCTCGCGCTCGCAGATCGCGAGGGTCACCGCCTCGACCGGCGCGAGGTCGGGAAAGAGCGTGTTGATCTGGAAGGTCCGCGTCAGGCCCCGGCGCACCCGCGCCGCCGCCGGCGCGCGCGTCACCTCGGCGCCCTCGACGAGGATGCGCCCGGAATCCGGGCGCAGCTGCCCGGTGATCAGGTCGATCAGCGTGGTCTTGCCCGCGCCGTTCGGCCCGATCAGCGCGTGCCGGGCCCCCCGCGGCAGCTCCAGCGTCACGTCGCGCGTCACCTCCAGCGCCCCGAAGCGCTTCCGCAGCCCCTCGGTCCGCAGCGCGGACGCCCTCATCCGCGCCGCCCGACCAGCCGCGCGAGCCCGCCGAGGATGCCTCGCGGCATGGCGAGGACGACCACCATCAGCAGGAGCCCGATCCAGAAGTACCAGTATTGCGGGTTCATCCCCGCCAGCCGGTCGCGGGCGAGCAGGAAGATCAGCGCGCCGAGGATGCCGCCATAGAGCCGCCCCGCCCCGCCGAGGATCAGCATCACCACGACGTCCGCCGAGCGCTGGAAGCTCAGCGTCTCCAGCGAGACGGTGTCGGTGGTCTGGGTGAGCAGCGCCCCCGCGGCCCCCGCCATGGCGGCGGAGATCGCATAGATGCGCCGCAGATGCCCGCGGTCGTCGGCCCCGATCGCCGGCATCCGCCGCGGGTTCTCGCGGATGCCGCGCAGCGCCAGCCCGAAGGACGACCCCACGATGCGCCGGCTCGCGAGGAACCCCGCGACCAGCGCCGCCAGCGCATAGCCGTAGGCGGTGTAGCCCCAGAGATCGAACCGGAAGACGCCGAGGAGCGGCCAGGTGTCGACGCCCCGCAGCCCGTCGGTCCCCCCGGTGAGCCAGCTCATCGCATTGGCGAGCTCGAAGGTCAGGAGCCCGAGCCCGAGCGTGACCATGATCAGCGCCAGACGCCGGACCCGCGCCACGAGGAAGCTCGCGATCCACCCGACCAGCCCGGCGAGCGCCGCGGCGAGGACGAGCCCGCTCAGCGGCTCCCCCCAGCCCGCCCGCGACAGGAGCCCGGCGGCATAGGCGCCGATGCCGAAGAACATCGCATGGCCGAGCGTGACGATCCCGGCATAGCCGAGCACCAGGTCGAGCGAGAGCGCGAAGAGCGCGGCGATGGCGATCTGGCTCGCGAGCGTCAGGTAGGTCGGGAACAGCAGGAACGGCAGCAGCGTCGCCGCCCAGAACGCCGCCTCCCACGGCGACCAGCGGTCGCGGCGGCGGATCCACGCCTCGCCGCGCCCGGTCATCTCAGCTGCCTCCCGGGACGGAAGGCGCGCCATCCGGACCGCCCTCCCGCGGGTCGCGACCGCCGCTCATCGCTTGCCCAGCAGGCCCTGCGGCCGGACGAGGAGGATGCCGACGAGCAGCAGGTAGATCAGGAAAGCGCCCAGCTCGGGAGCGAAGTACTTGCCGGCGACGTCGCCGATGCCGAGGACGGCGGCCGCGGCGAAGGAGCCGGTGATCGAGCCGAGGCCGCCGACCGCCACCACGATCAGCACGTAGACGAGGTAATGAAACCCGAACGACGGATCGAGCCCGACGATCTCGATGGCGAGCGCACCCCCGAGCCCGGCCAGCCCGCTGCCGATGGCGAAGGTCAGCGCGAACACCCGCTCGACGTCGAGCCCGAGGCCGCGGGCCACCCGCTGGTTGTCGACGGCGGCGCGGACGCGGGCGCCGAAACGGGTGCGCTCCAGCCCGAAATAGAGGAGCGCGGTGACGGCGAGCGCCACGCCGATCAGGAACAGCCGGTAGGCCCCGAGCCGCAGCCCGCCCACCTCGACGCCGCCGCGCAGGAACCCCGGCAGCGCCACCGGCTGCTGGCCGGTGCCGAAGAGGAAGGCCGCCACCGCGGAGACGACGAAGACGAGGCCGATGGTGAAGAGCACCTGGTTGAGCTCGCCCGCCCCGTAGAGGCGGCGGAAGAACAGCCGCTCGCAGACGACGGACAGCGCCGCCGCGGCGAGGAACGCCGCGGGCAGCGCCAGCAGGAAGGGCAGGCCGGCGCTGCGGATCGCCACCACCGCGACATAGCCGCCGGTCATCGCGAAGGCGCCGTGCGCCAGGTTGACGAAGTTCATCAGCCCGAGCGTGACCGTCAGCCCGACCGCGAGCAGGAACAGCAGCATCCCGAAGGCGAAGCCGTCGAAGAGCACGATGGCCAGCGAGCTCAGCATGGCCCGGACGCTGCCACCTCGGCACGCCCCGGGCAAGCCCGCCAAGGCGCCGCGGCGCGCCGGCCGGCGGCACGGACGGGACCGGTTGGCGAGGCCTCCCGGATCATGCGCGGGGCGCCGGCCGCGGCGGCGAGGCGAGGCGAGGCGAGGCGAGGCCGCCGGGCCTCAGCTCCCGCCGTGCAGCGGGTCCTTCGCCTCCGGGATCTCGTGGATGACGACGTTCTGCAGCTTGCCGTCCACCTCCTGCACCTCGCGGATATAGACGGTCTGCACCACGTCGCGGGTCTGCGGGTCGATCGACATCGGGCCGCGCGGGCTCTGCCAGGCCATGCCCTTCGCCGCGGCGAGGAGCGCCTCGGCCGAGGCGTCGCCGCCGGTCTTCTCCAGCGCGGCGTAGATCAGCTGCATCCCGTCATAGCCGCCGATCGAGAACAGGTCGGGACTGCGGCCGCCGTTCGCCTCGCGGTAGGCCGCGACGAAGGCGTTGTTGATCGGGTCGTCGCGCTCCAGCACGTAGTGATAGGTGGTGATGATGCCGCGCGCCGTCTCGCCCATGCTCTCCAGCGCCTCGGGATGGGTGAGCTCGCCCTGCGCGAGGACCTTGACCGCGGGCGGCGTCAGGCCGCGCTCGGCCAGCGCCTTGCCGATCGCCGCCGGCTGGCCGCCGCCGGGCACGAAGATGTAGACCGCCTCGGGGTTCGCGTCCTTCACCCGCTGCACGAACGCCGCGAAGTCCGGGTTCTGCACCGGGGTGCGGTCGGCCCCGACGATCTTGCCGCCCGCCTCGGTGAAGCCCTTGGCGAAGGCCGCCTCGGCGTCGTGGCCAGGCCCGTAGTCGGCGACGAGCGTGTAGGCCTGCCTCACGCCGCCCTCGTCGAAGGCCCACTTGCCGAACGGATAGTTCAGCTGCGGGATGGTGACCGAGGTGCGCACGATCCAGGGCGACTGGTCGACGACGATCGAGGTGGCGGCGTTCATCACCACCATGAACTTGCCCGCCTCCTTCGAGACGTCCGCCGCGCCCAGCGCCTCCGGCGTCAGCGCGAAGCCGGCGAGGATGTCGACCCCGTCGCGCACCACGAGCTCCTGCGCCAGCCGCTTGGCCACGTCCGGGTTCGGGCCGCCGGTGTCCTTGCGGATGATCTCGATCGTCTTGCCCGCGACCTCGTCGCCGTGCTCCGCGACCCAGAGCTTCACCCCGGCGTCGAGCTGGTTGGCGGCGTCGGCGAAGGGCCCCGAATAGGGCAGGATCAGCCCGATCTTCACCACCCCCTCGGCGGCGGCGGCCCCGCCCCAGGCGAGCCCGGCCGC
Source organism: Amaricoccus sp. (assembly GCF_017993425.1). GTDB lineage: Bacteria > Pseudomonadota > Alphaproteobacteria > Rhodobacterales > Rhodobacteraceae > Amaricoccus. The sequence goes on from NZ_JAGOMQ010000012.1 coordinate 4,948, forward strand.
GAGGACGGCGGCGGCGGTGATTCGTGCGGTCATGCGTACATTCCTCCCATCTCGCGCCCGCCGTTCCCGCGCCGGGCGGCGCTTTTCTGCCGCGAGCGTACACAAGAGCGGCCTCTCCCGCCAAGGGAATCGGCGCGCCCGCGGTCCAAGGGACGGGGCACAAGGCCCCACGCCCCCGCGAGTTGAACTGCGCGACCAAGCCCTTGTCGGTCGCGTTCGTGGCGCACAAGGCCCCACGCCCCCGCGAGTTGAACTCCCCGGCCGTTCGGGGCTAGTATGGGCCGAGCCACGCAGATGACTGCGGTAGCCAACGTCCGGGCCCGGATGAAAGCGTGGAGGCGACCCTGAAACCGCAGGATGAACCGGCGCGGCTGCTCGCGCCCCTTGGCGCTGTCGCGCACACGGCCGCGCGCAAGATCGACGCCCACCCGCTGGCGGCGCGCTGGCTGCTCGCGGGCCCCGTCGCCATCCTCGCCGCCTTCGCCACCATGGCGGCCATGCCGGTCTGGCTGCCCGCCGGCGCGGCGGGCGTCGACCACCTCGCCTTCCCGATCGTGCTGGCGCCGCTGATCTGGGCGGTCCCGTTCTTCTACGCCTGCCTCGAGGAGAACCTGCCGCGCTGCGCCGCCGTCCTCGCCGGCGCCACCCTCGTCCAGGCCGCCGCGGCCTTCCTCTCGGCAGGAGGCTGAGGCCCATGCTCGACCTGTCCCAGGCCCGGCTCAAGCGCCTCACCGCCATCCACGGCTGGTCGGCCGTCGTCCTCGGGCTGCTGCTCTACGCGGTGATCGCCACCGGGGCCGTCGCGGTCTTCGGCGGCGAGATCGGCCGCTGGTCCGCCGGCGGCGTCCGCGTCGCCGAGCCGCTCGAGGGGCCGGTCGACGCCCGCGTCCGCAAGCTCGCCCGCGAGGTCGATCCCGAATACCTCCACGACATCTCGTTCTGGGGCGGCGAGGGCGACGACCTCCACGTCTTCTACCACACCCACGCCATCAACCCCGACACCGGCGAGGAGGACGACCTCGGCACGATGTTCCGCGTCACCGCCGACGGGACGGTGCTCGAGCGCCACGACGGCTTCATCTGGTGGCAGCCCGAATCCTGGGAGGCGAGCGCGCTGCGCAACTTCCTGATCGACCTGCACGTCCAGCTCTACCTGCCCGATCCCTGGGGCCTGATCCTCACCGGCATCCTCGGGCTGATGATGATGGCGGCCGTCGTCTCCGGCGTGCTGATGCACCGCCACCTGATCCGCGACCTCTTCGTCGCCGAGCGCCCCGGCGGGCGGCTCTCCTCGGTGCGCGACCGCCACGTGCTCTCCGGGAGCTGGAGCATCCCCTTCGGCTTCCTCCTCGCCTTCACCGGCTCGTTCTTCAGCTTCGCCGGCACGGTCTCCTTCCCCCTCGTCGCCGCCGTCGCCTTCCACGGCGACGAGAAGGCGATGTCCGAGACGCTGTTCGAGCGCCCGGCCCCCGAGGATCCCACGCCCGCGCCGCTGGCGAGCCTCGACTACATCATCGCCGATTCCATCGCGCGGGCCGGCTCCCCGGCCACCTCGGTCGGCATCGAGAACTACGGCCGCGCCGACGCCCGGGTGAACGTCTGGCACAACCCCCGCGACGGGGGCATGCTCTACGTCAACAACGTCTACGACGGCCCGACCCGCCGCCACCTCGGCGAGAACGCCCCGATCGGGACCGAGCGCTCGGCCGGCGGCGTGCTCTACGGGCTGATGGCGCCGCTGCATTTCGGCCATTTCGCCGGGATGCTCTCCAAGGCGGTCTGGGGCGCGCTCGGCGTCGCCATGTGCTTCGTCATCCTCTCGGGCTTCCGCCTCTGGGTGCGCCGCCGCGCCGACCAGCCGCAATGGCGGCGGTTCGGCCATGTCGTGCAGGTCTTCGGCTACGGCCTGCCGATCGGCATGCTCGCCTCCGGGGTCGCCTTCTTCGTCGCGCGCCCGCTGGCGGATCCGTTCCTGTGGACGCCCCTCGGCTTCCTCGCCGGCGCGGTCCTCGCGGTCGCCATCGGCTGGCGCGAGCCGGACGAGGACCGGCTCGGGCGCAGCTACCAGCGGCTGATCGGGGCGATCTGCCTGCTGCTGCCGGTGCTGCGCATCGCCATGGGCGGCATGGACTGGGCCGAGGCGATGCTCCACGGCCAGCGCGACGTGCTGACGGTCGACATGCTGCTGCTGATCGCCGGGGCGTATCTCTTGCTCCACGCCCGCGGCCGCGCGCCGGCCCGGGCGCGGCGGCTGCGGCCGGAGCCCGCGGAATGAGCGCGCTCGCCACGATGATCGCCACGGGGGTGAGCCTCGTCGCCATCGGCCGCCTCGCCGCCGCCGACCCCAAGCGCCGCCGCGCCTTCCGCCTGCCGCCGGCCGGGCGCCGCCGGCCCGGCCTCGCCTGGACCGCGGCGCTCCTCCCCGGCGTGCTGCTGCCGTTCTGGAGCGGCGCCGGCGGGTTCTTCGTCTGGCTCGGCGCGGTGACCGTCGCCGGCTGGGTGGTGGCCGCGGTCTCGCCGGACCGCCGCCTCGCGCTGCGGGCGCAGGCCGGCGCGCTCCTCGACCGCCTCGCCGCCGCCCTCGCCCCGGCGCGCGCCGCCCTGCGCCGCGCCGCCGGCCGGCTCCGCCGCGCGACCTCCGGCGCGGCCGCCGGCTTCGCCCGGCCGTCGACCCCCGGCTACGCCGAGCTGGAGCGCCGCCTGCGCGAGCTCGAGGCCGAGGTCGCCGCCCTCCGCGCCGCCGCCGGCGCCGGCGCCCCGCCCCCCGGGGCCACGGTGATCGAGCTCGCCGGCCGCCGGTAGGGGGGTGCCCGGCCGAAATCCAGCTTTCCCGGCGGCGCCGTTCCTCCCGCGACAGCGCCCGCCGGGTGACATGCGCATGTCATCCGGCTCGATGCGGAGCGGTTCGGGCGGAGACGGCGGAACCTCGAAGTGAGTCACACGGCGCCGCGAAATGCGGCGCTGATGACGATGCAATGATTTTCACCGTTCATATTCAAAATATTTCGAAATGTACTTGCGCACAAACAAGAATTACTACCGCACCCGGCCCGCGATCCCCTCGGAGCGAATCCACGCCCTCACCCAAGCAGCGGATGCCGCGACAGCAACCGGAACCGCCCGTCCGCCCCCTCGCCGAACAGGCACAGATCCTCCACCGGCAACGGCGCCTCCAGCAGCGGCCCCACGACCGCCGCCAGCGCCCGCGTCGTCGCCTCCCGCTCCGCCTCCGGCAGCGCCCCGGTCAGCGTCAGGTGAAAGCGGAAATCCTCCAGCACGAACGGATAGCCCCACGCCGCCAGCCGTCGCCGCTGCCGCGGCGTCAGCCGCCCCGGCGCGCGCCGCGCGATCTCCTCCGCCGTCAGCGCCGCGCGAAACCCGTCGAGCCGCCGCACGCAGAGGCTCGCCGCCCGGTCGAGCGCCGGGCTCCGCCGCAGCGGCACGATCGCCGCCGCCCCGCCGAGCCCGCCCAGCCGCACCGGGACCGCAAACGCGGCGATCCCGCCCGCAAGCGCCGCCAGCGCGGCGTCGAGCCCCGCCGCCGTCGCCCGCTCCCCCAGCCGGAACGGCGCCTTCAGCGTGGCGTGGAAGCCGTAGCGCGCCGGCGCGGCGACCAGCGCCTCCCGCGGCGCCGGCAGGCCGGGAACCGCGAGCCCCGCCGTCGCCTCGCCCCGCTCCGCATCCCAGCCGAGCCATGCGGCCCCGAAACGGGCTATCGCGCTTTCCGCCCGGGGCGCGTAGTAGACCGCGAACCGCCGCCATCCTTCCATGCAGGCCCTCCCGACCGCAGCGCCCATGCCACGCCCCGACCCCCACGCGCAACCCGGCGAGACCGTGCTCGCCAACGCCCGGCTCGTCCTGCCCGACGCCGTGGTCGCCGGCCGCCTCGTCCTCCGCGACGGCCTGATCGCCGCCGTCGAGCCCGGCGCGGCCGCCGCCCGCCTGGGCGAGATCGACCTCGACGGCGACCTCCTCGCCCCCGGCCTCGTCGAGCTGCACACCGACAACCTCGAGCGCCACCTCCAGCCGCGCCCCGGCGTGCCCTGGCCGATGCGCCCCGCCATCCTCGCCCACGACGCCGAGCTCGCCGGCTGCGGGATCACCACCGTCTTCGACGCGCTCCGCGTCGGCTCGCTCGAGGCGGGCGGCAAGGCCGGCTATGCCCGCTACGCCCGCCCGGTGGCGCTCGCCATCCTAGAGCTGGCCCGCGAAGGCGCGCTCCGGCTCCGCCACCGCCTGCACCTGCGCGCCGAGATCTGCTCCGAGACGCTGGTCGACGAGCTGGCGGAGTTCGGCCCCGACGACGCCGTGGGCGTCCTCAGCCTGATGGACCACACCCCGGGCCAGCGCCAGTTCACCGACCTCGGGGCGCTCCGCGCCTACAACACCGGCCGCCTCGGCATGGACGAGGCCGAGTTCCAGGCCCACCTCGCCCGGATGCGCGACCTCCAGGACCGGAACGGCGTCCGCCACGAGGCCGCCGCCGTCGCCGCCTCCCGCCGCCTCGGCGCGACGCTCGCCAGCCACGACGACACCACCGAGGCGCAGGTGGCGACCTCGGCCCGCCACGGCGCCCGCATCGCCGAGTTCCCCACCACCGCCGCGGCCGCCCGCGCCTCCCGCGCCGCCGGGATCGCGGTGATGGCCGGCGCGCCCAACCTGCTCCGCGGCGGCTCGCATTCCGGCAACGTCGCCGCCGCCGACCTCGCCGCCGGCGGCGACCTCGACATCCTCTCCTCCGACTACGCCCCCGCGAGCCTCCTCCTCGGCGCCGTCGCCCTCGGCCGCGCCACGGGCGACCTCGCCCGCGGCCTCGCCACGGTCACCGCCGCCCCCGCCGCCGCCGCCGGCCTCGCCGACCGCGGCCGCCTCGCCCCCGGCCTCAAGGCCGACCTCATCCGCATCCGCCTCGCGCCCTCCCCCGACGCCCTCCCCCTCCTCCGCGGCGTCTGGGTCGGCGGCGCCCGCGTGGCGTGACACGAGCTTCGGCTGCCGGGTCCCGACCTGCCCTCCCGGCGTCGCCGTCCCTCCCGAGCGGCGAGGTCCGTCCCGCGACGCCGCCCGCCGGGTGACATGCGCATGTCACCCGGCTCGACGCGGAGCGGTCAGGGGCGGGGACGGCGGAACTGCAAAGTGAGTCGAACGGCGCCGCGAAGTGCGGCGCTGATAACGATGCGATGAATTTCACCGTTCATATTCAAAATATTTCGAAATATATTCGCGCACAATTTCCAGACACAGGAAGCCAAGCCCGCAATTTTCTTTACTCCGTCATTCTCCACCCGATCGACGTCGACACGCCCGGACCTGTCGATCCCGCCGGCCAAGCGGATGGTACGGGAATCGCCTGATACGTTCCCGCGCTTGTCAGCCGGATGGACGCGGCACGCTGGCAGATGTCTCCGCGCGATTTGGCGAGTGACAAATCGCGCCGCGCCTGCCCGCCCGGGGCAGGCGCGATTCCGCGCCAGCCGGGCAGGCGCGCCGCGATTGCGCGCGACGGGGAAATCGGCGCCCCTCTCGGGCCTCGCTTCGGCGAGGCCCGACGGACCGCGCGGGTCTCCACTGGAGACCCGGCAAGATGCGGTCCGGGGAGATATCGTCGAGCTTCCTGGAAGGGATCAACCGAAGGGCGTCTGAAAAGTCGCTTGGCCCCCGCGCAACCGCCAACGCGGGAGCTCGGGGCAGGACGGCCATCCGAAGCGACGGCCCGCCCCCCATGCGTCGCCCCGGGCCCCATCCCCAGTGCGGCCTCAGCCGAGCAACAGAATTACCAACTTCTTGTTCCTGAACAAAACCAACAGCTTGACCCCCGTCCCACTATGGGACATATCCCGGCCCCCTCAATGCCGCAGGATCATCCGGTCCCCCTCGATCTCGATCCGCGCGAACCGGTCGAGGAACGTCATCCCCAGCAGCGACGTCTCCAGCGCCCCCGAGGTGACGCTCGCCGGCACGTTCGTCACCGCGAAATCCCCCAGCGTCACCCGCCGCACCCGCGCCGGCGCCGTCGCCACCGTGCCGTTCGCGGTGATCGCCCGCCCGGTATAGGCGAGCGCCGCCACGTCGATCCCCGCCTTCTCCGCGTCGGCCCGCGACAGCACCATGTCCGAGGCCCCGGTGTCGACGATGAACCGCACCGGCGCGCCGTTCAGCTCCAGCGTCGCGTGGAAATGCCCGTCCGCCCCCCGGCGCAGCTCCACCGCCCCGTCGGCCCGCATCACCGCGCTCGACGGAAACAGCCCCTGCCGCAGCGTGTCGCGGAACCCGTAGGCGATCACCGCCATGGCGAAGATCAGCGCCCAGACCAGCAGCTGCTGCAACGTCCGCCCCAGCCGCTGCCGGCTGCCGACCGAGAAGAACGCCAGCAGCCCGACCAGCAGCAACGCCAGGTAGAAGAGCCGCGCCAAATCGTCGGGATTGTCCGGCATCACCCCGCCCCGAAGCCGAACGCCCGCAGCCCCTCGACCACGAACTGCACCGACAGCGCCGCGAGCAGCATCCCGAGCAGCCGCGTCACCACGTTGATCCCGGTCGGCCCGAGCACCCGCTCGATCAGCGAGCCGGCGAGGAACAGCCCGTAGCAGATGGCGAGCACCGCGGTCATCGCCGCGTAAACCACCGCCTGCGCCGCATAATCCCCCGGATGCTGGCCGATCAGCAGCACCATGGTCGCGAGCGCCCCCGGCCCGGCGATCAGCGGCGTCGCCAGCGGAAACACCGTCGGATCGGGCGCCGCGTCCGCCTGGTGCGCGGTGTTCTCCCGCCGCGGCTGCCGGCGCTCGAACAGCATGTCGACCGCCGTCAGGAACAGGAGCAGCCCCCCGGCGATGCGGAACGCCGCCATGTCGATCCCCACCGCGTCGAGCAGCCGCTCCCCGGCGAGCCCGAACAGCGCCAGCAGGCAGAACGCGATGGCGAGCGCCCGCCCCCCGATCGCCCGCCGCTGCCGGCTCGCCGCCCCCCGGGTCAGCGCGAGGAACAGCGGCGCGAGGCCGATCGGGTCGATGATGACGAACAGGGTGACGAAGGCCGTCACGCCGAGATCGAAGCTCATGCCGCCCTCCGCACGCCACAGGCCGCGAGCCCCTCGCAGAGCAACCGCGCCGCCCCAACGATCGGCCCGAGCCCCCGGCTCATGCCGCCCTCCGCTCCGGCGCGCCACAGGCCGCCAGCCCCTCGCAGGGGAACCGCCCCGGCCACGACGATCAACCCCGGCCCGCGGCTCATGCCCTCCGCTCCAGCACGCCATAAGCCGCCAGCCCCTCATACAGGAACCGCCCCGCCCCAACGATCGGCGCGAACCCGAGCCCCCGGCTCATGCCGCCCCCCGCCCCGGCGCGCCACAGGCCGCCAGTCCCTCGCAGGGGAACCACCCCGGCCACGACAAACCCCGGCCCGCCGCTCATGCCCTCCGCTCCAGCACGCCATACGCCGCCAGCCCCTCGTACAGGAACCGCCCCGCCACGACGATCAGCACCAGCCCGAGCCCGCGCACCACCAGCCGCATCCCCCGCGGCCCCAGCCGCCGCCCGATCGCGTCCGCCGCCCGGAAGCTCGCCCAGGTGAGCAGGCCCACCGCCGCGAGGATCGCATAGAGCTCCGCCGTCGCCCCCGCCTGCCCGGCATGGCGCGAGACCAGCATCACCATCGCGCCCACCGCCCCCGGTCCGGCGACCAGCGGCACGGCGAGCGGCGCCCAGGTCGGGTCCCGCCGCGGCGCCGCCTCCGCCCCGACGCCGACCCCCACGCCGAACAGCATCGCCGTCCCCATCGCCACCAGCGCGCCCCCGACCACGAGATGGATCATCGGCGCATCCGCCCCGAGCCCGCGCAGCGCGGCGTGGCCGAGACGGCCCCCCAGCCCGATCAGCGCGAACCCGATGAGCGTGGCCCGGAGCGCGATCCGCCGCGTCTCCGCCGGCGGCCGCCCGGCGGTCAGCGCCGCGAAGGCCGGCGCCAGCGCGACCGGATTGACGATCGCCGCGAGCGACAGGAAGGCGAGCAGCGCCTCGCGCAGGCTCATGCCCCCGGCCCCCCGCGCGCGCTCATGACCCCGGCCGACGCTCGGCGACCAGCGCCCCGCCCGCCGGCGGCCGGCCTCCCGCGCAGGCTCATCCCGCCGGCCTCCGCCCCGATGTCATGACCCCGGCCCCTCGGCCGCCTCCAGCCGCTCCAGCGCCGCGACCCACAGCGCCTCGGCCCGGGCGAGCCCGTCCTCGACCTCGGCCCGCTTGCGGTTGAGCTGCTCCAGCTCGTCCGTGTCGCCCCGCTTGTAGAGGAGCGGATTGGCCAGCCGCCCGTCGATCGCCGACCGCATCTCCTCGAGCTTCGCCACCCGCGCCTCGCAGCGCGACACCTCCGCCCGGAGCGGCCCCAGCGCGTCGCGCGCCGTCGGCCGCTGCCGCGCCGGCGCCCGCTCCTCGCGCGGCCTCGCCGGCGCCCCGCCCCGCTCCGAGAGCAGCAGCCGGCGATAGGCCTCCATGTCGTCCTCGAAGGGCCGCACCGTGCCGCCCTTCACCAGCCAGAGCCGGTCGGCGACCAGCTCGACCAGATGCGCGTCGTGGCTGACGAGGATCACCGCCCCCTCGTAGGCGGTCAGCGCCTCGACCAGCGCCTCGCGGCTCTCGATGTCGAGATGGTTGGTCGGCTCGTCGAGGATGACCAGATGCGGCGCGTCGATGGTGGCGATCAGCAGCGACAGCCGCGCCTTCTGCCCGCCGGAGAGCCGCCCGACCTCGTTCCCCGCGATGTCCGCCCCGATCCCCCCGGCCGCCAGCCGCGCCCGGATCTTCGCCGGCGCCTCCTCGGGGCGCAGCCGCTGCACGTGCTGGATCGGCGTCTCGTCGAGGTCGAGCTCGTCCACCTGATGCTGGGCGAAATACCCCACCCGCAGCTTCGACGAGGCGATCTTGCGCCCGGCGATCGGCTTCAGCCGGTCGGCGAGAAGCTTCGACAGCGTCGACTTGCCCTGGCCGTTCTGGCCGAGGAGCGCGATGCGGTCGTCCTGATCGATCCGCAGGTCGAGCCCGCGCAGCACCGGGCGGCCGTCATAGCCGACGGTCACGTCCTCCAGCCGGATGATCGGCGGCGACAGCTCCTCCGGCGAGGGGAAGTCGAAGGCGGCGACGCTGTCCTCGACCACCGCCGCGATCGGTTTCATCCGCTCCAGCGCCTTCAGGCGGCTCTGCGCCTGCCGGGCCTTCGAGGCCTTCGCCCGGAAGCGGTCGACGAAGGACTGCATGTGCGCCCGCGCCGCGTCCTGCTTCTTCTTCTCCGCCGCCTGCTGCTCCAGCCGGGCGCGGCGGGTCTCGTCGAAGGTGTCGTAGCCGCCGGTGTAGAGGGTGAGCTTGCGCCGGTCGAGGTGGAGGATCGCCCCCACCGAGCGGTTCAGCAGGTCGCGGTCGTGGCTGATCACCAGCACGGTGTGCGGATAGCGCGCGAGGAAGGTCTCGAGCCAGATCGCCCCCTCGAGGTCGAGATAGTTGGTCGGCTCGTCGAGCAGCAGCACGTCCGGCCGCGAGAACAGCACCGCGGCCAGCGCCACCCGCATCCGCCAGCCGCCGGAGAAATCCGCGCAGGCCCGCGCCTGCGCCGCCGCGTCGAAGCCGAGCCCGTCGAGGATCGACGCGGCCCGGGCCTCGGCCGAATGCGCGTCGATGTCGATCAGCCGGGTCTGGATCTCGGCGATGCGGCCGCCATCCGTCGCGACCTCCGCCTCGGCGAGCAGCGCGGCCCGCTCCAGGTCGGCGGCGAGCACCGTGTCGATCAGGCTGTCGCGGGTGGCCGGGGCCTCCTGCGCCACCCCGCCGATGCGGGCGCGGCGCGGAACCTCGATCTCGCCGCCGTCGAGCGGCAGCTCGCCGCGGATCAGCTTGAAGAGCGTGGTCTTGCCCGCGCCGTTGCGGCCGACGAAGCCGACCTTGTGGCCGGTCGGGATCAGCGCCGAGGCGTCGTCGAGGAGCTTCCGGCCCTCGATGGAGAAAGTGAGGTTCTTGAGCGCGAGCATCCGCGGCACATGGCAAGCCGGCCAGACGCTGTCAACGAGGTCGCTGTCAACACGGCGGGTGATCGTGCAATTTCGTGCAGAATCGTGCAGGTTCATGCAGGCTGCGACGACAAATCAATGGGTTACACCCTGTTCACGCGTGGACGCTCGGGAGCCTTCAGTGCGGCGCGGCGCTGGAGAGCAGGTTGATGACCACGACGCCCGCGACGATCAGGCCGACGCCCGCCATCGCCCAGAAATCCAGCCGCTGCCCGAAGGCGACCGCGTTCAGCGTGACGATCAGCGCCACGCCGAGGCCGCTCCAGATCGCATAGACGATGCCGACCGGGATCGACCGCACCACCTGCGCGAGGAAGAAGAAGGCGACGCCGTAGCAGGCGAGCGCCGCCAGCGTCGGCCAGAGCCGGGTGAAGCCGCGGGTGAACGGCAGCATCGAGGTGCCGACCACCTCGAAGACGATCGCGGCGGCGAGCGCGCCGTAGGCGACGGCAGGGCTCATGACGGGCTCATGACGGCGGGGCCTTCCCTTCCGGCGACGGCGCGCTTGCGGCCCGGGCGGGGTTCCGCGACGATGCTCTGGCACGGGATGGCCCGGCGGCCGGGCCGCTGTCAATCGAGGGGGCGCGCGATGCGGACCGGGATGCGGCTCGGACTGATCCTCGGGCTCCTGCTCGCCGCCGCCCCCGCCGGCGCGCAGGGCTGGACCGAGCCGCCGCGCGGCTCCCCCGAGCGCCGGGCGCTCATGGACGCGCTCCGCCCCTTCGCCGTCTCGCTCTTCGGGGCGCCGGTCGAGTTCGTGGTCCGCAGCCTCCGCGTCTCCGGCGACGTCGCCTTCGCCTCGGTGGTCGCCCAGCGCCCCGGCGGCGGCCCGATCGCGGTGCAGGCGACCCCGGGCTGGGCGGCCGGCTACTTCCTCCCCGACGCCGACTGGACCTCCGGGCAGGCGCTCTACCGGCGCGCCGGCGGCGGCTGGGTCGCGGTCGAGGCCCTGTTCGGCGCCACGGACGTCTGGTGGTCGGATTCGGCGCATTGCGCCGCCTTCCGCCCGGTGATCGCCGACGTCTGCCCCTGACGGGCTTTCCTGCCCGCGGCCCCCGTGCTAACGGGCTCGGCGGCGAGGGCGGGCATGGGCCGCGCCCGAAAGGGAGTAGATTGCATGGCCGTCCAGCGCACGTTCTCGATCATCAAGCCCGACGCGACGCGGCGGAACCTGACCGGCGCGATCAACGCCAAGCTCGAGGCGGCGGGCCTGCGGATCGTGGCGCAGAAGCGCATCCGGCTGTCCCTCGCCCAGGCCCAGGCCTTCTACGCCGTCCACAAGGAGCGGCCGTTCTTCGGCGAGCTGACCGAGTTCATGTCCTCCGCCCCCATCGTCGCGCAGGTGCTCGAGGGCGAGGACGCCATCGCCAAGAACCGCGAGGTCATGGGCGCGACCAACCCCGCCGAGGCGGCCGCCGGCACCATCCGCAAGGAATTCGCCCTCTCGATCGGCGAGAACTCCATCCACGGCTCGGACGGCGCCGAGACCGCGGCCCAGGAGATCGCCTACTTCTTCTCGGGCCTCGAGATCGTCGGCTGACCGACCCCCAGCCGGTCGAGCTCCGCCTCCAGCCGCGCCCGGGTCCCGGCCTCGGGCGCGACGATCCGGGCCTTGACCGCATCGAAGCGGGCGCGCAGCAGCGCCTTCTCCTCCGCGCCGAGCGTGGCCCAGGGCCGATCCTGGATCGCGAAGGCGATCGCCCAGAAGAACGCGAAATGCGGCCGCGCCCCCGTCGCGGCCAGGATGCGGGCATAGGCCTCGTCCGCCCCCAGCGCGACCAGCTCCTCCGCGGTCCGGATCCCCGCCTTGGCGAACGCCGCGTCGGAGGCCGGCCCGAGGTTGCGCAGCGCCGACGGCGGCCGGCTCATTCCGGCGCCGCCGGCGCGTGGCAGACGAAGCAGAGCTTGTTGCCGTCGGGATCGCGGACGTAAGCCCCGTAATAATCCGCGTGGTAGCGCGGCCGCAGCCCCGGCGCGCCTTCGTCCGTCCCGCCAAGGGCGAGCGCGACGGCATGGGCCCGGTCCACCTCCGCCCGGCTCCGCGCCTCCAGCGCGACCATCTGCCCGTTGCCGGGCCGCGCCGTCGCGCCGTCGAAGGGCCGCCCGACCAGCAGGAACGGCCGCCCGCCATCCCGCGCCGACCATCCGGCCCATCCGGCGGCCGCGTCGTGGAACCGCGGCGGGAACCCGAGCGCCGCCATCACCGGGTCATAGAACGCGCAGGCGCGGTCGAGGTCGGCCGTGCCGAGATGGACATGGGAGATCACGGGAAGAGCGCGACCGGCGTGCGGTCGCCCGCGGCGAAGCGGCGCAGCACCGCGGGATAGAGCCGATGCTCCATCGGCAGCACCCGCGCGGCCAGCGTCTCCGGCGTGTCCTCCGGCAGGACCGGCACGACCGCCTGCCCGAGGATCGGCCCGGCGTCGACCTCCGGCACGACCTCGTGGACCGTGCAGCCATGCACCGCCATCCCGGCGGCGAGCGCCCGGGCATGGGTGTCGAGCCCGGGAAACAGCGGCAGGATCGAGGGATGGATGTTGAGCATCCGCCCCCGCCACCGCGCGACGAAGCCCGCCGTCAGCACCCGCATGAAGCCCGCGAGGACCACGACCTCCACCCCGGCCGCGCGCAGCCGCGCGTCGAGCGCCGCCTCGAAGCCGGCCCGGTCGGGAAAGGCCCGGTGGTCGAGCGCCTCGGCGGCGAGCCCCAGCGCGGCGGCGCGCGCCAGCCCCGCCGCCCCCGGCCGGTTGGACAGCACGAGCCGCGCCTCCGCCGGATGGTCCGGCGCCGCCATGTCGCGGGCGAGGGCGAGCATGTTCGACCCGCCGCCGGAGATCAGGATGGCGACGGGAACCCGGCTCACCAGCGGCCGACGTAGGCGACGCCCTCGCCGGGCACGACATTGCCGATCCGGAGCGCCGGGACCCCGTCCTCGCCGAGGAACTCCGCCAGCTCGTCGGCCCGGCTCGGCGCGACGACGGCGATCAGGCCGATCCCGCAGTTGAACGCGCGCAGCATCTCGGCGTCCGCGACCCCGCCCTGGCGCTGGAGCCAGCCGAAGACCGCCGGGCGCTCCCAGGCGGAAAGGTCGATCTCCGCCCCCAGCCCCTCGGGCAGCACCCGGGGCAGGTTGCCGGTGATTCCCCCGCCGGTGATGTGGGCGAATGCATGCACGCCGCCCGCGCGCAGCGCCTCGAGCGCGGGCTGGACATAGATGCGCGTCGGCTCCAGCAACCCCGCCCCGAGCGGGCCGTCGCCGAAGGGCGCGGGATCGTCCCAGCCGAGGCCCGCGTCGGCGACGATGCGGCGGACGAGGCTGAAGCCGTTCGAGTGGACGCCCGAGGAGGGCACGCCGAGCAGCACGTCGCCCTCGGCCACGCCCGCGGGCAGGCCGCCGCCGCGCTCCATCGCGCCGACCGCGAAGCCGGCGAGGTCGAAGTCGCCCCGGGCGTAGAGCCCCGGCATCTCCGCCGTCTCGCCGCCCACGAGCGCCGCGCCGGCGAGGACGCAGCCCTCGGCGATCCCGGCGACCACCTCGGCCGCCGCGGCGACGTCGAGCTTGCCGGTGGCGAAATAATCGAGGAAGAACAGCGGCTCCGCCCCTTGGCACACCAGGTCGTTCACGCACATCGCCACGAGGTCGATGCCGACGGTGGCGAAGAGCCCGGTGTCGATGGCGAGCTTGAGCTTGGTGCCGACGCCGTCGGTGGCGGCGACGAGGATCGGGTCGGCGTAGCCCGCGGCGGCTGGATCGAACAGCGCGCCGAACCCGCCGAGGCCGGACACGACCCCCGGCCGCATCGTCCGCGCCGCGGCCGGGCCGATCGCCGCGACGAGCGCGTCGCCCGCCTCGATGTCGACCCCGGCGTCGGCGTAGCTCAGGCCGTTCCGCTGATTCTCCGTCATCCGCCCGCCTCCGCCCGCGCCGGGCCCCTTTAGCGCAAGCGTTTGTGGATGGGAACTCGCGGCGACCGCGCAAAGGCCACACCGACTATCCAATATGGCGAATTTTGTATGTTGGTATACACGTCATGGTTGACTCGCGGACCATGCGCCGGCAGAGAATCCAATCGCGGTCGCCTCAGCGTCCGGACGTAGTGCCTTGAACCCATTCCAACCGGAGGTTGAGTTGACCTGGCTTGTCGATGTTGAGTTCCGTACCAGCCCCATCCACGGCACGGGCATCTTTGCGCGCAAAACGATCAAGGCCGGAAACGTTATCTGGCGCTACGATCCCAGCATGCACGCCTGCGACCGCAAGGAGATGGTGGCGCTCTCCGCCCGCACGCTGTCCTTCGCGCTGCACGGCGGCTACCTGCACAAGCCCTCGGGCAAGTTCCTCTGGTACAAGGACGGCATGCAGTACATGAACCACGGCGAGGGCGACATCGCCAACGTGGGCCTCGCCTACTGGCCGACGCTGCAGGAGGACCACACCGTGGCGCTCCGCGACATCGCGCCCGGCGAGGAGCTGCGCGAGGATTACGGCTTCTGGGCGGACGGCGGGCTCGCCTCGGACCACTGGCTGAACCCGCTCTACCGGCGGCACTGCCCGCACCACCTCAGCTTCCTGCAGAGCCTCGCCGCCCCGGCGACCACCTTCGCAGCAGCCTGACCACCCCATTTCCCGAGCGCAGCTCCGGAGCGGACGGGCAGGCGCCCGCCCCTCCGGGTCGCACGACGGCCTGACGCCAGCCCCGCCCGCGTGCGCCGGGCCGCGTCCGCTCCCGCCGGCCCGGCCGCCCCCCAGGCGATCCGTCACGTCGTCGCTAGCCTTCCGGCAGCGACATCAGCCGGCGGACGGTCCGCATCAGCTCCTCGATCATGATCGGCTTCGAGATGACGTCGGAGAAGCCCGCCGCGAGGCAGGCGTCCCGGACCTTCTCGGCGACGCTCGCCGTCACCGCGACGATCGGCGGCGCGGCAGGATCGCTGGCGAGGATCTCCGACACCGCCGAGAACCCGTCGAGCCGCGGCATCTGCAGGTCCATCAGCACGAGGAGCGGGCGATGGGTCCGCGTCATCTCCACGCCCTCGCGGCCGTCGGTGGCGACGAGGCTCGAATAGCCGTGCTTGCCGAGCATCGAGCGCAGGATGAGCGCGTTGGTCTGGTTGTCCTCGACGATGAGGATCGGGGCGCCGAGGCGTGCGGCGAGGACCGAATCATGCAGCATCGCGGTTCTCTCCTGTCTCGCTGGCGAGGGCGAACTCCGCGGCGAAGACGAAGCTCGACCCGATGCCCTGGGCGCTCGACACGGTGATGTCTCCCTCCATCATCCGGGCGAGCCGGCGGCTGATGGCGAGGCCGAGCCCGGTCCCCTCGGTGGTGCGCGACAGCGAGTTGTCGACACGGTAGAACCGCTCGAAGATCCGCGGCAGCGCCTCGGGCGGTATGCCGGGGCCGGTGTCGGTGACCCGGATCTCCACGCGCATCCGGTCGTTCGCGGCCTCGCGCACCTGCGCCTCGAGGCGCACCCGGCCGCGGCTGGTGAACTTGACCGCGTTGCCGAGGAGGTTGGTCGCGATCTGGCGCATCGCGCGCTCGTCGCCCTCGAGCGTCACGCCGGCGAGCGCGCGCGCGTCCACCTCGAAGCCGATGCCCTTCCGCTCCGCGGCGAGGCGCATCATCTCGGTGACGTCGCGGATCGTCGCGGCCGGACGGAACGACTCGACCACGAGCTGCCGCGCGCCACCCTCGATCTGGCTGAGCTCCAGCAGGTCGGTGATGAGCGACAGCTGCGTCTGCGCCGAGGAGAACAGCACGCCGACGAGCTCGCGCTGCTCGTCGTCGAGGTCGGTCATGCGCAGGAGCTGCGCCGCGCCGAGGATGCCGTTCATCGGCGTGCGGATCTCGTGGCTGACGTTCGAGAGGAACTCGCTCTTGCTGCGGTCGGCCGCGGTGGCGTCCTCGAGCGCCTGCTCGAGGCGGCGCGCCCAGCCGACCGCCAGCCAGGAGCTGACGGCGCTGATCGCCACCACGACGTGGAAGGCGAGCGCGAGCGGCGCGGCGACGCTGCGCAGGATGCTCGCGCCGGGCCGCGGGGCGGCCCAGACGATCTCGCCGAGGAGCGCGCCGCCGCCGTCGTAGAGCGGCACCGAGGCCTGGCCGGGGCCGGGCTCGTCGGCGAGCGCGAGGTCGTCGATCAGCAGGCTGGAGCCGATCTGCGCCAGCCGGTCGCCCGACAGGCGGATGCCGTGGATCTGGATCGGCGCCGCCGCCCTGTCGATCACCTGGTCGACAGGGCTCAGCCGCGACACCGCGAAGATCCAGGGCTCGCCGTTCACGCGCTCGATCAGCGTGCGGGTCGCCGGGGTGGAGACCTCGGGCTGGGCCTCCAGCAGGTCGACGAGCGCGTCGACGATCGCCGGCGACAGCAGGTCGGTCTCCCCCTCGCGCGGCGAGCCGCTGACCCAGCCGTAGGGCGCACGCCCGCCCGCGCCCGCCACCAGCAGCATGTCGATGGTGCCGATCTCGGCGGCGGCGGTGCCGATGTTGCTGTAGAGCCAGTGCCGGTCGCCCTCGATCACCGCGTCATAGGCCTCGTCCCAGATCGAGTAGTCCTTGACGAGGGTGAAGGTCCGGGTGCGCAGCTCCGACACCCCGGTCGAGACCATCCGCACCGACGACGCCTCGGCGAGCTTGTTGTGCTCGGCCGAGATCCAGAGGGTCGTGGAGAGCACCACGCCGATCAGCAGCACCACCCCGCAGGCGTGGAGCGCGACGAGGCGCCGCGAAAGCCGCAGGGCGCCGCGGCCGTCGCGCGGGTCAAGGTCCGGCTGGTCCGTGACAATCCGGGCGGTAATGGCGAGGATCCTCCCTGGTCGCAGTCCAAGGGCAACGCATGGTCCGCCTGAACCTTACGCAGGGTATGCCCTCGCGGCCGGAATGTCGAGAGAAAATCGCCACCGGGGGTTGAGTAGATCGGCGGATAAGCGCCTGAGGCGTGTGCTCCGCCCAACGTCGGCAGGGCTTGGCCGGGCTGCGCTTGACCGCGGGGGCGCCGGGGAATACCTCGGGCGGGCGTGGGCCTGTAGCTCAACGGTTAGAGCAGAGCGCTCATAACGCTTTGGCTGCAGGTTCGAATCCTGCCGGGCCTACCACGTCCTTCCCTGCCTCCGATCCCGGTTCCGGGCGGTCTTCGCCCGGAGAGAGGCGCGCGGATGGCCTGTAAGCCGGATTCTGTGCCCGCCCCTCGCGGGGCGGCGACGACCATTCCTCTAGGCCCGGCCTTGCGGACGGGCTCGAGCAGCCTACCCGGATCGCATGGGCGGGAGAAACCTGGACCCGGAGGTCCGCGCGATCCCTATTCGGCCTTGCTCCTGGCGGGGCTTGCCGTGCCGCCGGCGTCGCCGCCGGCGCGGTGGGCTCTTACCCCACCGTTTCACCCTTGCCGCCCCGGAGGGCGGCGGTCTGATCTCTGTGGCGCTTTCCCTCGGGTCTCCCCGGGCGGGCGTTACCCGCCGCCATCTCTCCCTGGAGTCCGGACTTTCCTCGCGGGCCTTGCGGCCCCCGCGGCCGTCCGGCCATCCGCGCCGGGCTGACTTAGGCCATGCCGGCTTCCAACGCAAGAAACGGCTCGCGGCGGACGGCGGGGCGGGGCATGGTCGCGGCCGGACCGGGGGGAGACCACGCATGCCGCCTGCCGCGATCGGGCCGATGAGCGGGAAGGACTGGGGGGCGCTCGTCGCGCTCTCGGTGCTCTGGGGCGGGTCGTTCTTCTTCAACGCCGTCGCGGTCGGCGCGCTGCCGGTGCTGACGATCGTGGCGGCGCGGGTGAGCATCGCGGCGGCGATCCTGCTCGTCGTGGCGGGGGCGACGGGGGCGGCGCTGCCCCGGGGGCGGACGGCGTGGAGCGCCTGCCTCGTCATGGCGATGCTGAGCAACGTCATCCCCTTCAGCCTGATCGTGTGGAGCCAGCAGTTCCTCGCCTCCGGGGTCGCGGCGGTGCTGAACGCGACCACGCCCCTCTTCACCGTGGTCCTCGCCCACTGGCTGACCCGGGACGAGCGGCTGACCGGGGGGCGGATCGCCGGGGCGCTGGTCGGGCTCGCGGGGGTCGCCGTGCTGATGGGGCCGGCGGCGCTGTCCGGGCTCGGGGGCGCGCTGCCGGCGCAGCTGGCGGGGCTGGCGGCGGCGACGTCCTATGCGCTCGCGGCGATCTACGGGCGGCGGTTCCGCACGCTCGGGGTGACGCCGCTCGCCGCGGCGACGGGGCAGCTGATGATGGCGAGCCTCGTCCTCGTCCCGCTCGCCGCGGCGGTCGATGCGCCGTGGCGGCTCGGCTATCCGGGGCCGGCGGCCCTGGGGGCGATCCTCGGGCTGGCCGCGCTGTCGACGGCGCTCGCCTACCTGATCTATTTCCGGCTGCTCGCCTCGGCCGGGGCGACCAACGCGGCGCTGGTGACCCTGCTGGTGCCCGTCAGCGCCATCCTGCTCGGCGTCGTCGCGCTCGGCGAGCGGCTGACCCTGCAGGAGGTCGGCGGCATGGCGCTGATCGCGCTGGGGCTGTCGGCGATCGACGGGAGGCTGTGGCGAGCCCTGAAACGTCCCACAGTACGACGCAGGTCAACGGACTGATTTCATTTATCTTTCAAGTTATCCATAGGCTTATCCACAAGACCGCGGAGGGTCGAGACGTCCTCTGCCGCGAGGGGCCCGGAGGCCCAGGGCCGGAAGCGCAGGCGGAAGGCGGCGAGGGCGATCTCCCAGTCGCCGCCGGGCGCGTGGTAGCCGGCGGCCGTCGCGGCGGCGCGGAAGGCGGCCGGGTCGGCGGGCGAGGGCGGCGCGGCGGCCGGCCAGACGGCGAGGCCGGCCCGCGCGAGCCGGCGCCAGTCGAACTTCGGCCCGGGGTCGGCCTTGCGGCCCGGGGCCATGTCGGAATGAGCGATCACGCCGGCGGGCGGAATGCGCCAGCGCGCGAGGATGCCGGCGAGGAGCCGCTCCAGCGCCGCCATCTGCGGCTCGGGGAACGGCGGGAAGCCGGCGAGCGGGCCGGGATTGGCGAGCTCGATGCCGATCGAGCGGGAGTTGACGTCGGTCACCGCCCCCCAGGCGCCGGCGCCGGCGTGCCAGGCACGCATCTCCTCGTCGACCAGCCGCCAGGTGCGGCCGTCCTCGGCGACCAGCCAGTGGGCGGAGACCTCCGCCGCCGGGTCGCGCAGGCGGTCGAGCGCGGCCTCGGCGGTGGCCATCGCCGTGTGGTGGAGGACGACGAGGTCGGGGACCGCCCCGCCGCGGCGCGGGCCGAAGTTCGGGCTGGGGGCCTCGATGGGGGTCACGCGCGGCGGTCCCGCCGGAGGGACCGGCCTCGGCGGGACAGGAGGCGCAACCACCGCCGGGGCAAGGGATCTCGCCCGCCCCGCGAGGCCGTCAGAGCTTCAGCTGGCGATAGGGCTCGGGGTCGAACGAGCAGGCGAAGCCGTCGCCGTCGGGGTCGAGGCCGCGCGGGTCGGCGTTCGGGCCGCCGGCGGCGAGGAAGGCGCGCTGCGCCGCATCGGCGCTCGGGTAGCCGCCGCAGCCGCCGCCGATGCCTGGCCGGCGCTGATACATCCGCTGCCCGACCTGGTTGGTCGACTGCTGGGCGTAGAGCGTGACGTTGACGCTGGAATCCGCATGGGGGACCGAGCTCTGCGTCGGCTGGACCACCACCAGCTGCGAGCGCGCCTCGGCCAGCTCGCGCTCGGCGATGCGGGCGTCGATCTTCTGCTGCTCGATCGTGTAGAGCGTCAGGTTCAGGTTGTCGTCGTCGAGGGGCGTGCCGTGCTCGGGCAGCGGCGCCGCGCCCGGCGTCGCCGGATCGGCCAGCGCCGTCTCGATCGTCGAGGTGAAGTCGCCGCCCCCGCCGGAGGAGGAGGCGCTGGTCGTCGGGACCTGGGTGATGACCGGATCGGTCGGCACCGTGATGTCGCCGCTCGTGCAGGCGGCGAGGCCCCCGGCGAGGCCGCCGAACAGCAGGATCGCATTCAGACGCATTGCGCGCACACCTCTCTGGGGTCCGACCGGGTCGTTCCCGCCACTCGTCACCACCATTGTCCGGGTTTCGCCGCGAATCCGCAAGCGCGCTCGATCGCGAAGGCCGCGTCGAGCATCCCCTTCTCGTCCCAGGGCCGGCCGATCAGCTGCAGGCCGAGCGGCAGGCCGGCCGCGTCGAGGCCGGCGGGGACCGCGACGCCGGGTAGGCCGGCGAGGTTCACCGTCACCGTGAACACGTCGTTGAGATACATCTGCACCGGGTCGGCGTCGGCCATGTCGCCGATGCCGAAGGCCGCCGAGGGGGTGGCCGGCGTCAGGATGGCGTCGACGCCGGCGGCGAAGGCGGTCTCGAAGTCGCGGCGGATCAGCGTGCGGACCTTCTGCGCGCGCAGGTAGTAGGCGTCGTAGAAGCCGGCCGAGAGGACGTAGGTCCCGATCATGATCCGGCGCTGCACCTCGCGGCCGAAGCCCTCGGCGCGGGTGCGCTCGTAGAGCTCGGTCACGCCCTCCTGCGCGCCGATGCGGGCGCGGCGGCCGTAGCGTACGCCGTCGTAGCGGGCGAGGTTGGACGAGGCCTCGGCCGGGGCGATCACGTAATAGGCGGGGAGCGCGTATTTCGTGTGGGGGAGCGAGATCTCGACGATCTCGGCCCCGGCGTCGCGGAGCATCTCGGCGCCCTTGCCCCAGAGCGCCTCGATCTCGGCGGGCATCCCCTCGACGCGGTATTCCTTCGGCACGCCGATGCGCCTGCCGCGGAGGTCGCCCTTGAGGCCGGAGGCGAAGTCCTCGTCGGGGCGGTTGGCCGAGGTCGAGTCCTTCGGGTCGTGGCCGGCCATGGCGGAGAGCAGGATGGCGGCGTCGGTGACCGACTTCGCCATCGGCCCGGCCTGGTCGAGCGAGGAGGCGAAGGCGACGATGCCCCAGCGCGAGCAGCGGCCGTAGGTGGGCTTGACCCCGACGATGCCGGCGAAGGCCGCCGGCTGGCGGATCGAGCCGCCGGTGTCGGTGCCGGTCGCGCCGAGGCAGAGGTCGGCGGCGACCGCCGCGGCCGAGCCGCCGGAGGAGCCGCCGGGAGTGAGCGGCGTGTCGTCGCCCCGCCGGCGCCAGGGGCTGATCGCCGGGCCGAAGGCGGAGCTCTCGGTCGACGAGCCCATGGCGAACTCGTCCATGTTGAGCTTGCCGAGGGTGACCGCGCCGCGCGCGCGCAGGCGCGCGGTGACGGTGCTCTCGTAGGGCGGGCGGAAGCCTTCGAGGATGCGCGAGGCGGCCTGCGCCGGCGCGCCCTCGACGCAGAAGAGGTCCTTGATCCCGAGCGGCACGCCGCAGAGGTCCGGCGCGTCGCCCAGCGCGAGGCGGGCGTCGGCGGCGGCGGCCTGCGCGCGGGCGAGGTCGGGGGTGAGCGGCGTGAAGGCGTTGAGCGCGGCGGCGGCCTCGGCGCTGGCGAGGCAGTCCTCGGTCAGCTCGGCGGCGGTGAAGTCGCCGGCGCGCAGGCGGTCGCGCGCCTCGGCCAGGGTCAGACGCGAGAGCTCGCCCACTATTCCACCACCTTCGGCACGGCGAAGAAGCCCCGGCGCGGGTCGGGGGCGTTGGCGAGGATGCGCTCCGGCTCGGAGCCGGCGGTGACGCGGTCCTCGCGGAGCGGCAGCGCCATGGGGGTGACCGAGGTCATCGGCTCGACGCCCTCGACGTCGACCTCGCGGAGCTGCTCCATGAAGCCGAGGATGCCGGAAAGCTCGGCGGCGACGCGGTCGAGGTCGGCGTCGCTGACCTCGATCCGGGCGAGATGGGCCACGCGGCGCGCGGTTTCCTTGTCGATCGACATGGCGGTCCTCGGGACGATGGCGCCGTTTAGCCGCGCGGGGCGGGCTTCGCAAGGTCGCGGTCGTGGCGGACGAGGACGGCGATCATCCAGCCGAGCATCGCGCCGTTGAGGAGGTGCCAGAGGAAATGCGTGCCGATGGGCAGCGCCGGGCAGACGGCGGCGTCGATGGTGCGGAAGGCCAGCGAGGCGGCGAGGAGGCCGGCGCCGATGGCGAGGCCGCGCGCCGTGGCGGGGGCGCGCCCGCGGAGCGCGAGGGCGAAGCCGGCGATCAGGATCGGCACGGGCAGGTAGGAGACCGAGCCGTTGAGCGGGCCGGTCACCGCCGCGATGGCGCGGGCGCCGAGGATGTCGGCCGGGACGAAGGCCGCGACGGCGGCGAGGCCGGCCCACCCCGGCAGGCGGAAGAAGCGGGTGGTGGCGAGGTGGAGATAGACGAGGATGAAGACCTGGATCGGGATGACGTCCGCCGCGAGCGCCCAGCGCTCGGCATGGGTGTGGAACAGGAACGAGCCGACGCCGATGGCGGCGAGGATCGCGACGAGCAGCCGGGCGCCCGGGTCGCGGCGTTCGCCGAGCATCCGCCAGCAGGCGAGGGCGGCGAGGAGGAAGGCGGCGTTCGAGACGGCGTTGAGCGGCTCGGACCAGTAGGACGGGTCGGTGCGCTCGCAGTAGTTGTCGAGGGGGGCAAACCAGTCCATCACTCCTCCCCGGGGCCGTCGGGGGCCGGGATAGCATGATCGGGAGGGGTGCGGAATGAAGCTGACATGGCTCGGGCATTCGGGGTTCCGGATGGAGATCGCGGACCAGGTGCTGCTGCTCGACCCGTGGCTGGAGGGGAACCCGGCCTTCGACAGCGCCCGCAAGGCCGAGGCGATCGCCGGCGCGACGCATATCCTGATCAGCCACGGGCATTTCGACCATGCGAGCGAGGTGCCGCAGATAGCAGTCGAGCTCGGCATCCCGATCGTCGGCATCTTCGACCTGACGAGCCACTGGGAGAAGAAGCACGGGGTGAAGGCCATCGGCTTCAACCGGGGCGGCACGGTGGCGCTGGGGGGCGTGAAGGTGACGATGGTGAACGCCACGCATTCCTCGTCCTGGGGCGGCTCGGAGGGGCCGGTCTATGGCGGGTCGGAGTCGGGGTTCATGATCGCGGGCGAGGGCCGGACGGTCTATTTCTCCGGCGACACCGACGTGATGGCCGACATGGGCGTCTTCGAGGCGCTGCACCACCCGGAGATCGGCATCCTCTGCGCCGGCGGCCACTTCACCATGGACATGGCCCGGGCGGCCTATGCGGCGCGGACGTTCTTCAACTTCCGCACGGTGATCCCCTGCCACTACAAGACCTTTCCGCTGCTGGAGCAGTCGGCGGAGAAGCTGCGCGAGGGCCTGCCGGGGGTCGACGTGATCGAGCCCGAGGTGATGGTCCCGATCGACCTCTGAGCCCGGCCCGCGCACACCACACGACAGTGGAGCCGAAGCCCGGCCGGAACCAGGTCGCGACGGCGCCGCCAGACGGATTTGACCCGTGGCAAATCCGTCCGCGATCGCCCCTCGGGGGGCGAGCGCGATTCCGCGCTCGCCGGGGCGCTCACGGACGGATTGCGCGCTCCCGCAGAAATCTTCACCCCTGACGACCTCCGCGCCAACGCGCTCCGGTCGTCGGCGCGGCGAAAGCCTTGCTTTCGCTTGTCGCGCCGTGGCCTCGCGGGCAAAGCCCGCTTCGGTCGGGCCCGGCCCGGCATAGGGCGGCGACGGGTCCGTGTCGTGCAGGTGTGTGTCGCACAGTGCGATGCAGGTCAAATATCTGATCTCACTCTGATATTTAGTTATCCGTAGGTTTATCCACAGGCCTTCGGGGCTGCCTCTGGCGGGCCGCGCTCGTCCGACCGGACGGGTCGTCGGCGGCGCCCGGGTCCGTCCGGAAAGCGGGGCCCGCCGGGGCGGGACGGGTGAGGACGACGCGCCGGCGCTTGCGCGCTCCGGGGGCGACGGTAGAAGGGAGGCCCCGTCAGAGCCGAGGCCCCCCGTGACCGCCGAGATGCTGCTTCCCGACGCCGAGGCGACCGCGCGGCTGGCGCGCGCCGTGGGCGCGCGGCTGCGGGCCGGGGACGTGGTGGCGCTGTCGGGGGGGCTCGGGGCGGGCAAGAGCCACTTCGCCCGCAGCCTGATCGCCGACCGGCTCGCCGCGCTGGGGCGGCGGGAGGACATCCCCTCGCCGAGCTACACGCTGGCGCAGACCTACGACCTCGGGGGCGAGGAGCTCTGGCACGTCGACCTCTACCGGCTCGGCTCGGCCGACGAGGCGGCGGAGCTCGGGCTCGAGGAGGCCTTCGCGGCGGCGATCTGCCTCGTCGAATGGCCCGACCGCCTCGGCGCCGGCCTGCCGGCCCGGCGGCTCGACGTCGGGCTCGACTTCGGCGCGGCGGCGGACGCGCGGATCGCCCGGATCGCGCCGCGGGGCGGCGGCTGGGACTGGCTGGACGCGGCGCTGGCGGAAGCCCGGGCGGGCGGCGCATGAGCGGGCGGCGCATGAGCGGGCGGGGGGCGGCGACCTTCCTTGCGGCGGCCGGACGGGCGGCGGCGCCGCGCGGCGGGCGCGCCCCGGCGCGGCCCGGCATGGGGCCGCCGCTTCCGCCCGGCTTCGGGCTCGGCCCCGGCGCGGCGGAGGGGCGCGGCCGGGACCGGCCGGACGCCGCGCGGCGGGTCTCATGCAGGCCAGTCGCTGGCGAGCGACGCGGGCCGTCGCGGCGGGCCGCCGGAAGCGGAAGCTTCGCATCCCCCGGCGCGACGCCTGCAGAGGCGGGG
The DNA here is from genome assembly GCF_017993425.1 of Amaricoccus sp. Taxonomy (GTDB): domain Bacteria; phylum Pseudomonadota; class Alphaproteobacteria; order Rhodobacterales; family Rhodobacteraceae; genus Amaricoccus. The sequence goes on from NZ_JAGOMQ010000012.1 coordinate 29,602, forward strand.
GGCGCCCGATGAGCGGGCGCGCGGAGGCGATCGACGGGTTCCTCGCGGCGGCCGGGTGGACCGGGGCGGCGCGGACGCCGCTCGCCGGGGACGCCTCGGCGCGGTCCTATGTGCGGCTGGCGCGGGGGGCGGACCGGGCGATGCTGATGGACGTGCCGCCGGAGAGCGGGCTCGTCGTCGCGCCGTTCCTCGCGGTGACCGACTGGCTGCGCGGGCTCGGGCTGAGCGCCCCGGAGGTGTGGGCGGCCGACCGGGCGGCGGGGCTCGTGCTGCTCGAGGACCTCGGCGACGACCTCTTCCTGCGGCTCGCCGCCCGGCCGGGGCGGGAGGAAGGGCTCTATGCCGCCGCGGTGGACCTGCTCGCCGACCTGCAGGCCGCGCCCCTGCCCGCGGCGACCGCCGACTGGGCCCCGCCGCCCTACGACCGGGCGGTGCTGATGCGCGAGATGCGGCTCGTCCCTGAATGGTATCTGCCGGCCGCGACCGGGCGGGCGGTCCCGCCCGACCTGGCGGCGGAGTACGACGCGGCGGTGGAGACGATCGTGGCGATCGCCCTGGCGGAGCCGCCGACGGCGGTGCTGCGCGACTACCATGCCGAGAACCTGCTCTGGTTGCCGGAGCGCGTCGGGCACGCGCGGGTGGGGCTGCTCGACTATCAGGACCTGCTGGTCGGCGCGCCGGCCTACGACCTCGTGTCGCTGCTCGGCGACGCGCGGCGGGACGTCCCGCCCGGGCTCGCCGCGGCGATGACGGCGCGCTATCTGGCGCGGACGCGGCGGAAGGCGGAGGGCTTCGCGCGGAGCGCCGCGGCGCTCGGGGCGCAGCGGAACCTGAAGATCCTCGGGCTCTTCGTGCGGCTGGCGGAGCGGGACGGCAAGCGGGGGTATCTGCGCCACCTGCCGCGGGTGTGGTTGCATCTGATGCGGGACCTGGGGCACCCGGACCTCGCCGGGGTGGCGGGGTTTGTCGCGGCGCATGTGCCGCCCCCGGCGGGGATTGCGTGATGGCGGGGCCTGCTTCCGCGATGATCCTCGCCGCGGGGCCCGGCGCCCGGGCGGGAGCGCGCGGCCGACGGGTCGTCGGGCTCCCGGTGCGGCGGGCGGAGCGGGACGGCAAGCGGGGGTGTCCGCGGCGCCTGCCGTGGGCGAGGGGGCATCTGATCCGCCCTTCGGTTGATCCCTTCTCCGCAATCTCGACGATATCTCCCCGGACCGCATCTTGCCGGGTCTCCAGTGGAGACCCGCGCGGTCCGTCGGGCCTCGCCGAAGCGAGGCCCGAGAGGGGCGCCGATTTCCCCGTCGCGCGCAATCGCGGCGCGCCTCCCGGCTGGCGCGGAATCGCGCCTGCCCCGGGCGGGCAGGCGCGGCGCGATTTGTCACTCGCCAAATCGCGCGGAGACATCTGCCAGCGTGTCGCGTCGATCCGGCTGAAAAGCGCGGGAACGTATCAGGCGATTCCCGTATGATGCAGGACCTGCGGCTTCCGGACCTCGCCCGGGTGGCGGCCATCGTCGCGGCGACGCCCGCGGGGGGGCGGTGATGGCGGGACCGGCTTCCGCGATGATCTTCGCCGCCGGGCTCGGGACCCGGATGGGGGCGCTGACCCGCGACCGGCCGAAGCCGCTGATCCGGGTCGGCGAGGCGACGCTGCTCGACCATGCGCTCGCGATCCTGCGCGGGGCCGGGATCGGGCGGATCGTGGTCAACGCCCATGCCCATGCCGGGCAGGTGGAGGCGCATCTGGCGGAGGTCGCGCCCGAGGCGGCGGTGTCGTTCGAGTCGGTGCTGCTGGAGACCGGCGGCGGGCTGAAGGCGGCCTTGCCGCTGCTCGCGCCGGGGCCGGTCCTGACGCTCAACGCCGACATGGTCTGGCGGGGGCCGAACCCGGCCGCGGCGCTGGCGGCGGCGTGGGACGGAGCGCGGATGGGGGCGCTGCTGGCGCTCGTGCCGCGCGCGGCGGCCCTGGGGCACGCGGGCGCGGGCGACTTCCGGCTCGGACCGGACGGGCGGCTGGCGCGGCGCGGCGGCGCGGCGACGGCGCCCTTCGTCTATGCGGGGGCGCAGGTGATCGACCCGGCGGCGCTGGAGGATTTCGAGCCGGGGGCGTTCTCGCTCAACCGGGTCTGGGACGCGCTTCTCGCCGAGGGGCGGCTCTACGGGCTGGTCTGGCCCGGCCGCTGGGTGGACGTGGGCCGCCCGGAGGGGATCGCGCTCGCCGAGGCGGAGCTGGCGCGATGAGGGCCGGGGGACCCGGTGATCGCCCTGGACAGGCGCCGCCGGAGGCGCTGGCGCGGGGGGAGATCCGGACGAGCGCCCGGCGGGCGCCGAGGGCCGCCCCTACCGACGGGCCGGCAGGATGATGAGGCTGTTTTCCCCCTCCGACGGGCCGCGGGTGTTCGGCCTGCCCCCCGGGGCGGATGTGTGCCGGGCGCTGGTGGCCGGGATCGACGCGCGGCTCGGCGAGGCGCCGCCGGAGGCGCTGGCGCGGGTGGAGATCTGGACGAACACCCGGCGGGCGCGGCGGGCGCTGATGGCGGCCTATGCCGGGGGGCCGGCGCGGCTGCTGCCGCGGATCCGGGTGGTGGCGGAGCTGGCCAACGACCCCGGCGCGCCGGCGGGCTTGCCGGGGGCGGCGTCGGCGCTGGCGCGGCGGCTCGATCTGGCGCGGCTGGTGCGGGCGCTGCTCGCCGCCGAGCCGGGGCTCGCGCCGGCGAGCGCGGCCTTCGACCTCGCCGACGGGCTCGCCGATCTCGTCGACGAGATGGAGGGCGAGGGCGTGCCGGTCGCGGCGCTGCGCGGCCTCGACGCCGGCGATCATGCGCTGCACTGGCAGCGGAGCCTCGGGTTCCTCGCGATCCTCGACGACTACGTCGCGGCCGACCCGGCGGCGGAGGCGCAGGGGCGGATGCGGGCGGCGGCGGACGCGCTGGCGGCGCGCTGGGCGGAGGACCCGCCGCGGCATCCGGTGATCGTCGCGGGCTCGACCGGGTCGCGGGGACCGACGCGGGCCTTCATGGCGGCGGTGGCGCGGCTGCCGCAGGGGGCGCTGGTGCTGCCGGGCTTCGACGCGACGACGCCGGCCTCGGTCTGGGCGCGGCTCGGGGCCGGCGACGCCGGCGCGGCGGACCACCCGCAGGCGGGGTTCCGCCGGCTCGCGGACGCGCTCGGCTTCGCGCCGGGGGACGTAGCGCCCTGGGACGCCGCGCCGCCGCCCGCGCCGGCGCGGAACCGGCTGGTGGCGCTGGCGCTCCGGCCGGCGCCGGTGACGGGGCAGTGGCGGGAAGAGGGGACGGCGCTGGTCCCGGAGCTCGGCGCGGCGCTGGCCGGGGTGGACTGGATCGAGGCGCCGGACCCGCGGGCCGAGGCGCGGACGCTGGCGCTGCTGCTGCGCGGCGCGGCGGAGCAGGGGGAGCGCGCGGCGCTGGTGACCCCGGACCGGGCGCTGGCGCGGCGGGTCGGGGCGGAGCTGGGGCGCTGGGGCCTCCGGCCCGACGACAGCGCCGGGCGGCCGCTGGCGCTGACCCCGCCCGGGGTGCTGCTGCGCCAGCTCGCGGCGCTGGCGGGGGCGCCGCCGACCCCGGCGGCGCTGCTGGCGCTGCTGACGCATCCGCTGACCGCGAGCGGCGCGGGGGACCGGGCGACCCATCGCCGGCTGACGGCGCGGCTGGAGCTGAAGGCGCTGCGCGGCGGCGCGCCGGTCGTCGACTGGGCCGCCCTCGCCGACTGGGCGGCCGAGGCGGGGCCGGAGGCGGCGGAGTGGATCGGCTGGGTCGAGGCGGCGCTCGCGCCGGTGACGCAGGACGGCGGCGGGACGACGCTGGCGGAGCGGACGGCGCGGCTCCGGGCCGCCGCGGAGGCGCTGGCGGCCGGTCCGGGCGGCCTCGCGGCAGGCCGGGGCGACGGCGGGACGGCGGCTGACGGCGCAACGGGGGCCCGGACGGGCGACGCCCGGGGAGCGGGTCCGGAGGGTGGCTCCCCTGCGCTCCGGGACGGCGCGGCAGGCCCTGACGGCGCCGCAGCGCCCCGACCGGACGGCACGCCGAAGCCGGGAGGCGGCGCGCAGGCGCTGTGGGACAAGGCGGCGGGGATCGAGGCGCGGGCGATGCTCGACGGGCTGGCGGCCGCGGCGGGCGGGTTCGGGCCGATAGGGGCGGAGGACTTCCGCGCGCTGCTCGCCACGCTGGCGAACGGGCGGGACGTGCCGGAGGAGGCCGTCGTCACCCACCCGGGCGTCGCCATCTGGGGCACGCTGGAGGCGCGGGTGCAGAGCGCCGACCTGACGCTGCTTGCCGGCCTCAACGAGGGCGTCTGGCCGCGGCTCCCCGGCGCGGACGCCTGGCTGAGCCGGCCGATGCGCCGGGCGCTGGGGCTGCCGAGCCCCGAGCGGGTGGTCGGCCTCGCGGCACACGACTTCCAGCAGGCCGCCGCCGCCGGGCGGGTGGTGCTGTCGCGGTCGGCGCGCGACGCCGAGGGGCCGACGGTGCCCTCGCGCTGGCTGCTGCGGCTCGAGAACCTGCTCGGCGGGCTCGGGCCGGAGGGCGCCGGGGCGCTCGCCGCGGCGAAGGCGCGGGGGGCGGCCGCCGTGGCCATGGCGGCGCTCCTCGACCGGCCCGAGGCGGCGGTCGCGCCGGCGGGGCGGCCCTGCCCGCGGCCGCCGGCGGCGGCGCGGCCGGCCTCGCTCAGCGTGACCGACCTCGACCAGCTGGTGCGCGACCCCTACGCCGTCTATGCCCGCCGGGTGCTGCGGCTGCGGCCGCTCGACCCGCTCGGGCGCGCCCCGGACGCGCTGGAGCGCGGCTCGGCGATCCACGGCGCGCTGGAGGCCTTCCTCGCCGCGACCGAGGCCGGGCTGCCGGAGGACCCGCGCCCGGCCTGGGACGCCGCCTGCGCCGCGGCGCTCGCCGCGGCCGCCCCGTGGCCGGCGGTGCGGGCGGCCTGGGCGGCGCGGCTCGGCCGGGCGGCGGACTGGTTCCTCGCCGGCGAGGCGGAGCGGCGGGCGCGCGCGGCGCCGCTGGCGCGCGAGATCCGGGGCGCGCGCGCCCTGGAGGGGACGCCGCTCCCCTGTGCGGTGGTGGCCAAGGCGGACCGGATCGACCGCGACGACAGCGGCGGCTACGCGATCTACGACTACAAGTCCGGCGGCCTGCCGGGCGGCGCGGAGGCGGCCTATCACCTCCAGCTCCACATCGAGGCGGCGATCGCCGCGGCGGGCGGCTTTCCCGACCTGCCGCCGGGGCCGGCGGCGCATCTGGAGCTGCTCGGGCTCGGGTCGCGGCGGGCGCGGGAGATCGCCGCCGACCCGGAGGCGTTCTGGCCGCGGCTCGCCGCGCTGGTCGGGCGCCACCAGGACGAGGCCTCGGGCTTCGTCGCGCGGCTGCGGCCGGGGCTGATCGGCTTTCCCGGCGACTACGACCACCTCGCGCGCCGCGGCGAATGGGCCGACGGCGACGACCCCGCCGTCGAGGACGTCGGATGACCGGGGCGGCACGGATCGCGGCGGCGTGGTCGGGTCGGATCGGCTTTCCGGGCGACTGCGACCTCGCGCGGCGCGTCGCGCGGGCGCGCGGCGCCGGCCCGGCGGTCGAGGACGCCCGATGACCGAGGCGGCGCGGGCGCAGATCGCGGCGGCGCGGCCGGGGGCGTCGAGCTGGGTCTCGGCCAACGCCGGCTCCGGCAAGACCCGGGTGCTGACCGACCGGGTGGCCCGGCTCCTGCTCGCCGGCGCCGAGCCCGGGCGCATCCTCTGCCTCACCTACACCAAGGCCGCCGCGGCGGAGATGCAGACGCGACTCTTCCGCACGCTCGGCGCCTGGGCGATGCTGCCCGACGCGGAGCTGCGCGACGCGCTCACGCTGGTCGGCGAGCCGGGCGACAGCCTCCCCGCCGACAGGCTGGAGCACGCCCGCACCCTCTTCGCGCGGGCGCTGGAGACCCCGGGCGGGCTCAAAATCCAGACGATCCACGCCTTCTGCGACGGCCTCCTGCGGCGCTTTCCGCTCGAGGCCGGCGTGCCGCCGCGCTTCGTGGTGCTGGAGGAACGGCAGGCGAAGGCGCTCCGCGCCGAGACGCTCGACGCGCTGGCCGCCGCCGGCGCGCCCGAGTTCGCCGCGCTCGCGCCCTGGCTCAGCCGCGACGACCTCGACCCGCTCCTCGCCGAGATCGGCCAGCGCCGCGCCGCCTTCGCCGCCCCCTTCGACCCTGCGGCCCTCGCCCGCGCCTTCGGCGTCGACCCCGACCGCCCCGTCCCGCCGCTGGCGCTCGACGAGGCCGAAATCTCCGCCCTGCGCGCCGTCGCCGCCGCGGCGGCGGGAAGCGGACCGGCCGACCGCAAGGTCGCCGAGGCGCTGGCCGAGGCGCTGCACGCCGCCGACCCGGCGACGCGGCAGGAGCTGCTTGAGGTCGCCCTCCTCAACCAGACCGGAGCCGAGGCCTTCCAGCCGCGGGGGAAGTTCCCGACGAAGGGCCTGCGCGCCGCGCATCCCGCGCTCTTCGCCGACGCCGACGCCATCGCCCGGCGGGTCGCGGACGAGCGCGTCGGCCGGCTCGCCTGGGCGGGGTTCGAGAAATCCGTGGCGCTCAACCGCTTCGCCCGCGTCTGGCTCGCCGCGCTCGGCGCGCGCAAGGCGGCGCGCGGGCTCCTCGACTTCGACGACCTCGTGGACCGCGCCGGCGCGCTCCTCGGCCGGGCGGACGTGGCCGCCTGGGTGCTGTGGCGGCTCGACGGCGGGCTCGACCACATCCTCGTCGACGAGGCGCAGGACACCAGCCCGGCGCAGTGGCGGGTGATCGAGGCGATCTCCGGCGAGTTCTTCGCGGGCCTCGGCGCGCGCGGCGACGCGCGCCGGACCCTCTTCGTCGTCGGCGACGAGAAGCAGTCGATCTACAGCTTCCAGGGCGCCGACCCGGCCGCCTTCGGCACGATGCGCGAGCGCTTCGCCCGGATGCTCGACGACATGGGCGAGGCGCTGGCGCAGTGCGACCTGCTCTGGTCGTTCCGCTCGGCCCCGCCGATCCTCGCGGTCGTCGACGCGACCTTCGCCGGGCCGGCCGGCGCCGGCCTCGCCCGGGCGCGCCACGAGCCGATCGCCGCGGACGCGCCCGGCCGGGTCGAGCTCTGGCCCTTCGCCCCCAAGCCCGACCGCGTCGACGAGGGACCCTGGGACGACCCCGCCCTCCCCGCCGCGGCAGACGATCCCGTCGAGGCGCTGGCCCGGCGCATCGCCACGACCATCCGCGGCTGGCTCGACGCCCGCCGCGCGCTGCCGGGGACCGGGCGCGCCATCGCGGCCGGCGACGTCGCCATCCTGGTGCAGCGGCGCGGGCCGATCTTCGACGCGACGATCCGGGCGCTGAAGCGCGCCGGCGTGCCGGTCGCCGGGGCGGACCTGCTGCGCGTCGGCGCCGAGCTCGCCGTGCGCGACCTCCTCGCCGCGCTGCGGGTGGTCGCGACCGAGGCCGACGACCTGTCGCTCGCCGCCCTGCTGCGGAGCCCGCTCGGCGGGGTGACGGAGGCGGGGCTCTACCGGCTGGCGCAGCCGCGGGAAGGCTCGCTCTGGCGGGCGCTCATGGCCGCGCCGGACGCCCCGGCGATCCGCGCGACGCTCGTCGACCTGCGGGCGCAGGCGGATTTCCTGCGGCCCTTCGAGCTCCTGCAACGGCTCCTCGTGCGCCACGACGGCCGGCGGCTGCTGGTCGCCCGGCTGGGCGCCGAGGCCGAGGACGGCGTCGACGCGCTCCTCGACCAGGCCCTCGCCTACGAGCAGGTCGAGCCGCCGAGCCTCGTCGGCTTCCTCGCCTTCATGGACCGCGAGGCCGTGACGGTGAAGCGGCGGCTCGACGAGGCGGCCGACCAGGTGCGGGTGATGACCGTCCACGGCGCCAAGGGGCTGGAGAGCGAGATCGTCATCCTGCCCGACACCGCCGCCCGCCAGGAGGGCGGGCTCCTGCCGCAGGTGCTGCCGCTCGGCGACGGGCTGGCCGGCTGGCGGGTCAACAAGGACGAGGCCCCCGTGGCGATCGCGGCCGCCGAGGCGCGGCGCAAGGCCGCGGCGGCCGAGGAGAACAACCGCCTCCTCTACGTGGCGCTGACCCGGGCGCGGCGCTGGCTGATCGTCGCCGGGGCGGGCGCCGACGGGCCGGACAGCTGGCACCGGCTGGTCGAGGCCGGGCTGCGCCGCGCCGGCGCCATCGACGAGCCCGGGCCGGCGGGGCCGGTCCTCGCCCTCGCCGCCGGCTGGCGCTCCGGGGCGGCCGACGCCGTCGCGGCCCGCGGCGCGGCGGCGACGCTGCCCGACTGGGCCGGGCGGCGGCCGCCGGCCCCCGCCGCCGGGCCGCCGCCGGTCTCGCCCTCGGGGCTCGGCGGCGCCCACGCGCTGCCCGGCGAAGGTCTCGACGAGGCCGCTGCCCTCGCCCGCGGCGCAGCGCTGCACCGGATGCTGGAGGCGCTGCCCGGGCGGCCGCAGGCGGAGTGGCCGGCGCTCGCCGCGCGGCTCGCGCCGCTCGCCGCGCCGGACGTGCTGGCCGAGGCGGCGGCGCTGCTCCTCGACCCGGCGCTCGCGTTCCTGTGGGAGCCCGGCGTGCTGGCCGAGGTCGACGTCACCGCGCCGCTCGCCGCGCTCGGAGGGGCGCGGATGCTCGGGCGGATCGACCGGCTGGCGGTCGGGCCGGAGCGGGTGCTGGCGGTGGACTTCAAGTCGAACCGCGTGGCGCCCTCGACCGCGGAGGCGACCCCCGAGGCGATCCTGCGGCAGATGGGGGCCTACGCCGCGGCGCTGGCGCTGGTCTGGCCCGGGCGGCGGGTGGAGACGGCGGTGCTCTGGACCCGCCCGCGCCGGCTCATGCCCCTGCCCCCGGGGCTCGTCGCGGCGGCGCTGACGCGCGCGGGGCCCCTCCTTGACCCGGGCGGAGGGGCTCCATAGGTTCCTTGCCAACCTGTCATGAGGAGGCCATTCGAATGGCGACGATCAAGGTCACGGACAAGACCTTCCAGGACGACGTCCTCGGGTCCGACGTGCCGGTTCTGGTGGATTTCTGGGCGGAGTGGTGCGGCCCCTGCAAGATGATCGGCCCCGCCCTCGAGGAGCTGGCCGTGGAATACGACGGCCGCATCAAGATCGCCAAGGTGAACGTGGACGAGAACCCCGCCCTGCCGGCGCAGTTCGGCATCCGCGGCATCCCGGCGCTCTTCATGTTCAAGGGCGGCGAGGTGGTCTCGAACCGCACCGGCGCCGCGCCCAAGGCGAACCTGAAGAGCTGGATCGAGGAGACCGTCTGAAGCGGTCCCCCGGAGGCCGGCCCCGGCCGGCCTCCGGGCGGCGGGCGAGCGGGAGCCCTTGCGGCTCCCCGAGCCCGGCGCTGCCCCCGCCGCTCAGGCCGGAGCGTCGAGGCCGGCGACCAGCGCGCGCAAGGTCGGAAGGCCGAGCCCCGTCTCCGCCGAGGTCACGACGATCTCCGGGAAGGCCGCCGGGTGCTTCGCCAGCGCCGCCGCCACCTCGTCGCAGACCCGGGCGAGGTCGCGGCCGGCCGGCTTGTCCGCCTTGGTCAGCACCACCTGGAAGCTGACCGCCGAACGGTCGAGCAGGCCGAGGATCTCCGAATCCACCGCCTTGATCCCGTGCCGCGCATCGACCAGCACGAACGCCCGCCGCAGCGTGACCCGCCCGGCGAGATAGGCGCGCAGCAGCGCCTGCCAGCGGTCGACCACCGCCTTCGGGGCCTCGGCGAAGCCGTATCCCGGCAGGTCGACGAGATAGCGCTCCGCGCCCAGCGCGAAATAGTTGATCTCCTGCGTCCGCCCCGGCGTGTTCGAGGCGCGCGCCAGCGCCTTCCGCCCCGTCAGCGCGTTGATCAGCGACGACTTCCCCACATTGGACCGCCCGGCGAAGCACACCTCCACCCGGTCGGCCGGCGGCAGGCCGTCCATCGCCACCACGCCCTTCAGGAACTCGACCGGCCCGGCGAAGAGCTTGCGGCCGCGCTCTGCCGCCTCCGGATCCGGCTCGGGCGCGAGGGTGAAGACCTGCCTCACAGGAAAGCCGGGTCGCCCACCGCGACGCGGCCGCCCTCGACCACCTCGGCGTAGACCCCGAAATCCTTGTGCCCCCAGCCGGCCTGCAATTCCGCCAGCGTGTCGGCGTCGCTGATCCCGGTGGCCGGATCGATCGTCGTCGCCACGCAGCGGGTGATCCGCTCGCGCACCGCCAGCACGGCCCCGCCGACCCGGATCTCGCGCCCGACCAGGTCGAACTCCCCGAAGGCCTCAAGCCCGTCCAGCCAGACGTTGCCGCGGAACCGCTCGCGCTCCAGCCGCCGCCCGAACCGCGCGCCGAGCGCCGCGAGGCTCGCCTCGTTGAGGAGCGCCACCGAGGGAAAGTCGCTGTCGGTCATCCCCCGCCCCGCCCGCACCACGAAGGCGGGCTGCACCCGCCGCGGGTCGTGCAGCGGCGCGAGCCAGGCGACCAGCGCCGCGGCGTCGTCGGGATCGTCGGGGTCGACGACGATCCCCGGCCGGTCGGGGTGCGACAGCGCGACCCGCCCCGCCGCCTCGTCGGTCTCGGCGCGGATCGCCATCAGGCTCGCCGTCCGCGCCCCCCGGCTGAAGTTCACGCAGGCCGCCCAGTCCGCGCTCCCCGGCGCGACCTTCGCCGCGTCGTGCGCCACCGCCCAGACCCGGTCCCAGGGCATGGTCTCGCCGGCGACGAGCCCGGTCGCGGCGACCGCCTCGTAGCCGCAGCCCTTGATCGGGTGGCGATAGAGCGCCGTGACGGCGGCCACGGCCGGCTACTCCGTCTTCCGCTTGCGCCGCAGCCCGGAGAGCACGTTCTCGAACACCTTCGGCTTCACGCCCTGGCTGCGCATGATCAGGTACTGCTGGGTGAAGGTGATCGAGTTGTTGGCCACCCAGTAGATCACCAGCCCGCTCGCGAACGAGCCGAGCATGAACATGAACACCCACGGCATCCACGCGAAGACCATCGCCTGCGTCTTGTCCGCCGGCGCCGGGTTCAGCTTCTGCTGGAGCCACATCGAGACGCCGAGCACGATCGGCCAGACCCCGATCGACAGGATCCCGAGCGCGCTCGCATGGTCGGGCGCCGCCCAGGGCAAGAGCCCGAACAGGTTCATCCAGCTCGTCGGATCCGGCGCCGACAGGTCATGAATCCACCCGAAGAACGGCGCATGGCGCAGCTCCAGCGTGACGAAGATCACCTTGTAGAGCGAGAAGAAGATCGGGATCTGCATCACGATGGGCAAACAGCCCGCGGCGGGATTGACCTTCTCCTTCTTGTAGAGGGCCATCACCTCCTGCTGCATCTTCACCCGGTCGTCGCCGGCCCGCTCCTTGATCGCCTCCATCTCCGGCTGCAAGGCCTTCATCTTCGACATCGAGACGTAGGACTTGTAGGCGAGCGGGAACAGGATCGCCTTGATGATGAAGGTGAGCGCGATGATCGCCACGCCCATGTTGCCGATGAAGCCGTGCAGCCAGTGCAGCGCCATGAAGATCGGCTTGGTCAGGAACCAGAACCAGCCCCAGTCGATCGCGTCGACGAAGCGGTCGATCTTCAGGTCGCGCTGGTAGGCGCGCAGCAGCGACCACTCCTTCGCCCCGGCGAAGAACCAGGTCGAGACCTCGGCCTTGGCGCCGGGCTCCACCGTCATCACCGGCAGGCGCATGTCGGTCTGGAAGGTGTCGTTGGCGGCGGTGTACTTCACCACCGCCGTGAAGGCCTGGCCGGGCTGCGCCACCAGCGAGGACATCCAGTAGTGGTCGGTGAAGCCGATCCAGCCGTCGGCGGCGGCCGGGACGGCGACGGCCTGCGCGCCCTCGGCCGGGTCCTCCGGCAGGTCCTCGAGCTGCTTCCAGGTGAACTGCTGGAGGATGCCGTCCGCGGCGCCGACGACGCCCTCGTGCAGGATCCAGAAGCGCTTGACGTTCATCGGCACGCCGTGGCGGGCGACGATGCCGTAGGGCTGCACGCTCACCGCCGCGCCGGTCGTGTTCTCGACCGACTGGGCGATCGTGAACATGTAGTCGTCGTCGATCGAGATCGTGCGGCGGAACACCAGCCCCGCGCCGTTGTCCCAGCGGATGGTGACCGGCGTCGTCTCGGTCAGCGTCTCGCCGCTCTCGATCTCCCAGGGCGTGTTCGGCCCCGGCACCGCGCCGGCCGCGAGCCCGCCCGCCGGCGCCCAGCCATAGAGCGCGTAATGCGACTCGGGCGCGCCCGCCGGGGTCAGCAGGGTGACGTTGGGCGAGCCCGCCGCGATGGTCTCGTGGTAGTCGAGGAGCTGGAGGTCGTCGATCCGCCCGCCGACCAGCGAGATCGAGCCGGCGACGCGGTCGGTGCGCACGGGGACGCGCGCGGTGCGGCCGAGCACCTCCACCCGGCTCGCCGCCGGCTCCGCGCTCGCCCCGGGCACCGCGCCCGGGGCCGCGGCGGCGGGCGCGGCCTCGCCCTCGGCGACGGTCTGGCCCGCCGGCGCCGTCTCGGGCGCGGTGGGCGGGAACAGCAGGAACCACACCAGGATGACGAGGAAGCTGAGCGCGGTCGCGAGGATCAGATTCCGGTTCTGGTCGTCCATCGCGCGCCTCCGGTCGGCCCTGTCGGAAAGGTGACAGGGTTCAACAGAAGCGCCCTGGAAAGGTCAAGGCTTATTCGGGTCGCCGCCGGCGCGCCGGCCCGGGAGCGTCGGGAAAGGGCGCGTCCGGAGAGGGCGCGTCGGGCGAGGGCGCGTCCGGAGAGGGCGCGTCCGGCGAGGGCCCCCCCTTCGCGCGCGCGCCGTAGGCGTCGAGCCAGGCGAAGGTGTCGGCGAGCCCCATCGGCCGGGCGATGTGGTAGCCCTGCGCCTGGTCGCAGCCGAGCGCGGCCAGCGCCGCGAGCCCCTCGGCGGTCTCCACCCCCTCGGCGAGCGTGGCGATGCCGAGCGCGCGCGCCATGGCGATCATCGAGGCGGTCAGCGTGCGGCTCTCCTCGCTCGCCTCGATGCCGTGGACGAAGCTGCGGTCGATCTTGATGCGGTGGACGTTCAGCCGCCGCAGGTTCTGGATCGAGGCGTGGCCGGTGCCGAAGTCGTCGAGCTCGATCTGGAAGCCGGCCGAGGCGAGGCCGCGGAGGTTCCTCACCATCAGGTCCTCGTCGGACTTGATCAGCACCGTCTCCAGCACCTCGATGGCGATGCGGCCGGGGTCGATGTCGTGGCGCTCGACCTCCCACTTGATCTTCTCGATCAGCCGGGGGTCGCGGAGCTGCGCCATGGCGAAGTTGATGCCGACCCGCGGCACCGCGAGCCCGGCGGCGTCCCAGGCGGTCAGCGCCGACAGCGCCTGCCCCAGCACCGCCTCGCCGATGCGCTCGGTGAGGTCGGCCGCCTCGGCGAAGTCGAGGAAGGCGCCGGGCGCGAGCAGGCCCTGGCGCGGGTGCCGCCAGCGCACCAGCGCCTCGAAGCCGGCGAAGGCCCCGGTCGCGACGTCGACCTGCGGCTGGTAGAACGGCCCGAGCTCGCCCCGCTCCAGCCCGGCGAGCAGCTCGGCGAACAGCGCCTCGCGCCGCTCGGTCTCGATGCGCAGGCTCTCGCGGAAGTAGCGGACCGCGCCCGGGGCCGCGTCCTGCGCCTCGGCCAGCGCGATGTCGGCGTTGGCGAGCACCCGGCCGGCCTCCGGCAGGTCGTCGGCGAGCATGGCGACGCCGATCGAGCAGCCGACCCGCCGCGCGCCGCCCTGCAGCGAGAACGGCCGGGCGAGCGACTGCTGCACCCGGTGGGCGATGGCCGCCGCCGCCGTGGCGTCGTCGAGCTCGCTCGCCACCAGCACGAAGTCGTCCTGCCCGAGATGCGCCGCGAAGTCGCCGGCGCGCAGCGCAAGGCGGATGCGGCGGGCGGCGATGCGCACGATCTCGTCGGCGACCCGCGGCCCCAGCGTCTCGCGGATCGCCTTGAAGCGGTCGAGGTCGAGGCGCAGCACCGCGGTGTGCTTCTCCGAGCGATCCGCCGCCGCCGCGAGCCGGGCGAGATGCGCCTGGAGGTAGGTGGCGTTCGGCAGCTGCGTCAGCGGATCGTGCAGCAGGCGGTGGCGCGCCTCGCGCTCCGCCTCGTTGCGGTCGCGCAGCCAGGCCGTGACGCGCCGCCGCGCCGGCAGGCCGATCGCGGCGGCGAGCCCGAGGAGGCCCAGGACCTGCGCCAGCACCGCGGCGCAGCGGCCGTGGCGGGCCTGATCCTGCGCCCGCGCCGCCTGCGCGGCGTAGCCCTGCGCCAGCGCGCGGGTCTGCGGCGCCAGCCGGTCGGCGACCAGCGCGGCCTGCGCCGCCGCCGCCTCGGGCGCGATCGTGGCCGCCGTGCCGGCGAGCTCGCGGATCGCCCGCGCCGAGGCGGCGAGCGCGCCGTCCTCCGGGCCAGCGAGGCCGGCCAGCCGCGTCTCGGTCGCGGCGAGGCGATCGAGGCTCCAGCCGAGGCCGCGGCGGGCCGTCTCCGCCTCGGGCCCGGGGGAAGCGGCGGCGATGCGGTCGAGGTCGTCCGATATCTCGTGGAGCAGCGCCGCCTCCGCCGCCGTGGTCGCGGCGAGCGTGGCGAGCCGCACCGGGCGCTGGCCCAGGCGGTCGGCGGCGATCCCCGCGGCGACCGACAGCGCCAGCGCGCCGGCGATGATGGCGGCCCCGGCCCGGACGAGCGTCCTTTCCGGCGCGGCGAGGGTGGGATCGGTCTCCGACATGCCCCGAGCCTATCCCGGGCGCCCCCCGGGAAGGGTTAAGACCAGCGCCGGACCAGTGGGGATTCTCCCGCGATATCGAGGTAAACACCGCCTTGCCCGCGGTCGCCGGCGCGGCACACTGCACGACGGTGAAGCCGAAGCCCGGCCGGAAGCAGGCCGCGACGCCGGAGCCAGACGGATTTGACCCGTGGCAAATCCGTCCGCGATCGCCCCTGCGGGGGGCGAGCGCGATTCCGCGCTCGCCGGGGCGATCACGGACGGATGGCGCGCTCCCGGAGAAATCGGCGCCCCTGACGGCTTCCGCGCGCAACCGCGCTCCAGCCGTCGGCGCGGCGAAAGCCGTGCTTTCGCCTGTCGCGCCGGGCCTCGCGGGCAAGCCCGCTTCGGTCGCTCGGGGCCTCCGTGGATCCGGCAATGCAGGCGTCGTGCAGCGTGCCGGCGCGGTTGTCGCAAATGTGCGCTATAATGAAATCAATAGCTTGCCGAATATTCACGCGTGAACAGCGGAAGCTCACAGCCCGCGGAAGTCGAAGAGGGTGGGGTCGAGCAGGTGGCTCGGGTTGGCCTGGGTCAGCGCCCGGAACAGGATGGCGCGGCGCCCCGGGCTGCGCGCCTCCCACTCGTCGACCATCCGCTTGATCTGCGCCCGCTGGAGCCCCTCCTGGCTGCCGCAGAGGTCGCAGGGGATGATCGGATAGCCCATCGCCCGGGCGAAGCGCCCGCAATCCGCCTCGGACACCAGCGCCAGCGGCCGGTGGACGTAGAGGTCGCCCTCGTCGTTCAGGAGCTTCGGCGGCATCGCCGCCAGCTTGCCGCCGTGGAAGAGGTTCAGGAGGAACGTCTCGATGACGTCGTCGCGGTGATGGCCCAGCACCACCGCCCGGCAGCCCTCCTCCCGCGCGATGCGGTAGAGATGCCCCCGCCGCAGCCGCGAGCACAGCGCGCAATAGGTCTTGCCGGACGGCACCTTGTCGACGACGACCGAATAGGTGTCCTGATACTCGATCCGGTGCGGCACGCCCATCCGGGTCAGGAACTCCGGCAGCACGCCGGCCGGAAAGCCGGGCTGGCCCTGGTCGAGGTTGCAGGCGAGGATCTCCACCGGCAAGAGCCCCCGCCATTGCAGCTCGGTCAGCGCGGCCAGCAGCGTGTAGCTGTCCTTGCCGCCGCTGAGGCACACCAGCCAGCGGTCGCCCCGCCGGGCCATGCCGTAGGTCTCGATCGCCTCCCGCGTCAGCCGGACGATCCGCTTGCGGAGCTTGCGGAACTCGGTCGTGTCGGGCGCGCCGTGGAACAGCGGGTGGATGTCGTCCTGGTCGAGCATCCCCGACCCTTACCCGCAGCGCCGCCCCGCGACAACGCCCAGGGCCCGCGCCCCCGGTTGCGCCCGGCGCGGCGGCCGTGCGAAGGGAGCGCCCGTGACCCTGCGCATCGCCACCTGGAACATCAACTCCGTCCGCCTGCGCGCCGAGGCCGTGTCCCGGCTGCTGCGCGAGGAGGCCCCCGACGTCCTCTGCCTGCAGGAGACGAAGTCCCCGGTCGAGAAGCTCCCCCTCGACGCCTTCGCCGCCCTCGGCTGGCGCCACGTCGTCGCCCGCGGCCAGAAGGGCTACAACGGCGTGATGATCCTCTCCCGCGTGCCGATCGAGGACGCCGGCGACCGCGGCTTCTGCGGCCGCGGCGACGCCCGCCACGTCGCGGCCCGCCTCCCCTCCGGCACGATCCTGCACAACTTCTACGTCCCGGCCGGCGGCGACCTGCCCGACCCGGTCGCCAACCCGAAGTTCCGCCACAAGCTCGACTTCCTCGACGAGATGCGCGCCTGGTTCGCCGCCGAGCAGCCCCGCGGCGCCATCCTCGTCGGCGACCTCAACATCGCCCCCCGCGAGGACGACGTCTGGAGCCACAAGCAGCTCCTGCGCGTGGTGTCGCACACGCCCGTCGAGGTGGAGGCGATGGCCGCGATGCAGGCCGCCGGCGGCTGGGTCGACGTCACCCGCGCCCACATCCCCGAGGGCCGGCTCTACTCCTGGTGGTCCTACCGCGCGCCCGACTGGCAGGCCGCCGACAAGGGCCGCCGCCTCGACCACGTCTGGGCCACCCCCGACCTCGCCGAGCGCTCCGGCGGCAGCCGCATCCTGCGCGCCGCCCGCGGCTGGGACGGCCCCTCCGACCACGTCCCCGTGCTGGCGGAGTTCGAGGCCTGAGCGCTCAGGCGAACGCCTTCCCGACCGGATCAGGATGCGCCGCGATCGTCCGGCCGTGGCCAAGTCCGGCGCATCGACCGCGCCCGCTCCCTGTCCCGGAGCGCCCCGCCGACGCCCCCGGAACTTCCGCGCGACCTGCGCCTGCATCAGCGCCAGCGCCATCCGCGTCGTCCGTATCCGCCGCGCCCGCGGGCCAGGCAGATCCGGGCGCCCCCTTGCGCGCCCGCCCCGATCCGGGCCTTGGAAGGCTAGCCCAACCGATAACGAAGGCCCGCCCGCATGATCCTGTCCGAGGTCCACGACCACGTCGCCCGCGTCACCCTCGACCGGCCCGAAGCCCACAACGCCCTGGACCAGGAGGCCATGCGCCGGCTGACCGCGCTCCTCGCCGGCTGGGCGGAGCGCCCCGACATCCGCGCGCTGGTCCTCACCGGAACCGGCCGCAGCTTCTGCGCCGGCGCGGCGCTCGGCGACGTCGCGGGGCGGGACTGGTCCGACAACCCGCTGACCGCCCTCTGCGACGCGCTGGAGGCCTTCCCCGCTCCGACCGTCGCCGCCCTGAACGGCGGGGCCTATGGCGGCGGCGTCGAGATCGCGCTCGCCTGCGACTTCCGCGTCGGCGTGACCGGAATGCGCGCCTTCGCGCCCCCGGCCCGGCTCGGCATCCACTACGACCCCGCCGGCCTCCGCCGCGCCGTCGACCGCCTCGGCTCGCAGACGGCCCGGCGCATGTTCCTCCTCGCCGAGACCTTCGACGCCGAGGCGCTGCTCGCCACGGGCTTCCTCGACTGGCTGGTCCCCCCCGAGGCGCTGGCCGCCAGGGCCGACGAGACCGCCGCCACCCTCGCCGGCCTCGCGCCGCTGGCGCTCCGCGGCATGAAGCGCACCCTCGTCGAGCTCTCCCGCGGCGCCCTCGACCAGGAGGCCGCCCGCGCCCGCATCCGCGCCTGCTTCGCCTCCGCCGACCACGCCGAGGGCCTCGCCGCCCAGCGCGAGAAGCGCGCCCCGCGGTTCGAGGGCCGCTAGCTGGCCCCGCTGCGGCAGGCACGCTGCACGACGGCGGCGGCAAGGGTCGCGGCGACGCCTCGCCTCGCGACGGCGCCCGCAGGATGACATGCGCATGTCAACCTGCTCGACGCGGAGCAGTTGGGGCAGGGAGGACGCAAGCTTCAATGAGTCGAACGGCGCATCGCGGGCGATTGGCCATGAAGATGCGCAGCCTTGGTGTCGGGTAGTGCGGCGCGGCAGGAAGCGCGAAAATCTCGCCCTACGTAAAATCAATGACTTAGCGAATATTCACGCGTGAACACCCCCGCGGATGGCTCACCGCGCCGCCTGCTGCCGCGGCCGGCGTGGGGCCGGCTCGGCGACCGCGGCGGGCAGCGTGACGCGAAAGACCGTCCCCGCCGGCCCCGTCGCCGCCAGCTCCAGGGCGCCGCCATGGCCGCGGACCAGCTCGGCGGCGATGACGAGGCCGAGGCCGGAGCCGCCCTGGCGCGCCCCGCCGCGGAACGGCTGGAACAGGTTCTCCCGCGCCTTCTCCGGCAGGCCGGGCCCGGTGTCGGCGACGGTGATCTCCACCCGGTCCCCCAGCGGCCGCGCCGCGATCCGCACCACCCCGGGCCGGCCGGAGGCCTCGATGGCCTGCACGCCGTTCCGCACCAGGTTGGTCAGCACCCGGAAGAGCTGGTCGGCGTCGGCGCGCAGCCGCAGGCCCCCCGGCGCCTCCGCCTCGACCCGCGCCAGCGACGCCCCGGCCGCCTCGCTCTCCGCCACCTCCTCGACGATCGGCCCGAGCTCGACGTCGGCGAGCGCCGGGGCCGCCTCCTCGGCCTTGCCGTAGGTCAGCGTCCGCTCGCAGAGGGTGATCGCCCGCGAGATCGCCGCGACGAGCTTCGGCGCCGTCCGCCGCACCGCGGGATCGGCGCTCGCCTCGATGCGGTCGGCGAGGAGCTGCGCCGTGGTCAGCAGGTTCCTGAGGTCGTGGCTGATCTTCGCCACCGCGCCGCCCAGCGCCGCCAGCCGCTCCTTCTGCTTCAGGGCCCCGGTCAGCCGCAGCTGCAGGTCGTGCAGCGCCGTCTCCGCCTCCCTCAGCTCGCGCACGTCGCTCGTCGGCGCGATCACCCGCCGCGCGTCCTCGGGATCGTCGCGATAGGCGCTCATGTGGTCGACCACCCGGCGCATCGGCGTCACGATGTAGTAGCGGGTGGCGAGGAACAGCAGCGCCGCAAAGGCGAGCGTCACCGCAAGAGAGACGTAGAGGATGCGCAACCCGTACGCGATCATCGCCGCGCGGAGCGGCCCCTCGCTCATGGTGATCTCGACCTTGGTCCCGCCGCCGGGCTCGGTCTCGCCGAGCACCCGGATCACCCGCGCGCCGCCGGCGAAGTAGACCCGCAGCGCGTCGCGCATCAGCGTCAGGTCGCTCGCGTCCTGCAGGTCGTAGTTGGCGCTGACCATCCCCGGCACCGCGCCCTGCAGCGCCAGCTCGCGCACGCCCTCGCGGCGCAGCGCGACGTTGTAGACGTCCGCGGTGGCGAGCAGCTCCTTCTCGAGGTCGGGCGAGACCTGCTCGTTCGGGCTCGCCAGCACCGCGAGCGCGGCGAGCTGGCCGAGCTCCAGCCGGTTCTGCAGGTTGTCGACGCGGAACCGCGACACCGCGGGCACGAAGATCAGCACCTCCGCAATCATCACGAAGACGATCATCAGGGCGAGGAAGCGGCCCGAGAGGGTGTTGAAACGCATGCCCGATCCTGATGGCGCGGCCTCGCCGAATCTATGCCTTGCGCGCCCCCGCCACAAGCGGCGGCCCCGGACGGGTGCGCCTGCCCTGGCGCCTGCCGCAGGGGAATCGCTTGAAGGTCACCAATCGGGCTGGGTGAGCGCGGCGAAGAGATCGCCGTCGTCCCCTCCGAGGGTCTTTCGCCGGACCTTCAGGCTGGCCTTGTCGGGCATCTCCTTGACGACATTGAGAGCAGCGCGGCGGATGGCCTCGGCGATCCCGGTCTGGCAGCCCATGGCGTCGATGGTGACGCGCGCCCCCTTGAGTTCAAGGCTCATCATGTCCGAGCGGGGGGTGTGCCTGCCCTGTGTCGCTGCCGGCGGGCGGGATGCTGCTCTTGGGAGCGCTCGGCGGCTTCGGGTTGACGCGCCGCTTCCGCGCGAGCGACGCCGCCGCCGCCGGGCGCCGGATCGTCGGCGGCGCGCGGCAGCCCCGCGCGGTCAGCGCAGCTTGAGGGTGGCGAGGCCGATCATGGCGAGGATCAGGGAGACGATCCAGAAGCGGATGACGATCTGTGGCTCGGCCCAGCCCTTCTTCTCGAAATGGTGGTGGATCGGGGCCATCAGGAAGACGCGCTTCTTCGTGCGCTTGTAGTAGGCGACCTGGATGATGACGGAGAGCGCCTCGACGACGAAGAGGCCGCCGACGATCGCGAGCACGATCTCGTGCTTGGTCGCCACCGCGATGGCGCCGAGGGCGCCGCCGAGGGCGAGGCTGCCGGTGTCGCCCATGAACACGGCCGCGGGCGGCGCGTTGTACCAGAGGAAGCCGAGGCCGCCGCCGATCAGGGCGGCCACGAAGACGGTGATCTCGCCGGTGCCGGGGACGAAGTGGACGTCGAGGTATTCGGTGAAGTCGGCGCGGCCGACGACGTAGGCGATCACCCCGAGCGAGGCGGCGGCGATCATCACCGGCATGATGGCGAGCCCGTCGAGCCCGTCGGTCAGGTTCACCGCGTTGGCGGCCCCGACGATGACCAGCATCCCGAAGGGCAGGAACAGCCAGCCGAGGTCGAGGAGCGCGGCCTTGAACACCGGGAAGGCGATGCGGCCGGTGAGCGGGTCGGGGTGGAGCCACATCGCCCAGAGGCTGGCGACGAGCGCGATGCCGAAGCCGGCGAGGAGGCGGACCCGGCCGGAGACGCCGGCATGGGTCTGCTTCGTCACCTTGGCGTAGTCGTCGGCGAAGCCGATCAGGCCGAAGCCGACGGTGACGAAGGTGACCATCCAGACGAAGCCGTTGTCGAGCCGCGCCCAGAGCAGGGTGGAGAAGAGGAGCGCCGAGAGGATGAGGAGGCCGCCCATGGTCGGCGTGCCGGCCTTGGTGAGGAGGTGGCTCTCCGGGCCGTCGGCGCGGATCGGCTGGCCACGGCCCTGGCGGACGCGCAGGAGGTCGATCAGCGGGCGGCCGAAGACGAAGCCGAAGACCAGCGCCGTGAAGAAGGCCCCGCCGGCGCGGAAGGTGATGTAGCGGAAGAGGTTGAAGACCGGCACGTTGTGCGACAGCTCGGCCAGGAAATAGAGCATCGCGCGGTCAGGCCTCCAGAAGCTCGGTGGCGAGATCGGGCGCGCGCGCCTCGCCCATGCGCTTGATCGCGTCGACGACGAGGCCGACGCGGCTGCCGTTCGAGCCCTTGACCAGCGCCACGTCGCCGGCGTCGAGCAGCCGGCCGGCCCGGGCCGCCATGGCGGCGGCGTCGGGGAACCATTCGCCGCGCCGGCCGCGGGGGAGCGCGTCGTGGAGGGCGCGCATCCGCGGGCCGGCGCAGTGGACGACGGCGACGTCCTTGAGCCCGGGGGCTTCGGCGAGGCCGGCGTGCAACGCGAGCTCGGTGGCGCCGAGCTCGAGCATGTCGCCGAGGAAGGCGACGCGGCGGCCGGCGCCGACGCGGCCGACGCCGTCCTCGACGGGCGTGGCCGCCAGCACCTCGAAGGCGGCGGCCATCGCGGCGGGGTTGGCGTTGTAGCTCTCGTCGATCAGGGTGACCTGGCCGTCGAGCCCGCCCGGCCCGAGCAGCACCTGCCAGCGGGCGCCGCGGCCCTCGGGGGCGCGCCAGGTGGCGAGGGCGAGCGCCGCGCGGGCGATGTCGGCGCCGAGGGCGTCGACGCAGGCGAGGACGCCGAGCGCGTTCATGGCGAGGTGCCGGCCGGGCGAGGCGAGCTTGAAGAGGAAGCGCCGGCCGTGAGCCGAGGCGGCGGCGCAGGTGCCCTCGGGCTTCACGGCGGTTTCCAGCAGGCGGAATTCCGGGCGGCCGGTGGCGCCGAAGCGGACGGGGCGGGCGCCGGCGCGTTTCGCGCTCGCGAGGAAGATCGGGTAGGTGGGGAGGTCCCGCAGCATGACGGCGCCGCCGCCCGGGACGAGGCCCGAATAGATCGAGGCCTTCTCGCGGGCGATGCCGCGGAGGTCGCGGAAGGCGGCGAGGTGGACGGGCGCGACGGTGGTGACGATCGCGACGTGCGGGCGGGCCATGGCGGCGAGCGGGGCAATCTCGCCGGGGGCGTTCATGCCGATCTCGATCGCGGCCCAGTCGGCGGCGGGGTCCATGCGCGCGAGCGTCAGCGGCACGCCCCAGTGGTTGTTGAAGCTCTTCTCGGCGGCGTGGACGCGGCCCTGGGCGCCGAGGGCGGCGCGCAGCATCTCCTTGGTCCCGGTCTTGCCGGCCGAGCCGGTGACGGCGACGAGCTTGCCGCGGAAGCGGGCGCGCCCTGCCCGGCCGAGGGCCTCGAGGCCCCGTTGCACGTCCGGGACGACGAGGAGGGGCGCGTCGGCGGGAACGCCGTCGGGGATGCGGGAGACCAGCGCCGCGGCGGCGCCGCGGGCGAGCGCCTCGGCGACGAAGTCGTGGCCGTCGCGGGCGGCGGTCAGCGCGACGAAGAGATCGCCGGGCGCGAGGCTGCGGGTGTCGATGGAGACGCCGGCGGCGGCCCAGTCGCCCTGGGCGCGGCCACCGGTGGCCACGGCGGCCTCGGCTGCGGTCCAGAGCGCCGTCATGCGCCGGGCCTTTCGAGCCGGCCGACGGCCGCGGCGGAGGTCCGGGGCGGGGTCATGCGCCGAGTCCCGTCGAGCGCCGGGCGGCGGTCCGGGCGTCCGGGGTCACGACCGCGGCGGCAGTGCGGAGGGCCGTCATGCGCCGAGCCCGTCGAGGGCGGCGGCGGCGACGCTCGCCTGCTCGGCGTCGTCGAAGGGCAGCACGTCGTCGCCGACGACCTGGCCGGTCTCGTGGCCCTTGCCGGCGATCAGCAGGGCGTCGCCGGGCTGGAGCGCGTCGACGGCGGCGAGGATCGCCTCGGCGCGGTCGCCGATCTCGGTCGCCTCCGGGCAGCCGGCGAGGATCTCGGCACGGATCGCCGCGGGGTCCTCGGAGCGCGGATTGTCGTCGGTGACGAAGACGACGTCGGCGCCCGCGGCGGCGGCCTTGCCCATCAGCGGGCGCTTGCCGCGGTCGCGGTCGCCGCCGGCGCCGAAGGCGATGACGAGGCGTCCGAGGACGTGGGGACGCAGCGCGGCGAGCGCCGTGGCGATGGCGTCGGGGGTGTGGGCGTAGTCGACGAACACGGTCGCGCCGTTGCGCCGGGTGGCCGCGCGCTGCATCCGGCCGCGGACGGTGCGGAGCCGCGTCAGGGCGTCGAAGACGCGCTCCGGGGCGGAGCCGGAGCCGATGGCGAGGCCGGCGGCGACGAGGGCGTTCATCGCCTGGAAGCCGCCGACGAGGTCGAGGCGCGCCGTGAAGGCGCGGCCCCGCCATTCGAAGCGGGCCTCCTGGCCCGTGGCGTCGAAGCGCTGGGCGAGGAGGCGAAGGTCGGCGCCGGCGGCGCGGCCGACGGAGAGGAGGCGCTGGTCGCGGGCGCGGGCGGCGGCGACGAAGCGGGCGCCGACGGGGTCGTCGATGTTGACGACGGCCGTGCCGCCACGGGGCAGGACGCGGGTGAGGAGCGCGAGCTTGGCCTCGACATAGGCCTCGAAGTCCCGGTGGTAGTCGAGATGGTCGCGGGTGGCGTTGGTGAAGCCGGCCGCGGCGAGGCGGACGCCGTCGAGGCGGTGCTGGTCGAGGCCGTGGCTCGACGCCTCCATGGCGGCGTGGGTGACGCCCATGCCGGCGAGGTCGGCGAGGAGCGCGTGGAGCTGGATCGGCTCGGGCGTGGTGTGGGTGAGCGCCGCCGAGACGGCGCCCTCGACGCCGACCGTGCCGAAGTTGACGGCGCGCTCGCCGAGGGCTTCCCAGATCTGGCGGGTGAAGCTCGCAACCGAGGTCTTGCCGTTGGTGCCGGTGACGGCGACGACGACCTCCGGCTGGTCGCCGGACCAGCGGGCGGCGGCGAGCGCCAGCGTGCGGCGGGGGTTCTCGACGAGGAGGACCGGGATGGCGAGGGGGCCGGCGGCCTCGGCGAGGCGCAGGCCCTCGGCGTCGGTGAGGACGGCGACGGCGCCCATGCGCAGCGCGAAGGGGACGAACTCGCCGCCGTGGACGACGCTGCCGGGCAGCGCGGCGAAGAGGTGGCCGGGCTTGGTGCGGCGGCTGTCGACGGAGAGGCCGGTGATCTCGGGGAGCGTTCCGGACCAGTCGCCCGCGCGCTTCGCGCCGGCGAGGAGGCCGAGCGCCTCGAAGCCCATCAGCTTGCCCGCGCGGCTGTCCGAGCCCCTGGCCGTCATCGCCCCTCCGTCCTTTCGCGGCACGGGGCTATTCGTTCACGGCGAGGGTGTAAAGCAGGTCGACGTCGTCCTCGGGCCGGGCGTCGGGGCGGAGGCCCATGATCGGCGCGATCCGGCGCAGCGCGTTGGCGAAGACCGGGGCGGCGGTCCAGCCGGCGGTGCGGAGCGAGGCGCCGTTGATCTTGTTGGACGGCTCGTCCAGGGCGATCACCATCACGTAGCGCGGATCGGAGGCCGGGAAGACGCCGGCGAAGGTGCCGATGGTCTTGTCGCGGGCGTAGCCGCCGTGCGGCATCGGCTTGTCGGCGGTGCCGGTCTTGCCGCCGACCTCGTAGCCGGGGACGTCGGCCTTGCGGGCGGTGCCGCGGGTGACGACGTCGCGCATCATCGAGCGGACCTTCTCGGAGGTATCCTCGGAGACCACCCGGTCCGCCTCGGTGGGCTTCCTGTCGGAGGCGATGATCGTCGGCGTGATCTTGAGGCCGCCGTTCGCCACGGAGGCGTAGGCGGTGGCGAGGTGGAGCGGCGAGACGGCGAGGCCGTGGCCGTAGGCGACGGTCATGGTGGTGAGCTCGGACCAGCGCTTGGGGTAGAGCGGCGGGGCCTTGGCGACCTCGCTGATCTCGAGGGGGAGCGCGTCCATCAGGCCGAGGCGGCGCAGGAACTTCTGCTGGGCCTCGCCGCCCATGGTCAGCGCGATGCGGGCGGCGCCGATGTTGGAGGACTGCACGATGACGTCCTGGACGGTCAGGCGCGGCCCGTAGTCGTGGAAGTCGCGGATGGTGAAGCGGCCCCAGCGCATCGGGCCGGAGGTGTCGATCAGGGTCCTGGGCGTGACCTTGCCCATGTCGAGCGCCTCGGCCACGGCGAAGATCTTGAAGGTCGAGCCGAGCTCGTAGCGGCCCTGCGCGGCGCGGTTGTAGAGCGGGCTGTCGGCGGGGTCGCCCTCGGTGGGGAGCGGCGGGCGGAGGTTGGGGTCGAAGTCCGGCAGGCTCGCCAGCGCGCGGATCTGGCCGGTGTCGGCCTCCATCAGGATGCCGACCGCGCCCTTGGCGCCCATCTCCTTCATGCCGGCGGCGAGCACGTCCTCCATGGCGATCTGCGCGGGCAGGTCGATCGAGAGGCGCAGCGGCTCGGCGACGCGGGCGGGGTCGCGCAGGCGGGCGTCCTCGAACCGCTCGACGCCGGCGACGCCGATCACTTCCGCCGCGTGGACGCCCTCGCGGCCGAAGCTCGCGCCGCCGAGCACGTGGGCGAGGACGGCGCCGTTGGGGTAGAGCCGGGTCTCGCGCGGGCCGAAGAGCAGGCCCGGCTCCCCGAGGTCGTGGACTAGCTGGCGCTGCTCGGGGGAGATGGTGCGCTTGATCCAGACAAACTTGCGGCCGTCGGTGAAGCGGTGGAGCAGCGCCCCGGCGTCGAGGTCGGGGAAAATCTCGGAGAGCGCGGTGGCGGCGCGGGCCGGGTCGATCATCTCGAGCGGCTGGGCGTAGAGCGAGGCGGTGACGATGTTGGTGGCGAGGATGGCGCCGTTGCGGTCGACGATGTCGGCGCGCTGGGCGACGATCGGCTCGCCCCCTGCCCCGGCGCGCGGCTCGACCGGCGTGCCGGCGGACATCAGCGCCATCCGCCCGGCGACGGTGGTGAAGCCGAGGATGAAGACGATGCCGAGGAGGAGGAGGCGGGTCTCGGCCCGCGCCCGCTCGGCGCGGTGCAGCGCGCGCAGGCGGGCGGCGCGCTCCTCGGCCTCGATCAGGTTCGGGTCCTTGCCCTCGGCCCGGGCGGAGAGGACGCGGGCGAGCGGGCGGAGCGGACGGCGGATCATTCGGTCTCTCCAGGCTTCTCGGCAGGGGCGGCGGCCTCGCCCTCGGGCGGGGCGCCTTCGGCCGGGACCGGCTCGGGCGGCAGCGGGAAGGCGACCATCGCCGTCTCGCCGAAGCTCCCGGGGCCGAGGGGCGCGAGGCCGAGCCCGGCGCCCGGGCCGGCGACGAGGGCGGCAAGGCGGTCGGGGCGGTTGAGGTAGGCCCATTCCGCGCTGAGCACGGCGAGGGCCTCGCGCTCGGCGGCGATGTCGGCGCGCAGGTCGGCGACGCGGTTCGCCGCCTCCTGGGTGGCATAGTTCACCCGGTAGGCCCAGGTCGCGCAGACGACGACGAGGATCGCCGCGGAGAGGTAGAGGCCCCACCTCATCGCGCGAGCCCCGCCAGCGCAAGCCGCGGCAGGCCGAGCTCGGCCGGGTCGACGCGGGCGGCCGGCGTGTCGAGCCGGCGGGCCAGCCGGAGCTTCGCCGAGCGGGCGCGCGGGTTGGCCGCGATCTCGGCGGCGTCGGCGGCGACCGCCTTGCCGGCGAGCGCGAAGCCCGGCGGGGGGCCGGCGGTCTCGGGGGCGTGCCGGCTGGCGCGCGGGGCCGCGCCGGAGCGCAGCGCGAGGTATCGCTTCACCACCCGGTCCTCCAGCGAATGGAACGTCACCACGGCGAGCCAGCCCCCGGGCGCGAGCGCCCGCTCGGCGGCGGCGAGGCCGCGGGCAAGCTCGCCGAGCTCGTCGTTCACCGCGATGCGCAGCGCCTGGAAGCTGCGGGTCGCGGCGTGGGGCTGGCCCGGCTTCGGCCGCGGCAGGCAGCGCTCGATGGCCGCCGCGAGCGCCGTCGTGGTATCGAAGGGGCGCGCCGCGACGATGGCTCGGGCGATGCGCCGGGCGGCGCGCTCCTCGCCGTACTGGTGGAGGATGTCGGCGAGGAGCGCCTCGGGCGCGGCGTTGACGAGGTCGGCGGCGCTCGGGCCATCGGCGCCCATGCGCATGTCGAGCGGCCCCTCGCGCAGGAAGGAGAAGCCGCGGTCGGCCTCGTCGAGCTGCATCGAGGAGACGCCGATGTCGAGGGTGACGCCGTCGAGGGGCGCGTCGGCGATCTCGTCGAGCCGGCCGAAGGCGCCGGCGCGGAGGTCGAGGCGGCCGGCGTAGGCGCCGGCCCAGGCGGCGGCGCGGGCGAGCGCGGTCGGGTCGCGGTCGACGCCGATGACCCGCGCCGCGCCGGCGTCGAGGAGCGCGCGGGCGTAGCCGCCGGCGCCGAGGGTGCCGTCGAGCCAGACGCCGCGGACCGGCGCCACGGCGGCGAGGATCGGCCCGAGCAGCACCGGGACGTGGGGCGGGCGATCCATCATCATGCTCCGCCTCCGGCCCGCTCGCGCCGCGCCTTCTCGAGGAGCTGCGCCACGCCCGCGCCGCCGCGGGCGTGGCGTCGCGCGGCCATCTCGGCGGCGTGGGCGGCGTAGGCGCCGCTCTCCCAGATGTCGAAGCGGTCGCCCATGCCGGAGAAGGTCGCCTCGTCGCCGAGGCCGGCGGCGTCGCGCAGCTTCTGGCTCAGCACGATGCGGCCGGTGTCGTCGAGGCTGACATAGGCCGCCTGGCTGTTCAGCACGTAGGCGAGGTCGTCGGTGTCGTCGTCGAAGGCGTTCATCGACGAGACGAGGTCGTCGAGCTGCTCCATGGCGCGGATGGTGAAGCATTCGAGGCGTCTGGCCTCGGTGCGGCCGTGAATGACGACGAGGCTCGGCGCGGCGCCGGCGACCCAGTCGGGATCGCCTTCCTCGAGGACGCGGCGAAACTGGGCGGGGATCGACACGCGACCCTTCGCATCCACCTTGTGGACCGATTCGCCCTTGAACCGCCGCGACACCCGGGCCCGCTCCTGTCCTCTCACCGCCCCGGGAGACAAAAAGACGGGCCGTGCCACCTGCAGCACGACCCGCCCTGGTCCCTCTGGGGCCCTCGGCCCGACTGCGCCTGCCTGCTCGTTCTGTCCGCGCCGGGTCTCTCGTTTCGTCTGGGAAAGCGGCGGGCCTGTATGAAACCTGCCGTGTTTCGCGCCGTGGGTCTTGCCGCCCTCGAACCTGTGACCGCCGCCTTCCCGTGGGTCCAGTATGTATCATGGGAGATCGTGGGAAACAACGGTATTTTCCACCACCAGATGGGATTGCGCCCATTTTCCAGCTGCTTCGGCGCCACAGGTCAAGCCAAATCGGCACCGCCGCGGAACTTGTTGTGTGCCCTGTGGCGGAGGCATACCACATATTGTGCAACCGGGAGTTGTAAGAACAATACATAAAAATCGCCACGGTCATGGGCCGGGGCGGCGGCCGGGCTTTCGCGGGCGCGCTGCGGGATCGAATCGGGGGAAAGCCATGGCGTCCCGGCGAGTTGGCGCCGCTCGTTCACGCGCGCGCTTGAGGGCGGGCGCGGGCGCAAGTAGCATCCGCGCGCCCACAGAGACCCCAGCCAGCGAAAGAGCCCCGTCGTGAGAACCGGTTCCGTCACCCGCCGCGAGGCGCTCGCCGCAGCGCTCGCGTCAGGCGCCTTCTTCCTCTTGCCCGCGCTCGCCCGCGCGGCCGACGACCAGGTCGCGACCGGGCCGGCCGAGCCCTTCTCGTTCGACGGGCTGAAGGCGATGGCGCGGGACCTGGCGCAGCGGCCCTTCGAGCCGGCGCCGGTCCCGAACGCGGCGATCCTCGAGAGCATCGACTACGACCTGCACAACCAGATCACCTACCGGGCCGACCACACGCTCTGGGCCGACGATCCGGAGGCGGCGAAGGTCCGGTTCTTCCACCCCGGCCGCTACTTCAAGGAGCCGGTGCGCATCTTCGACGTCGAGAACGGCATGGCGCGCGAGATCCCCTATGCGGCGGCGCTCTTCGACATGCCGGAGGGCCATCCGGCGCGGGCGCTCGGGCCGGACACCGGGCTCGCCGGGTTCCGGGTGATGGATCCGGAGCAGAAGAACGACTGGATGGCGTTCCTCGGGGCCTCCTACTGGCGGACCGCCGGCTATTCCGGGCAGTTCGGCATGTCGGTGCGGGGCCTCGCCATCGACACCGCCGCCGGGACGCCGGAGGAGTTCCCGCGCTTCACCCGGTTCTGGCTGGAGCGGGCGCCGGGGGGCGGGCTGGTCGTCTACGCGCTGATGGAGAGCCCGCGGACCACCGGGGCCTACCGCATCGCCTCGACGCGGGGGACCGAGGGGATCGTGCAGGACGTCGACGCCGAGATCTTCGTGCGCGGCGACATCGGGCTCCTCGGGCTTGCGCCGCTGACCTCGATGTTCTGGTTCGGCAAGAGCAACCGCTTCGTCTCGCCGGACTGGCGGCCGGAGGTGCATGACAGCGACGGGCTGGAGATCCTGACCGGCGCCGGCGAGCGGATCTGGCGGCCGCTCAACAACCCGCCGCGGGCGATGACCAACGCCTTCGTGGACGAGAACCCGCGCGGGTTCGGGCTGGCGCAGCGGGAGCGGAGCTTTGCGGAGTACCAGGACGACGGGGTGTTCTACGAGCGCCGAGCGACCGTGTGGGTGGAGCCCGTCGGCGACTGGGGGCGGGGCGCGGTGACGCTGGTGGAGCTGTCGACCAACGACGAGATCCACGACAACCTGGTGGCCTTCTGGCGGCCGGAGGCGCCGGCGACGGCGGGGGCGTCGTTCGCGACCGCCTACCGGCTGCACTGGGTGGAGACGAGCCCGGAGGCGGCGGTGGCGCGGTTCACCGCGACGCGGATCGGCGCGGGCGGCGTGCCGGGGCAGCCGCGGCCGGAGAACGTGGTGAAGTTCGTGGTCGACCTCGACGGCCGCGGCTTCGAGGGGCTCGACCGGACGTCCGGCGTCGAGGCGGTGGTGGAGGCGAGCCGGGGCGAGCTGGGGCTGACGGTGGCCTATCCGATCGCCGAGGCGACGGGGTGGCGGGTGATGTTCGACCTCGACATCGGCCCCGCGGACGGGACGGACGAGCCGATCAACCTGCGCATGTACGTCTCCCACGACGGGCAGGCGAAGAGCGAGACCTGGATCGCCCAGGCTTTCCCGTCGCAGCTGCACGCGCTGCTCGACTCGCACGCCTGATCAGGAGGGCGCGGCGAGGCTGCCCGACCGCGGCGAGGCTGCCCGACCGCGGCGCGGGCGCGCGGCTGGGGGCGTCGGGCGGCTGGGCGCGCGGTATCCGGGCGCCCGGCCGGCAGGTTCCGACTCGGTCCGTCCGATCTTGCCGAGGCGAAGGCCGGGGCCATCGCGGCGCCTGCCTTGGTGTTCTGCGCCGGATGATTGGCTTGAGGCTGACCGCGGTAGCGGGCGGGGCGCGCGTGGGGAGAGCGGACGGACGGTTCCGAGGGTCGCGGCGGTGAGCGGCACGGGGGCGTGCGCGGCGGGGGCCGACGGGCGGGGCCCTCGGGCGTTGGGGGCCGGGCGCGGGGGGCTTGCGCGGCGGGGGCAGACCCTGGATTAGTGCGGGAAAACACCGGGGAGGACTACATGAAGACCATCAAGGGCCCCGCCCTGTTCCTGGCGCAGTTCGCCGGGGATGCGGCGCCGTTCAACTCGTGGGACGCCATCACGAAATGGGCGGGCGAGATCGGCTACAAGGGGGTGCAGCTGCCGTCGTGGGACGGGCGGCTCTTCGACGTCGCGAAGGCGGCGGAGTCGAAGGATTACTGCGACGAGGTCAAGGGCGTCGCGGCGGCGAACGGGGTGGAGGTGACGGAGCTCTCCACGCATCTGCAGGGGCAGCTCGTCGCGGTGCATCCGGCCTATGACGCGCCGTTCGACGGGTTCGCGGCGCCGGAGGTGCGCGGGAACCCCAAGGCGCGGCAGGAATGGGCCGTGGACCAGGTGAGGAAGGCGCTGAGCGCGTCGCGGAACCTCGGGCTGACGGCGCAGGCGACGTTCTCGGGCGCGCTGGCCTGGCCCTTCGTCTATCCTTGGCCGCAGCGGCCGGCGGGGCTGATCGAGACGGCGTTCGACGAGCTGGCGCGACGGTGGAAGCCGATCCTCGATCATGCCGAGGAATGCGGGGTGGATGTCTGCTTCGAGATCCACCCGGGCGAGGACCTCTTCGACGGGACCACCTACGAGATGTTCCTCGAGCGGACCGGGAACCATGCGCGGGCCTGCATGCTCTACGACCCGTCGCACTACGTGCTGCAATGCCTCGACTATCTCGACAACATCGACGTCTACCGCGAGCGGATCCGCATGTTCCACGTCAAGGACGCCGAGTTCAACCCGACCGGGCGGCAGGGGGTCTATTCCGGCTTCGCGCCCTGGGTGGACCGGGCGGGCCGGTTCCGGTCGCTCGGCGACGGGCAGGTGGATTTCGGGGCGGTGTTCTCGAAGATGGCGGCGAACGGCTTCGACGGCTGGGCCGTGGTGGAGTGGGAATGCTGCCTGAAGCATCCCGAGGACGGGGCCCGCGAGGGGGCGGAGTTCGTCAAGGCGCACATCATCCGGGTGACGGAGAAGGCCTTCGACGATTTCGCGGCCGGCGGGACCGACGAGGCGGCGAACCGGCGGCTGCTGGGGATCGGGTGATGCGGATCGGCTTCAACCTGCTGCTCTGGACCGGATTCGTCACCGAGGAGCACGGGCACGCGCTCGAGACGATCAAGGCGGCCGGCTATGACGGGGTGGAGATCCCGCTCTTCGACGGCGATCCGGCGCAGTACGAGGTGCTGGGCCGGCGGATCGCCGATCTGGGGCTGGGGGTGACGGCGGTCGGGCTGGTGCCCGACGCGGAGCGGAGCCCGATCTCGGCGGACGCGCGGGCGCGGGAGGGGGCTGCTGCGCATCTGCGCTGGCTCGTCGACTGCACCAAGGCGCTGCGGGCGGACGTGCTGTGCGGGCCGTTCCACCAGCCGCTGGGCGTGTTCTCCGGGGCGGGGCCCACGGAGGAGGAGCTGGCGAGGCTCGTGGAGGCGCATCGGGCGATGGCGGACTATGCCGGCGACCTGACGCTCGCCATCGAGCCGCTGAACCGGTTCGAGTGCTACGTGCTCAACACCGCGGCGCAGGCGGCGGCGCATGTGCGGGCGGTGCGGCGGCCGAACTTCGGGTATCTCTACGACACGTTCCACGCCAACATCGAGGAGAAGGACCCGGTCGGGGTCATCGCCGAGACGGCGACGCAGATCACCCACGTCCATATCTCGGAGAACGACCGCGGCACGCCCGGCAAGGGGCATGTGCCGCTCGCGGAGACGCTCGCGGCGCTGAAGGCGGTCGGCTACGACGGCTGGCTGACCATCGAGGCCTTCGGGCTGGCGCTGCCGGCGCTGGCCGCCGCGACGCGGGTGTGGCGGAAGTTCTACGTCGACGAGACCGAGGTGGTGCGGGACGGGATCAAGGCCATCCGCGCCGGGCTGGCGGCCTGAGCCTCGGGGCTCCCCGGCACGCGCTAACACGCGTGATAGGGGGGTTATGTAGTTGATTTTATTAGAATAAGACAAAGTGCGCCCTTGCGGCGCCGGGGAGGGAGGACAGGATGGCGATCGAGGGAACCGCGGCCGGGGGCGCGCCGCGCAGGATCCGGCTCGGGATGGTCGGGGGCGGCAAGGACGCCTTCATCGGGGGCGTGCATCGCATCGCGGCGCGCATCGACGGCGAGTTCGAGCTGGTGGCGGGGGCGCTGAGCTCGACGCCGGAGAGGTCGCGGGCAAGCGGCGCGGCGCTCGGCCTCGCGCCGGACCGGGTCTATGACGACTTCGAGGCGATGGCGAAGCGCGAGGCGCGGCTGAAGGACGGGATCGAGGCGGTGGCGATCGTCACGCCGAACCACATGCACGCCCCGGCGGCGCGGGCGTTCCTGAAGCGCGGCATCCACGTGATCTGCGACAAGCCGATGACCGCGACGCTCGCCGAGGCGCGGCGGCTGGCGAAGGCCGCGGGGGAGTCGGATGCGCTCTTCGTGCTGACGCACAACTACACCGGCTATCCGATGATCCGGCAGGCGCGGGCGATGGTGGCCGAGGGGCTGCTCGGCAAGATCCGGGTGGTGCAGGCGGAGTATGCGCAGGACTGGCTGGCGACGCCGATCGAGCAGAGCGGGCAGAAGCAGGCGGACTGGCGCACGGATCCGGCGCGGACCGGGGCGGGCGGGTCGACGGGCGACATTGGAACCCATGCCTATAATCTCGCCTGCTTCGTGACGGGGTTGAGGCTGGAGAGCTTGGCGGCCGACCTGCAGGCTTTCGTGCCGGGGCGGCGGGTGGACGACAACGGGCATGTGCTGCTGCGCTTCGAGGGGGGCGCGCGCGGGATGCTGTGGTGCAGCCAGGTGGCGCCCGGCTGCGAGAACGCGCTGCGGCTGCGCGTCTTCGGCGAGAAGGGCGGGCTGGAATGGGCGCAGGAGGACCCGAACTACCTGTGGTTCACGCCGCTGGGCGAGCCGCGGCGGCTGATCACCCGGGGCGGGGCGGGCTCGGGGCCGGAGGCGGCGCGGGTGACGCGCACGCCGCCGGGGCATCCGGAGGGCTATCTGGAGGGCTTCGCCAACATCTACGCCGAGGCGGCGCGGGCGATCCGGGCGCGGCAGGAGGGGAAGGCGGTCCCGGCGGACGTGGTGTTCCCCTCGCTGGAGGAGGGCGTGGCGGGCGTCGCCTTCGTCGACGCCTGCGTGCGGTCGTCCGCCCGCAACGGGGCCTGGGTCACGCCGTGAGCAGCGCCCGGGCCGTCTCGCTGCCGCGGAGCACGAGGCGGCCGGGGGTGGGGCCGACCGGCGGGGCGCGGCGCGGCCCGAAGCCGGGCAGGATGGCGAGCAGGTGGCGGCCGAGCGCGCAGCCGACGGCGTCGAGGTCGGTCTCGAAGCTCGACAGCGTGGGCGCGACGGCGCCGGGGGCGAGCGCGGGCAGCGCGCAGATCATCGAGGAGCTGCGGCCGACGGGGCGGCCGAGGGCGGCGAGCTCGCGGTAGAGCCCGGCGGCGATGGTCTCGTTGCCGGCGAGGAAGGCGGTCGGCGCGCGGCCCGGGTCGGCGAGGGCGGCGCGGGAGTCGTCGGTGAGGCGGTAGGCGCGGGTGGCTAGGATCTGCGCCTCGACGCCGAGGCGCTCGGCCTCGGCGCGGAAGACCCGGCGCAGGATGTCGTTGTAGTTGAGGTCGAACTCGTTGGTGACGAGGGCGAGGCGGCGCTGGCCGGCGGCGGCGAAGGCGCGCGCGGCCTCGGCGGCGGCGGTCTCGAAGTCGAAGTCGACCCAAGGGTGGCTGCCCGGATCGGCGCTGCGGCCGAAGCAGACGAACCGGGTCCCCGTGGCCTCGAGGCAGGCGATTCGCGGGTCGTGGCGGCGGGTCTGGGTGAGGATGATCGCGTCGGCGATGCGGCGGGAGACGACGCGCTGGAGGTTGGCGAGGGGGTCCTCCTCGGGGCCGCGGAACAGCACCATGAGGTCGACGTCCTCGCGGTGCAGGGTGCGGCGGACGCCCTCGAAGACCCGGCCGAAGATCGAATCGACCTGCGGGCCGATCACCGAGGTGGGGACGAGGGCGGCGACCATGCCGGTGCAGCCCTTGCGCAGGCTGCGGCCGGACTGGTTGGGCTCGTAGCCCGCGGCCGCGGCGGCGGCCTTGACCCGGGCCCGCGTCGACTCGTTGACGTCGGGGCGGCCGTTGAGCGCCCTCGAAACCGTGCCGATGGAGAGATCCAGTTCGCGCGCCAACGTGCGGATGCCCATACTCGCCTCCCGCATGCAATGATGGTCTTTGCACCGACATTTGCGCCGCGGCCTCGGAAAGGCAAGGCTGTTCCGCCGGGGGTTGCACGCGTCCTTGCCGGCGTATCCCATCGCATGACGATTGTTCCGGATAGGACCAGTTTCGGTCCAGCGGGGGCAGTTCGCGCGGCGCGTGGGTAGGCGATCCTTCCACGATGGTTGCGCGAAGCCCGCCGGACTGGTAACTTGTCGCAATTGAACCGGCAGGCGCAGCCAACTTCAGAACTAGAATGTGTCACGGCGCAGGATAACAACCTGTGGTTTAGCGGCGCTCACCTAGAACGGGTCGCTTGAGAACGCGTGCGCGGCGGATTTGTTCTGCCGCGGCGCGAGTATCCGGCGAGCCGTGGACAGTCCAACGAGAGGGGAAGACATCATGGCGGTGATCAATGGCGGGCCTGGCCCGGATCCGCTGAACGGAACGGCGGCCGCCGACACGCTGAACGGGCTCGGCGGCAACGACACGCTCGACGGCGGCGCGGGCATCGACACGCTGAACGGCGGCGACGACGACGACCTGCTCCGGATGCGCCTCGGCGACATCGGCAACGGCGGGGCCGGCGACGACATCCTGTCGATCGTCGAGAGCCTGCCGGCGCAGCTGAACGGCAACGCCGGCTACGACATCATCCGCTTCGAGAACGGCTTCGACATCTCCGGCGCGACGGTCACCGGGGTCGAGCAGGTCAATCTCTACGGCAACGTGCAGATGACGGCGGCGCAGCTCGGCCTGTTCCAGCTCGTCTCCGGCTACGCGGCCGGCTACACCAGCGGCCAGATCACCCTGACGGCGGGCGGGACGGCAAACGTCTTCCTCGATTCGACGCTGACCTCGGGCTTCACGCTCTACGGCTCGGCACAGAACGACAACATCACCTTCGACCCGCTGCGCACGGTCAACGTGACGTTCTGGGGCGGCGTCGGCAACGACACGGTGAACGCCGGCGCCGGCAACGACAACCTGAACGGCCAGGACGGCAACGACACGCTGAACGGCGGCGGCGGCGCCGACACGCTCGACGGCGGGACCGGCGTCGACACGCTGAACGGCGGCGGCGGCGACGACCTGCTGCGCGTGCGCGCCGGCACCACCGCGAACGGCGCGGCCGGCAACGACATCCTGTCGGTGAACGCCTCGCTGCCGGCGGTGCTGAACGGCGGCGCCGACTACGACATCCTGCGCTTCGAGAGCAGCTACGACATCACCGGCGCGACGCTGGTCGGGATCGAGCAGCTGAACGTCTACGGCGACGTGCGGATGACGGCGGCGCAGTTCAACCAGTTCTCCGAGGTCGCGGGCTACGCCAGCAACTACACGACCGGGCAGGTGACGCTGACGGCGGGCGGCACGGCGAGCGTGGCGCTGAACCCGACGATGAGCGCCTATTTCTACCTGTACGGCTCGGCGCAGAACGATATCATCACCTTCGATCCGACCCGCGCGACGACGATCAACGCCTTCATGCGCGACGGCAACGACACGGTGAACGGCGGCGCCGGCAACGACAACCTCAACGGCGAGAACGGCGACGACACGCTGAACGGCCTCGGCGGCAACGACCTGCTCGACGGCGGCGCGGGCGTCAACGCGATGAACGGCGGCGCCGGCGACGACACGATCCGCGTCCGGGCCGGCGACACCGCGATCGGCGGGGCGGGGCTCGACCTCTTCTCGATCAACGGCTCGCTGCCCGCGGTGATCAACGGCGGCGGGGACCGCGACACCATCCGCTTCGAGAGCAGCTACGACATCAGCAGCGCCACGGTGACGGGCGTCGAGCAGGTCAACGTCTACGGCAACGCGCAGATGACCGCGGCGCAGCTCAACTCGTTCCAGCTCGTCTCCGGCTATGCGTCGAACTACACGACCGGGCAGATCGAGCTGACCGCCGGCGGCGTGGTGAGCAACCTGCGGCTCGACACCACGCTGACGGCGTACTTCTACCTCTACGGCTCGGCGCAGAACGACAACATCACCTTCGATCCGGCGCGGACCACCCCGATCTTCGCCATCATGCGCGACGGCAACGACCGGGTGAACGGCGGCGCCGGCAACGACAGCCTCGACGGCGGCAACGGCGCCGACACCCTGAACGGCGGCGGCGGCGACGACCTGATCGACGGCGGCGCGGACATCGACACGCTGAACGGCGGCGGCGGCAACGACGTCGTCCGGGTTCGCGCCGGCGACACCGGCGCGGGCGGCTCTGGCGCGGACATCATGGACGTGTGGGAGAGCGGCCCGGCGACGATCGACGGCGGGTCGGACCGCGACATCCTGCGGTTCAACTCGAGCTACGACGTCTCGGGCTCGACGATCATCGGGATCGAGCAGCTCAACGCCTACGGCAACGTGCAGATGACCGCGGCGCAGCTCGACCAGTTCCAGCTCGTCTCGGGCTATGCGTCGAACTACACGAGCGCACAGGTGTCGCTGACGGCGGCCGGAACGGCGGACATCTTCCTCGATTCGACGCTGACAGCCGGGTTCCGGCTCTACGGCTCGGCCGGGAACGACATCATCACCTACGACCCGACCCGGACGATCAACACCACGACCACCGCCGGCGAGGGCAACGACACCATCAACGGCGGCGGCGGCATCGACTACATCGCCGGCGAGGGCGGCAACGACCGGCTGTTCGGCTTCGGCGGCAATGACAACCTGCAGGGCGGTCTCGGCACGGACACGCTGCGCGGCGGCGGCGGCGACGACCTCATCGTCGGCTACTCGGGCAGCGCGTTCGGCGATTCGAACGACTCGGCGTCGGACCAGCTCTTCGGCGAGGACGGCAACGACACGCTGGCGATGAGCGCGCTCGACGTCGGCGACGGCGGGGCGGGCGACGACCGGCTGATCGCCTCCGGGGCGGCGACGATGTCGGGCGGCGACGGCAACGACTACGTGATCGGCTCGTTCGGCAACGACATCATGAGCGGCAACGCCGGCACGGACACGGTGAGCTACGAGCAGACCGGCAGCCCGGTCACCGTCGACCTCCAGATCACGGCGGCGCAGAACACCGGCGCCGGCAGCGGGTTCGACACGCTGACGAGCTTCGAGAACCTGACGGGGGGCTTCGGCTCCGACACGCTGCTCGGCACCGCGGGGGCCAACGTGCTCCGCGGCCTCGGCGGCAACGACACCCTCAACGGCCGCGGCGGCGCCGACACGGCGAGCTATGTCGGGACCGCGGCGGTGACGGTGGACCTGCGCATCGCCGGGCAGCAGAACACGCTGGGCGCCGGGCTCGACACCCTGATCGCGATCGAGAACCTCATCGGGTCGTCGGGCGACGACACGCTGATCGGCAGCACCGGGGCCAACGTGCTCGAGGGCGGCGACGGCAACGACACGATCAGCGGCCTCGGCGGCGTCGACACGGCGAGCTACGCCTCGGCGACGATCGGGGTGAGCGTGAACCTGTCGCTGACCGCCGCGCAGAACACCATCGGCGCCGGCATCGACACGATCACCGGCGTGGAGAACCTGCTCGGCTCGTCGCTCAACGACACGCTGACCGGCAACGCGGGCGCGAACCTGCTGCAGGGCGGCGTCGGCAACGACACGCTGCGCGGCCTCGACGGGGTGGACGACCTGCGCGGCAACGACGGCAACGACACGCTGGACGGAGGCGCCGGCGCCGACGTGATGGCGGGCGGGACCGGCAACGACACCTATGTGGTGAGCGAGGCGGGCGACACGCTCTCAGAGGACGTCGCGGCCAGCGGCGGCAACGACCTGGTGCAGTCGGCGGTCGACTGGACGCTGGCCGACGGGTTCGAGCGGCTGACGCTGACGGGGACGGTGGCGCTGGTCGGTAACGGCAACGCGGCGAACAACACCATCGGCGGCAACTCGCTGGCGAACACGCTGCGCGGTCTCGCGGGCAACGACACGCTGAACGGCGGCGGCGGCGACGACGTGCTGATTGGCGGGGCCGGGGTCGACACGCTGAACGGCGGGGCGAACAACGACACGTTCGTGTTCCAGTCGGTCAGCGACTCGCCCTTCGCGACGCCGGACGTGATCACCGCCTTCGACGTGGCCGGGCCGAACCCGGGGGACCGGATCGACGTCTCCGGGATCGACGCCAACGGAGCGGGGGCCGGCGACGGGGCCTTCACCTTCGGCTCGACGGCGGCGGGGGGCCTATGGACGGTGAACGTCGGGCAGGACACCTTCGTCTACGCCAACCTCGACGCCGACGTGGATCCCGAGTTCGCCATCCGCATCACCGACGGGGCGACCAGCGCGGGCTCGTACACGCTGGCGGACTTCATCCTCTGACACAAAAGCCGCGCCGGCCCTTTGGGCCGACGCGGCCGAAGTATCGGCCTGCGAGTACTGCGGAATTCACGCCCATTGCGAGGCCGAGCCGGCGTTGTTACCCTGCGCCACGGGTGACAACGCGCCGGATTTCTCGCGGCGTCTGGGGTGAGGAGACCGGCAATGGCCGTCATCAACGGCGACGACAATCCCAATACGCTGAACGGCGGGGCCGAGAACGACACGCTGAACGGGTTCGGGGGCGACGACACCCTCGACGGGCGCACGGGCATCGACACGCTGAACGGCGGCGAGGGGAACGACAGGCTGATCATCCGCGAGGACGACAGCGGCTTCGGCGGCGCCGGCGACGACGTGCTGGAGGTGAGCGACGACGAGCCCCTCGTGCTGAGCGGCGGGGCCGGCTACGACATCCTGCACATCACCGGCGGCTGGAACATCACCGGCGCGACGCTCTCCGGGATCGAGCAGTTGAACCTGCGCGGTCGAGTCTTTCCGTCGGCCGAAATGACCACAGCGCAGCTCGCGCAGTTCTCCCTCGTCTCCGGCTCCACCGCGACCGACGACGACGCCGAGCTGACGCTGACGACGGGCGGCGCGGCGAGCGTGAACCTGAGCGCCACCCTGAGCGAGGGCTTCCAGCTCAACGGCTCGGAGCAGGACGACCGCATCACCTTCAACGCGGGCTATCTCGGCAAGATCTGGTTCTTCGGCGACGAGGGGAACGACGTCGTCAACGCCGGCGCGGGCGCGGATGAGCTCGATGGCGAGGACGGGAACGACACGCTGAACGGCCTCGGCGGGAGCGACATTCTCGACGGCGGCGACGGGATCGACACGCTGAACGGCGGGGCGGGCGACGACCTCCTGATCGCGCGCGAGGGCGACACCGCCAATGGCGGCGCGGGCGACGACATGCTCGAGGTAAGCGACGACGCGCCCCTCATGCTGAACGGCGGGGCGGGCTACGACATCCTGCACATCACCGGGAGCTACGACGTCACCGGCTCGACGATCGTCGGGGTGGAGCAGCTGAACCTTCGAGGGCGCGTCTTCCCCGTCGCGGAGATGACCACGGCGCAGCTGGCGCAGTTCGCCGTGGTCTCGGGCGTCGAGGCGACCGACGACGACGCGGAGCTGGACCTGACCGCCGGCGGCACGGCGAGCGTGACGCTGAGCGCCACCCTGACCGAGGGCTTTCAGCTCAACGGCTCTGTGCAGAACGACGTCATCACCTTCAATGCAGGCTATCTCGGCAAGATCTGGTTCTTCGGCGGCAACGGCGACGACACGGTGAACGCCGCCGCCGGGGCGGACGAGCTCAACGGCGATGCGGGCAACGACACGCTGAACGCATTCGGCGGGAACGATGTGCTCCTTGGCGGCCTCGGCGCGGACGTCCTGCGGGGCGGCGCCGGCGACGACTTCCTCGCCGGCCGGTCGGGCACGGCGATCGACCAGAACGACAGCGCCGCCGACCAGCTGTTCGGCGAGGCAGGGAACGACACGCTGCTGGTCAATGTCGGCGACACGGC
Organism: Amaricoccus sp.; assembly: GCF_017993425.1. Classification (GTDB taxonomy): domain Bacteria; phylum Pseudomonadota; class Alphaproteobacteria; order Rhodobacterales; family Rhodobacteraceae; genus Amaricoccus. Next base: position 70,291 of record NZ_JAGOMQ010000012.1, read on the forward strand.
CGACGGCGGCGCGGGGAACGACGTCATCGTCTCCGTCGGGGCGTCGACGCTGATCGGCGGGGACGGCAACGACCGGATCGTCGCCTCGAACGGGAACGACACGATCTCCGGCGGCGCCGGGACCGACGAGTTGAGCTACGAGCGGACCGCCCAGGTGGTGAATGTCGACCTCGCGATCACCGCGCCGCAGGCCACCGGGGGCGGCGGGACCGACACGATCTCGGGGTTCGAGAACCTGACCGGCGGGACCAACTCCGACACCTTGCGCGGCACGACGGGCGCGAACGTGATCCGCGGGCTGGCCGGGAACGACATCATCGACGGCCGCGGCGGTAGCGATACGGCCAGCTATGTGGGCGCGGGGGCGGTGACGGTCGACCTGCGCATCGCCGGGCAGCAGAACACGCTCGGCGCCGGGCTCGACACGCTGACCTCGATCGAGAACCTGATCGGGTCGTCCAACAACGACACGCTGACCGGCACGGCAGGGGCGAACGTCATCGAGGGCGGCACCGGGACGGATATCCTGAACGGGCTCGGCGGCGTGGACACGGCGAGCTACGCCTCGGCGGGGAACCTCGTCGTGGTGAACCTGTCGGTCGCCGTGGCGCAGAACACGGTCGGCGCGGGGGTGGACACGCTGAGCGGATTCGAGAACCTGCTCGGCTCGGCCTTCGGCGACACGCTGACCGGCACGGCGGGCGCGAATCTGCTCCAGGGCGGTCTCGGCAACGACACGCTGCGCGGGCTCGACGGGGTGGACGACCTGCGCGGCAACGACGGCAACGACACGCTGGACGGCGGTCTCGGGGCCGACGTGATGACCGGCGGGAACGGCAACGACACCTATGTGCTGAGCGAGGCCGGCGATGTGATGGTGGAGAGCCTGGCCACGTCCGGGGGCAACGACCTGGTGCAGGCGCCGTTCGACTTCACGCTGGCGGACGGGTTCGAGCGGCTGACGCTCACCGGGGTGGTGGCGCTGGTCGGAAACGGCAACGCCGCCAACAACACCATCGGCGGGAACGGGCTCGGAAACACGCTGCGCGGGCTCGCCGGGAACGACACGCTGAATGGCGGCGGCGGGAACGACGTGCTGATCGGCGGGGCCGGAGTCGACACGCTGAACGGCGGGGCGAGCAACGACACGTTCGTGTTCCAGTCGGTGGGCGACTCGGCCTTCGGGACGCCGGACGTGATCGTCGCCTTCGACGGGGCCGGGGGGAGCCCGGGCGACCGGATCGACGTGTCCGGGATCGACGCGAACGGGTCGGGGGCGGGCAACGGCGCCTTCACCTTCGGCTCGACGGCGGCGGGGGGGCTGTGGACGGTGGACGTCGGGCAGGACACCTTCGTCTACGCCAACCTCGACGCCGACGTGGATCCCGAGTTCGCCATCCGCATCACCGACGGGGCGACCGGCGCGGGCTCGTACACGCTGGCGGATTTCGTCCTCTGACGCGGGCGGCGCGCCGGCCCCCCGGGCCGGCGCGGGCCTATGCCGGCTTCACGCTGGCGGTGACGTAGTTGACCGAGAGGTCGCGGTCGGAGATGCGCCAGGACCAGCCGAGCGGGTCGAAGACGAAGCCCTTGCGGTCGACCGGGTCGAGGCCGGCGCCGCGGAGGAGGCCGAAGAGCTCGTCGGGGGTGAGGAACTTGCGCCAGTCGTGGGTGCCTTTGGGCAGCCAGCGCATGACGTGCTCGGCCCCCACGATCGCCATCAGGAAGGACTTCGGGTTGCGGTTGAGGGTCGAGCAGATCATCAGCCCGCCGGGCCGCAGCAGCGCCGCGCAGGAGGCGAGGTAGGCGGCCGGGTCGGCGACGTGCTCGACCACCTCCATGTTGAGCACGACGTCGAAGCTCTCGCCCGCCTCGGCGAGCGCCTCGGCGGTGGTGTGGCGGTAGTCGATGGCGAGGCCGGACTGCCCGGCGTGGAGGCGCGCGACGGGGATGTTGCGGGCGGCGGCGTCGGCGCCGACGACCTCGGCCCCGAGCCGCGCCATCGGCTCGCAGAGGAGGCCGCCGCCGCAGCCGATGTCGAGCAGGCGCAGGCCCGCGAAGGGGCGGTCGGCCTTCGGGTCGCGGGCGAACTCGGCGGCGATCTGGGCGATCACGTAGTCGAGCCGGCAGGGCTGCAGCATGTGCAGCGGCTTGAACTTGCCGTTCGGGTCCCACCATTCCGCGGCCATCGCCTCGAACTTGGCGACCTCGGCGGGGTCGACGCTGCCTGTTTGCGTTGCGCTCATTTTGCCAACCTGCGATGCTCTGCCCCATGACTTACCCGGCGCGCAGATGAAGGAAAACCTCGGGCAGGGCGGGACCGGCCCGCGGAGCGCGCTCTATCCCCCGATCGAGCCGTTCCGGCAGCAGCTGCTCGACATGCCGGGCGGACACCGGGTCTATGTCGAGCAATGCGGCCGGCCCGACGGGGAGCCGGTGGTGGTGCTGCATGGCGGGCCGGGAGGCGGCTGCTCGCCGGGGATGCGGCGGTTCTTCGATCCGAAGCGCTATCGGGCGGTGCTGTTCGACCAGCGCGGCTGCGGGCGGTCGAGCCCGCATGCGAGCGTGGAGAACAACACGACCTGGGACCTCGTCGCCGACATCGAGCGGATTCGCGTCGATCTCGGGATCGAGCGGTGGACGGTGTTCGGGGGCTCGTGGGGGGCCTGCCTCGCGCTGCTCTATGCGCAGGCGCATCCCGAGCGGGTCGAGGCGCTGGCGTTGCGCGGGGTCTTCACGATGACCCGGGCCGAGCTCGACTGGTTCTATGGCGGCGGCGCGGGGCGGTTCTGGCCGGCGCAGTGGCGGGTCTTCGAGGGGATGGTTCCGGAGGCGGAGCGGGGCGACCTGATCGGGGCCTATCACCGCCGGCTGTTCGGGGAGGACGCCGAGGCGCAGGGCCGCTTCGCGCGGGCCTGGGCGGGCTGGGAGAGCGCGCTCGCGGTGCTCGATCCGGGCGAGGGGCGGGGGTATCCGTCGTCGTCCTATTCGCTGGCGTTCGCGCGGCTGGAGAACCACTATTTCATCAACGGCGGCTTCCTGGAGGAGGACGGCCAGGTGATGCGCGACATGGGCCGGATCGCGCATATCCCCGGGCGGATCGTGCAGGGCCGCTACGACATGATCTGCCCGCCGCATACTGCGCTGGCGCTGCACGAGGCCTGGCCGGGGTCACGGCTGGAGATGGTGGCGACGGCGGGACATGCGCTGTCGGAGCCGGGGATCAGCGCCGCGCTGGTGGCGGTGATGGACGAGCTGGGGCGGTAGGCGCCGGGGCGTCCCACAGTGGGACAGCGATCAACTAGTTGATGTAGCTTATCAATCCGGAAGAAGGTCGCGCATGGGGCCGGCGAGGCGCCAGGCGGCGGCGATGCGGCGGAGCTTGCCGAGGACGCTGTGGTTGCCGGCGCTGTGCCATTGCGACTGGCGCAGCGCCCAGTAGAGGCGGCGGGCGGCGGGCATTCCGGTCATGTCGCGCATGGCGACCTGGAAGGAGCGGTCGGCGACGAACTCGTAGGGGTGGAGGTAGACCATCGGCCGGAGGCCGGCGGCGGCGGCCATGTCCAGGGCGCGGAGCGTCACGGCGCCGGGGAAGAGCTTGAGGTAGCTGCCGCCGGACTTGACCGGGGGGAGGAGCGCGGAGGCCTTCTCGCGGGCGACGGGGAAGAGGGCGAGGCGCTCGAGGCCGAGGGCGCGGCGCATGGCGTCCGCCTCGGCCGCGGAGGCGGCGTTGAGCGAGCTGTCGTAGGCGAGGCGGTTTTCGAGGGCGCGGAAATGCGCGGTGTCCGAGGCGCTTAGCGAGAAGCGGGGGGCGCGGAAGCCGAGGACGCGCTGGCCGGAGGCGGCCTCCAGGGCGTCGATGGCGCGGGCGAGGTTGGCGTCGAAGACCTCCGGCGGGTCGAGGCGGCAGGGGTCGTGGAAGTGGTAGTGGCAGGCGATCTCGTGGCCGTCGCCGGCGATCTCGGCGACGATCTCGGGGCATTTCGCCGCGACGATCCCGGTGGTGAAGAAGGTGAGGCGGACGCCGGCAAGCTCGGCCTGGAGGAAGGTCTCGATGGCCTCGTAGGCGGCGAAGAGGGCGTCTCGCCGGACCGGACCGTCGGGGTCGATGCCGTGCTCGCGGCGGAAGTCGTGGGCGATGTCCTCGAAGTCGATCGAGAGCCAGGCGTCGCGGGTCATGCGGCGCGTTCCGGGGCGACGGCGGCGAAGCGGCGGGAAAGGCTGGGGAAACCGGTGCTGGAAGGGGGCTGGAATCCGGCTGGAATCCGGCTTGCCATTTTTTCACGTCTCGTTGACGCGGCGCTCACGCCCGCGCCTCCGCGGCCTCGCGCCAGGGGCGGTCGGCGAGGAAGCCGCCGAGGGCGAGGAGGTCGATGTCGGAGCGGAGGTAGGTGCGGATCGCCTCCTCGGGGGTGTTCACGATCGGCTCCTGGATGTTGAAGGAGGTGTTGAGGAGGACCGGGACGCCGGTGCGGGCGCCGAAGGCGGTGATCAGGCGGTGGTAAAGGGGGTTCGCCTCGGCCGTCACGGTGTGGACGCGGGCGGTGCCGTCGACATGGGTGACGGCGGGGATGACCGACCGCTTCGCGGGGCGGACGTTGGCGAGGATGTTCATGTAGGGGCTTTCCTGCGCCAGCTCGAAGTAGTCGCCGGCGGCCTCGGCGGTGGTCGAGGGGGCGAAGGGGCGGAAGAGCTCGCGTTTCTTGATCTTGGCGTTCAGCGTCTCGCGGATGGCGTCGTCGCGCGGGTCGGCGAGGATCGAGCGCGCGCCGAGCGCGCGCGGGCCGAACTCGGTACGGCCCTGGTGCCAGGCGACGACGCCGCCCGAGGCCAGCGTCTCCACCGCGGCGGCGACGCGGGCCGCCTCGTCGGCGCGGCGGGGGAGCGGCAGGCCGAGGTCGCGGAAGGCGCGCGCGATCTCGTCGTCGGTGAAGGAGGGGCCGAGATAGGGGCTGGTCACGTCGGGGGCGGGCAGGCCCCGGGCCGCGAGGTGGGCGAGCGCGGCGCCGATGGCGCAGCCGGCGTCGTGCGGCGCGGGGGGCGCGACGATCTCCTCGAAGAGCCCCGATTGCAGGACGCGGCCGTTGGCGGTGACGTTGAGGGCGCAGCCGCCCGAGAGGGCGAGGCGGGTGGCGTCGGGGTGCGCCGCGCGGGCCCAGGCGAGCAGGCGGCGCTGGGCGGTCTCGAAGGCGGCCTGCACGGAGGCGGCGAGGACGAGATGGCCCTCGGTCGGCTCCTCGTCCGGGCGGCGGGGCGGGCCGACGAGGGCGGCGAGCGCCGGGGGGAAGTCGCCGCGGAGCGCCCGGTGGTAGTCGCAGAGCGCCGGGTCGATGGCGTAGGCGCCGTCGGGGCCGACGCGGAGGACGCGCTCGAGCAGCAGGTCGCGCAGTCGCGGCTCGCCGTAGGGGGCGAGGCCCATCATCTTGTACTCGCCCTCGAGCATCCGGAAGCCGAGGTAGCCGGTGAAGGTCGAGTAGAAATGCCCGAGCGAGTTCGGCCAGCGCACCCGGCGCAGGTCGCGGCGGCGGCCGTTCTCGACCAGCGTCAGCACGGTCGAGTCGCTCTCGCCGCCGCCGTCGTAGGAGAGCGACAGGCAGGTCGGCCAGCCGCGCAGCGCCTCGGCGTAGAGCTGGTGGGTGAGGTGGTGGTCGTAATGCGCGACCTCGGCGCGGCACTGGCCGAAGGCGGCGGCGAGGATGCGGCGGATGCGGAAGAGGTCGGCCCAGCTGCCGCCCTCCTCGGGGCGCGCGTCGCGGTCGCGGCCGCCGAGGAGCGAGGCGCGGGTGCGCGTCGCCATCGAGGCGAAGGCGGCGGGCGAGCCCAGGGCGCGGCCGAGCGTGCCGCGGATGCGGGTCCCGACCGCCCAGGGCCGCCAGTAGACGGCGACGGCGTCGACCTCGGCCATGGCGGCGCCCGCGATCCGCAGGCATTCGGCGATGGCCCGCAGCGGGAAGGCGCCGTCGTTCTTGATGCGGCTGAGGCGTTCCTCCTCGATGGCGGCGACGAGCACGCCGTCCCGCACGAGACAGGCGGCGGACGTTCCCATCGTGGCGAGGCCGAGGACGATCATGCGCGGGCGGGTCAGTCCCAGTCGGTCTGGGCGAAGGCGGCGAGGGGCACGCCGTCGCCGTCGAGGAGGTTGAGGTCGGCGCCGTCGCGGGAGAAGGAGGCGGCGGCGGCGAGGGCGCGGAAGAGCGCGGCCTCGGCGGACATGGCAGGCTCGGGGCAGGCCATGCGGGTGGCGGCCACGGGGCCAATCGTGAGGGTGTCGCCGTCGATCGTGTAGGTCCCGGAGAAGCGGTTGCAGCCGCCGCTGCCGGTCAGGGCGCCGTCGGCCCCGAAGCGGACGAAGGCCTCGCCGCCGGCGGGGAACGGCGTCCCGGCGAGGTCGAGCGGTCGCCATTCGCTGCCGGCGAGGCCGGGATCGGCGGCGGCCGCGGTCGGCAGCATCAGGGCTAGGGCGAGGAGGAGACGCATGCCAAGGCTCCCGTGTGGCGGCGGCGCCGGTATGGCACGGCGCGCGGGGGAGCGGAAGGCGGGGGGCGGACGGGCGGGCGTGCCGGGGAACGAGCGCGCGGACCGGGAGGATGGCCGGCCCGCGTGGGAACACGAAAGCGCCGGCGCGGGGCGCCGGCGCTCGATGCGGGCGCGTCAGAACGGATAGGCGACGCCGTAGTAGTCGTAGACGGAGCGGCCATAGGCGCGGTCGCCCCACGGATCCTCGTCGCGCTCGTAGCGCGGGGCCTTCTCGAGCTGCGAACGGTCGAGGTCGACGACGTAGCCGCCCTGGCCGGTGTCGTAGGTCAGGCTCTGCCACGGCAGCGGGTGGTAGCTGTCGCCGATGCCGAGGAAGCCGCCGAAGCTCATGACGGCGTAGGCGACCTTGCCGCTCTGCTTGTCGACCATGAAGTTGTGGACGCTGCCGAGCCGCTCGCCCTCGCGGTTGTAGACGGCGGTGCCCTCTACCTTGTCGGAGGCGATCAGGTTGCCGCTCTCGCGGGTCTCGATGTCGTTGTCGGCATAGGTGTCGCTGTAGGCCATGGTGTCCTCCAATGTCGGCATGGGAAGGCAACGTCCGCGCGAGGGGGTGGTTCCTCGGGATGCGCTCACGCTCGCGGGGAATTTAAGTGTTCCGTCACGCCCGTGACGGATTCCTTTCCGGACCCGTCGGGCGTAGTCTGCGCGGGCGGGAAAGGGGAACGCGCCATGTCGACCGAAGCCGCGGAGATCCGGCGTCTGGCCAGCGAGGTGATCGCCGAGCAGTTCGAGGGCGTCGATATCGTATCCGTGACGATGGAGGAGACCGAGGACGAGGCCGGCGACGGCATCCTCGCGTTCCGCATCGTCTTCGACTCGCGGACCGACAAGCTGGACCCGAAGCGGGTGGCTGGCCTGATCCGGCATCTGCGCTCGCGGCTGCACGACGTCGCGGAGGAGCGTTTCCCGGTCGTCGCGTTCGTCTCGAAGGCGGAAGCCGCCGCTGAAGCCGCTTGACCTCATCGCCACGGCCCGCCGGCTGGCGCGGCTGAGCGGCAAGCCGCGGCAGTCCGACCTGCGGCGCGCCGTGAGCACCAACTACTACGCGCTGTTCCACGCCGTCTGCCGAAACTGCGCCGACTGCTTCATCGGCGGCAGCAGCGCGGACCGGAGCCGGAAGGCGTGGCTTCAGGCCTACCGGGCGATCGAGCACGGCAACGCCTCGGACCGCTGCAAGGACCAGTCGGTCATGCGGAGGTTTCCGAAGGCGATCGAGGATTTCGGCAACCTCTTCGTGCTGGCGCAGCGGAAGCGGCATCTGGCGGACTACGACCCCGAGGCGCGCTTCACGCGCTCGGAGGTGCTGACCGACATCGAGGCGGCCGATGTGGCGCTGCGCGCCTTCGGGAAGGCGCCGATGAAGGACCGGCGCGCCTTCGCGGCGTGGGTGATGATCAAGGGCCGGCGCGGTTAGGCCGGCTCAGGCGGGGCGGTTCACGGCCTGGACGGTGTCGGCGAAGCGCTGGATCAGGGCGAGGCCGGCGGTGGGGTCGACGCCGGCGCCCTCGAAGCCGAGGACGGTCAGCACGGTCATGCGGCCGTCGACGGCGAGGAAGGCGCGCCAGAAGCGGGGCTCGATGCCGGCGATCGGCTGCGGGCCGCGGTCCTCGACGAGGACGTAGAGCACCTCGCCGCGGGTGCGGGTGGCCAGCACCTTGATGCGCTCGGGGCGCCCCGAGCGGCCCAGCGCGGCGCGGCCGGCGGGAGTGGCGACGAAGCGCTCGATGTCGGGGAGCGTGCCGGACGCCGGGAGCTGGGCGGCGGAGACGCTGGCGGTCAGCACCGCGTCGAGCGGGTCGGCGTCGCCCTCGCCGAGCACGCCCTCGGAGCCGAGGAGCGCGCAGTCCGAGGCAAGGACGAAGGCTCCGGAGGCGGAGACGTTGGTCGCGGCCGGGTCGACGCAGAAGCCGCGGGGGGCGGCGATGGTGACGTCGCGGCCGGCGACGGTGATGGTGGCGCGGTCGGGGCCGGCGCCGGTCGTCGGCACGCAGGCGGCGAGCGCGGCGGCGGCCGCGGCGAGGAGGGCGGCGCGGCGCATGTCAGAGGTCCGCGTAGACGTGGGCCTCGGCCTTGGCCCCGGGGTGGGTGACCGCGCCCTGCCAGGTCGGGCCGACCTGCTCGGCGTATTTCCAGAGCGCCCCGGAGGTGTAGATGGTCTTGCGCGGGCCCTTCCACCGGGCGCGGCGCGCCTCGAGCTCGGCGTCGGTCAGGGCGACGGCGATCGTGCCGTTGACCGCGTCGATGGTGATCATGTCGCCGTCGGCGACGAGGCCGATGGGGCCGCCGAGCGCGGCCTCGGGGCCGACATGGCCGACGCAGAAGCCGCGGGTGGCGCCGGAGAAGCGGCCGTCGGTGATCAGCGCGACCTTCTTGCCCATGCCCTGGCCGGAGAGCGCCGCGGTGGTGGCGAGCATCTCGCGCATCCCCGGGCCGCCCTTCGGGCCTTCGTTGCGGATGACGAGGACCTCGCCGATCTCGTAGGTGCGGTTCTGCACGGCGGCGAAGGCGTCCTCCTCGCATTCGAAGACGCGGGCCGGGCCGGTGAAGACCTGGTCCTCCGGCGCGATGCCGGCGACCTTCACGATGGCGCCCTCGGGGGCGAGGTTGCCCTTGAGGCCGACGACGCCGCCGGTGCGGGTGATCGGCGTGTCGATCGGGTGGATGACGCGGCCGTCGGCCTCGCCGCGGATATCGTCGAGCTCCTCGCCGAGGGTGCGGCCGGAGGCGGTCATGCACTCGCCATGGATCAGGCCGGCGCGCATCAGCTCCTTCATCACGACGGGCACGCCGCCGGCCTCGTAGAGGTCCTTGGCGACGTATTTGCCGCCGGGCTTCAGGTCGACGAAGTAGGGGGTGTCCTTGAAGATGTCGCAGACGTCCTGAAGCGTGAAGTCGATGCCGGCCTCGTGGGCGATCGCCGGCAGGTGCAGGCCGCCGTTGGTCGAGCCGCCGGTGCAGGCGACGACGCGGGCGGCGTTCTCGAGGCTCTTGCGGGTCACGACGTCGCGGGAGCGGATGCCCTTGGCGAGGAGGTTCATCACCGCCATGCCGCTGGCCGTCGAGTACTGGTCGCGGCTCTCGTAGGGCGCCGGCGCGCCGGAGGAGTTGAGGAGCGCGAGCCCGATCGCCTCGGAGACGCAGGCCATGGTGTTGGCGGTGAACTGGCCGCCGCAGGCGCCGGCGGAGGGACAGGCGACGCGCTCGAGGATGTCGAGCGCGGCGTTGCCGAGCGTGCCGGCCTGGTGGCGGCCGACCGCCTCGAAGAGGTCCTGCACGGTCAGGTCGCGGTTGGCGAAGTCCTCCGGCACCGCGGCGCCGGCGGGCGCGCGGCCGGGCAAGATCGAGCCGCCGTAGATGAAGACGGAGGGCACGTTGAGCCGGACCATGGCCATCATCATGCCGGGCAGCGACTTGTCGCAGCCGGCGAGGCCGACCAGCGCGTCGTAGCAATGGCCGCGCATGGTCAGCTCGACGGTGTCGGCGATGGCCTCGCGGGAGGCGAGCGACGAGCGCATCCCCTCGTGGCCCATGGCGATGCCGTCGGTGACGGTGATCGTGGTGAACTCGCGCGGGGTGCCGAGGGCCTGCTTGACGCCGAGCTTCACCGACTGCGCCTGGCGGTTCAGCGCGATGTTGCAGGGGGCGGCCTCGTTCCAGCAGGTGGCGACGCCGACGAGGGGCTGGTGGATCTCGGCGTCGGAGAGGCCCATGGCGTAGAGATAGGACCGGTGCGGCGCGCGCTCCGGCCCCTCGGTCACGTGGCGGCTGGGCAGCTTCGACTTGTCGAACTTCGGCGCGTCCACGGGCTTCTCCCCTTCGGCTCTTGATCTTGGCTCCGCCCCGCATAGGGGAGCGGCGGGGGATTCTCAAGCGGAGGCGCGGGTGGCGGGCTTCGGGTGGACGGGCGCGGCGGGGCCGCGTAGGGACGGGCGATGACGGGAGCCGCGAGCCGCCTCAAAGCCTGGGTCGCGCCGGCGCGGGCGCGGGCGGAGACGTGGCGCACCGCGGCGGGGTTCGGGCTCGCCTTCGCGGCGTGGCTGGCGACGGCGATCGGGCTAGCGGTGACGCTCGACCCGGCGGGACCGATGGCGGCGGCGCTGCTCTATCTCCTGTCCTTCGCGGGCATGATCGGCGGGCTGGCGCTGGCGCTCCGGCGGCTGCATCGGCGCGACCTCGCGAGCGTCGTCGGGCCGGCGGGGCTGACGACGCGGCCGCTCGTCCTCGGCGCGGCGGTGGCCGGCGGGGTCGGCATCGCCACCACGGTTCCCATCGCGCTGACCGGCGGGGCGGAGCTGCGCGGCGGGCTGATGTGGCTCGCCGGCGCGGCGGCGGCGCTGCCGGCGGTGGCGTTGCAGGCGACGGCGGAGGAGCTCCTGTTCCGCGGCTATCTCCAGCAGCAGCTCGCGGCGCGGTTCCGCTCGCGGCTGGTGTGGATGCTGGTTCCGGCGGCGGGATTCGGCGCGCTGCATTTCGACCCGGGGCTCGGAGCGAACGCCTGGCTGCTCGTCGCGGCGGCGGCGCTGATCGGGCTCGCCTATGGCGACGTGACGGCGCGCGAGGGCGACCTCTCGGCGGCGATCGGGCTCCATGTCGCCAACAACGCCGCGGCGATCCTGCTGCTGCCGCCGGCCGGCCCGCTCGACGCCTTCGGCCTCTGGGCCGCCCCGCCGGGGGCGGCCGACATTGCCGAGGTGCGGGCCGGGATCCTCGGCAGCATGGCGGTGACGGCGGTGGTGTGGGGGGTCTATCGCCTTCTGCGGCGGGGATAGGCCTGCGCCGCGGGGCGCGGTATCACGCGTGAAATTCCGATCAGTGCGCTGAAATATCTGGATAAAATCTGGCGCGGCAACGCTTTGTTCATGAAGGTTGACGCCCCGCGGGCGGGTCAGGCGTCCGGGTCGTCGATTGCGGCGCGGGCGGCCTTGACCGCGCCGCGGTGCGCCTTGCCGTCGAGACGGCGGCGGATCGAGCCCTTGGTCGGCCGGGTCGCCACCCGCGGGCGCGGGCGCTCCAGCGCGGCGAGGATCAGCGCGCGCAGCTTCTCGCGGGCGTCCTCACGGTTCAGGGCCTGGGTGCGGTGGCGGTCGGAGGTGACGATCAGGGCGCCTTCGGTCGTCCAGCGGCGCCCCGCGAGCCGGCGCAGCCGCGCCTTGGCGGCGGGATCGAGGCTCGGCGAGCGCGCCGCCTCGAAGCGCAGCTCGACCGCGGTGGCGACCTTGTTGACGTTCTGGCCGCCCGGACCGGACGCGCGGACGAAGCTCTCCGCGAGCTCCCAGTCGGCGATGGCGACGGCGTCGTTGATGCGCAGCACGGCAGGCGGTCCCCGGAAACGGCGAGGGGGGCCGCGGATCGCGGCCCCCCCTTTCTTCGTGAGCTTGGAGGCTGGCCGGTCAGGCCTCGCCCGGCTTGCGCGCCCTCAGGCGGCCGCCCCGCGAATGTGCCCGACCTTTAGCTCCAAGGTCCCGTCAGACATTGGATCACCTCCTTTCGCTGGTTTCGCTGAGTCCGATCGTGCCATCTCGGCGGCGAAACGCAAGCGTCTTGTCGCGGCGAAATGGATGCAATTCGCCCGGCCGCTTGCCGCGCCGCCCCGCTGCCGCGAAACCTCGCGCCATGGCTGCCCCCGACGCCGGGAGCGACCCGCGAAACGAGACCCCGCGGGTCTCGGGTCGACGGCGTCCTCGGGCCGAAGGCCGAGGCCGTGGTCTCGGTCCACGATTCGGGCTTCATGGTGGGCGACGGGGTTTGGGAGCGCCTGCGCCTCTACGGCCGCCGCCGGGCCTTCCTCGACGAGCGGGTGCGCGCCGGCTCTGCGCGGCGCTCGGGTTGCCGTGGGATGCTGGCCGGGCCGGCCGGGGGCGGGCCTCGGACGGGGTCCGGGCGGCGCAGTGGCGCGGCTCGGTCGAGGCCTCGACCGGCTTCGCGCCGCCGGCGCGCGACAGGGCGCTCGCCGCGCTGGCGGAGGCGGCGCGGCCCGCGTATGAGCGGCTGAGGCCGTTCGCGCTCTGACCCTGCCCGGAGGAGAGATGCCCGAGATCGAGGCGCGCCGCGCGCTGGCGCTGGCGGTGGCGAGCGAGGCCGGCGCGGTGGCGCTCGACTTCTGGCGGCGGCGGGCGGGGCTCGCCATCGAGGAAAAGGCGGGCGCGCAGGACATCGTCTCCGAGGCCGACCGCGCGGTGGAGCGGCTTATCCGCGCCCGGGTGGCGGCGGCCTTCCCCGAGGACGGCTTCCTCGGCGAGGAATACGGGCCGGAGCCCGGGGCGTCGGGGTTCACCTGGGTGATCGACCCAATCGACGGCACCTCGCCCTACCTGCACGGGATGCCGACCTGGTGCGTGGCGCTCGCCGTGGCGCGCGGGTCCGAGGCGGTGGTCGGCGTGGTCGAGGTCCCGACCCATGGCGAGACCTTCGCCGCGGCGCTCGGGCGGGGCGCGACGCTGAACGACGCGGCCTTGCGGATTCCCGAGGGGGTGAACGTGACGAACGCCGCGACGGCGGTGGGGGCGAGCCATCGCACCGATCCGGCGTGGATCGGGCGGGTGGCCGAGGCGCTGGGGCGGCAGGGGGGCGTATTCTTCCGCAACGGCTCGGGGGCCCTGATGCTCGCCCATGTCGCGGCGGGGCGGCTCGCGGGATATGTCGAGCCGCACATGCATTCCTGGGACGCGCTCGGGGCGCTCCTGATCATCCGCGAGGCGGGCGGCGTGACCGGGCCGTTCCCGGAGGCCGGCGACCTCGGGCGGGGCGGGGCGGCGGTGGCGGCGTCGCCGGCGGCCTGGGAGGCGGTCTCGGCGCTGGCGGCGCCGGTCGCGGCCGGGGCGGGCGACCGGACGGCGCCGATCCTGCCGTCGCGCGACCTCGACGCGGCGGCGGCCTTCTGGGCGCGGCTCGGCTTCGCGGTGCGCTACCTCGACCCGGCGCAGTACCTGATCGTCGCCCGCGGCGGGGCGGAGCTGCATTTCTGGCGCAAGGCCGACCTCGAGCCCGGGCGCAACGACGCCGGGGCCTACCTGCGCAGCGGCGACCTCGACGGGCTGGCGGCCGCCTGCGCCGCCGCCGGGCTGCCGGCGCGCGGCGTGCCGCGCTACGTGCCGCCGGAGGTCAAGCCCTGGGGGATGCGCGAGCTGGCGCTGGTCGACGCGGACGGCAACCTGCTGCGCGCCGGCACGGACGCCTGAGAGGGGGAGGGGAAGGTGGCCAAGCATTTCATCAACGCGCGCGAGACGATCGTCACCGAGGCGCTGGACGGGCTCGTCGCCGGCTCGGGCGGGCGGCTCGTGCGGCTCGACGGCTATCCCGAGATCAAGGTCGTGCTGCGCGCGGACCGCGATCCCGGCAAGGTGGCGGTCGTGTCGGGCGGCGGCGCCGGGCACGAGCCCGCCCATGCCGGCTTCGTGGGGCGGGGGATGCTGACGGCGGCGGTCTCGGGGGAGATCTTCGCCTCGCCCTCGGTGGCGGCGGCGCTCGCGGGCATCCGCGCGGCGACCGGGCCGGCCGGGTGCCTCCTGATCGTGAAGAACTACACCGGCGACCGCCTGAACTTCGGCCTCGCCGCCGAGCGGGCGCGCGCCGAGGGGCTGGCGGTCGAGATGGTGATCGTCGCCGACGACATCGCGCTCCCCGACCTGCCGCAGCCGCGCGGCGTGGCGGGGACGCTCTTCGTCCACAAGATCGCCGGGCATCTCGCCGAGGCGGGCGCGCCCCTCGCCGAGGTGGCGGCGGCGGCGCGGGCGGCGGCGGCCGACATCCGCTCGCTCGGCGTGTCGCTCTCGGCCTGCGCCATCCCCGGCCAGCCCTTCGAGGCGCGCATGGGCGAGGACGAGGCCGAGCTCGGCCTCGGCATCCACGGCGAGCCCGGGGTGGAGCGCATCGCGCTCCGCGAGATCGACGCGATCGTCGGGGTGATGGCCGAGCGGCTGGCGGCGCGGCTGCCGGCGGGGGCGGCGGACCATGCGCTGATCGTCAACAACCTCGGCGCGGTGCCGCCGGTCGAGATGGGGGTGATCGCCCACGACGTGCTGCGGTCGGCGATCGGGCCGCGGGTCGGGCTGCTGCTGGGGCCGGGACACTACATGACCGCGCTCAACATGAACGGCTTCTCGCTGTCGCTGATGCGGCTCGACGCGGCGCGGGCGGAGGCGCTGGCGAGCCCGGTCGAGCCCGCCGCCTGGACGGGGGTGCGGGCGCCCGGGGCGGTGGCGACGCTGCCCGTGGCCGGCGGCGTCCGCGACGCCGCGCCGGCGAGCGGCCATGCCGGCCTCGAGGCGATGCTGGCGGCGGTCTGCAAGCGGCTCGTCGCGATGGAGGCCGAGCTGAACCGGCTCGACGCGCGGGCGGGCGACGGCGACACCGGCTCCACGGTGGCGGCGGGGGCGCGGAGCGTGCTCGCCGCCCTGCCGACCCTGCCGCTCGCCGACCCGGCGGCGGCCTGCGCGCGCATCGGCGAGATCCTGTCCTCCAGCATGGGCGGGTCGAGCGGGGTGCTGCTCTCGATCTTCTTCACCGCGACCGGCCAGCGGCTCGGCGCCGGCGACGCCGCGCCGGCGGCCCTGGCCGAGGGGTTGGCGCGGGTGCGGCTCTACGGCGGCGCCGGCCAGGGCGACCGCACCGCGGTCGACGCGCTCGCCCCGGCGCTCGAGGCGCTGGCGACCGGTGGGACCGAGGCGGCCGCCCGCGCGGCCCGCGCCGGCGCCGAGGCGACGGCCGGGATGACCCGCGCCCGCGCCGGCCGCGCCGCCTACATCTTGGCCGGCGACCTCGCCGGCGTCCCCGACCCCGGCGCGATGGCGGTGGCCGCGGCCTTCGAGGCGGTGGCCGCGCAGGGCTGACGTCCCGGCCGGGTCACTCCCCGCCGGCGAGGGGGATCATCGTCCCGAGCATCGTCGCGACGTGGCGGCGCGGCGCGGCGGCGTCCTCGGCCCAGATCTCGGCCCAGATCTCGGCGGCGACGACGATCAGCCGGCGACCGGCGCGCAGCACCCTGCCCTCGGCGACGAGCCGCGCGCCGCGCGCCGGCGCGAGCAGGTGGATCTTCATCTCCGAGGTCAGCACCTCCTCGCCCGCCCCGGTCAGGCTCAGCGCCGAATAGCCCGCAGCGCTGTCGCCGATCGTCCAGGCGAGGCCGGCATGGGCGTAGCCGTGCTGCTGCGAGGTCTCCGGCCGCACCGGCGCGGCGATGGCCACGCGCCCCGCCTCGACGGCGACGAGCTCGGCCCCGAGGAGCCGCATCATCCCCTGCCGGGCGAAGCTCGCCCGCACCCGCGCGGCGAAGTCCGGGTCGCGCGGCTCAGCCACGGCCGTCGCCCGCGCAGGGCGCGCGCGCGGCCGCGAGCGGCATCGGCACGGCGACGCAGGGCTCGCCGGTCAGGATCGCCCGCGCTGGCGGCTCGAAGAGCGCGACCAGCGCCGGGTGGTCGGCGCGCAGGCCGCCCGTATAGGCGCCGAACGCCGGCAGGATCAGCCGCCGCGCGTCGTGCAGGAAGCAGGCGCGCACGATCGCCCGCCCCCGCGCCGACAGGCGGAACTTCGGGTGGAAATGCCCGGAGACCTCGCCGCCCTCGGCCTCGGCCAGCGCGGCGTGGCGAAAGACCAGCCCGCCGCGGCGCAGCTCGGCGAGATGCGCCCCCGGCAGCGCCAGCGGCCCGGGGTCGTGGTTGCCGGCGATCCATGCCCAGTCGCGCCCGGCCGCCAGCGCGGCGATCCGCTCCGCGTCGCGCGGCGCGAGCGCGCCGGCGCAGGCGAGGTCGTCGAAGCTGTCGCCGAGGCAGACCACCGTCGCCGGCGCCAGCCGCCGGATCTCCGCCGCCAGCCGGTCGAGCGTCTCCGCCGTCTCGTAGGGCGGCAGCAGCGCGCCGCCGCGCCGCGCCAGCCGCTCCGACTTGCCGAGGTGCAGGTCGGCGACGCAAAGCAGCCGCTCCGCCTCCCACCACAGCGCCCCCGAGGCGCGCGCCGCGAGCCGCGCGCCGGCGAGCGTCAGGTCCTGCGAGGCGCCGGTCATGTTCCCGGTTTGCCCCGGCGCGTCGCGCCGCGCAAGGGCCAACCGCACGCCGCGCCGCGCAGGGGCCGATCCGCAGGCCGCGCCGCGCAGGGGCGAGCCCTCGCCACCCGCCCGGGGGCCGCGGGCCCCCGCCCCGTCGTCGCCTGCGGTCAGGCGGACCGGCGCCGGGCGGCGGCGCCGAGGCTGGCGAGCCCGCCGATCATCAGCAGGCCCGCGGCCGGCAGCGGCACCGGCGCCGGGCTGGCGGTGCCGACCAGCGTCGCGGCGTGCATTTCGGTCAGCTTCTTGCCGTTCTTGCCGAGGAGGTCGAGGTTCGACCAGGCGCCGGAGGCCGACGAGGTGTCGAGCAGGTACGCGACCGTCTCCCGGCAGCCCTCGAGGATCAGCGCATAGGCGGCGCCCTTGGCGAACTTCAGCCCCGGCGCGAGCGACCACGACCCGGCCGTGCCGCCCTTCTCGCTGGTCAGCGCGAGGGCGCCGTCGGCGAAGGCGCCGTCGGCCGCCCCGGTCTCGACCCGGCCGAGATCGGTCCAGCCGGTGACGCCAAAGGCGCCCACGCCCTTCTTGAAGGCGTTCATCTCGGCCGCCCCGGCGCCCGTGCCAAGCTTGCCCTGGCAGGCGGTGGAGGCGCTCAGGCTCGCCGTGCTGCAGGTGGCCGCCTGGCTCGGCGCGGCCGCGAACGCGGCGCCTGCGACGAGCGCCGCGACCGCAAATCTGGAAATCACTGACATGTACGCTACCCTCTGTTGAGCAACCGGGCCCGACCGCCCCGGGCGTGACCCACGCCTGACCATGGGCCCGCCCGCAGGGCTCCTCAACTGGAATTAATACAACTGCCGCGTGCGACTCCGAGCGGCCGCGCGCGTCCGCATGCCGACGCCGAAGTCGCTCCACCGTACCTGCCGGACTACTACTTGGTTAATGCCCCATGAATTCGGGCAGGAAACTGCAAGACGAAAGCGCACTTCAACCGATTACCCGGCCAGGACGCTCCCGGGACCGCTTTCGTCATTAGTTAACGACGGCGCTCAGAACGACAGGGTGGCCGCCCCTTCCTTGATCCTGGCGTGCATGGCGCTCGCCCCGACGATGACGACGCCGTCGAGGAGGTCCTCCTGGGCGTAGCCGCGGGACTGCACGCAAGGCGGGCAGGCCCAGATCACGCCGCCGCGCGCCTGAAAGTCGCGGATCATCTCGCCGAGCGGCTGGAGCGGCGGCACATGGGTCATCGCCTGGCCGCCCTTGCGGACGAGGTCGATCGCCGTCGAGGTCAGGAACATCGCGACCTCGAGCCCGGCGGTAATGCCGCCGAGGGCGATGGTGAATGCGACGGAGGAGAGCTCCGAATCGATGCCGCGGGTCACGAGGATGACGAGCTTGTCGGCCATGGGATTGCCCTTTCGCGTTGTGGGACGATGCGGGAGCGGTATAGCCTCGGCCAGGACCCGTGGTCTTTGGCCGGGGGGCGGAGAGTGTTGATCGAAAGTCCGGGCGGGCCGGGGTCGGACGTGCTCTCGGGCGTGCTCCGCATGGTGCGCCTGTCCGCGGCGCTGCAGTTCTGCTTCGCGCCGCGCGGCGACTGGCGGACGGCCGGGCGGCGCGGGCTCGCCGACCTCGTCAGCCGCGCCGACGAGGCGATCCCATTCCATGTCGTGGTCGAGGGCACATGCTGGCTCGACGTGGCCGGCCGGCGGGAGACGCTGGCCGCCGGCGACGTCGTTGCCTTTCCGACCCGCGCGCCCCACGATCTCGGGGCTGGCGCGGGACGGCGGCCGATCGACCCGGTGAGCGACCTGCCGGAGCGGCCGTGGCGCGAGGCCCCGCTCCTCGACTACGCGGGCGAAGGCGTGCGGGCGCGGATCCTGTGCGGGGTGCTGGTCTGCGACGTGACGAGCTTTCCGCCGCTGCGCGCGGCGCTGCCGGAGATGATGCTGGCGCGGGCCGGGGAGGCAGGCCCCTGGCTCGCGGCGGCGGTGGCGCAGATGGCCGCCGAGGTCGATACGCCGCGGGCCGGCGGGATCTCGATGCTGGAGCGGCTGAGCGAGGTGGTGTTCATCGAGCTCTTGCGCCGCGAGATCGGGGGGGCGCGGGCCGGCGGCGTCGGCTGGCTGGCGGCGCTCGCCGACCCGCGGCTGGCGCGCTGCATCGCCGCCATTCACGCCGACCCGGCGCGGGACTGGTCGGTCGAGGCGCTCGCCGGCCTGGCGGGATTGTCCCGCAGCGCGCTGTGCGCCCGCTTCGCCGCCGTCCTCGGCGCGACGCCGATGCGCTACGTCCGCAGCTGGCGGCTGTTCCTGGCGCGGGACGCGCTGCAGAGCGGCGCGCGCCCGATCGCCGAGGTCGCCTGGGAGGCGGGCTACGGCGCTGAGGCCGCGTTCAACCGCGCCTTCAGCCGCGCCTTCGGCATGCCGCCGGCGGCGTGGCGCGACGCCGCGCGGGCCGGAGCGTAAGGCTCACTCCTGCAGGAATCCGTAGACCCCGTCCCAGGCGCGCACGCTGGCGCGGGCGGCCTCGGCGACGCGGGCGATCGGCCAGCCGGGCTGGAACAGCGAGCCGCCGAGGCCGAAGCCGTCGGCGCCGGCGTCCCGCCAGGTCACGAAGTCGCCCGGGCCGACGCCGCCGACGGCGAAGACCCGGGTGGCCGCCGGCAGGACGGCGCGGACCGCCTTGAGGCCGGCCGGCCCCATCAGGCTGGCGGGGAAGATCTTCAGCGCGTCGGCCCCCGCCTCGAGCGCGGCGAAGCATTCGCTGGGGGTGAGGACGCCGGGATAGGCGCCGAGGCCGAGCGCCTTCGCCCGGCCGATGACGCGGGGATCGCAGTTCGGCGAGACCACGAAGGTGGCCCCGGTGGCGGCGACGGCGTCCACCTCGGCCGGCGTCAGCACCGTGCCGGCGCCGATGCGGGCGCGGGCGCCGAGGGCGGATTGCAGGGCGGCGACGCTCGCGAGGGGCTCGGGGGAGTTGAGCGGGACCTCGATCCAGTCGATGCCGGCCTCGACCAGCGCCTCGCCGGTCTCGACGGCGCGGGCGGGCTCGACGCCCCGGAGGATCGCGATCAGGCGGCGGCTCATGCGGGGCTCCTCTGCGCGGTCAGGCGGGCATGGGCGGCGGCGAGGCCGGCGCGGGTCATCGCCGCGGCGTCGGCCTCGCTTGCGGCGACGCCGACGAGCGCCAGCGCGGCGCGGTAGGCGGCCGCGAGCGCGGGGGCGCCGACCAGCACGACCTCGCGGCCGAGCCAGTAGGGCCGGGCGGCGGCGAGCTCGGCGCCGATCAGCAGGCCGGAGAGCCGCGCCCGGGCGCGCTCCGGCGCGAGGCCGGCGAGCAGGCCCTCGGCGCGGATGCCGAAGAGCCGGCCGGCGAGGCGCTCGGGCCGGCCCAGCGTCTCCTCGACCGCCTCGGCGAAGTCGGCCTCCGACCAGCCCTCGGAGCCCACCGAATGCCGCAGCACCGAGGCGGACGCGAGGAGCGCGAAGAGCTCGCCGGTCATGAAGGAGGCGAAGGACACGACCTCGCCGGCCGAGACATGCGCCCATTTGGTGTGGGTGCCGGGCAGGCAGGCGACGCCGTCGAAGCCCGGCGCGCCGGCGACCAGCCCGGCGATCTGGGTCTCCTCGCCGCGCATGACGTCCCAGGCCCCGTCCTGACGCAGCCCCGGCAGGATGCGCACCGCGATCCGCGGATCAGTGGCCGGCGCCGCGACCGGCGGTCCGACCGGGGCGCAGGGCACGGTGACGTAGGGCGCCTCGATCCAGCCCTGCCGGGCGCCCACCATGCCGCAGGCGAGGAGCTGGGTCCGCCGCCCCGGGGCGAGCCAGGGCCCGATCAGGTCGAGGAGCGCCGGCTCGAACCCGTCGCGGGCGAGCCCGCCCATCCCGGCGGCGGAGCCCGCCTCGGCGCGCGGCCGGCCGGCCGCGTCCATCGCCCAGGCGCGCAGGTTCGAGGTGCCCCAGTCGACGGCGATCCACTCGACCTCCATCCGGTCGGCCGCGCCCGGCTCGGGCGCCTCGGCGGCGTGGGCTTGGCGCATCGACGTCCTCGGCGCGGGCGGGGAGGCCAGTATAGAAGCCGGGGGCCCCGGATCGCCAGAGCCGCCGTGTTCACGCGTGAAAATTCGCTAAGGTATTGATTTTACTTATGGGGATATTTCGTGCTTCCTGCCTCCGTCCTGCAGCGTGGCCCCGCATCCCCCGTCACGCCGCCAGCGCCGCCCGCCCGGCGAGGCCGCCCGGCGCGACGATCAGGCTGCGCGGCCCGCGGAAGCACAGCGTGCGCAGCCAGTCGAGCTCCTGCCCCGGCGCCAGCGCCATCGCCGGGAAGCGCCGCGCCAGCACCTCGAGGATCAGCCGCAGCTGCAGCCGCGCCAGCGGCGCGCCGATGCAGACATGGATGCCGTAGCCGAAGGAGGTGTGGTGCCGCGCGTTCGGCCGCCCGACGTCGAGCCGGTCGGCCTCCGTGAACTCCGCCGCGTCGCGGTTGGCCGAGGCGAGCGACAGCAGCACATGCCCCCCGGCCGGGATCCGCACGCCGCCGATCTCGACGTCCTCCTTCGCGATCCGCCGCCAGCTCACCACCGAGGAGGCGAAGCGCAGCCCCTCCTCCACCGCGTTGGGCACGAGGCCCGGGTCGGCGACGACGCGCGCCCATTCCTCAGGGTGCGACAGCAGCGCATGGATCAGGTTGGTCGAGGCGTTGGTCGTGGTCTCGTGCCCGGCGAGCAGGATGCCGAAGACGAGCCCGGTGATCTCGTTCAGCGTCAGCACGGCGTCGTCGCCGCCGCGGATCGCCAGCATCGCCGAGGCGTAGTCGGCGCCCGGCCGCCGCATGCGGTCCTCGACCAGCTCGCGGCAATAGTGCCAGTAGGCGAGCATGTCGCGGGCGGCGTCCATCTGCTCCGCCGGCGTCAGGTCGCCGAAGGTGAAGAGAAGCCGCTTGTCGGCCCAGCGCTTGATCTGCGGCGCGTCCTCCGCCGGGATGCCGAGCAGCAGCAGGATCGCCCGGATCGGCAGCTCGTAGGTCATCTCCGCGACGAGATCGACGGTCTCCGCCCCCTCCAGCCGGTCGGCGTAGTCCTCGACCAGCGCGCGCACCTCCGCCTCCATGCCGAGGAAGCGGCGCATGTTGAGGAACTGCGCCGCCGCCGCCCGCACCCGCGTATGCACGGGCTGGTCGGCGTTGGCCTGGATCTGCTGATGGGTGAAGCGGCCCTCGCGCAGGAAGCTGCACACCTCCGCCGGCAGGGGCCGCATCGGGTTGAGCGCGATCGAGGCGGAGAAGCGCGCGTGGTCGCGGAACACCGCCAGCACGTCGGCCCGCCGGGTGACCACATAGTAGCCGATGTCCGGCGCGAAGAACACCGGCTCCTCGGCGCGGGCGCGGCGCAGGATCTCGTGCATCCCCGCCTGCTCGAACGACCGGAACGCCCGCCCGATCCCGGAGACCGCGGCCCCCTCGGTCACAGGCTCCTCCAGCGCGACGAATCGCGTCATGGCCCACCCCACTCGGTACTCTACAAAACTCCACCCCCTCCCCGGACCGGAACGCCGGGTCCGGGAAGTTCGCCTCAACTTTTGCGAGTATCGAGCCGCCAAGTCAAAGCCGCCGACGACGCTTGGTTAAGCCCCGCCGCCGCCCCCCTTCTTCTCTCTCCTACCCTATCGGGCAGGTTCCCCCCGCCCTTGGGGGCGGGGGGGAAGGGGGGGTGGGGAGAACGCGCGCAACGGCGCGCAGGGGCCCCGCCCGCGCTTGCGCGGGTGGGGAGAGCGACTCCGGAGCGCAAAGGCGCTCCGTCGATTCCCGAAGGGTCCGAGCCGTCAGGCGATCGCCCTGCCCCGCCTCAGCGGACCCGCTCGTCCCGCGGCCGGACGATCGAGATGGCGATGGCGCCCGCGCCGACCAGCGTCAGGGCGAGCATCACGAACCAGCCGACGAAGGGCAGGAGCGAGAGCAGCGTCGCCACCACCGCGCCGACCACCCCGGCCAGCGCGTATTCCGGGAAGGTGTCGGGCACGAGGCCGCCCGCCCGGGTCAGCATCCAGGTCCCGAGCAGGTAGACCGCGACGATGTAGCCGAGCGTGCCGAGGATCCCGGCCGCCACCAGCGCCACCGGCGCGACCACGATGCCGATCAGCGTCAGCGCCAGCAGCACCGCCGAGCCGAGCAGCGCGGAGAGCGCGAGGAAGCCGGCGCCGAGCGTGCGGAACGGCGCCTCGCCGGCGATCAGCCGCAGCCGCTCGGTGCGGTGCGGCGCGATCGTCGGCGCCAGCATGGCGAGGACGGCGAGGACCACGACGCCGAGGAGCAGCCCCGCGATGATGGCGAACCAGCCCGGCCCCGCCATCCCGATCATGCCGTGGCCGGTGGCGACCTGCCGCGCGATGCGCTCCGGCGGCGCCACCGAGGCGGGCACCTCGACCTCGCGGCCGGCCTCCTGCACCAGCGTCAGCGTGCCGTCGACCCGGGCGCCCTCGCCGAACACGATGTCGTCGGAGGTGATCCGCGCGTCGCCGGCGACCGGCGCGGCGAGGTCGACCCGCCCGCCGGTCAGGAGCGCGCCGCCGCCGACCGGGGCCTTGACCTCGACATGGGCGCCGGCGGCGCGCAGGTTGCCGCCGACCGCGCCCTCGACGGCGACGTCGTAGCCGGCGACCGCCGCCGCGCCGGCGACCGGGGCGGCGAGGCGAACGTCGGCGCCGAAGGCGTAGAGGTCGCCGCCGATCGCGCCGGTGACCTCGATGCGCCGGCCGGCGAGATGGGCCGAGCCGGTGATCGGCCCCGAGAGCTCGACGCGCTCGCCGGCGAGGAAGGCGTCGTGCGCCTCCGGCCCGGCGAAGACCGCGGAGCCGCCGGCGCGGAAGACGTCGCCGGCGAAGTCGAAGGCGTCCTCCTTCTCCTGCGCGGCCGCGGGCGCGAGCGCGGCGCAGGCGACCAGCGCGGCCGCGACGAGATTGCGAATCATGGCCGTTCTCCCCTGAGCGGCCTCGCGGCCGGCCGCCCATGGGAGCCGCGCCCGCGGCCGCGGTCAAGCCCGTCGCGGGCCGCCCCGGCGGCGCGCGCGTCGGGCCCGGCGGGCCGCCCCGGCGGCACGCCGCGTGGGGCCTGTCGGGCCGCCCCGTCGGCGCGCGCGTCAGGTCCGTCCGGGCGCCCCACGCGGCGCGCCGCGTGGGGCCTGTTGGAAACGCCCCGGCGACATGCGCGCCGTGCCCGTCGGACCGCCGTGGCGGCAGGCGCATCGGGCCAGGCGGGACGCCGCGGCGGCCCGCGCGCAGGCCGGTCGTTCCGGCCCGGCGGCACGCGCGCCCGGCCGCGCCGGCAGCGCGCACGTCAAGCCGGTCCGGGGGCCGCGGCGGCGCGCTCCCGAGGTCGGCCCGGCCCCCGCGTCGCCTGCCTCACGCCCGGCGGGGCCGTGGCGGCCGGCGGGCGCGGCTCTCGCGCAGCCAGATGACGAGGCCCGAGGCGGTGATCAGCGCCGCGCCGGCGAGGACGGCGCGCTCCGGAACCTCGGCGAACACCAGCCAGCCGAAGAGGATCGCCCAGAGCAGCAGCGTGTATTGCAGCGGCGCGATGGTGGCGGCGTCGGCGAGCTTCAGCGAGCGGGCGATCAGCAGGTGCGCCACCATGGCGACGACCCCGAGGAGCGCGAGCAGGCCCGCGTCCCGCGGCGTCGGCGGCGCCCAGCCGTCCCAGGCGGTGACGAGCCCGGCCACGAGCGCGCCGACGATCTGCCAGAACACCAGCGCCCCGTCCGGCGTGGCCCGCAGCATCCGCGCGCCGAGCACCATGAAGGCGAACATCGCCGAGCCGAAGAGCGAGACGAGGACCGGCAGGTCGAGGCTCTGCGCCCCCGGCCGCAGCGCCACGACCACGCCGGCGAAGCCGACGAGGATCGCCGCCCAGCGCCACGGCCCGACCCGCTCGCCGAGGACGAGCGGCGCGGCGGCGGCGACGTAGATCGGCCCGGCGAGCCAGTAGGTCATCACGTCGGCGAGCGGCAGCGAGGCGACCGCGTAGTAGAAGCACCAGACCTCCAGCGTCGAGGCGGCGACGCGGAAGAACTGCACCTTCGGCCGCTCCAGCGGCCAGAGGCGGACGCCGCGGGTCCAGAGCACCGGGGCGAGGACGAGGAGCGCCGCGACGCTCCGCAAGAGCACGACCTGCCCGACGGAATAGGTGGCGACCAGCCACTTGCCCATCACGTCGTTGAGCGCGAAGAGCAGCATCCCGAGGAGCGCGACGGCGACCCCGAGGCGACGGGCGCCCGGCGGCGCGGTCATGGCCGGGGCCCGCGGCGCGAGCCTGTGGATAACGGCGTCGTCAACACTTTTATCCCTTCAGATCCTGTAGTTGACCCATGTCCCGCTGTGGGGCGTCCCGGGTCAGCCGAGCTGCGAGCCCGGGTTCATCCGGCCCTCGGGGTCGAGCATCCGCTTCAGGCCGAGGAGGAGCGCGCGCTTCTCCGGGTCGAGCCGGGCCTCGAAGTCGGCGCGCTTGAGGCGGCCGACGCCATGCTCGGCGCTGATCGAGCCGGCGAAGGCGTCGACCTCGGCGTTGAGGATCGCCTTGGCCCGCGCCTCCACGGGCTTCCAGGCGGCCGGGTCCATCGGCGTGCGCGGCAGCACGTTGAGATGGACGTTGCCGTCGCCGAAATGGCCGTAGGCGACCGCGAACACCTCCGGCATCGCCGCCTCGATCGCCGCGCAGGCGCGGCCGACGAAGGCGGGGAGCGCCGAGAGCGGCACCGAGACGTCGGAGCGCAGGAACACCCCGCGGCGCGCCTGCCCCTCGTTCACCGCCTCGCGCAGCGCCCAGATCCGGTCGGCCTGCGCCCCGCTCGCGGCGAGGATTCCGTCGGCGACCACCCCCTCGGCCATCGCCGCCTCGAGGAAGCCCTCGAGCAGCGCGTCGAGATCGACCGGCCCCGGCGCGGCGAGCTCGACCAGCACGTAGGCCCCGCAATCCCCGGCCAGCGCCGGCGGGTTGACCGAGGCCTCCCGCGCGATCGCCATGGCCACGGGCGTCAGGAACTCGAAGGCGGAGAGCAGGTCCGAGCAGAGCCGCCGCGCCAGGTGGAAGGCCCGCGCCACCGCCGGCAGGTCGGGCAGCCCGACCAGCGCCGCCGCCCGCGCCGTCGGCCGCGGCACGAGGCGCAGCGCCGCCGCGGTGATGACGCCGAAGCCGCCCTCGGCCCCGACGAAGAGCTGCTTCAGGTCGGGCCCCATGTTGTTCTTGCGCAGCGTGTTGAGCCCGTTCCACAGCGTGCCGTCGGCGAGCACCACCTCGAGCCCCAGCACCTGCTCGCGCATCATCCCGTAGCGCAGCACGTTGATGCCCCCGGCGTTCGTCGAGATCACCCCGCCGATCTGCGCCGTGCCCTGCGCCCCGAGCGACAGCGGCAGGAACAGGTCGCGCTCCGCCACGGCGTCCTTGACCGCCTGCAACACGCAGCCCGCCTCGGCGACGCAGGAATAGTCGTCCGGATCGAGCCGGCGGATGCGGTTGAGCCGCCCGAGGCTCAGCACGACCTGGCGCTCCGCGTCGTCCGGCAGCGCGCCGCCGACCAGCCCGGTCGCGCCGCCCTGCGGCACCACCCCGAGCCCCAGCCGCCCGCAGGCGCGGACCATCGCCTGCACCTCCGCGACGTCGCGCGGCCGCAGCACCGCCAGCGCCGCCCCGCGCGCCAGCCCGAACCAGTCGACGAGATGCGGGGCCATCGCCTCCGCCTCGACGACCACGCCGCCGGGAAACTCCCCGGCCAGCGCCTCCCGCGCCGCGCCGCTCACCGCCATCCCTCCCCTGCCCGCACCCGCGCGGCCGTGCCGCTCGCATCGCGGCCCGCCCGCGCTGCGCCGCTCGCCGCCGCGCCTCCCCTGCCCGGACCCGCGACGCGGACGCTCCGCCGGCCCGCCCGCGCCGCCGCCGCTAACCAGACCGCGCGAGCGTCGCGCGAACGTGCGCCTCCGGGGCTTGCGCGGCGACGGCGAGCGCGGCACGAGTGCGAGGTCATGTCGAGTCCTCTTGTAGATCGCGCCCCGGCGCGCCCGCGCCGACGCCCGGCGCTGCTCGTCCTCGGGGCAATTCTCCTCACGCTTGTCGTCGTTCTCGCGCTCGCCGTCGAGACCCGCCCGCGCGCGCCGCTCGCCGCCCCGGACGCCGCCGGCGCCCGCGCCGCGCTGACCGCCGGCCAGACCCTGCAGGCCTTCGTCGAGAGCGGCGGCGCCGACGGCCGCCTGTCGCTCGCCGCGGCCGAGGTCGACGCCCTCCTCGCCGCCGCCGGCCGCCTGCTGCCCGGCGCCGCGGCGGCGGCCCGGCTCGACGGCGGCGAGGACGTCGGGCTCACCCTGTCGCTCGGGCCGCCGAACCTGCCGGCGCCCTTCTGGGCCAACCTCCGCCTCGACCTCGCCGCCGGCCCGCAGGGGCTCAGCGTCACCCGCGCCCGCCTCGGCCGCCTGCCGCTGCCGCCGGCGCTGGTCGAGCGGGCGCTGGCCGAGGCGGCCGACCGGACGCTCGGCCTGCACGGCATCGGGCGCGAGGCGATGGCGGGGATCGTCGGCCTCACCGCTGCGGACGGCCGCGTCGACGTCGCCTTCGGCCTCGACCCGGCGACCCGCAGCGCGCTGGTCGACCGGCTGCGCGCCCGCCTCGACTTCGGCAGCGGAGAGAACGGCCCGGTGTTCGCCCAGCTCTGGTGGCTCGACAAGGGCGGCGACGAGGGCGCCCTGCCGCGCCACGGCTCGGTGCTCCCCTACGTCGAGGCGGTGGTCACCCGCGCCGAGGCGATGCGCCGGCGCTGGGCCGACGTCCCCGACCGCGACCGCCTCTCCGCCGGCTTCCTCGCGCTCGCCATCTACTGCGGCGAGCCGGCGATCGGGACCGCCGTCGGCGTGACCCTCCGCCCGCAGATGCGCGGCGAGGGCAACCATTGCGAGGGCACCACCCTCGCCCGCCGCACCGACCTGCGCCGGCATTTCCTCGTCTCGGCGGGGCTCTACGCCGAGGGCGGCGGCGCGGCGGCCTTCGGCGTCGGCGAGGTCAAGGAGATCCTCGACAGCGGCGCCGGCGGCACCGGCTTCAGCTTCGACGACATGGCGGCCAACCTCGCCGGGGCCCGCCTCGCCGCCGCCTTCCTCGCCGCGCCGGCGGACGAATGGCCGGCGATGCTGGCGCTGATCTCGGACGAGAGCGACGTGATGCCCGACGTCTCCGACCTGCCGCGCGGCCTGTCCGAGGCCGAGTTCCGCGCCCGCTTCGGCGAGGTCGACAGCCCGGCCTACCGCGACATGCTCGCCGAGATCGCCCGCCGCGTCGACGCCACTCCCTTCCAGCGCGCCGTCGCCGCCGCGAGCCCGGCCGCGCGGTAGGGGCCCCGGACAGCTCGCGTCTCCGGCCCCTGCCCCGGCGCCTGTCCCGGCGACATTCTCAGGGGAGCATCGGGCGGAAAGCGGGTTTCCGGGCGAGGCGAAGACAAGGAGAGCTGATCAGCCCGCGTCGCGCCCAGCGAGATCCCCGGGCAGTTCCCCGAGCCCCGAGGCGGACCGAATCGTCACCTCGACACGGGGCCGTGGGCGGCGAGCCAGGCCTCCAGAACGGCGATCTCCGCCTCCTGCGCCGTGACGACGTCCTGCGCGATCGCCCGGATCTCCGGATCGTCGCCGTACTCGAGCGCCACCCGCGCCATGTCGAGCGCCCCCTGATGATGCGGGATCATCGCGGTGGCGAAGTCGACGTCGGCGTCGCCGGCATAGTCGATCTCCATCGCCGCATGCATCCGCACGTTGGCCGCGCGATAGGCGGCGACCGCCGGCCCCTCGTCGGCGGCCGGCGCGCCGTGGCCGGCATGGGCCGGCGCCATGGCCATGTGCCCGGCGACATGGGTGGCGAGCGCCGGCGCGGCGAGCACGGCGGCGAGGGCGGCGAGGGCGAGGGCGGTGCGCATCGGGTCACTCCTGCTTGGCGTCTCGCCCGGAGATGGGGCTTCCAGCCGCTGGAAGGTCAAGCGCCCCGTCGCGAGACCGCCGACGCCCGGGGAAACCCCCGCCTCCGAAACGCCCCCATGTGAAGAAACGTTTGCACAGGTCGCTTGCCAAGCCCCGGCCGGCGGCTCCATACCAAGGTCAAAAGTCCAGCCCCGGGGAAGGAACCGCCGCCATGACCGACACGCCCGCCCGTCCGCTCCGTTCGCGCGCGTGGTTCGACAACCCCGGCAACCCGGACATGACGGCGCTCTACCTGGAGCGCTACCTCAACTACGGCATCAGCCGCGAGGAGCTGCAATCGGGCAAGCCGATCATCGGCATCGCCCAGACCGGCTCCGACCTCTCGCCCTGCAACCGCCACCACCTCGACCTCGCCAAGCGCGTGCGCGACGGCATCCGCGACGCCGGCGGCCTCGTGATGGAATTCCCCGTCCACCCGATCCAGGAGACCGGCAAGCGCCCGACGGCGGGGCTCGACCGCAACCTCGCCTATCTCGGCCTCGTCGAGCTGCTCTACGGCTACCCGATCGACGGCGTCGTGCTGACGGTCGGCTGCGACAAGACCACGCCGGCGCTCTTGATGGCCGCCGCCACGGTGAACCTGCCGGCGATCGCGCTCTCGGTCGGGCCGATGCTCAACGGCTGGTTCCGCGGCGAGCGCACCGGCTCGGGCACCATCGTCTGGAAGGCCCGCGAGATGATGGCCCGCGGCGAGATCGACTACGCGGGCTTCCTCGACCTCGTGGCCTCCTCGGCCCCCTCGACCGGCTACTGCAACACCATGGGCACGGCGACGACGATGAACTCGCTCGCCGAGGCGCTGGGGATGGAGCTGCCCGGCGGCGCGGCGATCCCCGCGCCCTACCGCGACCGGCAGGAGATGGCGTGGCGGACGGGGTTGCGCATCGTCGACATGGTGCGCGAGGACCTGAAGCCCTCCGACATCATGACCCGCGGCGCCTTCCTCAACGCGATCAAGGTCAACTCGGCGATCGGCGGCTCGACCAACGCGCCGATCCACCTCAACGCCATCGCGCGCCACCTCGGGGTCGAGCTCTCCATCGAGGACTGGGAGGAGCACGGCGAGCGTATCCCGCTCCTCGTCAACCTCCAGCCGGCGGGCGAATATCTCGGCGAGGACTACTACCACGCCGGCGGCGTGCCGGCGGTCTTCGGCCAGCTGATCGCGGCGGGCGAGATCGACGAGAGCGCGATGACGGCGAGCGGCAGGACCGTGGGCGAGTGCTACCGCGGCGCGGTGATCGTCGACGAGAACGTCATCCGCCCTTACGACCGGCCGCTGCGCGAGCGGGCCGGATTCAAGGTGCTGACGGGCAACGTATTCCACTCCGCCGTGATGAAGATGAGCGTGATCTCGAAGGAGTTCCGCGACCGCTACCTGTCGAACCCGGCGAGCCCCAACCGCTTCGAGGGCCGCGCGGTGGTGTTCGACGGGCCGGAGGACTATCACCACCGCATCGACGACCCCGCGCTCGGGATCGACGAGGACACCATGCTCTTCATGCGCGGCGCCGGGCCCAAGGGCTATCCCGGCGCGGCCGAGGTGGTGAACATGCGCGCGCCGGAATACCTGCTGAAGCGCGGGGTGGCGAGCCTCGTCTGCGTCGGCGACGGGCGGCAGTCGGGGACCTCCGGCTCGCCCTCGATCCTCAACGCCTCGCCCGAGGCGGCGTCGATGGGCGGGCTCGCGCTGATCGAGACCGGCGACCGGGTGGTGCTCGACCTCAACGAGGGCCGGCTCGACCTCCTCGTCCCCGAGGCGGAGCTCGCCGCCCGCCGCGAGCGGCTGGAGGCGGCCGGCGGCTACCGCTACCCGGACAACCAGACGCCGTGGCAGGAGATCCAGCGCGCCCTCGTCGGCGAGCTCGAGACCGGCGCGGTGCTGGAGCCGGCCGTGAAGTATCGCCGCATCGCCCAGACCATGGGCATCCCCCGCGACAACCACTGACGAACGCGGGACCCTGCGCCGCAGCCGCCTCCGGAACGGGAGCGTTGCGGCGGCGCGTTCCGCCATGGTAGCCTTCCGCCACGCAAGCCGCGGGGGGTGCGCATGCGCTCGATCCTCCTGTCCGTCTTTCTGGCGTTCGGCGTCGTCTCCGCAGCGCCGCCGGCCGGCGCGCAGGCGGAGGAACGCATCGTCCACGGCCGATCTCTCGAGATCGTCGGTCCCCGGATAGCCAAGAGCGGCCTCGGCCGCGTGGCCGAGGTGACCCCCTCCTCGGTGACGATGACCGAGCGTTCCGCCTACATCCCGGCAGGCACCCGGATGCTGCTGTTCAAGTCCGGCGCCCGGGATTCGCGCGGGCGGAACTGGGGGCTCGTCCTGACCGAGGACGGCCTCCTCCTGTTCGTGCGCACCGACGGCACCCACTACTACGACGAGAGCGTGATCAACGCCTACTTCAGCGACGAGGGCGAAATCCGGCGGAGCGCCGCCCGGGGCGAGACTCCGTCCATCGCCATCGCTCAGACCGGGTTGGACCTGAATGTCCCCGTCTACGGTCCGACCTCGATCTCGCCGTCGGAGGTGTTCTATTTCGAGCCCATGCAGGGCGACGACATCCGGCTGATCGTCGGCAGGGACAAGGTCGGCGCCGCCCGCTACGTAAAGGACGAAACGGTCGCGGTCCCTGCCGAAAGCTTTGCGGTGGTCGACATGGGCCAGATGACCAGCGCCTCCTTCCGGGACGCCTTCGAGGAGTACTCGATCGCGAGCAGGCTCGATGATGTCGTGTCCGCCATCAAGAGTGACGAAAGCATCACGGACGAGGCCGTCCGCGACAAGGTGTTCGAGGCGATCAAATTCAGGCTGATCACCACCAAGGATTGCAATGAGGAGATCAAGTTCTCGGCCGGTATGGACGGGACAGTGCAGGCGAAGTTCGACGTGTTCTTCTCTCCGATCAAGGCCGACCTTGCCCTTAGCGGCAGCTACAACTCTACGACGACGCTGCCGAGGGGCGTAAGTTTCAAGATCAACAGATACAAGTACGGTGATAGTATAACGGAGATAAAGGATCAGTCAGCCTACAAGGATGATGACTGCGATCAGGCTCCCAGCTACCGGAGCGTCTCGGCATACGAATCGAACGGCAAATCCGGCGAGATAAATCCCGATTTTCTGAAGAGCATCGTGCAGTTCAACGCCGTAGGGCGGCCCGTCTATACGTGCCGGGACGAATACCTCGGCATCCTCGACTCCCTGATCAAGGACCAGTCGTTGAGCCGCGCCACGGCGGCGTTCCTGATCGCGAACTATGCGCGCTACGAGGGCGGCAGCGACGCCGCAGCCTGCGCCGCGCGCGTGGTGGACGCGCCGGCCGGAGCCGAGGCCGCGGGCGCGGACGGCTGATCGCCCGGGCCCGGACGACGCGGGCGCCGCCGGTCAAGGAAGCGCAAGCCGGCTTCCGCGCGCCTTCAACCCGCGTCGCCCCGCGTTAGCGTCCGGTTAAAAAGGGGCAAGCCGCATTCCAGCCGGATTCCAGCCCCATTCCAGCCCGGGTTTTTCCTGCCGTCCCAAGGGGGTGGCAGGCCCCGAGCGGGAAGCCGGTCATCCCGCCTTGCGCGTCACGCAGCGGAAGCCGAGATGGCTCATCCCGGTATCGACCATCTGCGGATGCCGCGCCGCCGGCCGGTAGCGGCGGCAATAGGACGGCGCGCACAGAAAGGACCCGCCTTTCAGCACCTTGCGCGGAATCCGCACCGCCGGCTGCCCCGGATCGTAGCTCCCCGCCACCCCCGGCCCCCGCGGGTTCTCGACATGGCAGCACCCGCCCTCGCCCTCGTGACCGGCCGCATACCAGTCCGTCGTCCACTCCCAGACGTTCCCGCATACCTCGTGAAGCCCATACCCGTTCGCCGGAAACGCCCGCACCGGACAGGTCCGCGCAAACCCGTCCTCGAGCAGGTTCTGCCAGGGAAAGGCCCCCTGCCAGGTGTTGGCGACATGCACGCCCCCGGGCGCAAGCTCGTCGCCCCAGGCGAACTCCGCCCCGTCGAGCCCGCCCCGCGCGGCATATTCCCATTCCGCTTCCGTAGGCAACGCCCGGCCCGCCCAGCCGGCGTAGGCCTCGGCGTCCTCGAAGGCGACATGCACCACCGGGTGCTCCTCGCGCCCGTCGAGCCCGGATCCCGGCCCCTCCGGCCGGCGCCAGCAGGCCCCCGGCGTCCAGAACCACCAGTTGCGGAAGTCCCGCGTGTCGACCGGCCCCGCGGTCATCCGGAAAACGAGGCTTCCCGGGACCAGCGTCGCCGGGTCGGCGCCCGGATAGAGCCGCGGATCGAGCTGCCGCTCCGCCACCGTGCGATAGCGCGTCGCCGCCACGAAGGCGGCGAACTGGCGGTTGGTGACCGTGGTCTCCTCGATCGAGAAGGCGTCGAGGCGCACCCGATGCGCCGGCGCCTCCTCGGAATAGTGCCGGTCCGAGCCCATCAGGAACTCGCCCGCCGGGATGCGCCGCAGCGGCGTCAGCCCCTGCCGCGGCGCCGCGGCGCGGCCTCCCCGGTCCATCCTGCCCATGCCGCCCTCCCGCGCCCGTCGCCGCCCGCCAGATCGGCCATCCATGCCCGCCGCCCGCCCCGGACGCAAGCGACCCGGGCGGCGCGTCGGCGCCCGGCGCGGCGTGGCCGATCGGCGCCGGACCTGCTCATCCTGAACCTTGTCGAGCCGCCCCTCCGCTCGGAGGCGAGGGCTGCGGGCATGGCCACGCCGCGCCGCCCGACCTGGCCCCCGGGAACACGGCGCCCGCAAGAGCCTGTTCCCCGGAGCCACCGTCGCGTTGATGCCGGAAAGGGGTGCGGCGGCGTGAGTCGTCAAGGATTTACCGGCGCTGGCGCCGGCGCCGCAGGCGTCCTTGACGACTCATGCCGCCGTGCCCCCGGCATCAATCAACGCGGCGGTGGCTCCGGGGAGCAGGCTCGGGCCATGTTCCCTGGTGAACCCGAGCCACCTTCAGCGCGCGCCTTCGCGCGCCGGGCCGAGGGGGGCTCGATGCCCCCCTCGGCCCGACCCCCCCCGTCAGTGCAGCCTGGTCAGCAGCTCGTCGAGCGACTTCTTGGCGTCGCCGTAGAACATCCGCGCGTTCTCCTTGTAGAACAGCGGATTCTCGATGCCCGAGTAGCCCGTGCCCTGCCCGCGCTTCAGCACCAGCACGTTCTTCGCCTTCCACACCTCGAGCACCGGCATCCCGGCGATCGGCGAGTTCGGGTCCTCCTGCGCCGCCGGGTTCACGATGTCGTTCGAGCCGATGACTATGGCGACGTCGGTGGAGGGGAAGTCGTCGTTGATCTCGTCCATCTCCATGACGATGTCGTAGGGCACCTTCGCCTCGGCGAGCAGCACGTTCATGTGGCCCGGCAGGCGCCCCGCGACCGGGTGGATGCCGAAGCGGACCTCCTTCTTCTTCGCCCGCAGCCGGCGCACCAGCTCGGAGACCGATTGCTGCGCCTGCGCCACCGCCATGCCGTAGCCGGGCACGATGATGACGCTCTCGGCGTCGTCGAGCATCGCGGCGACGCCGTCGACGTCGATCGCCACCATCTCGCCCTCGATCTCCTGCGCCGGGCCGCTCGCGCCGCCGAAGCCGCCGAGGATGACGCTGATGAAGTTCCGGTTCATCGCCCGGCACATGATGTAGGAGAGGATGGCGCCCGAGGAGCCGACCAGCGCGCCGGTGACGATCAGCAGGTTGTTCGACAGCGTGAAGCCGATCGCCGCCGCCGCCCAGCCCGAGTAGCTGTTCAGCATCGAGATCACCACCGGCATGTCGGCGCCGCCGATCGCCATGATCAGGTGCCAGCCGATCGCCCCGGCGATGATCGCGACGAGGATCATCGTCCAGACCCCGGCGCCGCTGAAGTAGAGGATGCCGAGCAGCAGGCAGACGAGCCCGGCGCCGATGTTGATCGCGTGCCGGCCGGGCAGGGTCAGCGCCTTCGACTGCACCTTCCCGGCCAGCTTGCCGTAGGCGACGATCGAGCCGGTGAAGGTGATCGCGCCGATCAGGATGCCGAGGAACACCTCGACCCGCATGATCGAGAGCTCGACCGGGGCCTTGTGCGCCAGCGTGGCGGCGAAGCCGTGCAGCTGGTCGACCGTGCCGTCGGCGACCGCGCGGGCGGCGCGGGCCGCCTCGAAGTCGGCGTTGAGCCCGATGAACACCGCCGCGAGGCCGACGAGGCTGTGGAAGCCCGCCACCAGCTCCGGCATCTGCGTCATCTGCACCCGCTGCGCGACGACCGCGCCGACGGCGCCGCCGATCGCGATCATGACGAGCATGATCCAGACGCCGCCCGAGCCCCCGCCGAGGATGGTGGCGATGACCGCCAGCGCCATGCCGACGATGCCGAACCAGATGGCGCGCTTGGCCTTCTCCTGGTTGGAGAGCCCGCCGAGCGCGAGGATGAAGAGGACCGCCGCCGCGATGTAGGCGGCCGTGACCAGACCGTGATGCATGT
>NZ_JAGOMQ010000077.1 GCF_017993425.1 Amaricoccus sp.
CAAACGGTGAAGCTGACACCCGTATCATCGGCTCTCGCCTAACGGGCCGATATGCAAACAATCCAACGTCGATCAACGACCCAGACCGCCCACATATCCCTTCAATCGATATCAAACTTCAAAGAGCGTGCCGCAGACAACAAGGCACCCGAACCGCCATCAACTGACAGCGTTTCGTGCCGCCTCACATCCACCGCTTCACCATCCGGAGGGTCGACCCCGCCGGCGGTGACGGGCTACATATTGAGGGCGAGGGAGTCGCGCAAGCGGAAAAGCACGTTTCGTGACGATTTTGTTATCCCCCGCAGCGGGGTCCGGCCCGGCCGCACAGTGCCGCGCGCCCCAGCACCTTGAATTTCCGCAATGTCCCGCCGGTCGGCTCCCCTACCCCGCCGCGACCCGGGGCGCCCGCCGGCGCAGCGCCGCCCCCGCGCGGTAGAGGAGCAGCCCCGCCACCGCCGCCGCGTAGACGAGCGGCTCCAGCGGCCAGGCCTTGACCAGCCAGACGAAATGCAGCGCCGCCAGCGCCGTCGCCGGATAGGCGAGCCGGTGCAGCCGCCGCCAGCGCGCCGCCCCGAGCCGGCGCAGCGCCCGGTCGGTCGAGGTCGCCGCCAGCGGCAGCAGCAGCAGGAACGCCGACATGCCGAGAATCACCCAGGGCCGCCGCGTCAGGTCCTCCGCCACCCGCGGCCAGTCGAGCTGCCGGTCGAGCACGACCCACACCGCGAGATGCACCAGCGCGTACCAGAACGCCGTCATCCCGAAGAACCGCCGGAACCGCAGCAGGCTCACCCCGGTCAGCGCCCGCAGCGGGGTGACCGCCAGCGCCGCGACGAGGAACTGCAACGCCCGGATCCCGTATTCCTGCTCGAGCGCCCGCACCGGGTCGGCGCCGAGCCGGTCCGCGAACCCGAGCATGAGCCACCAGCCGGCCGGCAGCAGCGCCACCCAGTAGAGCGGCGCCACCGGCACGCGCCGCAGCGCCCGGTTCACCCGATCGGCGAGCTGCATCAGTAGAACCGCCGCAGGTCCATGCCGGCGTAGAGCCCCGCCACCTCGTCGGCGTAGCCGTTGAACGGCTCGGTGTCCCGGCGCTTCGCCAGCAGCCCGCCGCCGACCACCCGCTCCGAGGCCTGGCTCCAGCGCGGATGGCTGACCTCCGGGTTCACGTTGGCGTAGAAGCCGTATTCCTGCGGCTGCAGCAGGTTCCACGTCGTCGGCGGCTGCGCCTCGGTCAGGGTGATCCGCACGATCGACTTGATCGACTTGAACCCGTATTTCCACGGCACGACCAGCCGCAGCGGCGCGCCGTTCTGGCTCGGCAGGTCCTCGCCGTAGAGCCCGGTCGCGAGGATGGTCAGCGGATGCATCGCCTCGTCGAGGCGCAGCCCCTCGACATAGGGCCAGTCGATCCCGCCGAAGAGGCTGCGCTGGCCCGGCATCTGCTCGGGCCTGAGCAGCGTCTGGAACGCCACGTATTTCGCCGAGCCCGCCGGCTCGGCCCGGGCGAGCAGGTCGGAGAGCTGCAACCCCTGCCAGGGGATCACCATCGACCAGGCCTCGACGCAGCGCAGCCGGTAGGTCCGGTCCCGGATGGTCGCCGCCTTCACGATGTCCTCGAGCGCGTAGTCCCCCGGCCGGCCCACCAGCCCGTCGATCTTCACCGTCCAGGGACGGGTGACGAGATCGCCCGAGTTGGCCTTGGGATCGCCCTTGTCCCAGCCGAACTCGTAGAAGTTGTTGTAGGAGGTGATGTTCTCCAGCGAGATCGGCGGATCGTCCGTCGAGTAGCCGTCGGCGGCCAGCGCCGGCAGGCCCGCGACGGCGCCGAGCGCCAGCGCGCCGCCGGCGGCGAGCAGCTCGCGCCGGCGCAGGTAGTCCGCCCGCGGCGTCACCTCGGAGAACGGGATTTTCGGTCGGAGCCGAACCAGCATGACGATCCTCCACCCGGCCGCGCCGCCCGCCTCGCGGATGCGGCCCCGGCCCTACGTTGCCACAACGTCGCCGCGCGACGTCCCATCGTTTCGCCCGCCCCGATAAACTCGCCGTGACCTGACCCGCCCGCCCGGCCAGGGCCGCTCTCTCCCGGCGCTCCTCGGCCCCGCCACGAGATGCGCTCGCCCTGACCGGACCGCCCCACGTCCACGCCCACGTCCAGCCGCGCCGGCCGCTTCCTCGGGGGCGCTGCCCGATAGGCCCGCCCATCGGATCTCCGGCGGCGGCGCCTCGCTTCAGCGCCGTCGGGCGCTACTTGCAGCATTTCCACGGCCGTCTGCCGACGTGTCGCCGCGACCGGGTCGCGCCGCGCCCTCGCCGGATCCCGGCCGTGGTCGCTCCCTCGGGTTCCGCCCTGCCCTCGCGACATGTCCTGATCGCGCTGGCATGACCCGGCCCCACGTCCCGGTCAGCCGCGCCGACCGCCTCCGTAGAGCAATCCGCGACGGTCTGCCGACGCATCGCCCCGACTGGACCCGCCTCGGCCCCGCCCGGGCCTGGCCGGGGTCAAGGCGCGCCCCGGCCCTCGCCGACGAGATTCGATCCCCTTACCGGCCCTGCGTCCCGCCCCGTTCGGACCGCGCCCGCCGACGTCCCGCCGCGACCGCACCTCCGCGAGCCCGAGCCCGAGCGCCTCGAAGTCGGGCGCCGTCTCGCGTAGACCCTCCATCCAGGCGGTGAAGCGCTCGGCGAAGAGCTCCGCCGGCAGCGCGTTCATCACGTCGCTCACAGTGTCGTGCGAGACGATCCCACGCTCGCAGGGCAGGAGGCGCCGAAGGAAGTCGGGCTTCCCTGCCCCCAGCGCGCGATCTCGACGAACTCCTCCGCGCCGCCAAGCGCCGCGCAGAGCACGACGAGCAGGATCTCCGGCAACGGGTAGACCACCTTCCATGCCCGCCGGGGATCCTCGATCGTCGAAAAGTGGGTCGATGAACGCCTTGCCTGCCGTCAGGAACCTCGCTGCTTCGAGGTCCCTCATGAATCAGAGCGCATCCCATGCCGGAAACCCTCTGCCGTTCAAGCGATCCCCCCGCTCTCGCGGGGTGCCGGGAGCGCGATTTCTGCTTCCATTTATTGTGCTCGCCAATATACATCGATTGGAGCGGCCTGTATGAAATGGCTCGACAACGACAGGGATATCGGGAGGGACGAGATGTTTGAGCGGAGCATTCCGATGGTGCGGGGGATGCTGGCCGGGCTGGCGGTGGCGGCGGGTCTTGCGGCGCCAGCGGCAGCGGCGGAGGTTACGGTCTTTGCGGCGGCGAGCCTGAAGAATGCGCTCGACGCGGTGGCGGGCGCCTGGGCGGAGGAGACCGGGAACGCGGCGCAGATCTCCTACGCGGCGAGCTCGGCGCTCGCCCGGCAGATCGAGGAGGGCGCGCCGGCCGACGTCTTCGTCTCGGCGGACGTTCCGTGGATGGACTATCTGGTCGAGCGCAAGCTGGTGCGGGAGGACAGCGTGGTGGCGCTGCTCGGCAACCGGCTGGTGTTGGTCGCGCCGGCGGGGTCCGGGGCGGCGGTCGAGCTCGCCTCGGGGGCGGATCTTGCGGGCGCGCTCGGGGACGGGCGGCTCGCCATGGGGCAGGTCGATTCCGTCCCGGCGGGCAAGTACGGCAAGGAGGCGCTGACCACGCTCGGGCTCTGGGACCAGGTGGCTGACCGGCTGGCGCAGGCGGAGAATGTCCGCGCCGCGCTGGCGCTGGTGGCGACGGGCGAGGCGCCGCTCGGGGTGGTCTATGCGACGGACGCGAACGCCGAGCCCGGGGTGCGGGTGGTGGCGACGTTCCCCGAGGAGAGCCATGCGCCGATCGTCTATCCCGCCGCGGTGACAACCGGGGCGACGAGCCCGGAGGCCGGGGCGTTCCTCGACTTCCTGCAGGGAGACGAGGCGGCCGGGCTGTTCGAGGCGCAGGGGTTTACGGTGCTCGGGAAGTGAGCCGGGCGGCGACGGCGGGGTGTGAGCGGGGATGCCGGGGTCTCTCGGGGTGACCATGCACCTGAACGCCGGGCCGGGATGCGGTCGGCGGGGACGTTCCAGGGCACAGCCCTGCGCGATCGCCGTCCGGCCGTGGTGACGAATGTGGCGGGAGCCCGGAGGCGGGAGCGTTCCTCGACTTGCAAGGCGGTGTGGCGCCAGGCTGTTCGAGGCGCAGGGGTTCACGGCGCCGGGGAAGTAAGCTGGGCGACGGCGGCGGAGTGTGTGAGCGGATCGCGGGGTCTCCCGGGCGACCATGCGACCGGAACGCCGGCCCGGGGATGCGGCCGGGCGGACTGACGTGGACGCCGGGCCCGGGGTGGGGGTGGGGGCGACGAGGACAGCCAGGCGGCGATCGTCTATCGTGCCGCGGTGAGGCCCGGGGCGTGCGGCGGGAGATGGAGCCGCCTCGACCTCCCTGCCGGGCGACGGCGTGGCCGGGCTGTTCGAGGCGCAGGCGCCCGGAAAGCGACGGCCGGGCGGGGTCGGCGGGGTCGAAGGGAGGATCGCGGGGCGGATGGAGTGGCTGGGCCTGAGTCCGGAGGAATGGACCGCGGTCCGGCTGTCGCTCCGGGTCTCGGTCTGGGCGACGCTGGTCAGCCTGCCCTTCGGCATCCTCGTCGCGCATGTGCTGGCCCGGCGTGAGTTTCCCGGCAAGTCGATCCTGAACGGCCTCGTCCACCTGCCGCTGATCCTGCCGCCGGTGGTGACGGGGTATCTGCTGCTGCTGACCTTCGGGCGGCGGGGGCCGGTGGGCGCGTTTCTCGAGGCGCATCTGGGGGTGGTGTTCGCGTTCCGCTGGACCGGGGCGGCGCTTGCCTGCGGGATCATGGCGTTTCCGCTCCTGGTGCGGGCGGTGCGGCTGTCGATGGAGGCGGTCGATCCACGGCTGGAGGCGGCGGCGGCGACGCTGGGGGCGGGACCGGCCTGGGTGTTCCTGACGGTGACCCTGCCCCTGACCCTGCCGGGGATCGTCGCCGGGATGATCCTGACCTTCGCCAAGGCGATGGGCGAGTTCGGGGCGACGATCACCTTCGTGTCGAACATTCCCGGCGAGACCCAGACCCTGCCGACGGCGATCTACACCTTGCTGCAGGTCCCCGGGGGCGGGTCGGGGGCGATGCGGCTGACGCTGGTGTCGATCGCCATCGCCATGGGGGCGCTGATCGCTTCGGAGCTGCTCGCCCGCCGAATCCGGCGGGGGATGGACCTCGCTTGACGGCCGCTCGGCCCCCGTCGCTGTCGCCATGGCGGAACTGGTCGGCCCGGAACCCCGCCTCCCCGGCCTCGCCACCCTCGCCTGCGTCGAGACGACCCGCACCGAGGCGGGACCGGGGGCCGGCCGGACAACCCGCTCGACCCGCTACTGCCTGAGCTCGGCGAGGCTCACGCCCGAGAGCTTCGCCCGCCGTCCGCGCCCACTGGGCGATCGAGAACTGCCTCCACTGGGCGCTCGACGTCACCTTCGACGAGGATCGCGCCCGAAACCGCCTCAATCACGGTCATCGGCCAAATGCGATAGCCTTGGCCCGGGGGGCGAGGGCGCTGGACGGCGCCCCCCGCGGGCGCATCGGCGCGCGCGGGGGCAAGCCGGGGCGGCGGGGCGCTCGGACGGCGTGCGGAGGACTCCGGATCGCTGGCGTTTACACTGGCCGGTGGGGTAGCTTCGGCCGATGAGGTTGCGAGGGCCGAAGGGACTACGATGGCCGGCAGGGACAACGGCCGGTGGGGCAGCTCCGGTCGACGGGGTGGCTTCGTCCGATGGGCTGGCGCCGGCCGACAGGATGCGGCGGACGACGGGGGTACGACGGCGACGGGTTGCGGCGGCGGGCGGGGCGTTGTCGCGGGGCGGCGGGTTCAATGACCCGGGCGCCGGCGGGTGGGGGTGGGCGCGGTGACGCTGGTCGTTGAGGTGCGGCGGCGGGCGGGGGCGTTTACGCTCGACGTGGATTTCCGGAGCGGCGGGGGGCTGACGGCCCTGTTCGGACCGTCGGGGTCGGGGAAGACCACCATCGTCAACCTCGTGGGCGGGCTCTTGCGGCCGGATGCGGGGCGGATCGAGGTGGGGGGCGAGACCCTGGTCGACGTGGCGGAGGGGCGGTTCGTTCCGCCCTATCGGCGGCGGGTCGGATATGTGTTCCAGGACGCCAGGCTGTTTCCGCATCTGACGGTGGCGCAGAACCTCGGCTACGGGCGGTTCTTCACGCCGCGGCGGGAGCGCTGGGCCGATCTCGGGCGCATCGTCGAGATGCTGGGGATCGGGCCGCTGCTCGGCCGGAGGCCCGGCGCGCTCTCCGGAGGCGAGAGGAGCCGGGCGGCGATCGGGCGGGCGCTGGCGGCGAGCCCGCGGCTCCTGCTGATGGACGAGCCGCTCGCCTCGCTCGACGAGGCGCGCAAGGCAGAGATCCTGCCCTATGTCGAGCGGCTGCGCGACGAGGCGGGCATCCCGATCGTCTATGTCAGCCACGCGATCGCCGAGGTGGCGCGGCTGGCGACCGACATCGTGGTGCTCGCCGCCGGGCGGGTGGCGGCGAGCGGGCCGGCGGGGGAGGTGCTGGCGCGGCTCGACCTCGCGGCCCCGGAGGAGCGCGAGCACACCGCGGCGCTGGTCGAGGCGCGGCTGGAGGGGCACGACGCCGAGTTCGGGCTGAGCCGGCTCGCCTCGGCGGCGGGGCCGCTCCTGGCGCCGCGGGTCGAGGCCCCGGTCGGGGCGCGGCTGCGGTTGCGGATCCGGGCGCGCGACGTGATGCTGGCGCTCGACCGGCCGGAGCGGATCAGCGCGCTGAACGTGTGGCCGGCGACGGTGACCGGCATCGAGACGGCCGGCGCGGCGGCGGACGTGCTGGCGCGGCTGGACGCGGGCGGGGTGACGCTGCTCGCCCGGGTGACGCGGCG
This sequence comes from Amaricoccus sp., assembly GCF_017993425.1. Taxonomy (GTDB): domain Bacteria; phylum Pseudomonadota; class Alphaproteobacteria; order Rhodobacterales; family Rhodobacteraceae; genus Amaricoccus. Next base: position 6,866 of record NZ_JAGOMQ010000077.1, read on the forward strand.
CACGGTGGCGACGCTGGGGCTCGGGCCCGGGGTGCCGGTCTGGGCCATCGTCAAGGCGGTGTCGTTCGACCGCGGCAATGCGCCGGGGCCAACCCCGGCAGGAGGGTGAGGGATGGGCGCGATCAGCCTGAGGATCGACCTCGTGGCCGGGGGGCGCATCGGGCCGGGCAAGGTGGCGCTCCTCGAGCACATCGCCTCGGAGGGGTCGATCTCGGCCGGGGCGCGCCGGATGGCGATGTCCTACCGGCAGGCATGGCTGCTGGTGGAGGACATGAACCGGACCTTCGGCAAGCCGGTGGTCACGGCGAGCAAGGGCGGCCGGCGCGGCGGCGGCTCGGCCTTGACCCCGCTCGGCCTCGCCATCGTCGCCCGCTACCGGGCGATCGAGCGCGCCGCGGAGACGGCGGCGGCGGCGCATGTGGCGGCCTTGCGGGAGGAGATCGCGGGGGCCTGATGGGGGAAATGTCGCACAGTGGGACGCTGGTCATGTGGGTGATTTTGCATGGGCATCAAGTTATCCGCAGGATTATCCACGCGAAGGCGGCATGGGGCCCATTGCCGAGAGGTGATAGAAGAGACGAGGTCGGGGTTTTCCGCGAAGCGGTTCCATGCGGCGCAGCAGGCGACGACGATGGCGTCGTAATCGTCGAAGACGCTTATGGAGAGCCAGTTGGCGCGGAGGTGCTGCCAGACGTTCTCGACCGGATTGAGCTCCGGGCTGTAGGACGGGAGCAGGACGAGGGAGATGTTGTCGGGGACGACGAGCGCGCCTGCTCTGTGCCAGCCGGCCTTGTCGAGCAGGAGGACGGCATGCGCGCCCGGCGCGATGGCGCGGGCGATCTCCGCGAGGTGGTCGTTCATCGCTGCGGCGTCGGCGAAGGGCAGCACCAGCCCGGCGGCGACGCCGCGGCCCGGGCAGGCGGCGCCGAAGATGTAGGCCCACTTGTACCGGGTGTCGCGCGGGGCCCGCGGCCGCGTGCCCCGCCTTGCCCAGACCCGGGTGAGCGTGCCTTTCTGGCCCACCCTGGCTTCGTCCTTACATGAGGGTTCGGTCGTCAAGGGGGTCTTCGCATACGGTTCCTCCTGTCCGATCTCGCCGACGACGCTCATTCACAGCAGTTCTCTGAAGGCCCGGAGCGATCGTTTCCGCAGCTGCGGCTGCGTCACCTTA
>NZ_JAGOMQ010000044.1 GCF_017993425.1 Amaricoccus sp.
GAGGGGCGGGCGGCCAGCGCGCGCAGCTCCTCGTAGAGCCGCTCCAGCAGGCGGCGGTCGGGATCGGGGGCCGCGCCCGTGGCGGCGGCGCGGCGGAGGTCGGCGACGTCGCCGTCGACGGTGCGGGCGCGGACGCGCAGGGTGAACTCGAAGCCGGGCTCGAGCGGCGGGTCGAGCGGCGCGCTGAAGCCGTAGCGGCCGGTGCCCACGCCGCCGCGGGCGAGGTCGCGGCGCTCGCGGTCGGCGCGGACACGGGCGACGGGCGCGCCCTCGCGCAGGATCTCGATCTCGACGGCGGCGGCGGCGTCGGCGCGGTCGATCGCCCAGCCGGAGACGCGGTCGGGGCGGAGGACGTCGATGACGCCGTAGACGCGCGGGCCGCCGTCGGCGGCCTCCGGCGTCTCCGCGGGAGCGCGGGCGGGTGTGGCGAGGGCGGCGGTCATCAGCCGGCCTCGGCGAGGGTGGCGGGCGCGAGCTCGGCGGCGAGGCGGATTCCGTCGCAGAGCTCGTCCGGGCCGACGACGCGGCCCTGCCAGGGGCGGACGGCGCCGGAGGCGATGCGCTCCTCGATGACGTCGAGGGCGGTCTCGATCGAATCGAACGGGGCCTCGAAGAGGTCGTAGATCGAGAAGCGCCACCATTCGAGGGCGAGGAGGCGCTCGACCACGGGCTCGGGGAAGCGCAGGCGCAGGACGCGGCCGGGGGTTCCGACGACGATCGCGTAGGGCGGCACGTCGCGGAGCACGGTGGCGCGGGCGCCGATGATCGCGCCGACGCCGATGGTGACGCCGGCCTTGAGGAAGGCGCCCTGGCCGATCCAGACGTCGGGGCCGATGTTGGTCACGGGGCAGCTGCCGGCGAAGGGGCGCCGGCCCGCCTTGATGCGGGCGCGGCTCTCGGGCGCGACGAGGTCGTCCCAGCCGTTCACCTGCGGGAAGTAGGCGGTGCGCGAGGTGGTGAGCCAGTCGGTCGGGTGCTCGTGCGGGCCGATGGTGACGCCGGAGGCGACGGAGCAGTAGCGGCCGAAGCGGGCGTTGTTGATCGAGCCGCCGGAGAGGTTGCAGAAGGCGCCGACGTCGAGGAAGGCGCCGTGGGGCACGGTCGAGATGATCGAGGTCGGCCATTCGATGCGCGAGGCGGCGTCCATCCGCCCGGTCTGGCGCAGGCCGGGCAGGCGGAGGCCCGCCTTGTCGAGCGCGGCGAGCGCGGGGCCGGTGAGCGTGACGGCGGTGCTGGGCATGGCGTGTCCTCCTGTCGTTCGGGCTGTCGTTCGGGCTGGCGGTGCGGTCATTCGTCGCGCAGGGCGCGGTTCATGTGGCGGAGCAGCGGTTCGAGGAAGTAGTCGCCGGCGCGGCGCTCGCCGGTGCGGATGGCGACCTCGACGGGCATTCCGGGGGTGAGTGCGACGGTCCCGAGCGCCTCGACGGAGGCGGGGTCGAGGGCGACGCGGGCCTCGAAGTAGGGCTCGCCGTCGCGCTCGTCCTCGAGGAGGTCGGCGGAGACGTAGATGACCTCGCCCTCGACGGTGGGGGCGACGGCGCGCTTGAAGGCGGTGAGGCGGACCTTGGCCGGTCGGCCGACATGGACGGTGTCGATGGCGTCGGGGGGGAGGCGCGTCTCGGCCACCAGCCGGTCGCCGTCGGGGACGATCTCCATCACCGGCGCGCCGGAGGCGACGACCGCGCCGGGGCTGACGATGCCCACGTGGACGACGAGGCCGTCCTGCGGGGCGCGCAGGCGGCTGCGGTCGAGGACGTCGGCCGCGGCGCGGAGCTCGGCCTCGACGCCGGCGAGGGAGCGGCGGGCCTCGACGAGGCGCTCGGCGATGTCGACGAGGCGGGTCTGCTCCTGCGAGCGGCGCTCGGCGCGGGTGCGGGCGATGCCCTCGCGGGCGGCGGCGGCGAGGCCGCTTGCCTCGTCGCGCTGGCCTTCGAGGAGCGCGGTGGTGCGGTCGAGCTCGAGGAGCTTCTGGCGGGGCGTGGCGCCCTTGGCGACGAGGCTCTCGGTGGAGGCGCGCTCGGCGCCCCAGATGGCGAGCTGGCGGCCGGCGGCGGCGGCGACGCCCTCGTTGGCGGCGACCTGGGCGACGAGCTCGTCGGTCTGGCGGTCGAGGGCGGCGAGCCGGGCCTCCTGCGCCGCGGCGCGGGCGGCGAAGAGGCGGGCCTCGGCCCGGGCCTGGGGCGTGTTGGGCGCGGGGGCGGTGGCGGGGTCGAGCGCGGCGGCGTCGGATTCCTCGGCGGCGAGGCGCCAGATCTGGTGGCGGAGCGCGTCGCGGTCGACGGTGAGGCGGGCGATGGCGGCCTCGACCTGGGTGGCGTCGAGGGTGGCGACGACCTGGCCGGCGCGGACGCGGTCGCCCGGCTTGACGAGGAGGGCGCGCAGGATGCCGCCCTCGAAATGCTCGACGGTCTTGCGCTGGCTCTCGGCGAGCATGACGCCATGGGTGACCACGGCGGCGTCGAGGCGGGCGTACATGCCCCAGCCGCCGATGGTGGCGGCGAGGCAGGCCATGAGGAGGAGCGCCGCCCGGAAGGGGCCGGCGTAGCTCGGGACGGCCTCGTCCTCGGGGGCGAGCGCGGTCACGGGCGGGCCTCGGCGATTGCGGCGACGGGGGCGGGGCCGCGGACGGCGTCGCGGTTCGGGCGGCGGGGGGCGAGGGTGGCGAGCACCTCGGCGCGGTCGCCGACCTGGGTGACGACGCCCTCGCGCAGGATGACGAGGCGGTCGGCGCGGTTGAGGACGGACAGGCGCTGCGCGACGACGAGGATCGCGGCGCCGCGGGCGCGGGCGGCCTCGAGGGCGGCGATCAGCGCCGCCTCGCCCTCGGCGTCGAGGGCGGAGTTGGGCTCGTCGAGGACGAGGAGCTTCGGCTCGCCGAAGAGGGCGCGGGCGAGCGCGAGGCGCTGGCGCTGGCCGCCGGAGAGGCGGGCGCCGCCGTCGGCGAGGCGGGTCTCGTAGCCCTCGGGCAGGCGGCCGATCATCTCGTGGACGCCGGCGAGGCGGGCGGCGGCGACGATGTCCGCCATGTCGGCGTCGCGGAAGCGGGCGATGTTCTCGCGGACGCGGCCGTCGAGGAGGCCGGGGTCCTGCGGCAGGTAGCCGACCGCCTGCCCGAAGCTGCCGCGCTCGTGGGCGAAGGTGCTCTGGCCGTCGAGGTAGACGCCGCCCTGGGTCGGGGCCCAGAGGCCGACGACGAGGCGGGCGAAGGTGGACTTGCCGGCGCCGGAGGGACCGACGACGCCGACCATCTCGCCGGGGTCGAGGCGGAAGGAGACGTTGCGCAGGAGCGGGCGGTCCTGGCCCGGGGGCACGTAGGTGAGCCGGTCGACGACGAGGGTGGGGGTGGCGACGGTGACGGGCGCGCGGGAGCGGCCGGCGGCGCCGCGTTCCAGGAGCTCGCGGAGGCGGGCGGTGGCGCCGAAGGCGTCGAGCCATTGCCGCCAGCCCTCGATCAGCTGCTCGAAGGGCAGGAGGACGCGGGCGGTGATGACGGCGGCGGCGATGATGGTGCCGGGGCTGACATGGCCGTTCACGACGAGGGTCGCGCCGGCGCAGACCACGGCGATCTGCAGCGCCACCCGGAGCATCCGGGCGAAGGCGGCGAGCGCCTTGGCGACGCCGCGGCCGCGCTCGATGTCGTCGAGGGCGCGGGCCTGGGCGCGGCTCCAGCGCGTGGCGACGGCGGGGAGCATCCCCATGGCGGAGATCGCCTCGGCGTGGCGGATCGCCGCCGCGGTCTCGATCTGCACCGCGCCGGCGGCGGCGTTGGCGCGCGCGGCGGGGCGGCGGGCGAGGATCTCGATGGCGATCGAGGTGGCGGTGAGGAGGAGCGCCCCGACGAGGCCGATGACGCCGTAGAGCGGGTGCAGGAGGTAGAGGACGACGAGGAAGAGCGGCGTGACCGCGAGGTCGCAGGGGAGCGCGATGGCGCCGCTGGCGATGAAGGAGCGGAACTCGCCGAGGTCGCGCATGGCGCTGCCCGCCACCGCCGCGCCGTGGCGGAGCGTGGTCTCGACCGCGGCCTCCATGACCGGCCGGCCGAGGCGGGCGGCGACGCGGGAGGCGAGCACGGTGAAGATGCGGCTGCGCAGGTAGTCGAGCGCCGCCTGGAAGAGCAGGAGCAGGCCGACGATGGCGGTGAGCGCGATCAGCGTGTCGAAGTTGCGGGTGCTGATGACGCGGTCGTAGATCTGGATCGTGTAGAGCGGCATCGCGAGATGCAGCACGTTGAGGAAGAGGCCGACGAGCGATGCGGCCCCGGCGCCGCGCCAGAGCTCGCGGATCGCGGCCTTGTAGGCCTCGGCAGGCTCGGGCGTGCGCGCGGGCATCAGCCGGCCTGCGCAGCGCGGGAGGCGCGGCGCTCGATCAGGCGGTCGAAGAGCGCGGCGTGGCGGCGGGCGCTCTCCCCGGCCGAGGTCGGGGGCTCGATGCCGGCGCGGAGGCGGTCCCAGAGGCCGGGCTCCTTGAGCGCGCGGGTCATCGCGGCGGCCAGCGCCTCGGGGTTCGAGACGCGGAAGTGCAGGCCGTCGACCTCGTGGCGCACCTTCTCGGCCATGCCGCCGATGTCGCTGGCGATGATCGGGCGGCCGTGGTGGAAGGCCTCCTGGATCACGACGGGGGCGTTCTCCCACCAGGTCGAGGGGACGATGGTCCAGTCGACCTCGCGCATCAGCCCGGGCAGGTCCTCGCTCTTGTAGCTGCCCATGAAGCGCAGGCGGCGGCCGGCGAGGCGGAAGAGCTCCTTGACCGCGGTCTGGAAGTCCTCGGGCTGGTGCTCGAGGTTGCCGCCGAAGACGTAGAGGATCGCGTCCCCCCAGACGTCGTTGGGGATGCGGGTGACCGCATCGACGAGGACGCGGATGCCCTTGAAGGGGTTGAGCTGGCCGAAATAGGCGAAGCGGTCGCGGCGGCCGCCTTTCGGCAGCGGGCGGGCGGGGGCGACGGGGCCGCCTTCGAGGCCGTTCTCGATCATCACGAGCTTCGACCGCGGCAGGCCCCAGTCGGCGAAGCGGCCGAGCAGGAACTTCGAGGGCGAGACGAAGGCGTCGACCTCGGCGAAGAAGGATTTCAGGAACAGCTCGCGCCGCATCAGGTTCGCCGGGCCGATCTCGGGGAAGCACATGCCGCAGTCGGAGGCGGAGGCCTTCGAGCAGAGCGCGCCGGAGCGGGCCTTGATCATCTGGCCGTGGTGGGCGCAGATCGGCAGGTACTCGTGCAGCGTCATCACGATCGGCACGTCGCCGAGGGCGCGGCGGGTGGAGCGGAGCGCCTGCACGCCGAAGCCCATGACGTGGTGGAAGTTCACCACGTCGGGGCGGGCGTCGGCGAGGTAGCGCTCGAAGTGGTCGATCAGCGCCCCGAGGTCGCGGGCGCCGAGGTTGAACCAGTCGAAGCTGTCGGCCCACCAGAGCGCCTCGTCGGGGGCCTGTCCGAGCGACATCAGCGGCGTGGCGCGGTGGCGCGCGACCGGCGGGCCGACGCCGGCGAGGTAGCGGGCGTCCCAGCCGTCGAGCGCCTTGAGGCCCTGGAAGAGGTTGTAGGACGCCACCTGCGCCCCGCCGATCGAGAAGGCGGGGTGGGCGTGGCTGAGGACGAGGGCACGTTTCACAGCAGGCGCTCCCGGACGGGGTGGCCGCGGCGGGCGAGGAGGGCGGCGTCGATGCGGCGGAGGAGCCGGGTCTCGCCGCCCGGGTGGGCGGGGGGCGGCGGCTCGAGGAGCCAGAAGGCGACGGCGCCGGAGCACCAGCTGGCGACGCCGGCGGCGGCAAGGCGCTCGCCGAGGTCGACATGGACGAAGTCGTCGCCGAAGAGGCGGCCCGCGAAGCCGCCCGCCGCGGCGATGGCGGCGCGGGGCGCGAGCATGATCTCGGCGGCGCAGCAGGCGGCGCGCCGCGGGCCGCCGTGGGCGAGCCGGGCAGCGTTGAAGCCGGCGAGGCTGCACCCTTCGGCCGGGTCGCGCTCGCCGCCGGCGCCGAAGAACACCGAGCCGTCCTCGTAGACGAGGGCGGGGGAGAGCGCCGCCGGCGCGTGGAGCGCGCGGGCTTCGGCGGCGAGGGTGGCGAGCCAGCCGGGCGTGCGGGGCAGGGCGGCGGGCGTCCAGACCAGCACGTGGTCGGCCTCGCCCGCGGCGAGGCCGTGGTCGAGCTGGGCGGCGCGACCGTCGCCGTCGGCGGCGAGCGTCAGCGATCCGGTCAGGCCGTAGAGCTGGAAGGCGGCCTCCAGCGCGGGCAGCGCCTCGGCCGCCGCGCCGCGCGGCGCGACCAGGGCGAGGTCGAGGGCCGTGGCCTCCGGCGCGCCGGCGAGGAGGGCGAGGAGCGGCTGGAGCTCGGCGAAGCTCGCGAAGGGCACCAGCGCCGCGGTCTCTCGGCCGGCGGGGCCGCCGCCGAGCGGGATCGCCCGGTCGCGCGCCGTCCGCCTGCGGGGCGGGCGCGCGGGGACGCCGGCGAGGAAGGGCGCGAGGTGTTCCGCGACGATGCGCTCCATCTCCGGCCCGGCGGCGGCGAGCGCCGCGAGGATCTGCGGCAGCCGCTCGGGGCCTTCGGCCGGGGTCGCCGCGATCGGGCGGAAGAGGCAGGCGCCGTCGTCGAGGACGAGCTCGAGGTAGAGCTGGGCGCCGTCGGTCGCCTCCGGGCGGGCCGGGACATGGGCGATGAAGCCGTGCATCGCGTCGCGGGGGTCCAGCCGTCCGGCGAAGCGCGGGTCGGCGGCGAAGCCGGCGACGAGGTCGGGCCGGGGCAGGGGCCGCAGGATGCGGTCGAGCCGGCCGTAGAGGTTGGCGGCGCTCTTGAGGAGCAGGAGCTCGACCCGGCGGTCGGGGTCGAGCAGCCAGCCGATGACGAGGAGGCTGCCGTCGGGGGCGCGGAGCACGAGGTCGAGGGCGGCGGCGATCGGCAGTTGCGTGGCGGAGAGGGTGTCCTCGCCGTGGAAGCGCGGGCGGCAGACGCGGCGGAAGGCCGCCATCGTCGCCTCCGGCGCGGCGAGGCGCGGCAGCATGTGGGCGACGTGCTGCGTTGCCGGGGCGCCTTCGAGCCGGGGGGCGCCGCGCACCACGTCGAGGCGCATCAGGCGGCCGTCCCTCTCGAAGAACACCGCCTCGAGGGCGTCCGCGGCCGCCGCGGGCCAGAACCGGCCGAAGATGCAGACGCCGCGGGCGGGGGCGAGGAGGTCGTCGCGGGCGAACTCGGCGACCTCGACCTCGATGGCGCCGCCGGCGTCGGGCGAGGTCAGCTCGGTGCGGCCGGGGGCGAGCGACATCGACCAGCCCTGGGCGACGAGGCCGCCGGTGTCGGGGGCGACCAGCATCTCGACGAAGCCGTCGCGCTCGGCCGCGGCCGCGACGAAGGCGCGGAGGAAGGCGCGGCGGGCGGCGGCGGTCTCGCCGTCCGCCTCCGGGTCGGAGGGGATGGCCGTCGCGAGGAAGGCCATGGCGTCGCGCGCGGCGCCGCCCGCGCGGCGGACGAAGTCGGCGAGGGGCCCCGGCGCGACGTCGAGCCGCGGCGCGGCGGCGAAGCGCCAGAGGCCGGCCTCGGCATGGACCTCCATGCCCGGCGCCGGCGCGACCTCGGTGACCGCGAGGCCGCTCCAGCGGCCGGCGCCGTCGGGCCAGGCATGGGCGCGCCACCGGGTGTCAGTGCCGGCATGAGCGAGCTCGCCGGCGGCGGGCAGGGCGGCGTCGAGGCCCTCGGCGAAGACGATGGCGAGCCCGCCGGCGAGGAGCACGGCGCCGCAGGGCGGCAGGACGTGGACCGGCGCGGGCGCCGGGGCGAGGTGCGATCCGTCGGGGGTCATGCGGCGATCCGGCGCAGGAGGCGGTGGTAGAGCGCAAGATGCGCGTCGACGAAGCCGGCGTGGTCGGCCGGGGCCTGCGCCGCGGCGAGCCGGCGCCAGAGCTTCGGGTCCCGCGCGGCGGCGCGCATCGTCGCCGCGAGGGCGGCGGCGTCGCCGGGGGGCACGTGCAGTCCGTCGCGGCCATGGGCGACCAGCTCCGCCATCCCGCCGATGCCGGAGACGATCGCCGGACGCCCCGCGGCCCGCGCCTCGGCGAGGACGAGGGGCGCGTTCTCCCACCAGAGCGAGGGCGCGACGATCCAGTCGGCCTGCCGCATCAGCCCGATCGCCTCCTCGCGGGCGTAGGGCCCGGCATGGCGCGCGACCGGCCCGGCCGCCGCCAGCGCCGCGGCGAAGGCGGCGCGGAAGGCGTCGTCGGCCCAGCCGAGCCCGCCGTGGATGGTCACCGCCACGTCGGCCCCGGCCTCGCGCAGCCGCGCGGCGGCGTCGAGCAGGGTGAGCGTCCCCTTGTGCGGGGCGACGTTGCCGAAGAAGGCGAAGTGGTTGCGGGGTCCGGTCCGCGCGGGCTCGTCCGGCGGGGCCGCGAGGGCGACGGCGTTGGGGACGATCTCGATCCGCGATGGGGCGATGCCCCAGTCGACGTAGCGGTCGCGCAGGAAGGCGCTCGGGGCGAGGAAGAGGTCGACGCCGGCGAGCATCGCCTGGATCTGCGCGCGGCGGAGCGCGTGCCGCACCGCGCCGAGCCCGGGGAAGCAGCGGGCGCAGGCGTCCGCCGAGGCCCCGTGGCAGCGCGCCCCCTCCGGCCGGGTCAGCATCAGGCCGTCGTTCGGGCAGATCGGCGCGTAGTCGTGCAGGGTCAGTACGATGCGGCAGCGCGGCGACAGCCGGCGCAGGGCGGGGATCACCTCGGCCCCGATGCGGTCCACGCCGTGGAGATGCGCGACGTCGGGGCGCGCCGCGGCGAGCGCCCGGCCGAGACCGGCGATCCAGTCCTCGCCGTCGAGGCGGGCCATGGCGAAGCGGTCGTAGGCGCCGGTGCGCAGCACGAGGTCGCCGCCCCTGGCGCCGAGCGCGCCCGGCGCGGCGTCGGGGCGCTGCAGCGAGGTGGCGGCGACCAGCAGCCGCGCGGTGATTCCCGGGCGCGCCGCGAGGGCGCGGGCGAGGTCCTGCGCCACGATCTCCGAGCCGCCAGGCGTCCAGTCCGCATGGTCGTGGGCGATCTGGAGGACTCTCATCTGGCGCATGCCCCTTCTTCGGCGGCAGGGCTGAAGGAACCCTTGACGAGGGCGACGAGGGCGAGGTCGTCGGCCGCGGCGTCGAGGCCCCGCGGGGCCGCCGGCGCGTAGCGCACGAAGCGCCGGTCGAGCCGCGTGGCGACGCGCGCGCGCGCCGCGCCGAGGGCCGCCGCGAGGGCGCCGAGCAGCACGTCCGGGTTGGGGTGGCGCGGCCCGGCCTCGACCAGCGCCCGCGCCGCGGCGGCGGTCAGGCCGGCGCATTCGGCGGTGAGCCAGTCGGTCGGCCGCGCCTTGCGCCGCGGCAGGTCCAGGGCGGGCAGGCCGGTCAGGGTCCGCTCGATCCGCGGGCCGCGGAGCGTCCCGCCGGCGTCGAGCACCGCGCCGTCGTGGTCGAGGAGCGTCGCGCCGACGAGCGCGGGCGTTGCGCCGCGCAGCCAGGGCGCGAGCCAGCCCGGGCCCTCCGGCAGGACCTCGGCGCCGAGGAGCAGGATCGCCGCCCCCTCCGCCGCGGCGAGGGCGGCGAGGGTCCGCTCCGCCAAGTCGGCGGCGGTAGGGGTCGCGACGATCCGGTGGGCGACGCCGTGGACGGCGGCCGCCTCGGAGGCCGCGGCGCGCGCGGCCTCGGCGGCGTCGCCGGCGGCGTGGAGCACGATCTCGACGCCGGCCGCGCCGGGCTCCGCCGCGACCATCGCCGCCCGTGCGCGCAGCAGGTCGCGGCCGCCGTCGGCGGGGGCGACGATGCTGAGCCGCGGCTGGCCCCGCGTCGCGCCGATCCGCGCCACGGCGACGCGGAGGGGCGCGCGCTCGATGCCGAGGCGGGCGGCCGCCAGCGCCGCGGCGGCCTCGTCGGGCCGGCCGGCGCCGAAGTCCCTGGGCGCCGGGCCGCGGAAGGCGGGGACGGCGCCGGTCCACACGGTCGTCGCCCGGCCGGAGCCGAGGACGATGCGGACGCGGGCGCGGTCCTCGACGGCCGAGCGGCGCGGCGCCGGCACGAAGCTCGCGCCTGCGGGCGAGGCGGGAAGGTCGAGGGCCGGGCCGTCGCCGCGCTCGATGCGGATCGCGGCGGCGAGGCCGTGCGGGTCGTGCAGGCGATGGCCGATGAGGAGACCGCCGGGCGTGCCGGCGAGCGTGAGCGTCAGGCGCGGGGCCGATCCGGCGCAGCGCAGCTCGCGCACCAGCGCGGCGGCGGTCGGGTCGGCGGCCGCCGCGGCCTCGAGCAGGGCGAGCGCCCAGGCGCGGGCGGGCGCGCTCCGCCCGTCGAGCCAGCGGGCGAGCGGGCGGGCCGCGTCGGGGCCCGGCGCGACGAGCCGCAGCGGCCGCGGGCCGAGCCCGGCCACGACCGCGCCGGCGGGGAGCGGCCGCGAGAGATGCAGGTGCAGGAGCCTGCCGGCGCGGGTCGCCTCGATCGCCAGCCCGGCGCCGGCGGCCCGGCGGCCGGCGAGCGGCGCGAGGAGCACCACCTCGCCGAGGCTTTCCTCGGTGAGGTCGCGCGGCGCGCGCCAGGTGGCGACGCCGCCGGAGGCGCCGAGCGGGGCCCAGGCCACGGCGGACAGCGCCGGCGCGTCGAGCGCGTCGAGGAGCCGGGTCGCCAGCGCGCCTGCCCCCTCGGCGGCGGCCGGGCCGAGCAGCGTCGCCCCGGCGGTGAGCGCGAGCCGGAGCAGGCGGCGGCGCCCGTCGTCGGCCAGCCCGTCGAGCAGCGCGGCGGGCTCCGCGAGCGGCGATTCGAGCCAGTCGGGGTCGATGGCGGCGGCGGGGCGGCCGCCGAGCTCGAGGTCGATCCGCTGGCGCGCCAGCGTCGGGGCGGGGCGGCCGACCAGCAGGACGTGGCGCAGGCCGCCGCCGCGCAGCGCGAGGCTGGTGGCCGCGGAGCGGCCGACGAGCGGCGCGTCGTCGATCCACGCCGAGAGACGGCCGCGGGGACTCCCCGCCGGCGTATCGAAGGCTATGGCGGCGGCGGCGGGCCCGAACGGCGTGATGGCCGCCGGCGCCGCGGGTCCGGCGAGCGGGGCGACGCGCCGGGGCGCCGGCGTGGCGAAGCGGCCGGCGAGCGGGTGCATGCGCACGTTCATCCTGGAAATCCGTGCTGATGGCGGGAACGCGGGGGCCGGCCGGTCGCCGGCCCCCGGGGACGTCCGTCGGACTCTCGATCGTCCGGGGCAGGCGCCCGGTCAGGCGCCCGGCCGGACGCCCGGTCAGACGATCGAGATGAACTTCGTCGGGTCGGCCAGGATCTCCTCGTAGGAGGCGCCGTGCAGCAGCACGCTGTCGCCCTGGCCGAAGTCGATCAGCGTCCCGCCGTCGCCGAGGTCGATGGCGAAGCCGGCCACGTCGTCGGCGGTCTCGAGGGTCACGCCCTCGAGGTTCTTCGACACCGCGAGCATGTCGCCCTCGGAGAAGTCCATCACCACGTCGCAGCCGCCCGAGTAGACGAAGAGATCGTCGCCGGCGCCGCCATACAGGACGTCGTCGCCCGCGCCGCCGTCGAGCGTGTCGTCGCCGAGCCCGCCGACCAGCATGTCGTCGCCCGCGCCGCCGGCGAGCGCGTCGTCGCCGGCGCCCCCGTCGAGGCGGTCGTCGCCCGCGCCGCCGTCGAGGCTGTCGTCGCCGACCCCGCCCGCGAGGCTGTCGTCGCCGGCGCCGCCGGAGAGCGTGTCGTCGCCGGCGTCGCCCTGCAGGATGTCCGCGCCCTCGCCGCCGTCCATGACGTCGTCGCCGGCGCCGCCGACGAGCAGGTCGTCGCCCGCGCCGCCGGTCATTACGTCGTCGCCGGCGCCGCCCGAGAGCGTGTCGGCGCCCATGCCGCCGTCGAGCGTGTCGTCGCCGGTGCCGCCGAGCACGAGGTCGTCGCCGAGCCCGCCTGCAATGCGGTCGTCGCCGGTGCCGCCGTTCAGCGTGTCGTCTCCCTCGCCGCCGTCGATGATGTCGTCGCCGCTGCCGCCGAAGACGTTGTCGGCCCCGCCGCCGGACTGGATGAAGTCCGACGCGGACGTGCCGAAGATGAAATCGTTGAAAGCGCCCCCTGGAATGGTGGCCATGGTCCTTACCCCCTCCTCCTCGTCGCGATTGCTCGCCGGTCCTGAGTGTTCGGTAGCGGGTAAAGAGGACCTTAACTCGCCGTTTGGTTGTATTTAGCATTTGCAAAACACCCTTTCGCAAATGCAGCACATTTCCGGCGGCGGGCGGCGGGCGGATTTACGAAACGTATACCCGGGGGGCGGTTGAACGGAGGGGACGTCGCAGGCGTCGACGGGTGGGAAATCAGGAAGTCGGGGGTGCGTGAATGACTGCACTGGGTGGAAGCTCGCCGTTCCGCGGGGCGGAGGCGGGAATGACGCTGGCCGGGGGGGCGGCGGCGGATCTGCTGCTGGGCGGGTCGGGGGACGACCTGATCACCGGCGGCGACGGCGGGGATCTGCTGATCGGCGGCGCGGGGGACGACACGATCTCGGGGGGCGCCGGGTCGGACCTGATCCTTGCCGGGCCGGGCGACGACGTGGCGCTCGGGGGCGACGGGGGAGACCTGATCCTCGGCGGGTCGGGCGACGACACGCTCCGGGGCGGCGAGGGGGACGACCTGATCGACGGCGGCTCCGGGGACGACATGGTCCACGGCGGCGGCGGGTCGAACGTGCTCTATGGCGGGTCGGGGGACGACCTGCTCGACGTGCGCTTCGCGACGATGGTCGAGGCGGAGCTGCCGGAGGGGGGCTATGTCGTCTGGCGGGACGCCAAGCGGCTGGCGATCGACGAGATGCATGGCGGCGCGGGGAACGACCGGCTGGAGGGGTCGTTCGGGGCGGACCGGCTGTTCGGCGACGACGGGAACGATTCGCTGCGCGGGCAGGACGGGGACGACCTGCTCGACGGCGGGCTGGGGGACGACCTGCTGTTCGGCGACGGCGGGGCGGACCGGCTGCTTGGCGGGCTGGGGGACGACCGGCTCTCGGGGGGGCTGGGGAACGACACGCTCAAGGGCGGCGCGGGGAACGACCGGATCGAGGGCGGCAACGGCGACGACGTCATCGCCGGGGGGCTCGGCGACGACGAGGTGTTCGGGGGCTACGGCGACGACCGGATCACCGGCGGCGCGGGCGCGGACCGGGTCGAGGGCGGGGGCGGCGACGACCTGATCCGGCTCGGCGACGGCGACGACGTGGTGACCGGGCTCGACGATTACGGGCGGGGCGACGACGCGGTGTTCGGCGAGGCGGGCGACGACCGCCTGCACGGCGGGCGCGGGGCCGACTGGCTCGACGGCGGCGCGGGCGACGACTACCTGGTCGGCGGCGCGGGCGACGACGTGATGGTCGGCGGGGCCGGGGCGGACGTCTTCGTCATCCGCAGCGCCTTCAACGTCGAGACCATCCTCGATTTCGGCGCGGAGGACCTGCTGCACGTCACCCAGAACGTGAACGGCATCGGGATCGTCAGCGCCGAGACGCTGGCGGGCCGGATCGAGGATCTGGGCGGCGATTCCTGGCTGGACCTCGGCGGCTCGCTGGGGAACGGGGTGCTGTTCGTGGGGGTGGATTCCGACACGCTGGCCGGGCTGCTCGACACCAACCTCGTCATCATCTGACCGGCGGAAGCGGCCCTGTCGCGCTGTGCGTGCCACAGTGCGACAGGGGTTAGCACTTTGATTTCAATGTGGAACAAAGACGGCAATTTTATTGCGCGCCTGAGTGACGCCTTGCGACCCCGCCCGGACGTGCTGGTCCCGCGGAACGGCTCCGCGGTTCATCCCCGCGTGCGCGGGGAACAGGTTGCGGTCTACGACGACGGCCGCCGCACCACCGGTTCATCCCCGCGTGCGCGGGGAACAGTGGCGAAACTCGGTGATCCCCTCGCCCGTGTCCGGTTCATCCCCGCGTGCGCGGGGAACAGCTCGTATGAGGGCGTCTGTCGGCCTGTCATTGAGGTTCATCCCCGCGTGCGCGGGGAACAGATCGACGCGGCCGAGGCGGCGAGGCCCATGACCGGTTCATCCCCGCGTGCGCGGGGAACAGAAGGGCGTTCCGGCAGGCGCCACCGCCTTCGACGGTTCATCCCCGCGTGCGCGGGGAACAGGTGCGCAACAGGGACGACAAGGCGCTGATCGCCGGTTCATCCCCGCGTGCGCGGGGAACAGGGCTTCCCCTACCGTCATCCGCTTTCCTCCACCGGTTCATCCCCGCGTGCGCGGGGAACAGTGAAGAACCGCCGGATCAAGACCACCGACTCGCGGTTCATCCCCGCGTGCGCGGGGAACAGAGATTTACCGCCTTGGCGATCTCAAGGTTGGACGGTTCATCCCCGCGTGCGCGGGGAACAGTCACCACCTGTCGGATGGGTGAGGCTGGCATTCGGTTCATCCCCGCGTGCGCGGGGAACAGACCGACGACCTACAAGGGGCCTCGCTGGTCCGCGGTTCATCCCCGCGTGCGCGGGGAACAGAGCGTGAGCTGCTTGTCCTTCACCGCCCCATTCGGTTCATCCCCGCGTGCGCGGGGAACAGCCGACCGACCGATGCTCGACGATCTGCTCGAACGGTTCATCCCCGCGTGCGCGGGGAACAGGAGCGGGCCGCCAACGTCGTGCCTCTCGCCCCCGGTTCATCCCCGCGTGCGCGGGGAACAGCCGGCTGCATCGACCGCAACCCATTCACCCCACGGTTCATCCCCGCGTGCGCGGGGAACAGACCATGCCGCGGATCACCGTGGGGTCGGCATCCGGTTCATCCCCGCGTGCGCGGGGAACAGGCCTTCAGCATCTCCCGCGCCCGCTCCGGCCTCGGTTCATCCCCGCGTGCGCGGGGAACAGTGGCGCAAAGAATGATCCTAACGCGCGAATAACGGTTCATCCCCGCGTGCGCGGGGAACAGAACACCCCGGTGTCGCGCGCGCCGAACACGGCCGGTTCATCCCCGCGTGCGCGGGGAACAGGGGGGTGAACGTCATGGCCGCACCTCCGCCGTCGGTTCATCCCCGCGTGCGCGGGGAACAGACCCCGGTGACCAGCGCGAACCCGCGGGCCGTCGGTTCATCCCCGCGTGCGCGGGGAACAGGGGATCGACGTCCGGAACATGCTCCGCATGGGCGGTTCATCCCCGCGTGCGCGGGGAACAGGCGGCGACCATCACGGCGGCGGCGACGCTCGCCGGTTCATCCCCGCGTGCGCGGGGAACAGCCCGCCGCCTGAAGCACCTCCCAGACCAGCGTCGGTTCATCCCCGCGTGCGCGGGGAACAGTTCGTCGACACATGCGCCATGTGGGCGAAGGCCGGTTCATCCCCGCGTGCGCGGGGAACAGGTGGCTTCTCGGCCATTGGTAGTGTCTCATTTCGGTTCATCCCCGCGTGCGCGGGGAACAGTAGGCGGCCCGCATGTGGACGATCGTCGGCGGCGGTTCATCCCCGCGTGCGCGGGGAACAGGCGCAGCTACACCCGCACCATGGCGGTGGCCTCGGTTCATCCCCGCGTGCGCGGGGAACAGTCCTTCATCATCCTCCCCAGAAAATGCAGCTCCGGTTCATCCCCGCGTGCGCGGGGAACAGGGGTTGGTCTCGGGGTTGGTCCCCTTGCTCGCCGGTTCATCCCCGCGTGCGCGGGGAACAGACCTTGAAGCGCAGCTTGCGCTCGCGCACCTCCGGTTCATCCCCGCGTGCGCGGGGAACAGTGAACGAGGTAGACCCAGCCGAGCGCCTCGTGCGGTTCATCCCCGCGTGCGCGGGGAACAGATGACCGACACCATCATCCACGAAGGCGTCACCGGTTCATCCCCGCGTGCGCGGGGAACAGCCGACCAGGAGAGAGTCCTGCAGGGCGAGGTGCGGTTCATCCCCGCGTGCGCGGGGAACAGACCTTAGACGGGATCACCGCCTCGCTCAGGTCCGGTTCATCCCCGCGTGCGCGGGGAACAGGAGCCGGCGCTCGACGAGCGCGACCGCTCCGTCGGTTCATCCCCGCGTGCGCGGGGAACAGATCCTGAACCCGCGGGATCATCAGGGCCCTACCGGTTCATCCCCGCGTGCGCGGGGAACAGAGCATGCTGGGCCACGTGAGCACGGCGGCGGGCGGTTCATCCCCGCGTGCGCGGGGAACAGTCGGGGGTCATCTCGCGGTTCCGGTCCGTCGCCGGTTCATCCCCGCGTGCGCGGGGAACAGCGAGGCCTTCGATAGAGCTGGCCGTCATTCCCCGGTTCATCCCCGCGTGCGCGGGGAACAGGTGCGTCGCTCCGACGACGACCGGAAAGGCGCCGGTTCATCCCCGCGTGCGCGGGGAACAGACGGCCTCCCGCATGAGGCCCATGAACAACCACGGTTCATCCCCGCGTGCGCGGGGAACAGAGTCGCCCCGTTCGGATCGCATAGGCCGTGGCCGGTTCATCCCCGCGTGCGCGGGGAACAGAGGGGGTGCTGGTCTACGCTCCGCAGGTGACCCGGTTCATCCCCGCGTGCGCGGGGAACAGGCTGGAGCGGGCCATGACTGCCGCGCGCAACGCGGTTCATCCCCGCGTGCGCGGGGAACAGACGAGAATGCCGTTGGCGCTGGTCCAGCCGACCGGTTCATCCCCGCGTGCGCGGGGAACAGGCCGGGGGCGTCCCGACGACCAACCCGCAGCCCGGTTCATCCCCGCGTGCGCGGGGAACAGCAGGCCGAAGACGCCAGCGCGAGCCAGACATGCGGTTCATCCCCGCGTGCGCGGGGAACAGCTGGGGGTGGTGCTGTTGGGAGAGATATTGCGCGGTTCATCCCCGCGTGCGCGGGGAACAGGCCTTCCCGATCCGCTCGCTCCCGCGCATCCGCGGTTCATCCCCGCGTGCGCGGGGAACAGTAGAGGCCGATCACCACCTCCCCGACAGGCGCCGGTTCATCCCCGCGTGCGCGGGGAACAGGATGTGGTCGGCGCATCGCTGCCGCTGAAGCGCGGTTCATCCCCGCGTGCGCGGGGAACAGTCTGCCCAGAACCTATTGCTTATACTGGATTATGGCGATGTCAAAGAGCTTACCGGTCTGACGGCCTGCCGTCAGTGTCCGGGGAGTGGTCGGGCGCCGATTGTATCGGTCGCGTGGGTGGGGTGTCGATGCGGCGCCTGCATCCAAGCCCCGGCCGTGCGCGGCGGTCAGCCCTTGAGGGCGCCGCCGGGCAGCGCGCGGCCGATCTGGCGCCAGGCGAGGAGGCCGAGGAGGGTCGGGGGCAGCGCGGCCAGCACGATCACGGCGGCGGCGAGGCCCCAGCGGACGCCGCCGCCGGCGCTGGCGAAGAAGAACGAGGCGCCGACGGTGACCGGGACGGCCTCGGTCGTCGTCAGCATCAGGCCGAACAGGAACTCGTTCCAGGCGGTGATGAAGCCGAGGATGAAGGCGGTGGCGAGCGCCGGGCGCATCAGCGGCGCCAGCACCCAGGCGAGGCTCTGCCAGCTGCGGGCCCCGTCCATGCGAGCCGCCTCGTCGAGCTCCGCCGGCAGGTCGGCCAGCGCGTTGACGAGGATGACGAGCGCCAGCGGCAGGTTGACGACGGCGAGGATCAGCCCGAGCCCCGTGCGGGTGTCGAGGAGGCCGAGCCACTGGAAGCCCATGTAGATCGGGATCGCGAAGATGATGAGCGGCGTGGCCCGGAGGTTGACGACGAGCGGCAGCAGCGCGCGCCGGCCGAAATCGCCGCGCACGATGGCGTAGGAGGCGGGGAGCGCCAGCGCCAGCGCCACGAGCGACCCGATCAGGCTGACGGCGAGCGAGTTGCCGAGGAGCGCCACGAGGTCGAGCCGGTCGGTTCCCTTCAGCACCGCGGCGTAGTTCTCGAGCGTGGGCTCGCGGATCCACAGGCCCGGGTTGGCGGCGATCTCGCGCGGCGACTTGAAGGAGGTGACGAGGGTGGCGATCACCGGCGCGTTGACGAGGAGCGCGGCGAGGACGAGGACAAGCCAGCGGAGGGCGTTCAGGATCATCGCCGCGCCTCCCGGGCGGCGGGGGGAAGCGCCGGCCTCGGGGAGGCGCGCGAGACGCGCCCCCCGCTCGGCCGGCGCTGTCGGTCGGCCGCCTTTGCGGCCTCCCTGCCGAGCGGCCGCGAGCGGCCGCGAGTCCTTTGTTTCCTCCCCGCCCTTTGGCGGGGAGGCGCCTGCTCGATAGATTTCAAGCCAGTATGAATGCCTGAAGGGGGAGTGCGGCGCCGGCGGCGCGCCGGACCCGGCGGCGGCGTGGCGGAACGGTCGGCGCGGGGCGCGGGGGTCATGCGTCGCGGCTCCGGCGGGCGCCGAGGGCGTAAAGGAGGGCGAAGGAGGCGACGAAGAGGAGGACCGAGGCTGCTACCGCGCGGCCGATGGCGCCCTGCCGGAAGAAGGCCTCGTAGATGTAGATCGACATCGAGGTGGTCGATCCGCCCGGGCCGCTGCCGACCAGCACGTAGACGTTGTCGAAGACCCGGAACCCGTCGATGAAGCGGATGAAGGCGGCGACCGCGATGGTCGGGGCCATCAGCGGCAGCTCGACGTGGCGCAGGAGCGCGAGCGGCGCGGCGCCGTCCATGCGCGCCGCCTCGCGCAGCTGCGCCGGGATCGCCGCGTAGGCCATGTGGAAGAGCAGGAACGCGAAGGGCGTCCATTGCAGGCACTCCACCACCACGAGGGTGCGGAACGCCGCCGCGCCGCCGAGGAACGAGGGGCGCAGGCCGAAGAGCTCCCAGGCGTAGTAGGGGACCGGCCCGACGAACTCGTGCAGGACGAGCCGGTACATCAGCCCGACGAGGGCGGGGGCGACCATCAGCGGGGCCATCAGGAACGCCGTCAGCCACGGCCGCGCGGCGAGGAGCGGCGCGAGGAAGATGGCGAGCCCGAGCCCGACCGCCACCTGGATCGCCGCGCAGATCGCGCCGAAGCGCAGCGAGAACCAGGCGGCGCGCCAGAAGGCGGGATCGCCGAGCGCCTCGGCGTAGTTGCCGAGGCCGGCGAGCCGGGGGCTGCGCAGCGTCTCGAAGGAGACCTCCGAGACGCTGTAGACGAGGTTGACGAGCGTCGGCAGCCCGAGGAAGGCGAGCAGGAACACGATCATCGGGACGGCGAGGAGGCCCCGCTCCGCCCGCGACCGGACCACCGCGCCCGCCCCCCGCTACCTCAGCAGCGCCTCCATGCCTTTCTGCGTGTTGGCGAGTGCGGCGTCGAGGTCCTGCTGGCCGGCCCAGTAGCCGGTGAACTCCTTCGCCTGCAGCTCGTAGACGGCGAGGGCGTTGGCCGAGGTGGCGCCGCGCATGACGAAGCCGTACTTGCCGGCGTAGTCGCCGAGCTTGACGAGGTCGGGCCGCTCGTCGGCGATCTTCGCCACCACCTCCGGGGAGAGCGCCGGGGCGCCGGAGGCGCGGGCGTAGGCGAGGGCGGCCTCCTCGGTGGAGAGCCACCTGAGGAAGGCCCTGGCGCCCTCGGGGTTCGCCGCCCTGGCGTTGAGCCCGAAGCCGAGCCCGTGGATGTGGGTGAAGCGGCCCTCCGGGCCGGCGGGCGGCGCCGTGGCGGCGGTGACCTCGGCGACCGCGGGGGCGGTCTCGGGGTTCAGGAGCTCGCCCGCCGCGGCGTTCCACTGCACCATCGTCGCGACCTGGCCGGAGCCGAAGGCGGCGTTCGCCTCGGCGTATTCGTAGGAGAGCGAATCGGCCGGGGTGGCGCCGGCGTCGGTCAGGAGCTTGTAGAGCTCGAGCCCCTTGCGCCAGGCGTCGCTGTCGACGGTGACCTTGCCGGCCTCGTCCATCCAGTTCGCGCCGTAGGAGCGCGGCAGGGAGTGGAAGACCATCATGTTGAAGAGCAGGTTCTTCATCTGCAGCACCGTCCCGTAGCGGGTCGGGCTGTCGGGGTTGACCGCCTGGGTGAAGTAGAGTGCGGTGGCGGCGAAGTCGTCCCAGGTCCAGTCCTCGGGGGGCCTGGGCGCGAGCGACGCGCCGAGGCGCTCCTCGGCGATCGCCGCGTATCTCGCCTGGGCCTCGGGGTCGGCGAGGAGGGCGTCGATCAGGTCCTCGCGGTAATAGAGGAAGTGCAGCGACAGGTCGGTGGGGACGCCGTACTGCTTGCCGTCGTACTGCATGGTGGCGAGGACGGGGGCGCCGAACACCGCCTCGGCCTCGGGGGAGAGCTCGACCGGCGCCATGAACGGGGCGTAGCGGCCGATCGAGTAGGTGGCGAGCAGGTTTGCGTCGAAGGCGTCGGAGCCGGCGGCGAGGTCGGCCTGGAGCTTCTCCCAGAAGCCGTCGCGGGAGAAGAAGATCAGCTCGACCTTGTCGTCGGCGGCGACCTCCGCCCTGGCGTTGTAGAGGTCGGCCGCCGCGCGGAGCGCCGCCTCCTCCGGGCCGCCCGGCCAGCCGACCACGGTCACCTCCGCCGACGCGGCCCCGGCCAGCGTCGCTGCCGCCAGGGCGGCGAGGCCCCGTCCCCATGCCCTCATGTCGCGGTCTCCTCCTTGAGCTCTGTCTCCATCATCGCCACGGCGAGCGCCGCCGCGCCGATCAGCCCGGCGCGGGGGCCGAGCGAAGCGGGCGCGATGCGCGGGCGGATGTCCGGGTCGGCGGCCTCGAGCGCGCGGCGGACGCGGTCGAGGTAGCCGGGGGCGAGGCCGATGCCGCCGCCGACGACGATGCGCTCGGGGTCGACGGCGAGCTGGACGTTGCGGCAGAGCGCGGCGACGCGCGCGGCGCTCGTCGCGATCAGCCGGGCGGCCCAGTCCTCGCCGGCGCGGGCGAAGACGGCGGCGGCGTCGCCGCGGCGGCCCTGCGCCTCGGCCTCGGCGGCGATCCAGCGGCCGGCGGCGCGGTCCTCGGCGCGGGTTCCGGTCTCGTCGACGAACTGGCCGAAATGGCCGGCGAGGCCCTCGAGCAGGCGGCCGCCGAGGACGAGGCCCCCGCCGATGCCGGTGGAGACGGTGAGGAAGGCCATGTCGGCGGCGTGGCGGCCGGCGCCGGCGACGTGCTCGCCCCAGGCCGCCGCTTGCGCGTCGTTGACGCAGCGGGCGGGAACGCCGAAGCGGTCGGCGAGCGCGTCGGCGAGGGGGAAACCGGCGGGGAGGTCGAGGGTGGCGGCGTTGAGCGCCCGCCAGGTCCCGTGGCGGACGAGGCCGGTGACCGCGGCGCCGACGGCGCGGTAGCGGCCGGCCCAGGGGGCGGCGAGGGCGGCGGCGGCGTCGAGGAGGGCGTCGGGGCCGTCGGCGATGTCGGTGGCCATGCGGCGCTCCTCGATCGCCATGCCCTCGCGCACCAGGGCGACGAGGGTCTTGGTGCCGCCGATGTCGATGGCGAGGACGGTCATGCCGCGTCGGCGCCGCCGGCGAGCGCGTCGACGAACCAGCCGGTGACGTGCTCGGGCCGGGTGATGGCGGAGCCGACGACGACGGCGAAGGCGCCGCGGGCGAGGGCGGCGCGGGCCTGGCCGGGGGTGCGGATGCGGCCCTCGGCGACGACGCGCGGCGCGATGTGGGCGAGGGCGGCGACGAGGTCGAGGTCGGGATCCTCGGGCTCCGGGCCGCCGGTGTAGCCGGAGAGCGTGGTGCCGACGAGGTCGGCGCCGGCGGCGAGCGCGGCGCGGGCGTCCTCGACCCCGGCGCAGTCGGCCATGGCGCGCCGCCCGGAGGCGTGGATGGCGCGGACGAGGTCCGGGACGGTTACGGGGCGGGGCCGGCGCGTTGCGTCGAAGGCGACGATGTCGGCCCCGGCGGCGGCGAGGCCGACGACGTCGGCGAGCCACGGGGTGATGCGCACCGGGCTGTCGGCGAGGTCGCGCTTGACGAGGCCGATGACCGGCGCGTCGGTGGCGGCGCGGACCGCGGCGACGTGGCGGGCGCTCTCGATGCGGAGCCCGCCGGCGCCGCCGGCGAGCGCGGCCAGCGCGAAGCCGACGACCATCGCCGGGGCGTCCATCGGTCCGCCGGGGACCGGCTGGCAGGAGACGATCAGGCCGTGCCGGAGGCGGTCGAGGTCCAAGCGCGCGACTCCCCCCATGGCCCGCTGCTGCGGAGGCCAGCATGACTCCAAGCCATACCAGTGGGCAACCAGTTTGCGGTCAGCGGTGCAGCTCGACGACGAAGTCGTAGACGTCGGCGCGGTAGCGGGTGCGGCAGAGCTCGACGACCTCGCCGCCGGCGAGGAAGCAGCGGCGCTCGGCCTCGAGGATCGGCGTCGTCTCGGCGCAGTCGAGGACGGCGAGGTCGGCGGCGTCGGGGAGCGCGGCGCGGATGCGCTGGACCGCGCGCACCGGCAGCGCGCCGCGGGCGGCCAGCGCGCGGTAGAGCGATCCCTCGACCAGCGCGGCGTCTTCGAGATAGGCGGCGGGGACGGTGGAGATCTCGCGGGCGATCGGGCGGCCGTCGCCGGTGCGGACCCGCGCGAGGCGCCAGACCGCGGCGCCGGGGGGCAGGCCGAGGGCCGTGGCCTCGGCGGCGGTGGCGCGGACGGCCTCGCGGGAGATCCAGCGGAAGCCGGGCGCGATGCCGCGGGCGAGCATGTCCTCGGAGAAGCTCGTCAGCGTGGAGAGCGCCTTCTCGACGCGGGTGCTCACCTCGGTGCGGGCGCCGTGGCGGCGGGTGAGCAGCCCGGCGACGGCGAGCTCGTCGAGCGCCTTGCGCACGGTGACGCGGCTGACGCCCAGCGCCTGCGCGAGGTCGCGCTCGCCGGGGAGCGCGAAGCCTTGCCGCAGCCGGCCCTCGGCGATCTCGGCCTCGATGGCGCGACTGAGCCGCCGGTAGCGGGGAAGCTCCGGGGCGTCGTCGTCAATCCGAGCCGCGAGCGCGCTCGCGAGACCGCCAGGGTCCATCCTTCCTCCGCTCGCCCGCGCGCAGCCTAGCGCGCGGGGGCGGGCGCCGGCAACGCCCGAGCCGGCCGGCGGCCGCCCGGCGGGGCGGATCCTCGCCGGGGCCGGGCGCGCGGGGGGTGGCGTCAGGCTTTCGCGGTCGCCCTGGCGCGGCGCCCGGGCGGCGTGGCGGGGGCGTCGGCGGGACGGCGCGGGGTCCGGGGCCGGGCCGGCTTCGCGACGATCTCGGCCGCCGCCGCGAGCCAGTGCGCCTCGGCCCGGCCCTCCGGCCGGCCCTCGCTTTCCCAGATGCCGTGCGCGCGCTCCCGAATCCGGGTCTCGACGTCCTCGACCATCGCGTCCTCCTTTTGCTGTCCCGGGGCCGCGGCGCGCGGTCCCGGCGCCCGTGATGCCCGAAAGGCGCGGCACGATGCAACCACAGGTTGCCGCCCTTCGGCGACCGGCGCGGGCGTCGCGGCGATGGACAGGGGCGGCGGGCTCGGGTAGCGCGGGGCGACCGGGATGGGAGGGCGCGCGCGTGATCCTCGGCGTGGGAACCGACATCGCCAGCATCGAGCGGATCGGGCGCACCATCGAGCGGTTCGGCGACCGCTTCCTCAACCGCGTCTTCACGCCGCTGGAGCAGGCGACGGCGGAGCGGCGGGCCGAGCGGGTGGCGACCTACGCCAAGCGCTGGGCGGCCAAGGAGGCCTGCTCGAAGGCGCTCGGCACCGGGCTCCGGATGGGGATCGCCTGGAAGGACATGGGCGTCTTCAACCGCAAGAGCGGCCAGCCGGGGATGCGGCTGACCGGCTGGGCGGACCAGCGCCTGGCGGACATGACGCCGGCGGGGATGCGCACGGTGATCCATGTCAGCCTGACCGACGACCACCCCTGGGCCTCGGCCTTCGTGGTGATCGAGGCGCTGCCCCTCGACCAGCCGGCGGCGTTCTTCCCCGAGGCCGAGGACCAGCGCCCGCGGGCGTGACTGGCCGGCTCCAGGCGCAGTCCGGCGAGCTGGCGTCGCACAGTGGGACACCGGTCAGGTTTTTGATATCGCTATGCTTTCCAGGCACTCACAGGGTATGCACAGGGTCACAAACAGGGCCATCCACAGCCTGCAAGGATCGGGCGGGAGGGACGCCGGCCCGCGGCCTCACGGAAGCCAGCCGAGAATGCCCGGCGGATGGCCCCCGAAGAGGGCGATCGCGCCGGCGCCGGCCGCGGCGAGGGCGAAGAAGCCGCCGGCCATGGTCGCGTTCTTCAGGAGCTCGGTGACGTTGCCGCGGTGGGCGTCGTAGCCGGTCACGAGGCACCAGAGGCCGAGCAGGACGCCCGCGGTGCGCGCCGGATAGCCGAGGACGACGGCCAGACCGCCGAAGAGCTCGCAGACCCCGACCAGATAGGCGAAGAAGGTGGCGTCCGGAAGGCCGAGCGCCCGGAGGCCCGGCACGAGCTTCGCCTCGCCGCCGCGCAGTTTCAGCGTGCCCCAGACGATGAAGGGAATGCCCAGGAAGAGCCGGGCGATCAGGAGACCGGTGTCGTGCATGTCGGCCCTTCCTCCCGTGGCCGCCGTCGCGCCGCCGATCCTGTCGCAATGGTCGAGCGTAAGCAACAGGCCCGGCTCGGGCGGAGCGCCCCGGCGCGGCGCCCCGCGGGCGGGCGGATGGTCGAGGATCGGCAACCCGTCGATCCGCCGCGCGACGCCGAGAAACCCGCCCGGCGGAAGGACCGGGCGCAGGCGGCGCCCGCGCGCATCGCGGCGGCCCGCTCCGGGGGAGGGCGGCGCCGCGATTCCGAGCGCGGCGGCCGCGCCGGTCGCCTTCGTGCCTCGCGGGGCCCGCTCCGGGGGGAGCGGCGGTGCTTTCGCGAGGGGGCTGCGTGCGGGCGGCGTCCGCCCGGGCGCCCGCGCGCATAGCGCCGGGCCCGCTCCCGGGGGAAGGGCGCTTTCGCGAGTGGGCCGGAGCGCGCGGGCGGGAGGCCGCCCCGGCCGCCTTGGCGCTTCGCGCGGGGCCTGGCTCCTGGGGAAGGGCGCGCTTCCGCGAGGGGGGCGGGCGTGCGGGCGTCCGGCCGGGCAGGTCGGGCCTTGCGGAGGGCGGGGCGAGGCGGTTTGCTGGGGGCATGCGCTACTCGGCCGTCTCGATCCTGAAGAACGCGCTCCGGGGCGACCGGCTCTGGGCGCCGGCCTGGCGCGACCCGGCGCCGGAGGCGGCCTATGACGTCGTGGTCATCGGCGGCGGCGGGCATGGGCTGGCGACCGCGTATTATCTTGCGCGCAACCACGGGATCACGCGCGTCGCGGTGCTGGAGCGGGGGCTGCTCGGGCAGGGGAACGTCGGGCGCAACACCACGATCGTGCGGGCGAACTACCTGCTGCGCGGCAACTCGGAGTTCTACTCGCATTCGCTGAGGCTCTGGGAGGGGCTGGAGCAGGAGCTGAACTACAACGTGATGATGTCGCAGCGCGGCGTGCTCAACCTCTGCCATTCCGACGGGCAGCGCGACGCCTTCGCGCGGCGGGGGAACCAGATCCGGATGCAGGGCGACGATGCGGAGCTGCTCGACCGCGAGGGGGTGCGGCGGGTGGCGCCGTTCCTGAACTTCGACGACGCGCGGTTTCCGATCCAGGGCGGGCTCTGGCAGCGGCGGGCCGGGACGGCGCGGCACGACGCGGTGGCCTGGGGCTATGCGCGGGCGGCGGACGCCCGCGGCGTGGACCTGATCCAGAACTGCGAGGTGACCGGGATCCGGGTGGAGAACGGCCGGGTGCGCGGGGTGGAGACGACGCGGGGGCCGATCGCCGCGGGCAAGGTCGCCATCGTGGCGGCGGGGCGGTCGAGCCAGGTGGCGGCTATGGCGGGGCTGCGGCTGCCGATCGAGAGCCACGTGTTGCAGGCCTTCGTCACCGAGGGGCTGAAGCCGGTGCTGCCGGGGGTGGTCACCTTCGGCATGGGGCATTTCTACATCAGCCAGTCGGACAAGGGCGGGCTGGTCTTTGGCGGCGATCTCGACTTCTACAATTCCTATGCGGCGCGGGGGAACCTGCCGATGGTCGAGCACGTGATGGAGGCGGGCATGGCGCTGATGCCGATGATCGGCAAGGCGCGGCTGCTCAGGAGCTGGGGGGGCATCATGGACATGAGCCCGGACGGCTCGCCGATCATCGACCGGACGCCGGTCGAGGGGCTCTTCCTCAACGCCGGCTGGTGCTACGGCGGGTTCAAGGCGACGCCGGCCTCGGGCTGGTGCCTCGCGCACCTGATGGCGACGGGGCGGCCGCATCCGGCGGCGCTGAGGCTCCGGCTCGACCGCTTCGCTTCCGGCCTTGTCCTCGACGAAGAGGGCACGGGCGCGCAGCACAACCTGCACTGATGCGGATCGCGTGCCCCCTCTGCGGCGAGCGCGACCTGCGCGAGTTCACCTATCGCGGGGCGGCGGTGCTGCTCGACCGGCCGGAGGTCGGGGATGCGGCGGCGTTCGACGCCTACCTGCACCTGCGCGACAACCCGGCCGGGCCGAACGCGGAGCTGTGGCATCACGCCTTCGGCTGCCGGGCGTGGCTGCGGGTGGTGCGGGACACGCGGAGCCATGCGATCCGCGAGGTGGGGCTGGCGCGGGAGGCGCGGGCCGTGTCCGCCGCCGGCGTGGCGGTCGGCGCCGCCACCGGCGCTGCCGCCGAGGGCGGGGCTGTCGGCGCGGCCACAGACGCCGGTGTCATCGCCGGCGGGGCTGTCGGCGCCGCGACGGACGCGGATGTCGGCGCCGCTGCGCCGGAGGCGGAGCGGGGCGGGAGCACGGGCGGGGGCGGGGCATGAGGCTGGCGGGCGGGGGGCTCGTCGACCGCGGCAGCCGGCTGGAGCTGCGCTTCGACGGGGCGCGGGTGGTGGCGCATCCGGGCGACACGCTCGCCTCGGCGCTGGTGGCGAACGACGTGCGGCTGGTGGGGCGGAGCTTCAAGTATCACCGGCCGCGGGGGATCGTCGCGGCGGGGCCGGAGGAGCCGAACGCGCTGGTGACGGTCGGCGCCGGGGCGCATCGGGCCCCGAACCTGCGGGCGACCGAGGTGGAGGCCTTCGACGGACTCGTGGCGGCGAGCCAGAACGCCTGGCCGTCGCTGCGCTACGACTTCCTGGCGATCAACGACAGGCTCGCGCCGCTCCTGTCGGCGGGGTTCTACTACAAGACCTTCATGTGGCCGCCGGCGTTCTGGGAGCGGCTCTACGAGCCGCTGATCCGGCGGGCGGCCGGGCTCGGGGCGCTGTCGGGGGCGGCGGACCCGGACCGGAGCGAGAAGGCCTTCGCCTTCGCCGATCTGCTGGTGATCGGGGCGGGGCCGGCCGGGTTGATGGCGGCGCTGGTCGCGGGGCGGGCGGGGGCGCGGGTGATCCTCGCGGACGAGGACTTCCGGCTCGGCGGCCGGCTCAACGCCGAGCGGATGGAGGTGGGCGGGCGGCCGGCGCCGTTCTGGGCGGAGGGCGTCGTCGCGGAGCTGGCGGCGCTGCCGAGCGTGCGGCTGATGCCGCGGACCTCGGTGATCGGGGCCTATGACGGCGGGACCTTCGGCGCGGTGGAGCGGGTGAGCCGGCATCTGGCGGCCCCGCCCGCCCATGCGCCGCTCGACACGTTCTGGCGGATCGCGGCGCGGCGGGCGATCCTCGCCGCGGGGGCGATCGAGCGGCCGGTGGCGTTTCCCGGCAACGACCGGCCGGGGGTGATGACCGCGGGAGCGGTGCGCGCCTACCTGAACCGCTGGGCGGCGGCGCCGGGGCGGCGGGCGGTGGTGTTCACGGGCAACGACGACGGCTGGCGCACTGCGCGCGACCTGGCGGCGGCCGGGGTGGAGGTCGCGGCGCTGGTCGACGCGCGGCCGGGCGTGGCGGCGCCGGAGGGGCCGTGGCGGCTGGCGACGGGGGCGGTGGTGACCGGGACGCGGGGCCGGATCGGGCTCTCCGCGGTGCGGGTGCGCGACGCGGCCGGGGAGCGGTGGGTGGACGCCGACCTGCTGGCGGTGTCGGGGGGGTGGAGCCCGTCCGTGCATCTCGCCTGCCATACGGGCGCGCGGCCGGTCTGGGACGAAGGCATCGCCGCCTTCGCGCCGCCTGGGGACGGCGTGCCGGGGATGGCGGCGGCCGGGGCGGCGGCGGGGGCGTTCTCGACGCGGGCGGCGCTGGCCGGCGGGGCGGCGGCGGCGGCGGCGGCGCTCGCGGACCTGGGGTTTGCGGTTCCTGCGGCGGATCTGCCGGAGGCGGAGGACGGCCCGGTGGCGGTCACGCCGCTCTGGCAGGTCGCCGGGGCGGAGGGGCGGGCCTGGGTCGACCTGCAGAACGACGTGACGACGAAGGACGTGGCGCTGGCGGCGCGGGAGGCGTTTCGCGCGGCCGAGCACATGAAGCGCTACACCACGCATGGCATGGCGACCGACCAGGGCAAGCTCGGCGGGCTCCTCGGGGTGGCGGCGCTGGCGGAGGCGACCGGGCGGAGCGTGGCGGAGACCGGGGTGACGACGTTCCGGCCGCCCTGGACGCCGGTCCCGATCGCGGCGCTCGGCGCCGGCGGGCAGGGGCAGGGGCTCGCGCCGGAGCGGCTGACGCCGGCGCATGGCGCGATCGTGGCGCGCGGCGCGCCGCAGATCGAGGCGGGGCTGTGGCGGCGGCCGGCGTATTTTCCGGCGGCGGGGGAGGCGACGTGGCGGGAGGCCTGCGACCGCGAGGCGCGGATGGTGCGCGCGGCGGTCGGGGTCTGCGACGTGTCGACGCTCGGCAAGATCGACGTGCAGGGGCCGGACGCGCCGGCGTTCCTCGACCGGGTCTATGCGAGCACGATGTCGTCGCTGGCGGTCGGCCGGGTGCGCTACGGGCTGATGCTGCGCGAGGACGGCTTCGTCATGGACGACGGGACAGTGGCGCGGCTCGGGCCGGCGCATTTCCTGGTGACCACGACGACTGCGGCGGCGGGCGAGGCGATGGCGCATCTCGAGTTCGCGCGGCAATGCCTGTGGCCGGGGATGGACGTCGGCTTCGCCTCGGTCACCGACCACTGGGCGCAGGTCGCCGTCGCCGGGCCGCGGGCGCGGGAGGTGGCGAACGCGGTCCTCGACACGGCGGTGGACGATGCGGGGTTTCCCTACATGGCCTGCGGGCCGGTCTCCGTCGGGGGCGTGGCGGGGCGGCTCTTCCGCATCTCGTTCTCGGGCGAGCACGCCTACGAGGTGGCGGTCCCGGCGCGGTTCGGGGAGGCGCTCTTCGAGCGGCTCGTCGCCGGGGCGGAGGCGCGGGGCGGCGGGCCCTACGGGCTCGAGGCGCTGAACGTGCTCCGGATCGAGAAGGGCTATCTCACCCATGCCGAGCTGCACGGCCGCACCACCGCCGACGACCTCGGGCTGGCGCGCATGGTCGTGGCGGGCAAGGACTGCATCGGCAAGACCGCGGCGGCGCGGCCCGGGTTGTCGGGGCCGGGACGCGAGCAGCTGGTCGGGCTGCGGGCGCTGGAGCCGGGCGGGCGGCTGGCGGCCGGGGCGCACCTGGTGCTGCCGCGGGCGCACGCCACGCCGGCGAACGACCACGGCTACCTGACCTCGGCCTGCTTCTCGCCGGCGCTCGGCCGCGACATCGCGCTCGGCTTCCTGCGGGACGGCCGGGCGCGGGCGGGCGAGGTGGTCCGCGCCGTCTGCCTGCTGCGCGGGCTCGACACGCCGGCGGAGGTGGTGCCGCTGCCGTTCGTCGATCCGGAGGGAGGGCGGCTCCGTGGCTGAGCTGGCGTCGGGGGACGCGCCGGGCATGGCCGGGCTGCCGCTCGCCGTCGGCGGCGCGACGCTGGCGGCGCTGCCGGAGGCGGCGATGGCGGAGATCCTGCCGTTCCGCGACGGGGCGGCCGCCGTGGCGGCGGCGCTCGGGGCGGCCTTGCCGGCGCCGGGGCGCGCGACGGCGCTCGGCGACGGCTCGACGCTGGCCTGGCTCGGGCTCGACCGCTGGCTGCTGCGTGGCCCGGCCGCGGCGGGGCTCGCCGGCCGGCTCGGCGGCGCGGCGGCGGTGATCGACCAGTCTGACGGCTGGATCGCGCTGTCGCTGGCCGGGCCGGCGGCGGCGGGCGTGCTGGCGCGGCTGCTGCCGCTCGACCTCGCGCCGGAGGCCTTCCCGCCCGACGCCGCCTGCCGCAGCGCGCTCCGCCACGTGCCCTGCCTCGTGCTCGGCGCGGCGGCGGGCTTCGGGATCCTCGCGCCGCGGTCCTACGGGGCGAGCGTCATCTCGGAGCTCGCCGAGGCGATGCGGTCGGTGGCCGCGCGGGCGGCGATCGGCGGCTGAGCCTCCGCCCGGCCGAGCCGGGCAGTCCGCTCCGGCGTCCTGAATTGCGCCGTGTCTTGTATTATGCCGTGGGATCGACAGGCCCGGGCGTAGCGATGCCGGTCGCGGCAGGGCAGGCGCGGATCGCACAAGGCAAGATCATGGGAGTGTTCGGAAGATTTCTGAATTTGCGCGCGAATATATTTCGAAATATTTTGAAGAGACCCCTGCGAAACTCGTTGATTCCCTTGGAGATCCCGATGGGTTAGGATCTCGGGATGAGAGAGAGCTTCGCGACGCAACCCGCCCTTTTCGCCGGCCCCGAGCTGCTGGATCACCCCGCGC
>NZ_JAGOMQ010000013.1 GCF_017993425.1 Amaricoccus sp.
GGTGACCGGCGCGGAGGGCGAGGCGGGGGCGGTGGACGGGGCCGCGGGGTGACTGGCGCGCAGGGCGTGGCGGGGCCGCTGGACGGGGCCGCGGGATGACTGGCGCGCAGGGCGTGGCTGGGCCGCTGGACGGGGCCGCGGGATGACTGGCGCGCAGGGCGTGGCGGGGCCGCTGGACGGGGCTGCGGGGTAACTGGCGTGCAGGGCGTGGCTGGGCCGCTGGACGGGGCCGCGGGTGACCGGCGTGCGGGGCGCGGCAGGCGCGGGGCGGAGCCGGGACGGGGCCGCCGGGTGAGCGGCGCGTGGCGCTTCCGGGCCGCGGGGCGGAGCGCTGGCCGGGGGCGGGGTCGTCGGGCGACCGGCGGGCGGGGCGCGCGGGCCGCAGGCTGAAGGATCGCCGCGGCCGGGGCGGCGCTCAGTGCAGGTCGCGGGTGTAGACGAATTTCGGCATGCTCCAGCCGTGGCGCAGGGCGAGGAGGCGCAGGGCGAGGCCGGCGAGCATCGCCCCGGCGAGCGCGAGGTCGTGCGGGACGCCGGCGCGGAGCCCGGCGAGGTAGAGGCCGCCGGTCAGCACGGAGACGGTGGCGTAGAGCTCGGCGCGGAACAGGAGCGGGATCTCGTTGCAGAGCACGTCGCGCAGGACGCCGCCGACGCAGCCGGTGACCATGCCCGCGGCGATCACCACGACGACGGGCAGGCCGAGCCCGTTTGCGACGTTGCAGCCGATGACGGTGAAGAGCACGAGGCCGACCGCGTCGAGGAACAGGAACACCCCGCGCAGCCGGTGCGCCAGGCGGGCGAGCGCGATGGTGGCGAGCGCGGCCCCGCCGGCGACGAGCAGCAGGTGCGGGTGGGCCACCCAGCTGAGCGGGTGGTGGTCGAGGAGGATGTCGCGCACCGAGCCGCCGCCCAGCGCGGTGACGCAGCCGAGGAGGCAGACGCCGACCCAGTCCATGCTGCGCCGTCCGGCGACGAGGGCGGCCGACATCGCCTCGGCGGCGACGGCGATGACGTAGAGGGCGTCGAGGAACGCCTGCGTTGCTGTCGAGGTCACCTGTCCGCTCCCCTGTGCCGTGCGCGGGGCGAGCCTAGTGCGTGGCGGCGTCCGGGGGAAACCGTGCGGAGCGGGCGGGCGGGCGGGCGCGGGGGTGCCGGCCTGCGGCCCCGGGCGCAGAGCCGGCGCCGGGCGGGAGCGGTTCGGGGGAACCGCGCGGCGGGGGCGGTGCGGAAGGCGTCGGCTCGTGGCCCCCGCCGCCGCCCCGGCGTCGAGCGGGAGCGGTCCGGGAGAACGACGCGGCGCGGGGCGGTTGCGGGGGGGGGCGTCGCCTCGTGGCTCCCGCCCGCCGCTCCGGCGGCGGGCGGGAGCGGTCGGGGCGAGCCGCCCGGCGGGGCCGGACGGTTGCGCGGGCGGCGGGCGGCTTCCACGGTATTGCGGAGCCCGCCCGGGGGGTGCGGGCGGATCGTCCCGGGCGACGGGACCGCCGGTTGCGTCGGGCGCGGTCGGGAAGGCGCGCGGCAGGGCCTCGCGGGGGGCGGGAAGGTGGGTAGAAGGTGGGTCCGTGCGCCTTGTTCCGTCCGGGGGCTTCCCCTAGTATCCCCGGCCGGAGCCTCGGGACCGCCAGGTGCGGCGGGGCGTGTGCGGGGTGCAGGACAGATGGCGAGAAAGAAATCCGAGGGCGCCACCACGGGCGCCGTCCCGCCGGCTTCCGCCGAGGACGCGCCCGGGGAAACCGCGGGCGGAGCGGCTGCCGCCGAGACGCTGAGCGGGGCCGGACCGGTGGCGCCGGCGGCGGAGCGGGCCGCG
Organism: Amaricoccus sp.; assembly: GCF_017993425.1. Classification (GTDB taxonomy): domain Bacteria; phylum Pseudomonadota; class Alphaproteobacteria; order Rhodobacterales; family Rhodobacteraceae; genus Amaricoccus. The sequence continues at coordinate 1,805 of NZ_JAGOMQ010000013.1, forward strand.
GGGCCGGACGAATCGGAGGCCGCGGCGCCGATCGAGCACGCGCCCGCCGGGCCGGTCGCGCCGACGCCGGAGGGCGAGGCCGCGCCGCGGGATCTGTCCGATCCGCTGGCGGACGCCGGGCTCGCGCCGGCGGAGCCGGGGGCCGGGGCGGCGGAGCCGGCGCCGGGCGAGGGCATGGGCGAGGCGGCGGCCGATCCGGCGCTTGGGCGGCCGTGGCATGAGGAGCCGGGGCCGGCGGATGTGGCGCCGATCGGGGCGCCTCCGGCGGAGGAAGAGCTGCGGGCGGAGGAGCCAGGGCCGGCGGATGCGGCGCCGGTCGAGTCGATCTTGGCGGCGCCGGCGGCGGAGGAGCGGCGAGCGGAGGAGCCGCGGCCGGCGGTCGCCGAGGTCGCGGTCGAGGAGGAGTTCCACGAGGAGGGCTGGTCCTTCGCGGCGCGGGCGCTGACGGCGCTCCTGCTGTTGCTGGTCGGGGCCGGGCTCGGGATCTGGGCGGCGCCGCGGATCGCGCCGCTGCTGCCGTCGGGCATGTCCGGGGCGGCCGCGTGGCTGACGCCGGGATCGCGCGAGGCCGAGGCGCAGGTGGCGGCGCTGCAGGGCGAGGTCGAGGGCCTGAAGGGGCAGATCGCGGCGCTGCCGGATGCGGCCGCGGTGGAGACGCAGGCGAAGGGCGCGGTCGACGCGCTGCGCGGCGAGCTTGCCGGGCAGATCGACGGGCTGCGAGAGGAGCTGAGCCGCTCGGCGGCCGGCGACGTCGGCGACCGGGTCGGGCGGCTGGAGACGGCGATGGCGGGGGCGACGACGGAGTTCGCCGCGCTGAAGCAGCAGATCGAGACGCGCGCGTCGGGGCTGAGCGCCGAGGCGGCGCAGGGGCTCGACACCTACCGGGCGGAGCTGCAGGGGCTGAAGGCGGAGGTCGGGCGGCTCTCCGGCTCGGTCTCCGGGCTCGGGACGCGCTTCGACGAGGCGAGCGCCGCGGCGGAGGCCCGCGCGAGCGAGGCGGAGCAGCAGGCGGCGGCGGTGCAGGAGACGGCGACGGCGGCGCGCGACCGGGCGGCGACGCTCGCCGACATCGCGGCGATCCGCGCGGCGCTGGCGAGCGGCGAGCCCTTCCAGACGGCGATCGACCGGCTGGCGGCGAGCGGCGTCGCGGTCCCGCAGGGGCTGGCCGGCGCGGCGGCGGACGGGGTGGAGACGCCCGCGGAGCTGCGCGCCGCGTTCGGGCCGGCCGCCCATGCCGCGATCCGCGCCTCGATCGAGGCGGGCTCGGGCGACGGGGTGGTGGCGCGGGCGCGGGCGTTCCTCGACGCCCAGCTCGCCAGCCGGTCGCTGGCCCCGCGCGAGGGCATGGACCCGGACGCGGTGCTGTCGCGGGTGGAGGATGCGCTGAAGCGCGACGACCTCGCCGCGGCGCTGGCGCAGGCCGGGCAGCTGCCGAGCGAATCGAAGGCGGCGCTCGCGGGCTGGATCGCGGCGGCGCAGCAGCGCGCGGGGGCGACGGCCGGGCTCGCCGAGCTCGAAGCCGGCGCGCCGGCGACCAACTGAGGGGAGGCGGGCGATGCTCTGGTCGCTGTTGAAGATCGCGGTCTTCGTCGTCGTCGCCGCCGCGCTCGCCTGGGGGGCGTCGCTGCTGCTCGACACGCCGGGCGGGGTCACCATCTCGTTCGGCGGGCGGGAGTTCGCGGTGACGCCGCTCGGCTTCGTCGTGTGGCTGATCGTGCTGGTGATCGCCGCGGTGATCCTGCTCAACGTCGTCGGGCTGATCGTGGCGGTGATCCGCTTCATCTTCGGCGACGAGACGGCGCTCAGCCGGTTCTTCAGCCGGGGGCGCCAGCAGCGGGGCGTCGACGCGCTGTCGAGCAGCATGCTCGCGCTCGCCTCGGGCGAGCCGGACCTCGCCATGCGCAAGGCGCAGAAGGCGGAGCGGCTGCTCGGGCGGCGCGAGATGACGGCGCTCGTGAAGGCGCAGGCGGCGGAGATGGCGGGAGACCGGAAGAAGGCGCTCGACAGCTATTCGAGCCTGCTCTCCGACGACCATACCCGCTTCGCGGGAATGAACGGGGCGATGCGGCTGAAGCTCGATGAGGGCCAGAACGAGGTGGCGCTGGCGCTCGCCAAGAAGGCCTTCGCGCTCCGGCCGGACAACAAGCCGCTGCTCGGGACGCTCTTCGAGCTGCAGAGCTCGGCCGGCGACTGGGCGGGGGCGCGCGAGACGCTGAACGCGCTGATGCACGCGCGGCACATGCCGCGCGACGTCGGCGTGCGGCGGGACGCGATCCTGTCGCTGGCGGACGCCCGCAAGGCGATCGCCGAGGGCGACGTGGCGCGCGGCCATGCCGCGGCCAAGCAGGCCAACAAGCTCGCGCCGACGCTGGTGCCGGCGGCGGCGCTCGCCTCGGAGGCCTATGCGGCCGAGGGCGCGAAGCGCAAGGCGACCAAGGCGCTGACCCGGGCCTGGGCCGAGGACCAGCATCCCGACATCGCCGTGGCCTTCGCCGCGCTGGAGCCGAACGAGACGCCCTCGGCGCGGCGGCGGCGGTTCGAGACGCTGGTCGCGGCGGCGCCGGCGAGCGCGGAGAGCCGGCTCCTCGCCGCCGAGCTCGCCATCGCCGACGAGGACTTCCCCGGCGCGCGCAAGGCGCTGGGCGACCTCGCGCAATCGGAGCCGACGACGCGCAGCCTCGCGGTGATGGCGGCGATCGAGCGCGGCCAGGGCGCGCCCGACGCGGTGGTGCGCGGCTGGCTCGCCAAGGCGGTGAGCGCGCCGCGCGGGCCGCAATGGACCTGCGCGAAATGCCACCACGTCCACGCCGCCTGGACCCCGGTCTGCGGCGAGTGCGGGGCTTTCGACACGCTCGACTGGCGCTCGCCGGCGCATTCCGAGGGCGTCGAGGCCTCGATGCTGCCGCTGATCGTCGGCGCCGACGCGCCGCACCCCGATCCCGAGCCACAGGCGCAGCCGGCCTGAGGAGGGAGCGGGCAAGGTTGCGACTTCAGCTTGCGGGGAGCGGTTGGAGGTATTATACAGTCGTATATACGCCTGCGGGCAGGAAGCGCCATGATCGAGACCAAGGTTCGCAAGGTCGGCAACTCCGCCGTCATGACGCTCACGTCCGAGATGCTCGCCATCCTCGACGTCAAGGAGGGCGACGCACTTTTCGTCGCGCGCAGCGACGATGGAGGTCTGCGGGTGTTCGCGCATGATCCCGATCTGGTCGCGGCGCTGAGGGCGGCCGAGATCGTCATGGACGAGAACCGGGAGCTGCTCGCGGCGCTGGCGTGACGCCGCCGGTCTGGATGCCGGTCACCGCCGTCGTCCTCATCCACGACAGACAGATCGCGCGGCACGGCGGAGCCCCGGGGCTGCGGGACCGCGGGTCGCTCGAGATGGGCTGCGACCGGCCGAGGAACCTTTTCGCCTACGGGGAGCCGACGCTCGCGGATCTGGCGGCTGCCTATGCCTTTGGCGTCATCAAGGCGCATGCCTTTGTCGACGGCAACAAGCGGACGGCGCTGGTGACGGCGCTCGCCTTCCTGCGCCTGAACGGACAGGCCTTTCGGCCGGAGACGCAGGAGGGGCTGAGGATGGTCGAGGGGCTCGCCTCGGGCGCCGTCCGCAAGCCGGAGTTCGCGCGGTGGCTGGGGCACGGAATGCGGCCGGTTGCGGCGCGCTGATACGTTCGGGGCGCCAGAGCGGAGTCCGTCCCGGTAGAACCGGGAGGTCCGCCCTGGAGTCCTGAATTTGCGCAATATCTTGGTCACCGGACGATTCCGTCCGGTTGGACATTGCTCCTAGCCCGGAAGCAAAAGGGCCCCGGATCGCTCCGGGGCCCTGTCCAGAAACCCGTCTTGCGGGATCAGCGCTTGGAGAACTGGAAGCTGCGGCGCGCCTTGCGCTTGCCGTACTTCTTGCGCTCGACGACGCGGCTGTCGCGGGTCAGGAAGCCGGCGGCCTTGAGCGGGGCGCGGAGCGACGGCTCGTAGAGCTGCAGCGCCTGGGAGATGCCGTGCTTGACGGCGCCGGCCTGCCCGGAGAGGCCGCCGCCCTTGACGGTGGCGAGCACGTCGAACTCGCCGACGACGTTGGCGACCGAGAAGGCCTGGCCGATCACCATCTGCAGCACCGGCCGCGCGAAGTACTGCGCCATCGGCTTGCCGTTCACGGTGACCTTGCCGGAGCCCGGCTTGATCCAGACGCGGGCGACCGCGTCCTTGCGCTTGCCGGTGGCGTAGGAGCGGCCGAGCGCGTCGCGCTGCGGCTCGCGGACCGGGGCGGCCTCGGCGGCGGGGGTGGAGACGCCGACGGCGTCCTTGAGCTGGTCGAGCGAGGTGAGGACGTCGGCCATGATCAGGCGCTCCGGGTGTTCTTCGGGTTCATCGCGCCGAGGTCGACGACCTCGGGCTGCTGGGCGGCGTGCGGGTGCTCGCCGCCGGCGTAGATCTTGAGGTTGCCCATCTGCTTGCGCGAGAGGGGCCCGCCGGGGAGCATCCGCTCGACCGCCTTCTCGATGACGCGCTCGGGGTGCTTGCCCTCGAGGATCTGGCCGGCGGTGCGGTGCTTGATGCCGCCCGGGTAGCCGGTGTGCCAGTAGTAGCGCTTGTCGGCGCGCTTGTTGCCCGTCAGCTGCACCTTGTCGGCGTTGATGACGATGACGTTGTCGCCCATGTCCATGTGCGGGGTGAACGACGGCTTGTGCTTGCCGCGCAGGCGCATGGCGACGAGCGACGCGAGCCGGCCGAGCACGACGCCCTCGGCGTCGATCAGGAGCCACTTCTTGTCGATGTCCGCCGGCTTGGCGCTGAAGGTCTTCATCGGATGCCTCTCGTGTCGGCGGTTCGGCTGTTCTCGGCGGGCCACGGGCGAACGGCCCGATCCCGCGGGCAGGCGCGGCTTATGGCGGAGATTCGCCGGCGCGTCAACGGCGGAAGCGGCGAATTTCTCCCGTGGGATCAGTCGTCTGGAAATGGGGTAACATGATACCCCATCGGGGCGCGGGTAGGCGCGATGGCCTCGATGACGCCGGTCGCCTTCAGGACGGCGTAGAGGGCGAGGAGGATGAGGATCGTCCAGATCGCCTGCCGCGCCCGGGCCGAGCGGGTCAGCCAGGCGAAGACGGCGAGGAGGACGACGGCGAGGACGATGAAGCGCAGCATCGCTTCGCAGTAGCGCGGGCTTCCGGGCGGGGGCAAGGGCGGGCCTGTCGCCGGACGGCGTGACGCCATCGACGGGGCGGCCGGGCTCCGGGAGCCGGTCTCCTCGCGGAGGCGACGGAAGCCTTGGGGCGATCGCCGGTCGCGGGACGGGCGAGCCGTTGCCAGGGCGGGGCGGTTCGCCGTATGTGAGGGCGACCCGCAGCCAGCCCGGCGAGAGATGCATCCCGACGCGCCGCCCCCGCCGCCGCCGCGCAGCCCCGAGCGGGTGGCGGTCGAGGTGGCGCTGCACCTCGCGGTGGTGGCGGTGTTCCTCTGGCTGGCGGTCGACCTGTTCCGGCCGTTCCTGCACCTGGCGCTGTGGACCGCGGTGATCGCGGCGGTGACGCATCCGGCGTTCCTGTGGGTGCGCGAGCGCACCGGGCTGCGGCCGGGGATCTGCGCGGCGCTGGTCACGCTGGCGGCGGCGCTGGCGGCGCTCGGGCCGCTCGCGGTGCTGACGGTGAGCCTCGCGGAATCGGCGGCGTGGCTCGCGGCGCAGGCGCGCTCGCCGGGCTTCGCCATTCCCGACCCGCCGCCCTGGATCCTGGAGCTGCCGGTCGCCGGCAAGGTGGTGGCGGCGAACTGGGACCTCGCCACCACCAACCTCGAGGGGTTCTTCGCGCGCTATGCGCATCTGCTGATCGGCGCGGGCGAGCGGGCGGCGCTGCCGGCGCTGCATTTCGCCGAGACCGCCGGGGTGATCCTCGCGGCCGTGGGGCTGTCGGGGTTCCTGCTCGTGCCCGGCGAGCGGCTGGGCGGGGCGCTGCGCCGGCTCACCGCGCGCGTCGCCGACGAGCGCGCGGCGCGCTTCGTCGACATCGCGGTCAGCACGGTGCGCAACGTCGCCCGCGGGGTGATCGGCGTGGCGGCGGTCCAGGCGCTGTTCTTCGGGATCGGCGTCCTGGTGGCCGAGGTGCCGGGCGCGGGGCTGCTCACCCTCGTGGCGCTGGTCTGCGCCATCGTGCAGATCGGGCTCGTGCCGCTGACCGCGCCGCTGCTGCTCTGGGCCTGGCTGACCCGCGACGCGGCGACGGCGGCGCTGATGTCGGCCTGGTTCGTGCCCGTGGCGCTGCTCGACATGCCGCTGAAGCCGCTGATGCTCGGGCGGTCGCTGTCGACGCCGACGCTGGTGATCTTCGCCGGCGTGATCGCCGGGACGGTGGCCTACGGGCTGATCGGGCTCTTCGTCGGCCCGATCCTGCTCGCCATCGTCTACGAGACGGCGCGGGCGGAGGTGTGGGGGGCGTCGCCGCCGGAGGCCTAGATCGCCACGTACCAGTCGCGGCGGTGGTTGATGGCGATGGAGGCGTTGAGCACGACCGCGCCGAGGAGCGACAGCGCCACCGACTTGGGCGGCAGCAGGACGAGCGCCGCGACGAAGACGCCGGCGTCGACGACCATCTGGGTGTAGCCGGCGCGAAAGCCGGTCCGGTCCTGGAGCCAGACGCCGAGAACGCCGATCCCGCCGAGGCTCGCGCCGTGGCGGAAGAGCGCGAGGAGGCCGGCGCCGGAGATCATCCCGGCGAGGATCGCGCCGGCGACCGGATCGACGGCGCCGAAGTTGACGAGGCGGGGCTGCAACGCGGTCAGCAGCGACACCAGCGCGACGGCGAGCAGCGTCCTGATGGTGAAGCCCGGACCCATCCGGGTCCAGGCGAGCCACATGAAGGGCAGGTTCAGCGCCAGGAAGACCGCCCCGAACGGCCAGCCCGTCGCCATCGCGACGAGGAGCGCGATCCCCGCGGTCTGCCCGGTCACGAGGCCGAGATGGGCGAGGAGCGCAATCCCGAGCGCCCCATCGAGGCGCCGAAGATCACGCCCTGCGCGTCGGCGAGCGCCCCGTGACGGGACGCTCCCTCGGGGATCGGCGGCCGCGTCAGCCCAGCGCCTTCTGCAGGTTGGCGTCGACCTTGTCGAGGAAGCCGGTCGTCGACAACCACTTCTGGTCCGGCCCGACGAGGAGCGCGAGGTCCTTGGTCATGTCGCCGGCCTCGACGGTGGCGACCGTCACCTCCTCGAGCGCGTCGGCGAAGCGGGCGAGGGCGGCGTTGTCGTCGAGCTTGGCGCGGTGCTTGAGGCCGCCGGTCCAGGCGTAGATCGAGGCGATCGAGTTGGTCGAGGTCTCCTTGCCCTTCTGGTGCTCGCGGTAGTGCCGGGTCACCGTGCCGTGGGCGGCCTCGGCCTCGACGGTCTTGCCGTCTGGCGTCATCAGCACCGAGGTCATCAGGCCGAGCGAGCCGAAGCCCTGGGCCACGGTGTCGGACTGCACGTCGCCGTCGTAGTTCTTGCAGGCCCAGACGTAGCCGCCCGACCATTTCAGCGCCGAGGCGACCATGTCGTCGATCAGGCGGTGCTCGTAGGTGATCCCGGCCTTCTTGTAGGCGTCGGCGAACTCCTCGTCGAAGACCTTCTGGAACAGGTCCTTGAAGCGGCCGTCATAGGCCTTGAGGATGGTGTTCTTGGTCGAGAGATAGAGCGGCCAGCCGAGGTTCAGCGCGTAGTTCATCGAAGCGCGGGCGAAGTCGATGATCGACTGGTCGAGGTTGTACATCGCCATGGTCACGCCGCCGCCGGGCGCCTTGAACACCTCGCGCTCGATCGTGACGCCGTCCTCGCCGACGAACTTCAGCGTCACCGTGCCCTTGCCCGGGAACACGAAGTCGGTGGCGCGGTACTGGTCGCCGAAGGCGTGGCGGCCGACGACGATCGGCCGGGTCCAGCCCGGCACGAGGCGCGGCACGTTCGTGCAGATGATCGGCTGGCGGAAGATCACCCCGCCGAGGATGTTGCGGATGGTGCCGTTCGGCGACTTCCACATCTCCTTGAGGCCGAACTCCTCGACGCGGGCCTCGTCCGGGGTGATCGTGGCGCATTTCACGCCGACGCCGTACTGCTTGATCGCGTTGGCGGCGTCGATGGTGACCTGGTCGTTGGTGCGGTCGCGCTCCTCGATGCCGAGGTCGTAGTAGTGCAGGTCGATGTCGAGATAGGGCAGGATCAGCTTCTGCTTGATCACGTCCCAGATGATCCGGGTCATCTCGTCGCCGTCGAGCTCGACGACCGGGTTCGCCACCTTGATCTTCGCCATGCGCACAGGCCCCTCACAACGTTTCAAGATCCGTCTAGGAGGTGATCCCGCCGACCACAAGCGCAGATCTCGCCTCGCCCGGCATCACGCGGAGGGAAATGGCGGACCGCCGAAGGGCGGATCCGCCAAAGCCGACGCCGCCCGCGGCCAGGGGGCCGCGGGAGATCCGGAGAGCCTTCAGTCCGCGGGACGCCGGCCCCGCCGCCGGCCGAGACCGACGAGCAGCGCGACTGCGGCTCCGAGCATCGGCGCCGCCGCGGGGACGGGCACCGGAACGACGGCCTCGCCCGAGTAGGCGGCGCCGAAGGCGATGCCGAGGCCCTGGCCGCCGTAGTCGGCGATCTCGGCGGCGGCGCCCGTCGCCTGGTCGATTCGCAGGATCGACGTGCCGGCGACGCCGAAGAGCGCGCCGTTCCGGGCGAAGAGGCCGAAGACCCCGCTGCGCCCGAAACCGCCGACCGCCCGGCCGGCGCCGGTCGCCGCGTCGACGCGGACGAGCGTGTCGGCGATCGGGGTCGTGGAGCTCAGGTAGAGCTTCCGTCCGACGAAGGCGAGGTCGCCGGAGGAGGTGAAGTTTCCCGGGCCGACGCGGGCGGATTTTCCGGTCCCGAGATCGAGCGTGTAGAGCGCGTCGCTCGACCCGTAGAGCTTGCCGTCGCGGCCGAAGGCGAGCCCGTTCGCGGACCCGGCCATGCCGTGCGCGCCGATCTCCCGGGTGGTCGAGCCCTCGATCACCGACAGCTCGGAGAAGTCCAGGCCGTAGAGCTTCCCCTGCGGGTCGTAGGCGAGATCGGTGAAGTTGCGGTCGAGCCGCCGAAGGTTGGTGACCGCTCCGGTCCTGAGATCGACGTCGCCGATCCGGCCCGTGTCGTCGGAGATCGTCAGGAGCGGCGCGGCGGCGCCGAGGCCGGGCGCCATCAGCGCGAAGGCGACGCCGAAGAGGATGCTGCGCATTCGAGGCGTCTCCATGCTTTCCCCGTGTCCATGCAGGGAACCTCGCCGCCGCCGCCCGGGTCAACCGATACCTGCCCGCGACCCCGGCATAGGCGGCGCACCGCACTTCGCCTCTCGACTAAATCAGTCAGGTATTCTAGGTCCGGGGCGACCGGAACGGCAAACGGCTGCGGCGGCACATATCGACGGCCTGGAGACAAATGCGGATCACCTCTCGAACCACGACGCGGCGCCCCTCGGCGGCGCTCCTCCTCGGCGCCGCCTGGGCGCTGAGCTTGCAGCCCTCGCTCGCGCAGGAGGTGGGGACAGAGACCGAGGAGGCGGCGGTCGCCGGGGAGGAGCAGGCCGGGCTCGCCGAGGGGAGCATGGTCCTCGACACCATCGCCGTCACCGCCGCCCCGGGCACGACCACCGAGGACACCGGCTCGTGGACCACCGAGTGGATGCGCTCGGCGACCGGCCTGCCGCTCAGCCAGCGCGAGACGCCTCAATCGACCAGCGTCATCACCGACGCGCAGATGAAGGACCGCAACATCACGTCGGTCAGCGAGACGATGGACGCGGCGACCGGCGTCACCGTCCTGCCCTTCGACAGCGAGCGGCAGAACTACTTCGCGCGCGGCTTCGCGATCGACGCCTACCAGTACGACGGCGTGCCGATCCCCCGCGACGGCGTCTGGCAGTTCGGCGACAACAACGCCGACATGATCCTCTACGACCACGTCGAGATCGTGCGCGGCGCCACCGGGCTGATGCAGGGAGCGGGCGAGCCCGGCGCCTCGATCAACTTCATCCGCAAGCGGCCGACGAGCTTCGTGCGCCGCGAGGTCGCGGCGGCGCTGGCCTACCCCACCGGCGGGCGGATGGAGGCCGACATCTCCGGCCCGCTGAACGAGAGCGGCACGATCCGCGGCCGCCTGCTCGGCGCCGCCGACGCCCGCGAGGGCACGCTCGACCGCTACTTCAAGGAGCGTTACGTCGGCTACGGCGCGCTCGAGGTCGACCTGACGGACACGACGCTCCTGAACCTCGGGATCAGCTACCAGGAGACCGACGCCGACAACGCCACCTGGGGCGGCCTGCCGCCCTGGTACGCCGACGGCTCGCTGATCGACTGGGACAAGGGCTTCAACCTCGGCGCCGACTGGACCTACATCGACACCCAGCGCACCGAGGCCTTCGCCTCGGTGGAGCACGTCTTCGAGAACGGCTGGACCGGCCGCATCGTCTACACCTTCGCGCGGAACGACTTCCAGGGGAACCTCGGCTGGTTTCCGGCGCAGGATCCCGTCACCTACGCCACGACCTTCATCGACCCCGTGACCGGCGAGGGGGTCTATGCCTCGGGCGCCGGCTACTTCGACGGCGGCTACACGCAGAACTCGCTGAACGCGGTGGTGAACGGCGACTACCAGGCGTTCGGCCGGACGCACGCGTTCGTCGTCGGCCTGTTCGGCTCGAAGGGCGAGGGCGACTACGACCAGCACAGCGCCGACATGGGCGGGGTCCCGATCGGCGACGTCTTCGAATGGGACGGCTCCTGGCCCAAGCCCGATTTCGACGACGAGCCCGGCAAGTACACCAGCGAGACCCGGCAGCTCGGCCTCTACGCGACCACCCAGTTCCACGCCACCGACGCGCTTGCGATCATCGCCGGCGCCCGGGTGAACTGGTGGGACGGCGAGTCGGACGACACCTGGAGCGACCCGTCGAGCTACGAGTTCAAGGGCGTCGTCACGCCCTATCTCGGCTTCACCTACGACTTCAACGACACGTACACCGCCTACGGCAGCATCACGAGCATCTACAAGCCGCAGCTGGCGCAGGACATCGACCGGCAATACCTCGATCCGACCTTCGGCTGGAACTACGAGCTCGGCGTCAAGGCCGGCCTCTTCGGCGGCGCGATGTACGCTGCGGCGGCGGTGTTCCAGACCAACCAGAAGGACGTGGCCGAGTGGGCGGGCGAGGCGATCGCGCCCGACGGCGCCCCCTACAGCTACTACGAGCTGATCGACGGCACGACGACGCGGGGCTTCGAGCTGGAGGCGGCGGGCGCGATCAACGCGCGCTGGAACGCCTCCTTCGGCTATACCTACGCGACCTCCGAGGACGACAACGGCGACGAGGTCAACAGCGACACGCCGCGCCACACGCTGAAGGCCGCGACCGACTACCGCATCGCCGGCATTCTGGACGAGAGGCTGACCGTCGGCGGCGCGGTGCGCTGGCAGAGCGCGATCGACAGCATGCCGTGGGACGGCGGCCTGCCCAACATCGAGCAGGACGCCTACGCCGTCTTCGACCTCAACGCCTCGTACGACGTGACGGAGACCTCGGTGCTGACGCTCTCGGTCAACAACGTGCTCGACGAGAAGTACTACGCCAGCACCGGCTTCTACAACACGGTGCTCTACGGCGACGGAATCGGCGCCGAGCTGATGCTGCGCTCCCGGTTCTGAGGAACGCCGTGGCGGCCGGCGCGCACCCGCCCGGGACCGGACGGCGCGCGTGGCGCTGGCCCGCCTGCTTCGGCGGCAGCATCGCGACGAGGTCTCGCGCCATGCCGAGGAGCCACGTCCGCAGCCCGGGGGCGGCGAGGGTCGCGGCGTCCGCCTCGACGTAGCCGCCCATCGGCCGGCCGCCCATCGCCATGCGGGTCACCCCGGGCAGGGCGAGCGCCGCCGGCGCGGCCGCCTTGCCGACGCGGAACATCGCCCGGTCGCGGCAGGTCCCGCAGACCATGTCGCCGTCGAGGCGGAAGCACAGCCCCCGAGCATCTGGCGCTCGGCGAGGCCGGGCCGGCCAGAGAGGTCGGCGCGCAGGTCGGCGGCGAGGCGTTCGTCCCGGGCCATGCGCGCTCCCTTGTCGGCTGCGGGGCCCGAGCGTATCACCCGCGGGCGCCGGCAGGGAGGGTCGTCTTGGCGGGAACCGATCACGGGCGGGCCGTCGGCGCGGAGCCGGGGCCGGTCTTCATCCTCGTCGAGCCGCAGATGGGCGAGAACATCGGCGCGGCGGCGCGGGCGATGTGGAATTTCGGGCTCGACCGGATGCGGCTGGTGGCGCCGCGCGACGGCTGGCCGAACCCGAAGGCGCAGGCGACGGCGAGCGGCGCCGCCCCGGTGCTCGACGCGGTGCGGGTGACGGAGACGCTGGCCGAGGCGACCGGCGACCTCGGGCTGGTCCTCGCCACCACGGCGCGGCCGCGGGATCTCACCAAGCTGGTGCTGACGCCGGAGCGGGCGATGGCCGAGGCGCGGGCGGCGATCGCCGCGGGCGTGCGGGTCGGCGTGCTGTTCGGGCCGGAGCGGGCGGGGCTCGCCAACCCGGACATCGCGCGCGCCAACGCGATCGTCTCGGTCCCGGTCAATCCGGCCTTCGGCTCGCTCAACCTCGGGCAATGCGTGCTGCTCCTCGCCTACGAGTGGATGCGCTCGGCCGACGCGACACCGCCGGCGGAGCTGGCGCTGGCCGGGGCGCGGCGGGCGAGCGGGATCGAGATCGAGCGGCTGCGCGACCATCTGGTCGGGCGGCTGGACGCGGTGGGGTTCTTCTTTCCTCCGCACAAGCGGCCGAGCATGGTGCAGAGCCTCGAGAACCTCTTGGCCCGCGCGCCGCTGACCGACGCCGACGTGCGCACGATCCACGGCATCGTGCGGGCGCTGGCGGTCAAGGTGAAGGGGCGCAAGTAGAAGCGGCGGCGAGGAGCTCGCCCGGCTGTCGCAGGGTCGCCGCGAAGCGCGGCGGTCACATGGTTGCCGCGGGGCGCGGCGGGGAATATGTCCGGCGGAGACGTCATGGCCACGAAGAAGCGCAGCATATTCGAGGAGGTCGCCGCGAAGCCCTCCGAGCCGGTCGCGGCCCCGCCGCGGCGGCCGGCGACGTCGCGGCGGGCCATCGCGGCCTGGCTCTCCGTGCTGTTCGCGCTCGTGGTGGCGATGATCGTCGTCGGCGGGCTGACCCGGCTGACCGACGCCGGGCTGTCGATCACCGAGTGGAAGCCGATCGCCGGGGCGCTGCCGCCGGCCGACGACGCGGCCTGGGAGGCGGAGTTCGCCAACTACCGCGCCATTCCGCAGTTCGAGCTGACGCGGCCCGACATGACGCTGGCCGAGTTCAAGCGCATCTACTGGTGGGAATGGGGCCACCGGCAGCTCGGCCGGCTGATCGGGCTCGTCTGGGCCGGCGGGTTCCTGTGGTTCCTGGCGCGGCGGCGCATCCCGCCGGGCTGGACGGGCCGGCTGCTCGGGCTCGGCGCGCTCGGCGGGCTGCAGGGCGCGGTGGGCTGGTGGATGGTCGCCTCCGGGCTCGCGCCGGAGATGGTCGCGGTCGCCTCGCACCGGCTCGCCATCCATCTCGGCATCGCCTTCGTGATCCTCGGGGTGATCGCCTGGTGGGTGATGACGCTGCGGCGCGAGGACGCCGACCTGCTGCAGGCGCGCCGGCAGCGCAGCGCACCGCTGATGCGCTGGGGGAGCGCGCTCGCCGCGGTCGCCTTCGTGCAGGTGCTCCTCGGCGCGCTGGTCGCCGGCATCGACGCCGGCCGCGGCTTCCCGGAATGGCCGCTGATGGGCGGCCAGCTCGTGCCGCCCGACGCCTTCGCGCTGGAGCCCGGCTGGCGCAACTTCCTCGACAATCCGGGGCTGGTGCAGTTCAACCACCGGATGGTCGGCTACCTGCTGCTCGTCCTCGGCGTCGTCGCCTGGGCGCGCAGCCGCCGCAGCGCCCTCGGCGACATCCGCGGCGCCTTCGACGCCATGGCGGCGATGCTGGTCGCCCAGCTCGGCCTCGGCATCCTCACCGCGCTCTACGCCGCGCCCTGGCAGGTCGCCATCGTCCACCAGCTCGGCGCCGTGGCCCTCTTCGCCCTGATCCTCCGCGCCCGCTTCGCCGCGCTCTACCCCCGCGCCCAGAAGATCGCCCGCGGGCCGCGCTGAAGCCGCATCGCGTAGCATCCGGGCGGAGAGACGGCGCCGCTTGCGCAACGGCGAAGCGCGCCGCGGGCGGAACGGCGCAGCCCGCGCGACCTTGACGCGGCGCCAGGGTCCGCCCGGCGGCGGCGGCCGCAAGGCCGCCGACGACGGGTGGAGCTGCCGGCGTCAGAAGTGGATGGCGCGGCCGTAGGCGTCGAGGACGCTCTCGTGCATCATCTCCGACAGCGTCGGGTGCGGGAACACCGTCTCCATCAGCTCCGCCTCGGTGGTCTCCAGCGTGCGGGCCACCACGTAGCCCTGGATCAGCTCGGTCACCTCCGCGCCCACCATGTGCGCGCCGAGGAGCTCGCCGGTCTTCGCGTCGAACACCGTCTTGATCATCCCCTCCGGCTCGCCGAGCGCGATCGCCTTGCCGTTGCCGATGAACGGGAAGCGGCCGACCTTGACCTCGTAGCCCGCCTCCTTGGCCTTCGCCTCGGTCATCCCGACGCTCGCCACCTGCGGCTGGCAATAGGTGCAGCCGGCGATCGACGAGGGCTTCACCGGATGGGCGTGCCTGCCGGCGATCAGCTCGGCCACCATCACCCCCTCGTGGCTCGCCTTGTGCGCGAGCCACGGCGCGCCGGCGACGTCGCCGATCGCATAGAGCCCCTCGACGCCGGTGCGGCAGTACTCGTCCGTCACCACATGGGTGCGGTCGATCTTCACCCCCAGCGCCTCCAGCCCGAGGTTCTCGACGTTGCCGACGATGCCGACCGCGGAGATCACCGTGTCGAAATCGGCCGTCGTGGTCTTGCCGCCCTGCTCGATCGTCGCCGTCACCTTGTCGGCGCCGCGGTCGAGCTTCTTGACCGTCGCGCCCTCGAGGATCGTCATCTTCTGCTTGGCGAACTGCTTCTTGGCGAAGGCCGAGATCTCCTCGTCCTCGACCGGCAGGATGCGCGGCAGCACCTCGACCACCGTCGTCTCGGCCCCGAGCGTGTTGTAGAAGCTCGCGAACTCGATGCCGATCGCGCCCGAGCCGATCACCAGGAGCTTCTTCGGCTGGTGCGGCGGCACCAGCGCGTGGCGGTAGGACCAGACCCGCTTGCCGTCGGCCTCCAGGCCGGGCAGGTCGCGGGCGCGGGCGCCGGTGGCGAGGATGATGTTCTTCGCCGCGATCTCCTCGGTCCCCTTGTCGGTCTTGACCGTGATCTTGCCCTTGCCGGCGAGCGTGGCCTCGCCCATCACCACCGTGACCTTGTTCTTCTTCAGCAGGTGGCCCACGCCGCCGGCGAGCTGCTTCGCCACGCCGCGCGAGCGCTTCACCACCGCGTCGAGGTCGTAGCCGATGCCGTCGGCCTTGAGCCCGAACTCCTTGGCGCGGTGCATCAGGTGGTAGACCTCCGACGAGCGCAGGAGCGCCTTGGTCGGGATGCAGCCCCAGTTGAGGCAGATGCCGCCGAGGTTCTCGCGCTCGATCACCACCGTCGACAGGCCGAGCTGGGCCGCGCGGATCGCCGCGACGTAGCCTCCGGGCCCGGAGCCGATGACGGCGACGTCGTAGGTCTTGGCGGCCATGGGCGATTCCTCCATTGAGTCGTTGCGTCTCGTTAACCTATCGCCGGACCTGTCGCCAACCCGGCGATCGCAATCAGGAGACGGCGCGGACCGCCGCCTGGTAGCCGCCCTCGGCGAGCCAGTCGGCCTCGGCCCGCGACGAGCGCCGGCCGAGCGCCTCGTTGCGGAACGGGAATCGGCCGAAGCGGCGGATCACCTCGCGATGCGCGCGGGCGTGCAGCACGTCGAGGTCGGCCGCCCCGCCGAGCAGGCAGCGGCGCACTCCCTGCTCCTGGTCCTGCAGCGACTCGGAATGGATGAGCGGCAGGCGGATGAACTGGCGCGCGTCCGGCTCCAGCGCGGCGTCGAGGTTGCGGCCGAGCATCCACTTGGCGGTCGCCTGCGCCTGCGCGTCGGTGGCGTAGGAGAGCGCGCTGCCGCGGAACATGTTGCGCGGGAACTGGTCGAGCAGGATCACCAGCGCGAGGCCCGAGCGCGGCGCGATGATCCAGTCGCGCAGCGCCCCGTCGCGGGCCTTCTCCCAGAGCGCGAGGTAGCGGCTGCGGCAGGCCTCGTCGACCGCCCCGCCGCCGTTGTACCAGCCTTTGGCCCCGATCTCGTCGAACCAGAAGCGCAGGATGCCTTGCCAGTCGCGCACGCCCGATTCCCCCTTTGTTTTCCTCATTCTCGCCGAGCCAAGGGGAAAAAGAAAGCGGATCAGCGCGGCGGCGCGTCCGGCGACGACAGCGCCGCCTCGACGGCGACCGGGGTGGCCGTGGCGAGGACCGGCGCATAGGAGGAGGTCTGCGCCACCGTGGGCGCCGCGCGGCGGGTCATCCGCCAGGCCGCATAGGCCGCGATCAGCGCGAGGCAGCCGCCGACGACGGCGAAGAACGCGTCCGGCCCGAAGGCCGCCATCACCCAGCCGATCAGGATCGGGCCGATCGCCGCGCCGATTCCGTGGATGAAGAGGAGCCCGCCGGAGGCGGCGGCCATGTCGGAGGCGTCGAGGAAGTCGTTGGTGTAGGCGATGATCAGCGAATAGAGCGGGTTCGCCACCGCGCCGAGCACGAAGCCGATCGCCATGACGACGGCGACGTGGCCCGCGAGGAAGATGCCCGCGAAGGTGAGGGACGCGCCCGTCGCGGTCAGCCCCATGATCAGCAGGCGGCGGTCCATCCGGTCGGAGATCCAGCCGACCGGGAACTGGAAGACGAGGCCGCCGGTGTAGGTGAGCGCGACGAAGAGCGCGATCTGGTTGACGCTGAGGCCCTTCTCCGCGCCGAACACCGCCGACATCGAGAAGATGCCGGCGAAGACGCCGCCGAGCAGGAAGGTGCCGACGCAGCCGAGCGGCGAGATGGCGAAGAGCTGGCCGAGCGACATGCGCTTGCCGGCCTGGTAGGCGGGCGCGGCGACGGGCGTGAGCAGGATCGGCAGGAAGGCGACCGAGACCAGCACCGACATGACGATGAAGAGCGTATAGCCCGAGGCGTCGGCGAAGGTGACGAAGGCCTGCGCCGCGATGATCCCGACGATCTGGGTCAGCATGTAGAGCGACAGCGTCTGGCCGCGCGTCTCGTTGGTGGAGGCCGCGTTGATCCAGCTCTCGGCGACCACGTAGACGCCGGCGAAGCAGAAGCCGACGATCATGCGCATCAGCGTCCAGGCGAGCGGGTCGGGGATCGCCGGATAGAGCACGAAGACCGCCGAGATCATCGAGGCGAGCGCCGCGAAGACGCGCACGTGCCCGACGCGCCGGATCATTCGCGGGGCGCGGTAGGAGCCGGCGAGGAACCCGAGGAAGTAGCCGCTCATCACGTAGGACATCGTCTCGGCGTCGTAGCCCTCGAGCGAGCCGCGGATGCCGAGCACCGTCGCCTGCAGGCCGTTGCCGAGCAGGAGCAGCAGCATGCCGAGGAGGAGGGCCCAGGACTGCTTCAGGACGGCGCGCATGGCGGCTCCCCGTGTTCACGATTGCGGCCGAGCCTGGCGGCCGGCCGGCTGCATGTCGAGACCGCGACGATCGAGGGCGTCGGCCATGGCGGCCCGATCCAGGCCGGCGACGCCTTCGGCAAGCTGGCGCTCGGCTTCATCGACGCAAGGTAGCGCCCTCCGGCAGCAGGAGCGAGCTGTCGCCGTAGGAGAAGAAGCGATAGCCCTCCGCGATGGCGTGGGCGTAGATGCGCCGGATGCGGTCGAGGCCCATCAGCGCCGCGACGAGCATCAGGAGCGTCGAGCGCGGCAGGTGGAAGTTGGTCATCAGCCCGTCCACGGCGCGGAAGCGGTGGCCGGGGCGGATGAAGATGTCTGTCTCGCCGCGCCAGGGCGCGAGGCCGCCGCGCGCGGCGGCGGTCTCCAGCACGCGCAGCGCGGTGGTGCCGACCGGGATGACCCGGCCGCCGGCGGCTCGGGCGGCGCGGACCGCCTCGACGGCGGCGGCGTCGATCTCGCCCCATTCGGCGTGCATCCGGTGGCTGGCGAGATCCTTCACCGGCAGGAAGGTCCCTGCCCCGACATGCAGCGTGACCCGCGCCGTGGCGACGCCGGCGGCGGCGAGCGCGGCGAGAAGCGGCGCGTCGAGGTGCAGCGCCGCGGTCGGGGCGGCGACGGCGCCCGGGCGGGCGGCGAAGACGGTCTGGTAATCCTCGCGGTCGGCGGCGTCGGCCTTGCGGCGCGCGGCGATGTAGGGCGGCAGCGGCGTCTCGCCCGCGGCGTCGAGCGCGGCGGCGAAGGCCTCGCCGGCGCGGTCGAAGCGCAGCCGCACCTCGGCGCCCTCCTTGTCGACGACCTCCGCCGACAGGGCCCCGAAGTCGATCCGGTCGCCCGCCGCGAGCCGCTTGCCCGGCCGGGCCAGCGCCCGCCACACCGGCCCGCCGTCGCCCTGCACCAGCGTGACCTCGATCCGCGCCCCTGCCCCGCCCGCGCGCGGCCTTGTGCCGGTCAGCCGGGCGGGAATCACCTTCGTGTCGTTCAGCACCAGCAGGTCGCCCGGGGCGAGCCACGCCGGCAGCCGCGCCACGGTGGAATCGGCGATGCCGTCGCCCGCGGCGACCAGCAGCCGCGACGCCGGCCGCGGGCGGGCCGGTCGGAGCGCGATAAGCTCCTCCGGCAACGTGAAGTCGTAGTCCTCGAGGCGCATGGCGGGCCCGTATAGTCGCGCCGGCCGCCGCCCACAATCGAGGCTTGACCGGCCGCCGCCGCCAGTGTCACGCCTGCGGACCGGCATTCCAGGAGGTTCCCATGTCGACCGAGCTCGCCCCCGGAGAGACCGCGCCCGGCTTCCGCCTGCCCCGCGACGGCGGCGGCGAGGTGGCGCTGTCGGACCTCGCGGGGAAGAAGGTCGTGCTCTACTTCTACCCCAAGGACGACACCTCCGGCTGCACGCTGGAGGCGGTGGAATTCTCGGCCAGGGCGGCGGAATTCGACGCCGCGGGCGTCGCCGTCCTCGGCGTCTCCAAGGACAGCGTCCGCAGCCACGACAAGTTCCGCGACAAGCACGCCCTCGGCGTGATCCTCCTCTCCGACGAGGGCTCGGACGTCTCCGAGCGCTACGGCGTGTGGGGCGAGAAATCCATGTATGGCAGGAAATACATGGGGATAGAGCGCGCGACCTTCCTGATCGACGCCTCGGGCCGGCTCGCCCGCATCTGGCGCAAGGTCAAGGTCCCGGGCCATGTCGAGGAGGTCCTCGCGGCGGCGAAAGCCCTCTGACCGACCCGCCGCTCGCCCCCCGGGTGAGCAGATATCCGCCGACCGAACGCCCCCGCGGTCATTCTCCGCCCCGTCGCATTGCCTTGCCCGGAAGCCGTCCATATGAGTCCCCGCGGCGTCCGAGGGGGGCCAAGCGGAGCGCAACCACCGGGCAGGCGGACGAATGGCGGGACGAGGTCGAGGGATGAAGGGAGCCGTCTCCGCGGCGTTTCCGGAGCGGCGGGTCTTCATCCACACCGACCAGGGCGCCCGCTATCTGCGGCTCTCCACCACCGTCCAGGCCCTTCTCGTCCTCGTCGGCCTCGCGCTCGCCGGCTGGCTCGTCGCCGCCACCGCCGACTTCGCCGTCGACCGCATCGCCGCGGACGGCGAGGCCGATCCGCAGGTGGCGCTGGGCGAGGCCTACCGCGCCCGGCTCGACGCGCTGATCGCCGAGCGCGACGCCCGCGCCGTCGACGCGCTCGCCGCGCAGAAGCGCTTCCAGACCGCCATGGACCAGATCGCCCGCCAGCAGGCCGCGATCATGGAGGCGCTCGAGGGCCGCCGCGAGCTCGAGAGCGCGCTCGACGTCACCCGCGCCCGCCTGCGCGACACCATCGAGGAGCGCGACGCCGCCGTCGCCGAGGCGGCCCAGGTCGCCGCCGAGGCCGAGGCCGCCCGCCTCGCCGCCGCCGGCGGACCCTCGCCGGCCGACCTCGTCGCGACGCTCCAGGCGGTGACCGGCAAGCTCGCCGACGTGGTCGAGGACCGCGACGCCGCCGTCGCCGAGCGCGCCGCGCTGACCGGCGAGCTCGCCTCGGCGGAGCTCGACCTCCGCCTCGCCAACCGCCGCCAGGACGAGATGATCGGCGAGCTGCGCGACGCCGTCGCCACCTCGAGCGGCACGCTCGAGAAGGCGCTCTCCGAGGCCGGGCTCGACGTCGACAGCACGCTCGCCGCCACCCGCATGGCCTATTCCGGCCAGGGCGGCCCGCTGGTGCCGATCGGCGTCTCCAGCCGCTCCGCCCCGGGCGACGACCCCAACGCCAGCCGCTTCGACGAGCTGATGGTCGACGTCGACCGCATGAACCTGCTGCGCATCGCGCTCGGCAAGGTGCCCTACGCCATGCCGGTCAAGGACGCCTACCGCTTCACCTCGGGCTTCGGCTACCGCAGCGACCCCAAGGGCCGCGGCCGCCGGATGCACGCCGGCGTCGACTTCGCCGCGCCGCAGGGGACGCCGATCTACGCCGCCGCCGACGGCGTGGTGGTCGGCGCCGAGCGCGAATCGGGCTACGGCAACGTCGTGCGCATCCGCCACGAGTTCGGCTTCGAGACCCTCTACGCCCACCAGAGCCGCATCCTCGTGAAGCCCGGACAACGGATCTCGCGCGGTGACCACATTGGTGATATGGGACGCACGGGGCGCGTGACTGGGGTCCACCTCCACTACGAGGTGCACCTGAACGGCCGCGCCGTGAACCCTATGACCTATGTGGAGGCCGCCCGGGATGTTTTCTAAGAGCCGCACGCCGGACGTCGTTCCGCAGCCAGCCTCGACCCAGCCGCCGGGCCTCGCGGAAGCGCCGTCCGAGCCGCGGGCGAGCTTCGCGCCGAGCGCCCCCAAGGCGAAGCCGGCCGCCTCGGTGCTGTCCTCCGACCTCACGATCAGCGGCAACATCCGCTCGAGCGGCGACATCCAGATCGAGGGCAACGTCGAGGGCGACGTGCGCTCGCAGGTGGTGATCGTCGGCGAGAGCGCGACGGTCCAGGGCGAGATCGTCGCCGACGAGGTGGTGGTCCACGGCCGGGTGGTCGGCCGGCTGCGCGGCATCAAGATCCGCCTGACCTCGACGGCGCGGGTCGAGGGCGACATCGTCCACAAGACGATCGCGATCGAGAACGGCGCGCATTTCGAGGGCTCGGTGCAGCGCCAGGACGACCCGACCGGCCAGCAGGGCCAGCCCGCCCGCATCGCCGGCCCGTCGTCGTCGCGCCCCCTGCCCGCTCCCGCCGAAGCGACCTCCTGACACGGGCTCCGGCTTCCGGTTCCGAAGGGCTCCGGCCTCTCCGGGTTTCCCGGGAGGCCAGGTCGGCCCCGCGACGGCGCTTACCGGGAGACATGTCTCCCGGCCCGACGCGGAGCGGCCGGGGCGGGGACGGCGGAACCTCCAAGTGAGTCGAACGGCGCCGCGAAATGCGCCGGCGCGCGCCGGCGATCTCCGCCCCTCCCCGGAGCTGCCGATCGACCGAAGCGGGCTCGCCCCGCGCGGCTCCGCGCAACAGGCGAAGGCGCCGCTTTCGACCCGGGTTCTCCTCCGCCGTAGCGGCGCGTCCCGCCCTCACCCGTGCGGCAAGGGCGCGATCACCCGCCGGTAGAGATGCCACGTCGCGTGCCCCAGCACCGGAAGCGCGACCAGCAGCCCGAGGAAGAACGGGACCATCGCCGCCGCGAGCGAGACGGCGATGACCAGCGCCCAGGTCAGCATCGGCAGCGGGTTCCTCTTCACCGCCTCGACGCTCGTCGCCATGGCGGTGACGAAGTCCACCTCGCGGTCGAGCAGGAGCGGCAGCGACACCGCGGTCACCGAGAACAGCGCCAGCGCGATCGCGCCGCCGACCAGCGTGCCGACGACCAGCATCCCGAGGCCGGCGCCGGTGGTGAACAGGATGTCTATGTCGGAATAGACCGCGAAGCGCATCCGCCCGAGGAAGATCGCCAGAATCAGCCGGGCGAACCACATCCAGATCAGGAACCCCGCCAGCATGACGAAGGCCATCATCGGCATCTGCCGGTTTCGCTCGGCCCAGATCACCCCGAGCACGCCGGCCCAGTCGAGCGGCTCGCCCGCCTCGCGGCGGCGGCTCACCTCGTAGAGGCCGATGGCGAGGAAGGGCCCGATCAGCGGGAAGGCGAGCGCCAGCGGCACGATCCAGAGCGGCTGCTCCAGGCGCCAGAGCTCGAGGAAGATCGCGATGCCGCAGAGCGCGTAGACCGCGCCGAAGAACAGCCCGAACTGCGGCGCGGCGCGGAAGTCGAGCCAGCCGGCATGGAGCGACTCGTAGACGTCGTCCTTGGTGATCGGCCGTACCAGCGGCCTCGGCGCGCCCGTCGTCGGCGTGGCGGTCGTGGTCATCCGGTTCTCTCCCATCTGCGGCGTCGCGGGCGCAAGGTAGGCCGCCGCTTCGCGGCCGGCCTTACTCTAGATCAAGCCGCGTCGCGGGAAAACCGGTCAGGCCCGGGCCTCGATCAGCCAGATGCGGCCGCCCATGCGCACCCAGCCGTCGCGGACGCAGGGAGCGAAGACGGCGCGGAGCGCCGCGCCGACGCGCGCGACCGCCGCCGGGTCCTCGTCGGCGAGGCGGCGGGCGACCACGCCGATGCGCTGGGTGACCGCCCAGGCGCGCTCGACCGGGTCGGGGTCGTCGCCGGCCCCGATGGTCATGCTCACGTCGCGGCCCTCCCAGCCGACGTCGCGGAAGCCCGCGGCCGCGAGGGCCGCCTCGAAGACCGCCGGATCGCCCCAGGAGAACGGCCCGCCGGGCGGCGGGTTGGCGACGGGGGCCGCCGGCCCGAGCGTCGCCTCGACGACGGCCATCGGCGTGCTCGCCCAGGGGTTCCCGGCGAGCGGCGCGAAGGCCGACAGCGCGACGCGCGCCCCGGGGCGCAGCCCGCGGCGCAGGTTGGCGAAGGCGGCGGCCGGGTCGGCGAAGAACATGCAGCCGTGGCGCGAGAACAGCGCGTCCGCGCGCCCCGGCGCAAAGGCGTGGCGCGCGGCGTCGGCGAGGATCACCTCGGCCTGCGGCAGCCCGGCCACGATCCGGCGCGCCTGCGCCGCCAGATCGCCCGAGACGTCGACGCCGAGGACATGCCCCTCGGGCCCGACCGCTTCGGCGATCGCCCGCGTCGTCGTGCCGGCCCCGCAGCCGAGGTCGATGATCCGCTCGCCCGGCCGCGCGTCGAGCCGCTCGAGGACGAGCGCCCCGATCTCCTGCATGTGCCGGTCGGTCGCCTCGTGCATCGCGGCCCAGACCCGGCCCACGTCGCCCGCCCAGGTCGGATCGCTCGCCATCGCCCGCCTCCCGCGCCACGTCGCCCGCCGCGGATCATACCCCCGGCGCGCCGCGGCGGCAGTCACGAATCCCTGCGACGGTCGCCGGGCGGGCAAACGTGCAATATCATGCATGATCGTGCAGGTTCGTGCATCCTCACACACGAAATCAATGACTTAGCCCCTGTTCACGCGTGGGCGCCCCGGGCGCGGGGCGGCGGATCAGTCCGCCGCCTGGGCCTCGGCGCGCGACTTCCCGGCGACCTGCCGGGCGAGCGCGCCGGCCATGAAGGCGTCGAGGTCGCCGTCGAGCACGCCCGCCGTGTCCGAGGTCTCGACGTTGGTCCGCAGGTCCTTGACCATCTGGTAGGGCTGCAGGACGTAGCTGCGGATCTGGTTCCCCCAGCCGGCGTCGCCCTTGGCCTCGTGCGCCGCGGTGATCGCCTCGTTCCGCTTGCGGAGCTCCATCTCGTAGAGCCGCGACTTCAGCGCCGCCATGGCGTTCGCCCGGTTCTGGTGCTGCGACTTCTCCGACGAGGTCACCACGATGCCGGTGGGGATATGGGTGATCCGCACCGCCGAGTCGGTGGTGTTGACGTGCTGCCCCCCGGCGCCGGACGAGCGGTAGGTGTCGATCCGGATGTCGTTCGGGGCGACCTCGATCTCGATGTTGTCGTCGACGACCGGATAGACCCAGACCGACGAGAACGAGGTATGCCGCCGCGCCGCGCTGTCGAAGGGCGAGATCCGCACCAGCCGGTGCACCCCGCTCTCGGTCTTCAGCCAGCCGTAGGCGTTCGGCCCGCTGATCTTGTAGGTCGCCGACTTGATCCCCGCGCCCTCGCCCGCGCTCTCCGACTGGAGCTCGACCTTGTAGCCATGCGCCTCCGCCCAGCGGACGTACATCCGGGCGAGCATCGCCGCCCAGTCGCAGCTCTCGGTGCCGCCGGCGCCGGCGTTCACCTCGAGGAAGGTGTCGTTGCCGTCCGCCTCGCCGTCGAGCAGCGCCTCGATCTCCTTCTGCGCCGCCCGCTCGCGCAGGGCCTTCAGCGCCGCCTCGGCGTCGGCGACCACCGCGGCGTCGCCCTCCGCCTCGCCGAGCTCGATCAGCTCGACATGGTCGGCGAGATCCTGCGCGAGGCCGCGATAGCCCGCGACCGCGTCGGCCAGCGTCTGGCGGTCGCGCATCAGCTTCTGCGCCCGGGCCGGATCGTCCCAGAGCTTCGGGTCCTCGGTCATCGCGTCGAGCTCCTCGAGGCGATGCGGCGCGGTCTCCCAGTCCAGCCGCTGGCGCAGCAGCGCGAGCGACTTCTCGATCTCTTCGACCAGACGTTCGGTCTCGGCGCGCATGGGTCGGTCCTCCGGAGCGGCGCCGGTTCTAGCCCCGGCGACCCTGGGGGTAAAGGCCCGCCGCCGCGCGTCGCCCGCGGCCCCGGACCAGGCCCCGGCGCCGCTCTCCCCACCTCGCAGCGCGCCGCGGGCGGAACGGCGCAGCCGGCGCGACCTCGACGCGGCGCCAGGGTCCGGCGGACGGCGGCGGCCGCAGGCCGGCGGCGGCCGGCGGAAGCGGGTCGGCTCAGTAGAGGCCGCCGGACGAGAGCGCGCCGCGCTTGGGGTTCTTCGGCAGCGCGCGGGTGGCGCCGCGGACCTGGACGCGCTCGATCTCGGTGGCGGCGCTCTCGCCCTCGGCGAAGAGCGGCACGTCCTCGCCCATGCGCCAGCCGCCGTCGACGGTCTGGGCATAGGCGCCGACCGCCACGCGCTCCTGGCCGTCGCGGACGTACTCGGCCTGCACGCCGGCGCCGGAGGCGTCGTCCGACAGGCGCTGGCCGGAGCGGCGGTCGACCTTGATCCAGTAGCCGCCCGGCGGGGCGTCCCACTTCACCGGGCCCTGCCCCGCCATCGCGGTCTCGATGAACTCCTTGAAGATCGGCGCGCAGAGCGTGCCGCCGAAGGCGCTGTCGCCGAGCGAGCGCGGGTTGTCGTAGCCCATGAAGCAGCCCGCGGCGATCCGCGGCGAATAGCCGATGAACCAGACGTCCTTGGCGTCGTTGGTGGTGCCGGTCTTGCCGGCGAGGTTGAGGTTGAGCTTGCCGACGGTGTTCGCGCCGGTGCCGCGGGCCACGGCGCCCTGGAGCATCGAGGTGATCTGGAACGCGGTGATCGGATCCATGATCCGCTCGGCGTTCGCCCGCACGATCGGCTGGGTCGCCGCCGAGATGTCCGGCGCGGCGCAGTCCTCGCAGGGCCGCGTGTCGTGGCGGTAGATGGTGCGGCCGTAGCGGTCCTGCACCCGGTCGACCAGCGTCGGCTCGACCCGCAGCCCGCCATTGGCGAACATCGCATAGGCGGCGACCATGTCGAAGAGCGTCGTCTCGCCGGCGCCCAGCGAATAGCTCAGGAGCTGCGGCATGTCGTGGTAGACGCCGAACCGCTCGGCGTATTCCGCGACGACGTCCATGCCGACCTGCTGGGCGATGCGCACCGTCATCAGGTTGCGCGACTGCTCCAGCCCGGTGCGCATCGGCGTCGGCCCGTAGAACTTCTCGTTGGAGTTCTGCGGCCGCCAGATCTCGCCGCCGGACAGCACCTCGATCGGCGCGTCGACGACGATCGTCGCCGGCGAGAAGCCGTTGTCGAGCGCCGCGGCGTAGACGAAGGGCTTGAACGACGAGCCCGGCTGCCGCAGCGCCTGGGTGGCGCGGTTGAACACGCTCGACTGGTAGGAGAAGCCGCCCTGCATCGCGAGGACGCGGCCGGTCCGGGTGTCCATCGCCATGAAGCCGCCCTGGATCTCGGGCACCTGGCGGTAGGACCAGCGCTTGCCGTCGCCGTCCTCGATCTCCTTGACGAGGATGACGTCGCCGACGTCGAACGTGTCGTCCGGCCCGCGCGACTCGCGGAAGCGCACCCCGTCGCGCAGCCGCGCCCATTTCACGTCGGCGAAGGGCAGGAAATGCCCGTCCTCGTCCTCGGGCACGTCCTCGATCCCGATGCGGACCGAGCTCTCGCCGATCGAGAGCACCACCGCCGGCGACCAGCCCTCGATGTCGCGCGGGACCTGGGTCTCGGAGAGCGACCGGCGCCAGCTCGCCTCGTCGGTCGGGTCGAAGCCCTCGGGCGCCACCTTGCCGGCCGGGCCGCGGTAGACGCGCCGGTCGCGGTCGAACTTCTCCAGCCCGTCGCGCAGCGCCTTCGCGGCCACGGCCTGGAGGTCGGGATCGACGGTGGCGCGGATGGTCAGGCCGCCGGTGAAGAGCTCCTCGTCGCCGAGCGAGGCGGAGAGCTGGCGGCGGATCTCGTCGGTGAAATAGTCCCGTGGCGGCAGCGCCCGGCGCGCCGAGGCGATGGCGCCGCCCTGCACGGTGACGAGGTCCTCGGCCTTGGCCGCGTCGGCCTCGTCGCGCGTGACGTAGCCGTTGTCGGCCATCTGGTCGATGACGTAGTCCCGCCGCGCGATGGCGCGCTCCTTCTGGCGCACCGGATGCAGGTTCGACGGCTCCTTGGGCAGCGCGGCGAGATAGGCCATCTCCGCCAGCGTCAGCTCCTCGAGCGACTTGGCGAAATAGACCTGCGCCGCGGCGGTGACGCCGTAGGAGTTCTGCCCGAGGAAGATCTCGTTGAGATAGAGCTCGAGGATCTTGTCCTTGGTCAGCGTGTTCTCGAGCCGGGTGGCGAGGATGATCTCCTTGATCTTGCGCTCGCCGGAGCGATCGCCCGTCAGCAGGAAGTTCTTCATCACCTGCTGGGTGATCGTGGACGCGCCGCGCAGCCGGTCGCCCTGCGAGGCCTGCCAGATCGCCGCCGCGATGCCGACGGGGTCGAAGCCGTGATGGTGGTAGAAGTTCTTGTCCTCGGCCGAGATGAAGGCCTGCTTGATCCGGTCCGGGATCTCGTCGATCGGCGTGAAGATCCGGCGCTCGCGGGCGAACTCGTCCATGAGCCGGCCCTCGCCGGAATAGATGCGGCTGAGCGTCGCCGGCTCGTAGCGGGCGAGTTGGGCGTGGTCCGGCAGGTCGCGGCCGTAGATGTAGAACACCCCGGCCAGCACGCCGAGCGCCATGATCGAGCCGATGGCCAGCCAGCTGAACAGAAAGCCGAAGAACCGCAGGATGAAGCGCAGCACGATTCGAGCCTCAGGGAGTTTTCCGGCAATCTACAGACCGCGCGCCGAAAGGTCAAAAAACCATCCGCGAGCGACGGCCCGCCGGCGGCGATCCCCGCCGCATTTTGTGCGGGCGCGAAGGCCGCGGATCGCGGAAATTGCGGACGGCGCAGGGAAAATGCCCGATTTTTACCATAACCCGATTGTCATCGCCGGGGGATCACGACTATGTTGCGCGGATGGGCCGGGCGAAGGAAGCCCGACCCATAATCGTATTTGTCGCAGGCCCGCGGTATTTGGATGACACCAGAGACGGTTATCCGTGAACCCGGCACTTCGGCGACAGGCGCTTGCGCCAGACATGACCTCCGGGGCGCGCATCGGATCGTCCCGGGCCAGAACGGACGCCGCCTCCCGCGGGACGCGGGCGGGGCGTCGGAGTAGAACCGCGGTGGAACGCGCAGGACCAAGGTCGAACGCAACTCGGGGCCCGGAACGGCCGCGGGAGCGTTCGGGCGTCGGGCGCGCCCGCCCAATTCCAACTGAACGAACGCGCCCGGGGACGGCTCTCGCCGAGCCGCCGCCGAGGCGCGTCCACGAAAGACGCCATGAACAAGAAAATGCTGATCGACGCCACCCATGCGGAAGAAACCCGCGTGGTCGTGGTGGATGGAAACAAGGTTGAGGAGTTCGACTTCGAGTCGCTGAACAAGCGACAGCTCGCCGGGAACATCTACCTCGCCAAGGTGACGCGCGTCGAGCCGTCGCTCCAGGCGGCGTTCGTCGACTACGGCGGAAACCGGCACGGCTTCCTCGCCTTCTCGGAGATCCATCCCGACTATTACCAGATCCCCAAGGCGGACCGCGAGGCGCTCCTGCGCGAGGAGGCAGAGGCGGCGCGCGCCGAGGAGGAGGCGGTCGCCAAGCCGAAGTCGCGCAGCCGCTCGCGCGGCGGGCGCAAGGCGCTGGCCTCGACCGTCGAGGCGCCGGCCGTCCAGCTCTCGGACCCGGTCGAGGAGGCCGCGGAGGCGCCCGCGCCGGTCGTCGCCGAGTTCGACGACGCGCCGCCGCCCAACGCCGCCGCGGGCGAGGTCGAGATCGAGGTCGCCGAGGAGCCGGCCGAGGACGCCGGCGCGGCCGCGGACGAGTACGAGAGCGTCGGCGGCGACGACGTCGCCGAGGAGCGCGCCCAGCCGCGGGCGAAGCCGCGGATGCGGCGCTACAAGATCCAGGAGGTCGTCAAGGTCCGGCAGATCCTGCTCGTGCAGGTCGTCAAGGAGGAGCGCGGCAACAAGGGCGCGGCGCTGACCACCTATCTGTCGCTGGCGGGGCGCTACTGCGTCCTGATGCCGAACACCGCGCGGGGCGGCGGGATCTCCCGCAAGATCACCAATGCGGCCGACCGGAAGAAGCTGAAGGAGATCTCGTCGTCGATCACCGTGCCCGAGGGCGCGGGGCTGATCATCCGCACCGCCGGGGCGGCGCGGACCAAGACCGAGATCAAGCGCGACTACGAGTACCTGCTGCGGCAGTGGGAGCAGATCCGCGAGCTGACGCTGAAGTCGATCGCGCCGGCGCCGATCTACGAGGAGGGGAGCCTGATCAAGCGGGCGATCCGCGACCTCTACAACCGCGAGATGGACGAGGTTCTGGTCGACGGCGAGCGCGGCTATCGCGAGGCCAAGGACTACATGAAGATGCTCATGCCTTCGCACGCGAAGAACGTGAAGCACTACGCCGACGTCCTGCCGCTGTTCTCGCGGTTCCAGGTCGAGAGCTACCTCTCGGCGATGTTCAACCCGGTGGTGCAGCTCAAGTCGGGCGGCTACATCGTCATCGCCGTCACCGAGGCGCTGGTGGCGATCGACGTCAACTCCGGGCGGGCGACGCGGGAGGCCTCGATCGAGGACACCGCGCTCAAGACCAACCTCGAGGCCGCCGAGGAGGCGGCGCGGCAGATGCGGCTGCGCGACCTCGCCGGTCTGATCGTCATCGACTTCATCGACATGGAGGACCGCAAGAACAACGCGGCCGTCGAGAAGAAGCTCAAGGACAAGCTGAAGAGCGACCGGGCGCGCATCCAGCTCGGGCGGATCTCGGGCTTTGGCCTGCTGGAGATGAGCCGGCAGCGGCTGCGGCCGGGGATGATCGAGGCGACGACGAAGTCCTGCGCGCATTGCCACGGGACGGGACGGGTGCGCTCGGACGATTCGATGGCGCTCGCGCTGCTGCGCGAGGTCGAGGAGGAGGGCGTGCGGCAGCGCTCGAAGGAGGTGCTGATCGCCTGCCCGGTCGACATCGCCAACTATCTCCTCAACCAGAAGCGCGAGCATATCGCGATGATCGAGGGGCGGTTCGGCCTGTCGGTGCGGGTCGAGGGGGATCCGTCGCTGATCAGCCCGGATTACCGGCTCGAGCGGTTCAAGACGGCGTCGCGGATCGTGCCGGCGGCGCCGACGCTCAACCTTCCGAAGGTCGACTATCCGGAGGAGGACGAGATCGAGGTCGAGGCCGAGATCGAGGAGGCCGAGGAGACGGGCGGCGAGGACGCCGGGGCCGCGGCCGACGCCGGCGGGTCCGAGCAGCGCAACGGCAAGCGGCGGCGGCGGCGGCGGCGGCGCGGCGGGCGGGGCGAGGGCGAGAACGGCGCCGACCGCGCCGCCGAGGCCGCGCCGGAGGATGACGCCGAGGCGGTCGCCGCCGAGGAGGCGCCCGCGGAGGCCGCCGAGACGCCCGAGGCGGAGGTCGCGGCCGAGCCGCCGGCCCGCGGGCGGTCGCGCCGGCGGTCGCGGACGCGCGACGCCGAGCCGGCCGCGGAGGCCGCTCCGGCGGCGTCGCCGTTCGGCGAGGTGATCGATGCGGTCGAGCCGGAGTCGGAGATCGTCGAGGTGCCCGAGGCGGGCGCACCGCAGCGACGCGGCCGCGGCCGCCCGCGGGTCCGGGCCGCCGTCGCGGCGGTGATCGCGGCCGTGACGCCCGAGCCGGCGGCGTCGGCGGAAGCCGAAGCCGAGCCGGCGGCCGAGGCTGCGGCCGAGCCGGAGGCTGTCGCGGCGCCCGAGCCGGAGGCCGTCGCGGCGCCCGAGGCGGAGGCCGCTGCGCCCGAGCCGGAGGCGGCTGCTGAGCCGGAGGCGGCTGTTGAGCCGGAGGCGGCTGCTGAGCCGGAGCCGGAGATTGCTGCTGAGCCGGAGGCCGCCGACACGCCTGAACCGGGGGGTGCCGCCGAGGCGGCGGCTGCGCCGGAGGCGGAGCGGGAGAAGGTTGCGGCGGACGGGTCGGAGCCGGCGCCGGAAGGGCCGAAGCGTCGCGGCTGGTGGTCGCGCGCGATCGGCGGCTGATATCTGACGTGGCCGGCCCTGCGGGGCCGGCCGCAGCTTCCCCCCTTGG
This sequence comes from Amaricoccus sp., assembly GCF_017993425.1. Lineage (GTDB taxonomy): Bacteria > Pseudomonadota > Alphaproteobacteria > Rhodobacterales > Rhodobacteraceae > Amaricoccus. Next base: position 32,744 of record NZ_JAGOMQ010000013.1, read on the forward strand.
ACGCTTGCCATGCGCCTTGCCCTCGCCGCCGCCCTGCTTCTCGCGATCCCGGCCCTCGCCGCCGAGACCGGGCCGGCGCCCGGGCCGGTGGACGGGCTCGCCGACATTCCGGTCGAGGACTGGACCGCGATGGCGTCCGGGCGGACGCTGACGTACACGATCGGCGGCGAGTTCTGGGCGATGGAGCATTACGAGCCCGGCTCGAACCGGGTGAGCCTGCAATTCTACGACGGGACCTGCCTGACCGGGACCTGGGACTACTCGGCGCCGCTCTACTGCTTCCACTGGGAGGGCGAGGGCACCTCCTGCTTCCGCCATGCGCGGCTGGGCGAGCAGATCCTGATCCTGGAGACCCGGGAGGGGGCCGAGACCGGCTCCATGCAGCTGATGTCCGGCGTGTCCGACGCGCCGCTTTCCTGCGGACCGCAGGCGATCAGCTGAGCTTCCGGCCCGCCGACAGGGGCGCCACGCACGGCGTGTTCACGCGTGAAAATCCCCTAAGCCATTGATTTCGTGTAATCGTGAACGAAACCTTGCCACGTTCGCCACGCTGCACGGCACTGAAGGCGAGACCCGGTCCGGGGAAGGGCGCGACGGCGACGACAGACGGATTTGACCCGTGGCAAATCCGTCCGCGCTCGCCCCCCCGAGGGCGAGCGCGATTCCGCGCCCGCCGGGGCGATCCCGGACGGATTGCGAGCGACGGGGAAATCTGGACCCCCGCCGGCCTCCGCGCCAACGCGCTCCGGCCGCCGGCGCGGCGAAAGCCGTGCTTTCGCTTGTCGCGCCGGGGCCTCGCGGGCAGAGCCCGCTTCGGTCGATCCACATCTCCCCGGCCTGGGCAGGGCAGGTTTGGTGTCGTGCAGTGCGCACGTTCGCCACGCTGCACGGCGGAGGCGGCGAGGGTCGGCCGACGCATGCGGGCCTCAGGCCGGGGGCAGGGCGGCGCCGGGGTTGAGGATGCCGAGGGGGTCGAGGGCGTCCTTGATGGCGCGCATCGCCCGGAGCTTGGCGGGGTCGGCGTAGCGGGTCATGTCGTCGAGCTTGATGCGGCCGACGCCGTGCTCGGCCGCCACCGAGCCGCCGAAGGCGTGGACGAGGTCGTGGACCGTGGCCTTCACCACGTCCTTCACGGCGTCGTAGTCCGCGCGCGGCCGGCCGCGGGCCGGGAAGACGTTGTAGTGCAGGTTGCCGTCGCCGAGATGGCCGAAGGCGTTGATCCGCATCCCCGGGTCGATCGCCGCCACCGCGGCGTCGGCGGCGGCGAGGAACTCCGGCAGGCGCGCCGGGGGGAGCGCGACGTCGTGGCTCGACACCGAGCCGATGAGCCGATTCGCCTCCGGGATGGTCTCGCGCACCGTCCAGAAGGCGCGGCGCTGCGCCTCGTTCTGCGCCACGAGGGCGTCGGTGGCGAGCCCCTCCTCGATCGCCGCCGCGAGCGCCTCCTCGAGCCGCGGGCCGACCGCGGCGCCGGGGCCGTCGGCGACCTCGACGAGGACGATCCAGTCCGAGGGGCTCGCCTGCGGGATCGCGACGTGCGGCACGGTCTCGCCGAGGAAGTCGATGCCGGCGCGGTGGATCAGCTCGAAGGCGGAGATCGCCTGCCCGAGCCGCGCCCGCATCAGCGCGAGGAGCGCCAGCGCCTCGGCCGGCCCCGGGACGGGCGCCCAGGCGGCGGCGGTCTCCGCGGGGAGCGGGTGCAGGCGCAGGCTCGCGCCGGTGATGACCGCGAGCGTGCCCTCCGAGCCGATGATCAGGTGGCGCAGGTCGTAGCCGAGGTTGTCCTTCAGCACGTGGGCGAGCCCGTGCATGACGCTGCCGTCGGCCATCACCGCCTCGATCCCGAGGCAGAGGTCGCGGGCGTTGCCGTAGCGCAGGACGCCGACCCCGCCGGCGTTGGCGGCGAGGAGGCCGCCGATGCGCGCCGAGCCCTCGGAGGCGAGCGAGAGCGGGAAGAGCCGCCCGGCGGCGCGGGCGGCGGCCTGCACGTCGGCGAGCACGCAGCCGGCGTCGACGATGGCGACGCCGCCGACGGGGTCGAGCTCGCGGATGCGGGTCATCCGCTCCAGCGACAGCAGGACCGGCAGCGGCCCCTCCATCGGGGTATGCCCGCCGACGAGGCCGGTGCCGCCACCGAAGGGGACGATTCCGACCCGCGCCTCGGCGCAGAGCGCCACGACGCGGGCGACCTCCGCGGTCGAGGCGGGCAGCGCCACGGCGGCGACGCGGCCGCGGCGGCGGCCGCGCGGCTCCTCGAGGTGGCGCGGCTCGGGCGGCCGGACGGCGCCCGCGCCGAGCGCGGATTCGAGCCGGGCAAGGAAGGCGGGGTGGGCGGGGTTCAGGTCGGCCATGACGCTGTCTCGGCGGCGCGGCCGCGGCGGTCGGCGCGCAGGTTGGCGTAGAGGACGTGGTCGCGCCAGCGCCCGGCGATCTGCAGGTATCCGGCGGCCACGCCCTCGTAGACGAAGCCGGAGCGCTCGAGGAGCCCGCGCGAGGCGACGTTCTCCGGCAGGCAGGCCGCCTCGATGCGGCCGAGGTCGAGCGCGTCGAAGGCATGGCGCACGGTGGCGGCGAGCGCCTCGGTCATGTAGCCCTGCCGGGCGAAGGGCGCGCCGATCCAGTAGCCGACCTGCGCCGACTGCGAGGGGCCGCGGCGGATGTTGTCGAGGGTGATGGCGCCGAGCAGCCGCGCGTCGGAGCGGCGGACGAGGAAGAGCGCCAGCGCCCTGCCCTCGTCGCGGGCGCGCTGCGCCCAGTAGACGCGGCTGCGGAAGGCCTTGCGGCTGAGGTGGTCGGGGGCCCAGGCCGGCTCCCAGGGGCGCAGGAAGCCCTCGCCGTCGCGGCGCAGGGTGGCCCAGGGCGCGTGGTCGATCATCTCCGGAAGGCGCAAGGTGAGACGGGGGGTCTCGATCGCGAGGCTGGCCTGGCGCCGGAAGGTCAGCACGTCAGGCGGCCATCCTTCGTGCGAGCGCGGCCTGGGACGGGGCCTTGCGGACCGGGCCGAGCAGCGCGACCGCCGGCGCGGCGCGGGCGACCAGCGTCTCGGCGAAGGCGCGGACGTCGGCGCCGGTGACGGCGGCGATGCGGGCGAGGGTCTCCTCGACGGGGATCGGCCGGCCCCAGACGGCGACGGTGCGGGCGAGGCGCTCGGCGCGGCCGGAGGGGCTCTCGAGGTTCATGACGAGGCCCGCGGTCATCTGGGCGCGGGCGCGCTCGACCTCCTCGGGGGCGAATCCCCCGGCGGCGCGGCGCAGCTCGTCGATGGCGACCTCCTCGAGCTCGCGGAGCTGATCGCCGCCGGTGCCGGCGTAGATGGTGAGGAGGCCGGTGTCCTCGAAGGCGGCGGCGTGGGCGCCGACGGCGTAGCAGAGGCCGCGCTTCTCGCGGATCTCCTGGAAGAGCCGCGAGGACATGCCGCCGCCGAGGGCGATGGCGTAGATCTGCGAGGCGTAGACGGCGGGGTCGCGGTTCGAGGGGGCCTCGAAGGCGAGGGCGACGTGGGCCTGCTCGAGCTTGCGGACGACGCGGCGCTCGCCGGCGGCGAAGCGCGCCGGGGCGACCTCGACGGGGGGGCGGGCGGCGAGGTGGCCGAAGCGGCGCTCGACGGCGGCGAGGAGGGCGTCGGGATCGACCGCGCCGGCGGCGGCGACGATGAGCTGGTCGGGACCGTAGCGCTCGGCGACGAAGCCGGCGAGGTCGTCGCGGCCGAAGGCGGAGACCCGCTCCGGCGCGCCGAGGATGCCGCGGCCGAAGGGCTGCTCGGGGTAGGCGACCTCCTGGAGCCAGTCGAAGATCACGTCGTCGGGCGTGTCGAGGCTCATGCCGATCTCCTGCAGGATCACCCCGCGCTCGACCTCGATGTCCGGGGCGTCGAAGAGCGGGTGGAGCAGGATGTCGGCGAGGATGTCGAGGCCGCGCTCGACGTCCGCCGCGAGCGTGCGGGAGAAGTAGGCGGTCATCTCCTTGCCGGTATAGGCGTTGATGTAGGCGCCGACGTCCTCGATCTCCTCGGCGATCTGGCGGGCGGTGCGGGTGGGCGTGCCCTTGAAGGCCATGTGCTCGAGGAAGTGCGCGACGCCGTTCTGCTCGGGCCGCTCGTGGCGGCCGCCGGCGGTGACGTAGACGCCGACGGAGGCGGAGAGGAAGCCCGGCATCGGCTCGGCGACGACGCGGAGCCCGTTCGGGAGCGTGTGGAGGTGGGCGGTCATGCGAGCTCCCGCGTGATGAGCGCCTCGATGGCGGCGAGGTCGTTGGGGACGCGGGTCATCCGCTCGGGGCGGTCCATCAGGTCGGCCATGTGCGGGGGCAGCGGCGGGCGGAGGCCGGTCGCGGCCTCGACCGCGTCGGGGAACTTGGCCGGGTGGGCGGTGGCGAGGATCACCATGGGGGTCTTCGGGTCGCCGCGGCGCAGGCAGGCGGCGTGCATGCCGACGGCGGTGTGGGGGCAGATGGTCATGCCGGCGGCGTCGTGGACGGCGGCGATGGCGGCGGAGGTTTCCTCCTCGGAGGCGCGGGCGCTGTCGAAGTCGGCGCGCAGGCGGTCGAGGGCGCCCTGGGAGAGGGCGAAGCCGCCCTTGTCGCGGAGCTCGGCCATCAGCGTGGCCACGGCGGGGCCCTCGCGGTCGTAGAGCTCGAAGAGCAGGCGCTCGAAGTTGGAGCTGACCTGGATGTCCATGGAGGGGGAGATGGAGGGGGCGACGCCTTCCTTGACGTGGCGGCCAGTTTCCAGCGTGCGGTGGAGGATGTCGTTCTGGTTGGTGGCGATCACCAGCCGGTCGATGGGCAGGCCCATGCGCTTCGCCACGTAGCCGGCGAAGACGTCGCCGAAGTTGCCGGTGGGGACGGTGAAGCTGACCTTGCGGTGCGGCGCGCCGAGGGCGACGGCGGCGGTGAAGTAGTAGACGGCCTGGGCGAGCACGCGGGCCCAGTTGATCGAGTTGACGCCGGCGAGGCGGGCGCTCTCGCGGAAGGCGTGGTCGTTGAACATGTCCTTGACGCGGGCCTGCGCGTCGTCGAAGTCGCCGGCGATGGCGAGCGCGCGGACGTTGGGCTCGGCGGGCGTGGTCATCTGGCGGCGCTGGACCTCGGAGACGCGGCCGTCGGGGAAGAGGATGAAGACGTCGACGCCCTCGCGGCCGCGGAAGGCATCGATGGCGGCGGAGCCGGTGTCGCCGGAGGTGGCGCCGATGATGGTGATGCGCCGGCCGGAGCGCCTGAGGCTCGCCTCGAAGAGCTGGCCGATGAGCTGCATCGCCACGTCCTTGAAGGCGAGCGTGGGGCCGTGGAACAGCTCCATCACCCATTCGTTCGGGCCGACCTGGACGAGGGGCGCGCGGGCGGCGTGGTCGAAGCAGCCGTAGGCGCGGGCGATGACGCCGCGGAGCTCGGCCTCGGGGAAGGCGTCGCCGATGAAGGGGGCCATCACCCGGAAGGCGGCCTCCTCGTAGGGGAGGCCGGCGAGGTCGGCGATCTCGGCGGGCGAGAGGGTCGGCCAGGTCTCGGGGACGTAGAGGCCGCCGTCGAGGGCGAGGCCCGCGAGCATCGCCTCCTCGAAGCCGAGCTTCGGGGCGGCCCCGCGGGTCGAGACGTAGCGCATTCCGGCTCCTTCAGACGGTGCGGCGCTTGATACGCCAAAGCAGGTAGCCTGTCATCACCGCCCAGACCGCCGCCAATGAGAACCAGGTGAGCGCGTATTGCAGGTGGTCGTTGGGGATGTTGACCCCGACGGGGAGCGGGGTGGGGCCGGTCGGGTCGTCGGTCGCCGAGGCGACGATGAGGACCGGCTCGGTCCCGAGCGCGGCGGCCATCGCGGGGACGTCGCGGGCGAGCCAGATGTTCTTGTCGAGGTCCGGGGCCGCGGTCCAGCCGTCGGTCTCATCCGGCCAGAGCAGCGCCCCCTCGATGCGGATGCGGCCCGGCGGGCGGGGGGCCTCCTTGTCGGCGATCGGCACGAAGCCGCGGTCGAGCAGCACGCGCCGGCCGTCGCCGAGGCGCAGGGGCGCTACGATGCGGTAGCCGACGCCCCAGGGCGGCGCGGAGGTGTAGACGTGGACCTCGCCCGGCTCCAGCGTGCCGGCGACGGCGACGTGGCGGTATTCGTCCGCCGCCTCGGTCGGGGAGGCGGGCACGTCGGTGGCGGCGGCGGTCATCCGCGCCTCGATCTCGGCGAGGACCCCGCGCTTCCATTCGAGGCGGTGCAGCTGCCAGACGCCGAGGGCGATCAGGATCGCCACGCCGGCGAGGCCGAAGATCAGAGGGCCGATCATGCGGCGGGTCATCCGACGGCCCTCGCCGAGAAGGCGGGCGAGCCGTCCCAGACCAGCTCCCAGCGCGCGCCGGGGCGGACGTTCTGCACGATCTGCGGCTCGAAGGCGACGAGGCAGACGCCGCCGGGCTTGCGCACGGAAGGATAGACGAGGCCGCGCGCGCCGCCGGCGCGCAGCTCGCGGGCGAGGGCCTGCCCGAGCGGGTAGGCCGCCTCGGTGTCGGGGTCGAGGCAGGGGGGCACGGGCGTGACGCCGTGGAGGTCGGGGAACGTCCCCACGAAATCGGCGACCAGCTCGACATAGGTCGCCGTCTCGTGGAGCCAGCGCGTCGCGCGGAGCTCGCGGGTCTTGTGGAAGCCCACCTCCTCGATCGAGACCAGCGTCTCGGTCGCGCAGTACCAGGCGCCGCGGCGCTCGTCGTTGAAGCGGTTGCCGCCCGCGCGGGCATAGGCGAAGGCGGCGTTGACGGTGACGTCGCCCCAGGTGCGCAGGGCGCGCTCGCGGGCGCTGTAGGCGAGCTCGCGGGCGTCGAGGTCGGGCAGGCCCTCGCGCTCGGCGAGGAGGCGTCCCGAGGTCAGGCCCTCGATGCGGGCGAGGCGTTCGAGGTCGTCGGGACGCTCGACCAGGGGCGACAGCACCGGGGGCTTGTGCCAGGCGCTGGCGATCAGCCGGACCGTGCCGAGGATCGGCCCCTCGCGGCGGCCGAGCTTCACGCGCCGCCCCGCAGCGCGTCGACGTAGCCGCGCGCCGCGAGGATGGCGGGCAGGCCGCCGGCCAGCATGTAGGCGACCGGCGAGCGCCCGGCGAAGACACGGCCGGTGTTCGGGCGCTTTGGCCAGGCGTCGGCCAACTCGTCGGAGAAGTAGAGGTGCAGGCCCTTGTAGAGCCCGACCAGTCCGCTCGCCCGCAGGAGCTGGTCCTGCCCGAGCCGGCCGGACCAGCCCGGGGCCTTCATCCGCGCCCAGGTGCGGGCGGAGACCCCGGCGAGCGCCGCCGCCTCGTCGCCGGTCAGCCGCCACGCCGCGGCGAGGCGGCGCAGCGCCGCCAGCGCGACGCGGGCGTCGGCCTCGGGGTCGTCCTCGACATGGGCCGCGTAGAGGGGTTGGGCGATGGCCGTCATGCGGGGCTCCTTCTGCCATCTGTCCGTAAAGTGATGGTCAGATGGCAGGGAGTCAAGCGTGGGGTTGGAGGTGGGTCTACTCGTCCTTGCGCCGTCGAGCAGGTGATTGCGACGGGCCGTATTCGTTCTTAATGCTTGATTGAATAGCGCAAGAATCAACCGCCGAGTTGGCGAAAATGCGATTTTGCGCACAAATATATTTCGAAATATTTTGAATTTAAACGGTGAAAATCATTGCATCGTTATCAGCGCCGCATTTCGCGGCGCCGTGTGCCTCACTTCGAGGTTCCGCCGTCCCCGCCGCTGCCGCTCCGCGTCGAGCCGGGTGACATGCGCATGTCACCCGGCGGGCGCCGTCGCAGGACGAATGGCGTCGCTCCTAGTGTCCGCCGCTGACGGCTCCTGCGGAGCCCCAGATGTAGATGACGGCGAAGAGGAAGAGCCACACCACGTCGACGAAGTGCCAGTACCAGGCCGCCGCCTCGAAGCCGACATGCTGCTCGGAGGTGAAGTGGCCGTTGTAGACGCGGATCAGGCAGACGGCGAGGAAGATCGTCCCGATGAGGACGTGGAACCCGTGGAAGCCCGTCGCCATGAAGAAGTTCGCGCCGTAGATGTTGCCCGAGAAGCCGAAATGAGCGTGGCTGTACTCGTAAGCCTGCACGACGGTGAAGAGGGCGCCGAGCGCGATGGCGAGCCAGAGCCCCGCCTTCATCTCGTCGCGCTTGTTGCCGTGGACGAGCGCGTGGTGCGCCCAGGTCGCCGCGCAGCCCGAGCAGAGCAGGATCAGCGTGTTGATCAGCGGCAGGTGCCAGGGATCGAAGACCTGGATGCCCGGCGGCGGCCAAGTGTGGTCGATCGCCGCCATCGGGTACATGGCGTGCTTGATGAACGACCAGAACCAGGCGGAGAAGAACATCACCTCGGAGATGATGAACATCATCACGCCGTAGCGCAGGCCGATCTGCACGATGGGCGTGTGGTCGCCCGCATGGCTCTCGGTCACCACGTCCGACCACCACGAGAACATCACGTAGAGGACGAGCACGAGGCCCATCAGCATGACCCACGGGCCGTGGTCGTGGAAGAAGAGCACGGCGCCGAACAGCAGGACGAAGGCGCCGACCGCGCCGGCGAAGGGCCAGATGCTGGGCGCTATGATGTGGTAGTCGTGGTTCTTGTGGCCAGCCATTCCGGGGTCCCTCTAGTTCTCGATCGCCGCGGGCTCGACTTGCGCGGCCGCCTTGGCGAGCCGCGTGGACCCGGTCGCGCCGGCCGCGTCGGCGGCGGGCGGCGGGTCGCTCGGGTGCATGGTGTAGGAGAGCGTGATCTCGCGCACGTCCCGGGCCTCGGCGTCCTCGAGGATGGCGGGGTCGACGAAGAAGCTCACCGGCATCTCGATGCGCTCGCCCGGGGCGAGGGTCTGCTTCTCGAAGCAGAAGCAGGCGATCTTGGAGAAATAGGCGCCGGCCGCGTAGGGCGTGACGTTGAAGCTCGCCGCGGCGGTGATCGGGTGGTCGGAGAGATTGACGAACTCGTAGAAGGCGAGCCCGGTCTCGTCGAGCCGCACCTCCATCTTGCGCGCCACGGGCCGGAACTCCGCGGGCAGGCCGGGGGCCGTGTTGGCGTCGAAGCGGATGGTCATCACCTCGGGCCGGGCGGGGCCGGGCGGGGCCTCGGCGACGTTCGGGGTGCCGTTGTAGCCGGTGACGCGGCAGAAGAGGTTGTAGAACGGCACCGCGGCGAAGCTGCCCGCGAGCATCACCGCGGCCACCGCGGCGAGCCGGCCGGCGATCCGCCTGTTGGGGCTGGCGGTCATTTTCCGGGCTCCGTCGCCGGCAGCAGGGACGGCCGGACCTGGTGGTCGAAGCCTTCCATCGCCTCGCCATGCGACATCTTCACGATGGTGACGGCGAAGATCATCAGCACGAGCGCGCCGAGGACGATCCCCAGCCCGACGTTGCGGCTGCGCCGCCGGCCGTAGATCTCGTGGCTGTCAGGACGCATGGCGACGGCCCCCTCAGAGCAGCGTCGGCCAGCCCGTCGCCACGAGGCCGGCGGCGCGCAGGCCGGCCTCGACGAGGAGCAGGCTGAAATGCAGGAACAGGTAGACGATCGAGAAGCCGAAGAAGCGCTTCTCGGTCCGGCAGCGGTCGGCCGCCGCCGTCGCCTCGTCGCGCCGCCAGATCGCCCAGGCGCCGCGGAGGAAGAGCGCGTTGAGGACGAGCGCGCCGGCGAGGTAGACCGGGCCGCCCACCGCGGAGAAGGCGGGCGCGATCGCCGCGGGGGCGAGGATCAGCGCGTAGGCGAGGATGTGGTTGCGGGTCGAGCGCTCGCCGGCCGCCACCGGCAGCATCGGCACGCCGGCGCGGACGTAGTCGTCGTTGCGGAAGAGCGCCAGCGCCCAGAAATGCGGCGGCGTCCACAGGAAGATCAGCAGGAACATCAGCACGCTCTCGGGCGCGACGCCGCCGGTCGCAACCGCCCAGCCGACCATCGGCGGGAAGGCCCCGGCGGCGCCGCCGATGACGATGTTCTGCGGCGTCGCCCGCTTGAGCCACATCGAGTAGATCACGACGTAGAAGAAGATCGTGAAGGCGAGGAACGCCGCCGCGAAGAGGTTGGCGACGAGGCCGAGGAACACCACCGAGAAGGCCGAGAGCGTCAGCCCGAGGGCAAGCGCGGCGTTGCGCTCGACCCGGCCGGAGGGGATCGGGCGGCCCTTGGTGCGCGCCATGACCGCGTCGATGTCGCGGTCCCACCACATGTTGAGAGCGCCCGCCGCGCCGGCCCCGACGCCGATGCAGGTCAGCGCCGCGACGGCGATCACGGGATGCACCGGCACGGGCGCGCAGACGAGGCCGACCAGCGCGGTGAAGAGGACGAGCCGCATCACCCTCGGCTTCAGCAACTCGACGAAGTCGCCGAACTGCGCCTCGGGCGCCCCCGTCTTGTCGGTCCAGACGACCTCGGTCATCGCTCGCTCCGCCCTCGGGCTGGCTGGCGCCGGCTCAGTTCGCCGGCGCGGCCGTCGCGGCCACGTCCGCCTCGCCGCGGACGCCGCCGTACTCGTCGATCGCCCAGTCGAGCCAGGCGGCGTAGTCCTCGGGCTCCAGCGCCTTCACCACGATCGGCATGAAGGCGTGGTCCTTGCCGCAGAGCTCCGAGCACTGGCCGAAGTAGATCCCCGGCTCCTCGACCCGGAACCAGGTCTCGTTGAGCCGGCCCGGCACCGCGTCGATCTTCACGCCGAAGGCCGGCATCGCCCAGGAATGGATCACGTCCGCGCCGGTGGTCTGCAGCTTCACCACCTCGCCCACGGGGACCACCAGCGCCGTGTCGGCGGCGAGGAGGTAGAGGTCCTGGGTGTAGCCGGCGGCCTCGAGATCCTCGCGCGGGAGCAGCAGGCTGTCGTAGGAGAACTCGTTGTCCGGGTATTCGTAGTTCCAGTACCACTGGTTGCCGGTCGCCTTCACGGTCAGCTGCGGATCGGGAATCTCCAGCTGCTTGAAGAGGATCGGCAGCGAGAACGAGCCGATCACGATCAGGATCAGCACCGGGCCGAGGGTCCAGGCGATCTCGAGCTTCGTGTTGTGGGTGAAGCGGGCCGGCTCGGGATTGGCGCGCCGGTTGAAGCGCAGGACCACCATCGCGAGGAGCACCGTCACCAGCGCCACGATCAGCACCATGATCGTGTGGACCATGTGCGAGAGCCAGTGCATGTCGTGGGCGACCTCGGTCACCGCCGGCTGGTAGCCGGTGCCGCCCGGCACGGGCACGCCGATGATCGGCAGGTCGGGCATGGCGAAGGCGGCCACCGGCTCGCCGGTCTCGGGCGGCGTCTCGGCGGGCGTGTCCGCCGCCGGCGCCTGCGCCTCGGCCTCGGGCGACTGCGGGGCCTCCGCCGCGGGAGCCTCGACCGCCGGGGCTTCCGCTGCGGGAGCCTCGGCCGCGGGGGCTTCCGCCGCGGGAGCCTGGGTCTGGGTGTCCTGGGCGAGCACGGCCGGCGCGAAGGCGACCGCAAAGGCCAGGTGGAGCGCCGTCGCGAGGCTTAGCGTCTTCATGCCGTGATCCCACCGTCCGCCGGACGCCTGCCGCGTCCGAGTTGCATCTTGCTGCCGGTGAACCATATTGAGGCGCGAAGGACAAGACGCGGGATCCGCTCCCCGGCGTCGAAAGCCCAACTCCGGGAACCCCTCCGCCATGTCGCAGACGCCGCGTTTCCGCCCCTTCGAGACCGACATCGATCCCGAGCGCGCCCTCGGCACGCTGCGCGAGGCGACGGCCGGCGCGGACGACGGCGAGCTCTTCCTGGAGCGCCGCCGCTCCGAGGGCCTCGTCTTCGACGACGGCCGGCTCAAGACCGCGAGCTACGACGCCGCCGAGGGCTTCGGCCTGCGCGCCGTGCGCGGCGAGACCGCCGGCTACGCCCATTCCACCGAGATCTCCGAGGCGGCGCTGAAGCGCGCCGCCGAGACCGCCCGTCTCGCCGTCGGGGCCGGCGGCGGCGTGATGGCCGCGCCGCCGCGGCCGACCAACCAGCGGCTCTACACCGACCACGACCCGTTCGAGGACGCGGGCTTCCCGGTCAAGGTCGACACGCTGCGCGAGATCGACGCCTACCTGCGCGGCAAGGACCGCCGCGTCGTGCAGGTCTCGGCGACGCTCGCCGCCTCGATGCACGAGGTGGAGATCCTGCGCCCCGAGGGCGGCCGCCTCGCCGAGGCGCGGCCGATGGTGCGGCTGAGCGTCTCGGTGATCGTCGAGGAGAACGGCCGCCGCGAATCGGGCGGCTTCGGCGGCGGCGGCCGGCACGGGCTCGCGCCGCTGCTCGAGACCGGCCACTGGAAGGCCGTCGCCGACGAGGCCCTGCGCATCGCGACGGTGAACCTGCGCGCCGAGCCCGCCCCCGCGGGCGTCATGGACGTGGTCCTCGGCCCCGGCTGGCCCGGCATCCTGCTCCACGAGGCGGTCGGCCACGGGCTGGAGGGCGACTTCAACCGCAAGGAGACCTCGGCCTTCGCCGGCCTGATGGGGACGCGCGTCGCCGCCCCCGGCGTGACCGTGGTCGACGACGGCACGATCCCCGACCGGCGCGGCTCGATCTCCTTCGACGACGAGGGCACGCCCTCGCAGCGCAACGTGCTGATCGAGGACGGCATCCTCGTCGGCTTCATGCAGGACCGCCAGAACGCCCGGCTGATGGGCGTCGCGCCGACCGGCAACGGCAGGCGGCAGAGCTTCGCGCACATCCCGATGCCGCGCATGACCAACACGATCATGCTCGGCGGCAAGGACGACCCGAGGGACATCCTCGCCAGCCTCAAGGACGGCATCTACGCCGTGGGCTTCGGCGGCGGGCAGGTCGACATCACCAACGGCAAGTTTGTGTTCTCCTGCACCGAGGCCTACCGGGTGAGGGACGGCAAGGTCGGCGCCCCGGTCAAGGGCGCGACCCTGATCGGCGACGGCGCGACGGCGCTGAAGCACGTGCGCGCCATCGGCGACGACATGGCGCTCGACCCCGGCATCGGCAATTGCGGCAAGAACGGCCAGTGGGTGCCGGTCGGCGTCGGCCAGCCGACCCTGCTGATCGGCGGCCTGACGGTGGGCGGCAGCGCGACCTGACGCGGCTGGCGCTTTCCGCGGGACGGCCTATTCTGGGCGGCCGATCCCGGGGAGGAGCCCGCGCCTTGAGCCACAACATCGCCGACGTTGCCGAGCACGACGTGGTGCCCGGCTTCCATGGCCGCTTCATCCACAGCGAGCGGATGACCTTCGCCTACTGGCGGATCGACGCGGGCTCGGCGATCCCGGTCCATGCGCATCCGCACGAGCAGGTGGTGAACATGCTGGAGGGCGAGCTGGAGCTGGTGGTGGACGGGGAGCCGCGCCTGCTGAAGGCGGGCGACGTCTACGTGGTGCCCGGAGGGGTCGAGCACGGGGCGCGGGCGGTCACGGACGTGCGCGTCCTCGACGTGTTCGCGCCGGTCCGCGAGGATTACCGGTTCTGATGCGGACGCTGATCCTGCCGGCGCTCGCCGCGCTCGCGGGGGCCGGGATCGTCCTGCAGCAGGCGCTGAACGCCCATCTGCGGATCGCGCTCGGCTCCGGCGCGTGGTCGGGCTTCGTGAGCTTCCTCGTCGGCGTCACCTGCATGGCGGCCTTCGCGCTCGCCTTGCGCGATCCGGTTCCCCTCGTCGCGGCGGCGGGGCGGCTGCCGTGGTGGGCGTGGTGCGGCGGCGTCTTCGGCGCGATCTTCGTCGGGCTCGGGCTCTATCTCGTCCCGGTGATCGGCGCGGCGACGTTCTTCGCCTTCCTGGTCGCCGGGCAGATGGCCGCCTCGGTCGCCTTCGACCATTTCGGCTGGCTCGGCGTCCCCGAGCGCCCGGTCGACCTGACGCGCCTCCTCGGCGCCGCCCTGCTCGTTGGCGGCGTCGTGCTCCTCCGGCGGTAGTCTGCCGACGAATGCCGGACTTGCCGGCCGGTTGATGGCGTGATTCCGTGGATGTCGGCACGGCGGCGACGGAAGGGATTTCGATGCGGGGCTCGGATCGGAGGGCGGGAGATCCCTACTCCCGGTTGGGACGGTCGGACGTCCCGTCCGGGCGGCCGTTGCGGGGGCTGCTGCACTGCTTCCACCCGGTGCGCTGGCAGGGGCAGCTCCGGCGTGGCGTCTCCGGATGAGCGCCCCGATGGATTGCCAGCTGATCGGCCGCTGGCGGATCGTCGCGGCGGATCTCTGGGAGAGCGGCTATCTGGACCTCTGCGCGCCAGCCATGCTGACGATCCGCGCCGACGGCAGCGGCGAGATCGCCTTCGGCGCGCTTCAGGCGAGCCTCGATCTCGCCTACGGACATCAGGACGTCTCCTTCGACTGGGAGGGAGACGACGACATGCACGAGGTCAGGGGCTCGGGGTCCGCAGAGCTGCTGGAGGATGGCTCGCTGGAGATCGAGATCGAGTACCGTCACGGCGACGACGCCATCCTCAAAGCCGTCCGCGACACTTCTTAAGCGGCGCCGCTGGGCTGGCCGACCGGGGAAGTTGCAGACGTGCGGCGCCGCTCCGGGGGAGCCGGCCGGGGTGCAGGACCCGCCCGGGCAGGGCCGCCGCGCCGGGGGCCGGAGCGTCTCGTCCGGGTTCAGCGGGGCGTGACATGAGCGGGCGCGCCGGCCCGGCGTTGACCGCGCGTTAACCCGCGGGCGGGAAGGCTCGCGCCATGAACGCGCCCCGTTCCGCCAAGATCCCGCCCGAGGCCTTGCCCCGCTCGGACCGCGAGCGGCTGGACTGGCTGCGGCTGGCGCGCTCGCGTCGCGTGGGGCCCGCGACCTTCATCCGGCTGATCCGCGAGCACGGCTCGGCCGCGGCGGCGCTCGGCGCGCTGCCGGGGCTCGCCGCGGCGGCCGGCGTGCGCGGCTATGCGCCGGCGACGCGGGAGGACGCGCTGGCCGAGACAAAGGCCGCCGACGCCGCCGGGGCGCGGCTGCTGCTGCTCGGGGCCGACGACTACCCGGCGGCGCTCGCCGCCATCGCCGATCCGCCGCCGGCGCTCTGGGCGCGGGGGGAGCCGGGACTGGCGGCGCGGCCGGCGGTGGCGCTGGTCGGGGCGCGCAACGCCTCGGCGCTCGGCTGCCGCATGGCGGCGCGGCTCGCGCGCGAGCTGGGCGCGGCCGGCCTCGTCGTGGTCTCGGGCCTTGCCCGCGGGGTCGACGCGGCGGCGCACGAGGCGGCGCTGGCGACCGGGACGATCGCGGCGATGGCGGGGGGCGTCGACGTCGTCTACCCGCCCGAGAACGCCGCGCTGACGGCGCGGATCGCCGCCGAGGGGCTGGCGCTCTCCGAGATGCCGCCCGGCCATGCGCCGCGGGCGCAGGACTTTCCGCGGCGGAACCGGGTGATCTCCGGCCTCGCGCTCGGCGTCGTGGTCATCGAGGGCGCCGAGCGGTCGGGGAGCCTGATCACCGCCCGCGACGCGCTCGACCAGGGCCGCGAGGTGATGGCGGTGCCGGGGAGCCCGCTCGACCCGCGCGCCGCCGGCTGCAACGCGCTGATCCGCGACGGCGCGACGCTGGTGCGCTCCGCCGCGGACGTGCTGGAGGCGCTGGCGGCGAGCCTGCCCGCGGCCCCGCGCCGCCCGCCGGCGCCCGCGCCCGACCGGCCCGCCCCCGCGGCGCCGGGGCTGGGCGGGCGGCTTCTCGCGCTCCTCGGCCCCAGCCCGACGCCGGAGGACCTGCTGATCCGCGAGACCGGCGCCGCGCCCGCCGAGGTCGCCGCGACCCTGCTCGAGCTCGAGCTCGACGGCGCCGTCGCCCGCCATCCCGGCGGACTGGTCAGCCGTCCCGCCTGACGGGCTTCACCGCGGGCCGCGCCCGCGCTAGCGTCGCCGCCGACAGGAAGCCCGGAGCTCGCGCCGATGCCGCATGCCCATGCCCGACTCGCGAAGACCGCGGCCAACTACGCGCCGCTCACTCCGGTCGTCTTCCTGCGCAAGGCGGCCGCCACCCATCCCGATCACCCGGCGGTCGTCTACGGCGAGGTGCGCCGCAGCTGGGCCGAGACCGCGGAGCGCTGCCGCCGCCTCGCCTCGGCGCTGGAGGCGCTCGGCCTGAAGCCCGGCGAGACGGTCGCGGTGATGGCGGCCAACACGCCGGAGCTGTACGAGGCGCATTTCGGCGTGCCGCTCGCCCGGGGCGTGCTCTGCACCATCAACACCCGCCTCGACGCCGACACCGTCGCCTATATCCTCGACCACGCCGAGGCGAAGGTCTTCCTCGTCGACCGCGAGTTCGGCGCCGTCGCCCTCGACGCCGTCGCCCGCTCGGCGGCGAAGCCCGTCCTCGTCGACATCGCCGACCCCGCCGCCCCGGGCGCAGCCGTGGGCCGGCTCGAATACGAGGAGATCCTCGCCGGCGGCGACCCCGCGCAGCCCTGGCGGACGCCGGACGACGAATGGGACGCCATCGCCGTCAACTACACCTCCGGCACCACCGGCCGGCCGAAGGGCGTCGTCTACCACCACCGCGGCGCCTACCTGAACGCGCTCGGCAACACGCTGGAATGGGACCTCGGGATGCACCCGACCTATCTCTGGACGCTGCCGATGTTCCACTGCAACGGCTGGTGCTTCCCCTGGACGATCGCCGCCAAGGCGGGGACCAACGTCTGCCTGCGCCGGGTGACGGCGCGGACGATCTACGACGCCATCGCCGACGAGGGCGTGGACCACCTCTGCGGCGCGCCGATCGTGCTCGGCTTCATGATCAACGCCACCGCCGAGGACGCCCGCGACTTCCCGCAGCGGGTGGCGGTGATGACCGCCGCCGCGCCGCCGCCGGCGAGCGTCCTGCAGGCCATGGCCGAGCGGGGCTTCGACGTCACCCATGTCTACGGCCTGACCGAGGTCTACGGGCCGGCGGTCGCCTGCGCCTGGAAGCGGCCGTGGAACGCGCTCCCGATGAGCGAGCAGGCTCGGCTGAAGTCGCGCCAGGGCGTCGCCTACGTCGTCGAGGAGGAGGTCGTCCCGATGGACCCGGCCTCGATGGTCGCGGTCGACCCCGACGGCGCGACCATGGGCGAGGTGATGTTCCGCGGCAACATCGTGATGAAGGGCTACCTCAAGGACCCCGAGGCGACCGAGAAGGCCTTCGCCGGCGGCTGGTTCCACTCCGGCGACCTCGGCGTCCGCCACCCCGACGGCTATATCGAGCTGAAGGACCGGGCCAAGGACATCATCATCTCGGGCGGCGAGAACATCTCGTCGATCGAGATCGAGAACGCGCTGATGTCCCATCCGGCCGTCGCGCTGGCCGCCGTGGTGGCCCGCCCCGACGAGAAATGGGGCGAGACGCCCTGCGCCTTCGTCGAGCTGAAGGCGGGCGCCGAGGCCGCCGAGGCCGAGCTGATCGCCTGGTGCCGCGCGCGCATGGCGCACTTCAAGGCCCCGCGCCGGGTGGTTTTCGAGGAGCTGCCCAAGACCTCGACCGGCAAGATCCAGAAAGGCTCCCTCCGCACCGTCGCCGCCGGCCTCCCCGACTGAGGGCCGCTCCCGCCCGGCCGCCCCGGCCCGAAGCCGGGGGCCCTTCGAGGCTCCTGCCGGGGGCGGCGACCGGCCCCCTGCCGGTTGACCGCCGCCGCGGAACCTACCGCGTCAGCCCCTTTGCATAGGCGTCGAGCTGGTCGGCCACCGTGCCCCAGCCGTCAAAGAAGCCCATCTCCTCGTGGGTCCTGCGCGTCTGCGGATTGCGGTGGCGGGCGATCGCCGTGTAGGTCGTGCCGCCGCCCGGCGCGTCCGCGAGGAGAAGGATCGCCGTCATGAACGGCTCCGGCGCCGGCTTCCAGCCCTCGGTATAGGCGTCGGTGAAGACCAGCCGCTCCTCCGGGACCACGTCGAGGTAGACGCCCTTGTTCTCCATGACGTTCCCCTCGACGTCGAAGGTGGTGTTGAACCGCCCGCCCACCCGCACGTCCATGTCGACCGCCGTCACCTTGTGCGGCGCCGGCACGAAGAAGTGCGGGATGTGCCGCGGGTCGGTCCAGCATTCCCAGATCAGGCGCCGCGGCGCGGCCAGCGTGCGGGTGAAGCTCAGGTCGGTCTCCGGGTCGAGCTCGGGCGTCATCTCTCGCGTTCCTCCATCAGCTTCGTCACGTAGTCGTCCAGCCGGTCGAGCCGGCCCTCCCAGATCGCCCGCTGCGCGTCGAGCCAGCCCCGGACCGGCGCCAGCGCCTCCGGCACGATGGCGCAGGAGCGCACCCGGCCGTCCTTCGCGGTGGCGACGAGCCCCGCCGCCTCCAGCACCGCGAGATGCCGCATCACCGTCGGCAGCCTGAGCCCCGTCGGCGCCGCCAGCTCCGTCACCCCCGCCGGCCCCGCCGCCAGCCGCGTCAGCATCCCCCGCCGCGTCGGGTCCGCCAGCGCATGGAACAGCAGGGACAGGTCGGGCTCATGCTTAGCCATTTGGCTAAGCATAGCGACGGCGACCCGGCGACGCAAGGAAAAGTTCGCCGATCAGCTAAGTGTTGGAGCTTGTCTTATGGGCCGAGGTCGTCCGGGCGCGCCGGCGGTGCCAATGAAAGCGGCCCGGGCCCTGCCGGCATGGCGAGCCCGGACGCATCCGGGCTCGCGTCAGTGGCGCGGGGTGGTCAGTCCTCCATCATCCAGCGCGTCAGGCCCTCGCGGGTGTGGCCCATGCGGGCCAGCTGGGCGTCGTCGAGGCGGAGGAGGTGCTCGATCGCCTCGGCGCGGCGGGCGGCGCGGACGGCCGCCGGGATGCTGGCGAGGAAGGCGCCCACGGGCGCGAGCGCGCGGCCGAGGCGGTTGAGGAAGTTGTTGTTGGCTTGACTTATGGTCTGCATGGAAATCTCCCAAGCTGAGGGTTAGATTTCCTCCCTTGTCGACAAGATGGGCCATGTGAATCGCGTGAGCAAGGCCGGAACGGACAGGGCCGATATGCGCAGGGCGCAAGGCAGGAATTGTTCAAAAACTGTTCAATGCAGATATCGTCGTGAGAATTGCTTGCCGCGAAGCATCGGGCCGGGAACGGCCACGGGCGCGCGCAAGGGGCGGAAAAATCGGGCCGGGCCGCTACAGAAAGTGGAGCGGGGCGCGAGGACGCCAAGGCCGAGCGGCTCAACCTCCGGTAGGGCCTTGGAGCCGCTTTGGCGCGCGGAGGGAGAGAAGGACGCCCCTGAACGGCGCGGCGGCGGCCCCGGGCGGGGGCGCCGCGGGTGGGAAAGGCGCCGCAAAGGGGGTCCCGCGATACAGTTGCTGAACTGGCGGGAACCGCGGCGCTCGTGAGATTTCGGCGGCTCTGACGCAACCGGAGATTTCATTATGCATGCCATTGCGCGCAAGCTCGCATTCCTCGACCTGCCCGGCGTCGGCCTCGACGACGGGATGTTGGCCGCGCCGACGGCCGCCGACGCCGCGGCGGAGGAGCGGCGGCACGACCTCGGGCCCGGGCTCGACCTCGGCCTGCCTTCCGGCGCGCCCGGCGCCGTCGCGGCGGCACCGTCGTGGCGGGACTGGCGGCCGACGCAGGGCGACGACGCGCGCCACGCCCCCGACCTCCCCGGCGACGACGAGCGGGGCACGCCCGGCATCGGCATCAACACCGTCCCGCGCAGCGGCGTCTCCTATGTCGACGGGCTGCTGCAGGGCGCGAAGTGGAACGCCGCGACGATCACCTACAGCCTGCCGGACAGCGTGTCGGACTACCAGGCGGGCTATCCGGCGAACGACCTCAAGGGCTTCTCCGGCGTCGGGGCCGGGCAGGCCAACGCCATCCACCTCGCGCTCGGGATCGAGGCCTTCGTGCCGGGGATGCTCGGGGCCTACGGCTTCTCCATCGAGGGGTTCACCAACCTCAACGTCGACTTCGCGGGCTACGGCAGCGGCGCCGGCACGCTGCGCTTCGGCAACAACACCAACTCCAACACCGCCTACGGCTACTACCCGGCCGAGAGCGTCACCGGCGGCGACGTCTGGTTCGGGCCCTCGGGCAAGGCGCCGATCGCCGGGAACTACGACTACCACACGGTGCTCCACGAGATCGGCCACGCGCTCGGGCTGAAGCACGGCCACGAGGACGGCGGCTACGGCAAGTTGCCGCTCGACACCGACGCGATGGAGTACTCGGTGATGACCTACCGCTCGTTCGCGGGCGGCGGGCTCGGCGGCTATTCCAACGAGGACTGGGGCTATGCGCAGTCCTACATGATGTACGACATCGCCGCGCTCCAGCACATGTACGGGGCGGATTTCGGCATCAACTCGGGCGACACCCGCTACTCGTGGGATCCGTCGAACGGGCGGACCTTCGTCAACGGGCAGCTCGCCATCAACCCGGGCGGCAACCGGATCTTCCAGACGATCTGGGACGGCGGCGGGACCGACACCTACGACCTCTCGAACTACGCGACCAACCTCGAGATCAACCTGACGCCGGGCTACCACAACGTCTTCGACCGCGCGCAGCTCGCCTATCTCGGCGGCGGGCCGAACGGCGGCTACGCGCGGGGCAACGTCTTCAACGCGCTGCAGTATCACGGCGACACGCGCTCGCTGATCGAGAACGCCTTCGGCGGCTCGGGCGACGACGACCTGATCGGCAACGCCGCGGCGAACTGGCTGGTGGGCAACGCCGGGGCCGACGACCTCGTCGGCTTCGACGGCGACGACTGGCTGGAGGGCGGCGAGGGGAACGACTGGCTGGACGGCGGCGTCGGCGCGGACGTGATGATCGGCGGCGCGGGCGACGACTTCTACTACGTCGACAACTCTGGCGACGTGACGCTCGAGCCGTTCGTGGCCGGCGGGCGCGACACGGTGGCGGCCTATGTCTCGCACGTCCTCGGCCAGGGGATCGACGACTTGTTCTTCGTCGCGGCCGGCGCGCTCGACGCGACCGGCAACGAGCTGGCCAACCGCCTCACCGGCAACTCCTCGGCCAACGTGCTGTCGGGGCTGGCCGGGGCGGACCGTCTCGACGGCGGCGGCGGCGCGGACCGGCTCCTCGGCGCGCAGGGCGGCGACACGCTGATCGGCGGCGCGGGCGACGACATGCTCTCGGCCGGGTCGGGCGGCGACGTGCTGCGCGGCGGCGCCGGCGGCGACGTGCTGATCGGCGGCGGCGGGGCGGACGTCTTCGACTTCGACCTCGCAGTCGAGTCGCGGCCGGGCGCGCGCGACGAGCTGCGCGAGGAGGCCGGCCGGGCGCCGGCCTTCGAGGGCGCGGGCGTGGCGGGCGGCGACCGCATCGACCTCGCGGGGATCGACGCCGACACGACGCGCGGCGGCGACCAGGCCTTCCACCTCGGCGGGGGCGCGGCGATCGGCCGGCTGATCGCGGTCGAGGTCGGCGGCGACACGATCCTCCGCGGCCAGTGCGACGGCGACGCGGCGTTCGAGTTCGAGCTGCTGATCGCCGACGGAGGCGTGCTGGCGTCCGACTACCGCGCCATCGACTTCGTGCTCTGAGAAAACCAGGCCCGTCGCGCGTCGACACGCGCGACGGGCCGAGGTCAGCCGCCAAGGTAGATCGTCGGGTCGAGCGGCTCGGCGCCGCGGAAGACGTCGAACTGCAGCTCCTGCTTGTCGCGGGCGGCGACCGTGCCGATCACCTGGCCGGCCTCGACGCGCTGGCCCTTCTTCAGGGTGACGTTGTCGAGGATCGAGTAGGTGGTGAGCAGGTCGTCGGTATGGCTGAGCAGCACGATCGCCCCGCCGCCGCCGATCTCCTCGGAGATCAGCGCCACCGTGCCGTCGGCCGCGGCGCGCACCGGCGTGCCGACGGCCGCGTCGTAGCCGACGCCGCTCGGGTTGGCGGCGTTGTACTTGCGCTTGATCGGGGCGCTCACCGGAGCCTTGAGCTTGCCGCCGGGGGGCGTGCGGTACTGCGCGAGGTCGGGGCTGGCCGGGTTCTCGCCGGGGGCGACGTTCTCCGGCAGCGGCTGCGCGCCGATCGGCGGCGGCGGCACCTGGGTGCCGGTCCCGGGATTGCTCTCGAAGGTCGAGGAGATGCGGTTGGCGCCGGAGGCGACGGGGATCAGGAGCTCCTGCCCGACCCGGATCGCGAAATCCGGGCCGAGCCCGTTCCACGAGGCGAGCGAGGTCACCGAGACGCCGTAGAGCCGCGCGATCGAATAGACCGTCTCGCCGGCCTCGACGCGGTGGCGCACCGGGTCGATCAGCGGATCCTTCTGGCCGCGGTTGAACGGGTTCTGCGGCTGGGCGGCCGGGGCGGGGGCGTTGTCGATCGCCTGCGCGGCGCCCTCGGGCGTCCAGCCGGTCGCGGAGCCGAGCGCCTCGGGGCGCGGCACGCTGTCGGGCAGCACCAGCACCTCGCCGGCGCGCAGGCGATAGTCGGCGGGGAGCCCGTTCAGCCGCGAGATCTCGTCGGCCGAGCCGCCGACCCGGGCGGCGAGGGTCGCGACGGTGTCGCCGTCGCGGGCCACCGCCACCTGATAGCTCGCATAGGTGATGACGCCGCGGCCGTCCGGCGTGGCGTTCGCCACCGCGCTCGGCGAGGGGCTGACGTTGCCGCCGGCGCAGGCGGCGAGGCCGAGGCAGAGCGCCGTGGCGACGATCAGGCGGCGGAGCGGAAGGGGGGCGCGACGTGGCATGGGTCCGACCATATCTTGAGCGTGCCGGTCAGTCCAACACATCCTGTGCGAGGCCCTCGACCAGCGGCACGAACCGCACGGCGCCGAGCTCGGTATAGTCGAGCCCCGCCTCGGTCTTGGTGATGCGCAGGAGCGTCTGCACGGCGTGGATCTGGCCGACCGGCAGGACCATGACGCCGCCGGGGCGGAGCTGGTCGAGCAGGAGCTTCGGCGGGTCCTCGGCGGCGGCGGTGACCAGGATGCGGTCGAAGGGCGCCTGCTCGGGCAGGCCGAGCGCCCCGTCGCCGATCACCACGGTGATGTTGTGGAGATCGAGCCGGGCGAAGAGCGTCCGCGCGGCGCGGGCGAGCGCGCGATGGCGCTCGATCGTGTAGACCCGCCGCGCCAGCCGGGCGAGGATCGCCGCCTGGTAGCCGGAGCCGGTGCCGATCTCCAGCACCTTGCAGCGCCGCGTCACCTCCAGCGCCTGGGTCATCAGCCCGACGACCGAGGGCTGGCTGATGGTCTGGCCGCAGGCGATCGGCAGCGGCGTGTCCTCGTAGGCGCGGTCGCGGAACACCCCCTCGATGAAGGCGTCGCGAGGGGTGGATTCCATGGCCGTGAGCACGTCGGGATTGGTGACGCCGTGCGAGCGCAGCGCGAAGACGAACTGCATCCGGCGCTCGGCCTCGTCCATCGCGCTACTCCAGGGCGGCCGCGAGCGGCGCGACGAGGTCGTGCGCGGTCAGGTCGGCGCGGAGCGGCGTGACGGTGACGAAGCCGTCGTGGCACTCGCGCGAGTCCGAGCCGGGCAGCGTATCGCCGTTGCCGTGGGCATGGGTCAGCCACAGGTATTGCCGCCCGTTCGGCGCGACATGCGGCTGGACCCCGAAGGTCGGCGCGAGGCGCTGGCCCTGCACGGTGGCGCGCACGCCGCGCACCTCGGCGGCGGGGAGCGGCGGGAAGTTCAGGTTGTAGAAGACCCCGTAGGGCGCGGGCGCCCAGGCCGCCGTCTCGATCAGCCGCCGGCAGACCCGGGCGCCCCAGACCCGGGCCGCGTCGAACGGGTCGCCCTCGACGCGGTCGAGCGGCCCGAAATACTGCGACAGCGCCACGGCCCGCAGCCCGGTCAGCGCCGCCTCCATCGCGCCGCCGACGGTGCCGGAATAGAGCGTGTCCTCCGCGAGGTTGTGGCCGCGGTTCACCCCGGAGATGACGAGGTCGGGCGGCCGGTCGCGCAGTATCTCGCCCACCGCGGCGAGCACGCAGTCGGCTGGCGAGCCCTCGACGGCGAAGCGGCGGGCCTCGAGCCGCTCGAGCCGCATCGGCCGGATGTAGGAGACGCAATGCCCGACGCCCGACTGCTCGAAGGCGGGGGCGACGACCCAGACGTCGGCGTCGGTTCCCGCGAGCTCGGCGGCGATCGCCTCGGCCACGGCGAGGCCCGGCGCGCTGATGCCGTCGTCGTTGGTGATCAGGATGCGCATCTCGGGCCCTCGTGTCGCCGTCCCGCCCGGGAGGCAGCCCACGCCCGGCCGACGGCTTCCCCTTTTTCACGAGGGCTCGCCGGCTGTCAACGGAACCGCCTCGCCGGACCCTCCGAGGCGGGAGGCGGCCCGGTCAGACCACCGAATCGCGCCACTCGATCGCCGCGCCGACCGCAGCCAGCGCGTCGTCCACGTCGATCACCGGGTCGATCTGGAAATTCAGCATCGCGAAGGCCGCGGTCTCGCGATGCACCGCGGCGAGGTTCTCGGCCTCGAACACCACGAAGCCGCCCGGCTCGCCGACGCGGACCACGAACTCGTGGATGCGCACCCGGTCGGGCCGCCGCCAGGCGCGCATCAGCTCCAGCACGCGGCGCTGGCCTTCCTCGTATTCCGCCGTGGTGCCGTGACGCTTCTTCTTCCAGGTCAATACGTACTTCATGCAGGCTTCCTTGCCGAAGGCCGGGGGTCCCGGGGGGCGAAATGGCCCGCGCGGGGCGCGCCGCGGAGGAAAGACGCGAGTGCCAATGCGCCGAACCTACCGGAAATCGGGCGATTCTCCCAGCGCCGCGGCCGGCGCGCCCCACATGATCGAGATGTCGCCCGTTCGCATCTGCTCGGCCTCGTCCAACAGCCTCGCGACGATTGGCCATGAGGATGCACCGCCCGGGCGTCGTGTGGGACAAGGCAAGAGTCGTATAGCGGGGCCGGCGCGGCCGCGCCGGGTTCCTTGGGGCTTGCGTCCCCGGCGGATTCCGCTACCCCCTCGGCCCAGCCAGGAGGTCCGCAATGGCCCGCGATCCGCTGTTCCTCGTCGTCGCCTTCGCCTGCCTCGCCGTGCTCGGCGTGCTCGTGGTCGGGGTCGGCGGCTTCGCCCGGGGCGGCGCGTTCAACCGCAAGTACGGCAACAAGCTGATGCAGCTCCGGCTGCTCCTGCAGTTCATCGCGGTGATCCTGATCGTCCTCTTCGTCTGGATCTCGCGCCGCGGAGGCTGAGCATGGTCGTCCTCAACCGCATCTACACCCGCACCGGCGACCGCGGCGAGACCGCGCTCGGCGACGGCAGCCGGGTGCCGAAGCATGCGCCGCGCGTCGCCGCCTACGGCACCGTCGACGAGACCAACGCCACGCTCGGCCTCGCCCGGCTGCACGCGGCCGGCGAGCTCGCGGAGGCGCTGGCGCGCATCCAGAACGACCTCTTCGACCTCGGCGCCGACCTCTGCACCCCGGATCTCGAGAACGACGCCACGGCGAAGTATCCGCGCCTGCGCGTCGTCGCCGCGCAGGTCGACCGGCTTGAGGCCGAGATCGACGCGATGAACGCCCGGCTGACCCCGCTCCGCAGCTTCGTCCTGCCCGGCGGCTCGGCGCTCGCGGCGCACCTGCACCTCTGCCGCACCGTGTCGCGCCGCGCCGAGCGGCTGGCGGTCGAGCTCGCCGGGATCGAGCCCGTGAACCCGGAGGCGGTGAAATACCTCAACCGCCTGTCCGACTGGCTCTTCGTCGCCGCCCGCATCGCCAACGACGAGGGCCGCGCCGACACGCTCTGGACGCCGGGCGCCAATCGCTGAGGCAGGGGCGCCCGCGGCGGCGGCGCCTGCGCCCCCCGCAGGGGCGCCGGTAACCACTTCGTGTCACCGACCGCTTCGGTTTTTCGCGAATCGAGGTAATATATCAGTGACGGCGGCCGTGGGGTGGCGCCGCCGCCAAACGGGCGGGACCTGGCGATGGGAGCGAGGAACTTCGGAGGCTATTCGCGGGCGGAGCGTCTGTCGGACGCCGTCGTCCACGTCGCCGGCGTGACGTTCGGCGTGGCGGCGGCGGGGGCGATCGTGACGCTCGCCGCGGTCTGGGAGGGCGCCGGGCGCCATCTCGCCGCCGCGGCGGTCTACGGCTTCTGCCTCGTCGCCATGCTGGCCTGCTCCGCGCTCTACCACATGACGCCCGCGCCCGAATGGAAGGACCGGCTGCGCCGGCTCGACCAGTCGGCGATCTACCTCAAGATCGCCGGGGCCTACACGCCCTTCGCGGTGATGACCGGGCCGCAGGCGATGCCGTTCCTCGCCGGGCTCTGGGCGGTCGCCGCGGCCGGGGTGTCGCTGAAGCTCCTGTCGGCGCGCCAGCTCTTCGGGCTGACCGTCGCGCTCTACCTCGCCATGGGCTGGGCGGCGGTGCTGGTCGGCGGCCCCGTCCTCGAGCGGATGACGCCGGAGGGCTACCGGCTCGTGCTGACCGCGGGCGCGCTCTACACCATCGGCGTCGCCTTCCTCTGCTGGGACCGGCTGCCGTTCCACGTCACCATCTGGCACCTCTTCGTGCTCGCGGGGAGCCTCAGCGTCTACGCCGCGCTGGTGATCGAGCTCCGCGGCGTCGCCGCCTGACCGCGCCCCCCGGCCGCGGGCAACTTTCTGTTGCGCGGCCCCGCCCCCCCTCGTAGGAGAGCGCGAACATTTCCGGGGGAGCTCAGCCGATGAAGATCCTCGTGCCCGTGAAGCGGGTGATCGACTACAACGTCAAGCCGCGGGTCAAGGGCGACGGCTCCGGGGTCGAGCTCGCCAACGTCAAGATGAGCATGAACCCCTTCGACGAGATCGCCGTCGAGGAGGCGATCCGGCTCAAGGAGAAGGGCGTCGCCACCGAGATCGTCGTGGTCTCCATCGGCGTCAAGCAGGCGCAGGAGACGCTGCGCACCGCGCTCGCCATGGGCGCCGACCGGGCGATCCTGATCGAGGCCGCGCCGGACGTCTCCACCGACATCGAGCCCCTCGCCGTGGCGAAGCTCCTCAAGGCCGTCGCCGACGCCGAGGCCCCGGGGCTGATCATCGCCGGCAAGCAGGCGATCGACAACGACATGAACGCCACCGGCCAGATGCTCGCGGCCCTCCTCGGCTGGCCGCAGGCGACCTTCGCCTCCGAGGTCGCGGTCGAGGGCGACAAGGCGACCGTCACCCGCGAGGTCGACGGCGGCCTCCAGACGATCGCGGTCCGGCTGCCGGCGGTGGTCACCGTCGACCTGCGCCTCAACGAGCCGCGCTACGCGTCGCTGCCGAACATCATGAAGGCCAAGAAGAAGCCGCTCGAGGAGAAGACGCCCGCCGACTACGGCGTCGACGTCAGCCCGCGGCTCAAGGTGGTCAAGACCGTCGAGCCGGCGACCCGCAAGGCCGGGGTGAAGGTCGGCTCGGTCGACGAGCTGATCGCGAAGCTCAAGACCGAAGCGGGGGTGATCTGATGGCCGTCCTGGTCCTCGCCAAGCACGACAACGCCCACCTGAACGACGCCACCGCCCGGGCCGTGACCGCGGCCAGGGCGCTCGGCGGCGACATCACCGTGCTCGTCGCCGGCGAGAACGCCGGCGCCGTCGCCGAGGCCGCCGCGCAGCTCGACGGGGTGACGAAGGTGGTCCACGTCGAGGGCGCCGGCCTCGGCCACCGCCTTGCCGAGCCGCTGACCGACCTCGTCGTGTCGATGGCCGGGCCTTTCGAGCACATCGTCTTCCCCGCGACCACCTCCGGCAAGAACGTCGCCCCCCGGGTGGCGGCGCTCCTCGACGTCATGGTGATCTCCGACGTGACCGGCGTGGTCGGCCCCGACACCTTCGAGCGGCCGATCTACGCCGGCAACGCGGTGCAGACCGTGCAGTCGGCCGACGCGAAGAAGGTGATGACCGTGCGCGGGACCGCCTTCGAGCCCGCCGGCGCCCAGGCCGCCGCCCCGGTCGAGACCGCCGCCGCTCCGGCGGACGCCGGCCTCTCCGCCTGGGTCGAGGACAAGGTCGCGACCTCCGACCGGCCGGAGCTGACCAGCGCGAAGATCGTCGTCTCCGGCGGCCGCGGCGTCGGCTCGGAGGAGAACTTCCGCATCATCGAGGCGCTGGCCGACAAGCTCGGCGCCGCGGTCGGCGCCTCGCGCGCCGCGGTCGACTCGGGCTTCGCCCCGAACGACTGGCAAGTCGGCCAGACCGGCAAGGTCGTCGCGCCGGAGCTCTACGTCGCGGTCGGCATCTCCGGCGCGATCCAGCACCTCGCGGGGATGAAGGACAGCAAGGTCATCGTCGCGATCAACAAGGACGAGGAGGCGCCGATCTTCCAGGTCGCCGACTACGGCCTCGTCGGCGACCTCTTCGCCATCGTCCCCGAGCTGACCGGCAAGCTCGGCTGAACGCCTCGCGGCGCAAGCCGCGGCCCTCGCCTTTCGCGGCCCCACCACGTGGGGCCGCCGCCGTTTGAGGGCGCTCCCGACGGAGCGCCCGCCCCTGCTGCGCGACGGGTAAGAGACAGCCCGGCGGGAACAGGCCGCGACGTCGAAGCCAGACGGATTTGACCCGTGGCAAATCCCGTCCGCGATCGCCCCGCCGGGGGCGAGCGCGTCGCCGCGCTCGCCGGGGCGATCACGGCCGGATTGCGCGCGACGGGGAAATCTTCACCCCTGACGACCTCCGCGCCAACGCGCTCCGGTCGTCGGCGCGGCGAAAGCCGTGCTTTCGCTTGTCGCGCCGTGGCCTCGCGGGCAGAGCCCGCTTCGGTCGGTCCGTGTGGCCCCCTATTCCCCGACCGGGGCGACCGCCACCCGCCGGCCCGTCTCCGCCGAGACGCGCACCGCGTCCATCACCGCCATGTTGCGCGCGCCCTCGACGGCGCCGACATGGGTGGGCAGGCCGTCCTCGACCACCGCGCGGAAGTGCCGGATCTGCCGGACGTACGGATCCTCGCGCGCCGTCGCGTCCCGCGTCATCCGCATCGGCACGGTCCAGTCGCGCGCCCCGTCGTGGCGCCAGACCTCCAGCCGCGGCAGGGTCAGCGCCGCCTCGGTCCCCACCACCCGGTGCGAATCGACGTCATGGACCGCGAAGCGCCCGCTGTCGTCGGCGGTCAGGTCCCAGCTCCACGGCCCGGCCGCCGTGTCGGAGACGACGAGCGAGGCCAGCGCCCCGCTCGCGAGCTCGAAGGTGATCGCCCCGGTGTCCTCGACCGCGAGCCCCCGCGTGGCGCTCGACGCATAGGCCGACAGCGACACGATCTCGCCGCACAGATAGCGCAACAGGTCGATCTCGTGGATCAGGTTGATGAGGAACGTGCCCCCCACCCCCGGCGTCCGCCGCCATTCCGGCGCGAAATAGTCGTCCGGCTTCATCAGGCAGGCCGCCACGCTGACGCAGACCAGCCGCCCGAGCGTCCCCGCCTCGATCAGCGCCCGCGCCCGCTGCACCCTTGTGTCGTGCCGGCGGTGATGGCCGACCAGCACCGGCAGCCCCGTCCGCCGCGCCGCGGCGAGCAGCGTCTCCGCCTCGGCGAGCGTATTGGCGAGCGGCTTCTCCACGATCGCCGGCACGCCCGCCGCGAGGCAGTCCAGCGCGATCGCGACATGGGTCTCGTTCGGCGTCGCCACGATCGCCCCGTCGGGACGCTCGGCCGCGAGGAGTGCTCCGTGGTCGCGGTAGTGCCGCGTCCCGAAGCGGGCGGCGAGCGCCGCGCCGCCGTCGAACGGATCGGCGATCCCGGCGAGCTCGAAGCCCTCCGTCCCGGCGATCGCCTGGCAATGAGTGAGGCCGATCGCCCCGGCGCCGATCACGGCGATGCGCATCTCGCTCGTCCCCTCAGGCCGGCACGGCGGCGGCGACCACGGCCTTCGTGGTCCGCAACGCCAACGCCGCCCGCTCCGCCGGGCCGAGCCGCTCGGCGAGCGCGTGGTTCGGGATCTCGACGCTGATCACCGCGTCCGCCGGGATCGCCCGCGCCAGCCCCGCGAGGTCGATCCCGCCCTCGCCCGGCATCAGCCGCGCGCGCCGGGCGATGTCGATCAGCCCGGCGTCGGAGGGATCGTATTCCGCCGGCCCGTCGCAGAACTGCACGTAGTGGACGAGCCGCGGCGGCAGCGCCGCGATCTCGGCCAGCGTGGTGTCGGAGCGGTCGCAGTGCAGCGCGTCGACCAGCACCCCGCCGTTCGGCTCGCCCGCCGCCTCGACGATGCGCCGCGCCGCAGCGAGGTTCGGGACCTTCGTCCACGGCATGAACTCGAGGTCCACCGTCAGCCCGAATCCGGCCGCGAGCCGCGCCAGCGCCGCGAAGCGCTCGGTCAGCCGCGCCTCCTCGGGATCGTCGCCCGCCACCAGCACGTTCCGCGCCCCGAGCCGCGCCCCCCGCTCGAAGAACGGCGCGAAGCCGGCGACGTCCGTCTCCGCCTTCAGCCGGGCGATCTCGATGTCCGCCACCCCGATCCCGCTGTCGCGGACCGCCGCCGCCGTCTCGGCGAGCAGGCGGTCGTCGGTCATGATCGGATACGCCGCCTCCCCCGACGCCGCCGCCGGCAGGAGCCGCAGCCCGACGAGGTCGTAGCCGGTCGCCGCCGCGACCTTCACCGCCTCCACCGGGCCGACGTCGAAGACCGTCAGGAAGGCGAGCGAGAACCTGTGCGCCATGACCGGCCCCTACTGCAACGGCGAGAAGGCGAGCGGCATGGCGATGGTCGAGGTCATCGCCGGCGTCAGCCAGTCCGGGCCGCCCTTGGCCGGCCAGGCCCCGTCGGCGAAGGACTGCGACCGCGCCTTCGCCCGCGCCTCCAGCGAGGGATAGGGCCAGAGCTGGGTCAGCCGCGGGCTGCCGTCGAGCGAGTACATCGCGATCGTCAGCCGCGAGTAGGCGCTCCGCCCCGGCACGGCGCCCTGCCACTTGCCCATGGTCGGCATCAGGCCGTTGAGCTTCATCCGGTAGCTCCGCAGCTCGTAGAACGGCCCGAACCTGCCCGGCTCGACCGGCGGCAGGAAGTCGAGCGGCCTGTAGGTGTCGAAGCTCATGTCGACCAGATGCTCGACGCAGCCGAACGGGTTGTCGCTCCTGAGCGCCCGGTCGCGCTCCTCGACAAGCGCGTCGAGGCTGTCGAAGCCGCGCAGCACGTAGATCTCGTTCAGCGCCCCGATGTCCGAGGCGAAGGCGCCGAGCAGCCGCCCGCCGCCCTCGGCCACCCAGGCCTCCACCGCCGGCGCGGCCTTGCCGGCGCCGAAGATCACCGTCTTCAGCGTCGCGATCTCGTAGAACGTCATGCCGAGGCTTCCTCCAGTCTCTCTGTCTCGTCGAGCCCGTCCACGAGCAGTCCCGCGAGCACGCGGCCCGCGACGTATCCGAAGGTCATCGCCGGCCCGAGCGTGATGCCGCCGCTCGGATAATTGCCGCCCATGACGCTGGTCATGTCGTTGCCCACCGCGAACAGCCCCGGGATCGCCGCGCCGTCCGCGCCCGTCACCCGCGCCGCCGCATCGGTGCGCAGCCCCGCGAAGGTGCCGAGGCTCCCCGCGACGATCCGCACCGCGTAGAACGGCCCGCGCTCCAGCGGCCCGAGCGCCGGGTTCGGCCATCGCGCCGCCGCATCGCCCTGCACCCGGTTGTAGGGCGAGGCGCCGCGGCCGAAATCCGGATCCTCGCCGCGCCGGGCATGCTCGTTGAACCGCGCCACCGTCGCCTCCAGCGCCGCCGGGTCGATCCCGCAGGCCCGCGCCAGCTCGGGAATCGTCCGCCCCCGCCGCAGGTAGCCGCTCGCCAGGTGCGGCCGCAGCGGGAACGGGAACGGCTTCGCCGCCCCGAGCCCCCAGCGCCGCTGCGCCGCATGATCGGCGATCAGCCACGCCGCCGGCTCCGCCCCCTCCGGCGTCGCCCGGAACAGCCCCGCCATGAAGTCGTGATAGCTGTCCGCCTCGTTGACGAACCGCCGCCCGGCCGCATCCACCGCCAGGAACCCCGGCTTCGCCCGCTCCACCAGATGCGGAAACCGCCCGACGCTGCCGTCGCCCCGAGGGACCAGCGACACCGGCGCCCAGGCCCCCGGATGCACGAGGTCGTCGGCCACCCGCGCCCCCACCGCCTCCGCCATCCGCATCCCGTCGCCGGCGTTCCCCTCGGGCGCCGCCGAATGGTGCTCCGCGTGGTCGAACATCGCCGCGATCCGCGCCGCGTCGTGGGGGAATCCCCCCGTCGCCAGCACCACCCCGCGCCGCGCCCGTACCACGCCCGCCTCCGCCCCGCCGATCGCGGCGCCGACCACCCGCCCGTCCTCGACCACCAGCCGCTCCGCCGGCGCGCCCGTCCGGATCTCCACGCCCTTGTCGAGCGCGCTCCTGAGCAGCCGCGCCGCCAGCGCGTTGCCGTTGACGAGCTGCATCCCCCGCCCGTGAACCGCGAGGTCGCGCCCATGCCGCAGGAACCGCCCCGCCGCGTAGCGCGCCGAGGCAACCGACCGCGTCGCGTTGACGAGATGGCCCATGTCCGCGCCCGAGGCGACGCCCATCCCGGCCACGGACACGATGTCGAGCGGCGGCCGCAGCTTGGCGATCCACGCCCCCAGCCCCCGCCCGTCATAGGGCGCCGCCGCCACCGACCGCCCGCCGGTCGCATGGCCCGGCGTGGCGTGGAAATCCGGCGCCTTGTTGCCGTCGACGAAGGCGACCGCGGTCTCCGCCTCGAAGAACCGCACCATCTCCGGCCCGTTCCGCAGGAACACCTCCAACCGCGGATCCGCCGCCCGGTTCCCGAGCTCGCTCGCCAGATACCGCCGCGGCCCGGCCTCGTCCTCGACGATCCCTGCCCGCACGGCGAGCGGGTTGCGCGGTATCCACAGCCACCCGCCCGACCACGCCGTCGTCCCGCCGAGCACCGGCTCCTTCTCGACCACCACCACGTCGAGCCCGTGGAACGCCGCCACCACCGCCGTCGCCAGCCCGCCGGCCCCGGAGCCCACGACCAGCACGTCGCACACCCGATCCCCGCTCATGACGCCAGCAGCCCCGGCATCAGCGCCCGCTCCGCCCGCCTAGCGCAAACGCCGGCCTCCCACACGTCCCCGGTCAGGAACGTCGCCCGCACTCCCTGCCCCGCCGGCGCATCGAGCGGCCCCTGCGGCGCCGGCTTGCGCCCGCTCGTCGTCGGCGCCAGCTCCAGCGCCCCGCCGCGCGCCGCGCAATCCGCGGCGAGCCGCAGCGCCACCGCGCCGCCGATGCCGTCGCTCGCCCCGGTGACGACCGCCCTCATGCCGTCCGTCTTTCCGCCGGACGGGCGGCGAAGAACCGCGAGCCCCGGCTCGCCGCGCCGATCTCCCCGGCCGCCGCCTGCAACGCCGGCGCCAGCGCCGCCATCCGCGCGGCGTCGAGCCGCACGCTCGGCGCCGCGATCGAGAGGCAGCCGATCGCCTCGCCCGTCCCGGCGCTGCGCACCGGCACGGCCATCGCCGCCATGCCGGCGAGATAGCTGTCGATCGCCACCGCGTATCCCTGCGCCCGCGCCTCGGCGAGCCGCGCGAGCAGTTCCGTCGCGCTCGCCGGCGCCTTCGCCCCGGCCCCCGGCTGCGTCGGCGCGATCCCCTGCCGCGACACCGCCATCAGCGCGTCATCGTCGCTCATCGTCGCGAGCCAGGCCCGCCCACCGGCCGAGGAGGCGAGATGCGCCACCACCCCCTGCTCGCGGCCCGGGTCATAGCGCAGGCCGCCCGTCGCGCCCTGCGCCACGCCGACCCAGACGAGGCTGTCGCCGTCGATCACGCTCAGCCGCACCAACTCGCCCGACTCGGCCGCCAGCCGGTCGAGGATCGGCTGCGCAACATCCGTCACCCCGCTCTGCCCGAGGAAGGTCAGCCCCAGCGACGCCAGCTTGATCGTCAGCGCATAGTCGCCCTGCGCGCGGTCCTGCCGCACGTAGCCCAGGCGCGCGAGATCGTTCAGCAGCCGGTGCGCCGCGCTCGGCGGCATGTCGAGCCGCGTGGCGATCGCGCCCACCGGCAGGCCCGCCGGATGCCAGGCCAGCATCTCCAGTATCCCGAGCGTCCGCTCCAGCACGCTGCTCACCGCAACCTCCGATTCCCGTCGCGTGCCGACGACATACTACCTCGCCCGCAAAAATGGAATGATATTCTGAAATTGAATTGCGTTCGGCACTGTGGCACCAATCGGCCAACGATGACGAATCGGAGGACGCAATGGCGGCGGCAGACGGGCTCGGCGGGATCGCGGAGGGCGCGACGTTCGACCTCGCGGTCCTCGGCGCCGGCGCGGGCGGCATGGCGGCCGCGGTGTTCGCGGCGCTGGAGGGCCAGCGCGTGCTCCTCGTCGAGCGCACCGAGTATCTCGGCGGCACCTCCGCCCTCTCCGCGGCCACCACCTGGATCCCCGGCACCCGCCTCGCCGCCACCGTCGGCGCCGAGGACAGCCGCGCCGACGTCTCCGGCTTCCTCGACCGCGCCGTCGGCAACCGCGCCCCCAAGGCCCTGCGCGAGGCCTTCCTCGACGCGGGGCCGGACGCGATCCACACCCTCCTCGACAGGACCGACGCGCAGTTCCGCGCCCGGCCCTTCCACCCCGACTACCTCTACGAGCTCGAAGGCGCGACCGCCTGCGGCCGCGCCCTCGAGCCGGAGCCCTTCGACGGCCGCGCCCTCGGCGCCGACCTCGCCCTCGTCCGGCCGCCGATCCCCGAGTTCACCATCCTCGGCGGCATGGCCATCGACCGCGACGACATCAAGCACCTGCTGCGGATGAAGCAGTCCGCCGCCTCGCTCGCCTATGCGCTCCGCCTCATCGCCCGCTACGGCCTCGCGCGGCTCCGCTACCCGCGCGACCCGCGGATGCTGATGGGCAACGCTCTGATCGGCCGCCTGCTGCTCACCGCCCGCCGCCTCGGCGTGACGATCCTCACCGAGGCCGAGGTCACCGACCTCACGACCGCGGACGGCGCCGTCACCGGCCTCGCCGTCCGCCAGGGCGCCGTCGCGCGCCATATCGGCGTCACCCGCGGCGTGGTGCTGGCGAGCGGCGGCTTCACCCGCCACCCGACGCGCCGGCAACAGATGCTCCCCGCCCCGGCCCCGGATTGGAGCCCGGCGGCCCCGGGCCACACCGGCGCGCTCCACGACATCGTGCTGAAGCTCGGCGCCCATTACGGCACGGGCCAGGCGCAGAACGCCTTCTGGGCCCCGATCTCCGTCCGCAAGCGCAAGGACGGCTCCATGGCCGCCTTCCCGCATTTCGTCCTCGACCGCTCGAAGCCCGGCACGGTCTGCGTCGGCAAGGACGGCCGCCGCTTCGTCAACGAATCCCGCAGCTATCACGAGTTCGTCGCCGCGATGTACGCGGCGAACACGGATGGCTCGACCATCCCGGCCTTCATCCTCTGCGACAGCGTCGCGCTGCGGAAATACGGCCTCGGCATGGTCCGCCCCGGCGGCGGCGATGTGAAGCCCTTCCTCGCCGACGGCTATCTCGTCGAGGCCCCCACCCTCGCGGCCCTCGCCGGCAAGCTCGGCATCGACCCCGCCGGCCTCGCCGAGACGGCGCAAAGGATGAACGCCTTCGCCGCCGCCGGCGTGGATGCCGACTTCCACCGCGGCGAGACCGTCTACGAGCGCGCCAACGGCGACGCCGAGGCAGGGACGAAGAACCCGACCCTCGGCCCGATCGGCGCGGCCCCCTTCTACGCCGTCCGCCTCTGGCCCGGCGACATCGGCGCCGCCATGGGCCTCGTCACCGACCCCGACGCCCGCGTGCTCCGCGAGGAC
This sequence comes from Amaricoccus sp., assembly GCF_017993425.1. Classification (GTDB taxonomy): domain Bacteria; phylum Pseudomonadota; class Alphaproteobacteria; order Rhodobacterales; family Rhodobacteraceae; genus Amaricoccus. The sequence continues at coordinate 68,251 of NZ_JAGOMQ010000013.1, forward strand.
GGCAGCCCGATCCCCGGCGTCTACGCCGTCGGCAACGACGCCCAGTCGATCATGGGCGGCGTCTATCCCGGCCCCGGCATAACCATCGGCCCGGCGATCACCTTCGGCTACATAGCCGCCCGCCACGCCAACCGGAGGGCGGCCGCATGACCCCCCGCCCGTTAACCCCCCGTAAAAAAGTGGCAAGCCGGATTCCAGCCGGATTCCAGCCCCATTCCAGCCAGCATTTTTCGAGCTCCGGCAAAGGGTTCGCCGCCCTCCCGCCACGGGGACCAAAATCCGCATGACCCGCGTCCTCGTCACCGGCGGAACCGGCTTCCTCGGCGCCTGGGTGGTCCGCGACCTCGTCGCCCGCGGCCACGCCGTCCGCGTCCTCGACCTCCGCCCCGACCCCGCCCATCTCGACTTCGTCTCCCCCGGCCTCTCGGCCGCCGTCGAATGCCGCGCCGGCGACATCCGCGACCCCGCCGCCGTCCGCGCCGCGATCTCGGGCTGCGACCGCGCCGTCCACCTCGCCGGCGTGATGACCCTCGACTGCGCCCGCGACCCCGTCGCCGGCGCCATGATCAACCTGATCGGCAGCCTCAACCTGTTCGAGGCCGCCATCGCCGAGGGCCTGCCCTCGCTCGCCTACGTCTCCACCGCCGGCGTCTTCGGCCCGACGGATGCGGAAAACCCAAGGCCCGCAACGCATTACGGCGCCTTCAAGCTCGCCGTCGAAGGCAGCGCGCGGGCCTATCTCGCCGACCGCGGCTTCCCCTCTGTCGGCTTCCGCCCCTACATCGTCTACGGCCCCGGCGAGTCTTCCGGCATCGCCGCCGGCCCCAGCATCGCGCTGCGCGCCGCCCACGAGGGCCGCCCGGCCGTCATCCGCTTCTCCGGCCGCGTCGGCTTCGTCCACGTCGAGGAGGTCGCGGCCGCCTTCGTCGCCGCCGTCGAGAGCCCGCCCGAAGGCGCCGAAGCCTGGACGCTCGCCGGCGAGACCACGGACATGACCACCTTCCTCACCACCCTCCGCGCCCAGATCCCCGCCGCCGACATCGCCATCGACGGCCCGCCGCTGCGCATCCCGCCCGAGATCGGCGCCGGCCCCCGCCCCGCCTTCCTCGCCGCAACGCCCCGGATCGGCCTCGCCGAAGGCGTCGCCCGCACCCTCGCCCATTATCGCAAGAGCTGACCCCATGGACGTGATCCTGAACGGAGAAACCCGCCTCTACTACATCGTCGGCGACCCGATCGCGCAGGTGAAGTCCCCCCCGGCGCTGACCGCGATCCTCGTCGAGCGCGGCGCCAACGCCCTCGTCGTCCCCGCCCACGTCGCCCCGGCCGACCTCGACGCCTTCCTCGCCGCCGCCCGCGTCACGCGGAACGTCGACGGCATCGTCGTCACCGTCCCCCACAAGATCGCCTGCCTCGCCTTCTGCGACGAGACCACCGAGCGCGCCGCCTTCGCCGGCTCGACCAACGTCATCCGCCGCGGAGCGGACGGCCGCTGGCGCGGCGACAACACCGACGGCCAGGGCTACCTCGACGGCATGGCCGCCCGCGGCTTCGACGTCGCCGGCAAGACCGCGCTCCTCGTCGGCGCCGGCGGCGCCGGCTCGGCCATCGCCTACGAGATCCTCGCCCGCGGCGCGAAGCATCTGAAAATCCACGACATCGACACGACCCGCCGCGACCGCATCCTCGCCCGTCTCGCCGAGCGCTTCCCCGGCCGCGCCGCCTCCGGCGACGCCGACCCGACCGGCGTCGACCTCGTCGCCAACGCCACCCCGCTCGGGATGCGCGAGGGCGACCCGCTCCCCGTCGACGCCACGAAACTCGTGGCCGCCCAGTTCGTCGCCGACGTCATCACCCGGCCCGAGATCTCGCCGCTCCTCGTCCACGCCCGACACATCGGTTGCGCGACGATGCCCGGCGCCGGCATGTTCGACGCGCAGGCCCAGCTCCTCGTCGACCGGATGCTCGGGCTCGACGCGGTCTGAACCGGGGGGAGCGCGATGCCGGATCTCCCGCTGCGCCAGGTCGAGGTCATCCGCGCCGCGATGATGACCGGCGCCATCCAGGGCGCGGCCGAGCTCCTGCACGTCTCGTCCCCCGGCATCAGCCGGCTCCTCGAGCACACCGAGGAAAGCCTCGGCGGGCGCCCCCGACGCCCCGTTCCGCATCGCCGCCCAGAAACGCCGCCTCCGCCCCACCGGCCTCCCGCGGACATGACGGCCGGGGGCGGCCCGGATCACGCCTCCGGGTCGTCGCGGCTCCGCGCCGGCGGCAGGCGGGCCCAGGCGAGCACCAGCTCGTAGAACACCGACAGCACCACGGGCCCGAGGAACAGCCCGACGAGCCCGTGCGTCAGCGTGCCGCCGATCACCCCGGTCAGGATGACGAGCATCGGCGTCGTCAGCCCGCGCGCCATCAGGATCGGCTTCAGCACGTTGTCGACGAGCCCGACGGGCACGAGGAGCGCGGTCAGCACGACGGCGAAGGTCGTCGTCTGCGTCACCCAGATCCAGATCAGCACCGGCAGCAGCACCGGCGCGGCGCCGATCTGGACGATGCAGAGCAGCAGCACGCCGAAGGCGATCAGCCCGGCGCCCGGGATGCCGGCGCCATAGAGGATGACCCCCGCCAGCAGCGCCTGCAGCAGCGCCACCCCGATCACCCCGCGCGAGACGTTGCGGATCGTCGCCCCCGCGAGGTCGACGAAATGCGCGCCGCGCGGGGCGATGAGGCGGCTCGCGAAGGCCCGCACCCCGGCGGCGAGGCGCGGCCCCGGCGGGAACAGGAACCCGGCGATCACCACCGAGACGACGAACTTCAGCACGTCGGCGCCGAGCGCCGCGACCTTGCCGAGCACCACCCCGCCGGCGGGCAGCATCGCCGGCCCGTAGCGGTGCGTGGCCTCCTCGAGGTTGCCCGCCGCCAGCGCCCAGGCCTCCGAGACCGTCTCGCCGACCACCGGCCAGCCCGCGACGCCCGCCGGCGGCGGCGGGATGCGGAGCGCCCCGGACTGCACCCCCGTCGCCAGCCATTGCACGCTCTCGGCGAGGCTCCCCACCAGCAGGCTCACCGGCCCGAGCACCGTGGCGAGCGCGACGAGGGTGATGAGCGTCGCCGCGAGCCCCCCGCGCCCGCCGAGCCGCGCCTCTAGCCAGGCATAGGCGGGATAGAGCGCGACGGCGAGCAGCACCGCCCAGACCACGATGGGGATGAACGGGCTGACGAGCTGCAGCGACCACCAGGCGAACAGCCCGAGAAAGGCGAGGCGGACGACGAAGTCGGTCGCGCCCGCCTCGAACGCCTCCCGCCGCGCCCGGGGAAATCGCCGCTCCGGCATCACGACGAGCCCGCGGCGGCGGCCGTGTCGAGGCCGGCGCGGTCGAGGCTCGCGACGATCCGCGCCGCCGGCTCCGGCGCGAGATGGCGGCCGGCGAGGTCGCCGGCGATCCGCGCGCCGGAGCCCGGATTGCCGGCGAGGATGGCCGGGACGGCCTCGTCGGCGAGGCCGGGCTCCGTCGCCGCCGCGGCGACGGCGACGTGGCCATGGAGGATCTGCGGCGCGTTCCCCCGCCGCGCCTCGGCGAGCGCCTCGGCGTGGCGGCCATGGGCGAAGCGCCAGAGGAAGAGGTCGACCCGGTAGCCCCCGGGCTGCCCCGGATTGCCGGCGTAGGCATCCTCCAGGAGCGGCAGCGCCAGCGCCCGCGGGGCCCCGGGGTCCGACGGCGCTCCACCCTCCGGCGCCTCCGAGGTGCCCCCGAACGCCGGCGCATAGCCGCCGCGGGGAATGTCGATCCGGAACCGGCTCGCCCTCGCCATGCCTTCCGCCCCCCTCATCCCGCCGGAATCGCCGCCCGATACCGCTCGAAGGTGATGTTGTCCGCCACCCGCCGCGCCAGCGCCTCCTCCGCCGGCGAGCGGATCGTCCAGGTCAGCACCGCGAGCCCGCCAGCCTTCAGCCGCGCCACCGCCGGACTCGCGAGGTCGGCCTTGTCGTGCGAGACGAAGCTCGACCCCGTCGGCCCCGCCTCGGCCAGCGACGCGAGCTCCGCCCGGCGATAGTCCGGCAGCGCCCAGTCCTCGCCGTCGAAGGCGCAGGAGGTGAGCCCGCGCGCCACCCCCGGCGCCGCCGCGGCCAGCGCCGCCACCGAATGCGGGTTGAACGACATCACCGCCACCGGCCCGGCATAGCCGGCCAGCAGCCCGGCCACCCGCGCCTCCAGCGGCCCCACCTCCGGCCCGAGCACCCCGGTCTGGTCCTTCACCTCGACGAGGAGCGGCGCCCGCCCCCCGACGATCGCCAGAACCTCGGCGAGCGTCGGGATCGTCTCGTCGCTGCCGCTCAGCCGCAGCCGCCCGAGCGCCGCCGCTGCGTGGTCGGCGACCAGCCCCGGCGCGCCGGTCAGCCGCGGCAGCGCCTCGTCGTGGAACACCATCGCCTCGCCGTCGGCGGCGCGCTGCACGTCGACCTCGACGCCATAGCCCGCCTCGACCGCGGCCCTGACCGCGGCCCGGCTGTTCTCGATCACGCCGCCGGCGGCGTCGTGCAGCCCGCGATGCGCGAGCGGCAGCCGCAGGAAGGCCGGGTCGAGCGCGGGCGAAAGCTCAGGCAAGCTCGAAGATCGCCTCGATCTCGACCGCCACCCCGAGCGGCAGCGCCGCCACGCCGACGGCCGAGCGCGCATGGCGCCCCTTGTCGCCAAAGACCTCGACGAGGAAGTCCGACGCGCCGTTCACCACCTTCGGCTGGTCGGTAAACGCCGGCGCGCTGTTGACGAAGGCCGTCAGCTTCACGATCCGCGCGATCCCGTCGAGATCGCCCCCTGCCGCCTTGCGCGCCTGGGCGAGCAGCGCCAGCGCGCAGGTCTTCGCCGCCGCCGCCCCGGCCGCCACGTCGAGATCCTCGCCGAGCCGCCCGCGGATCGGCCCGCCGGCGTCGCCGCTGATCTGGCCGGAGACGTAGACCATCTTGCCCGAGACGACGAAGGGCACGTAGTTCGCCGCCGGCGCCGGCGCGTCGGGCAGGCTCGCGCCGAGCTCGGCGAGACGTTTCTCGATTGCGGACATGGGCGGTCTCCCTCGTACTGGTTTCGCGCCCTTATAGGCCGGGCGCCCACCCCCGCCAAGCGCCGGATCTCCCGGCCCCCGCGCCTGTGGATAACTCGACATCACGAATAATGTATATTTGCACCAATTACTTAATATGCGTCCCACTGTGGGACATTTTCAGAAGCCGAACCGTGGCGGGTGGCCGAGCGCGGCGACGGCGGCCGTCACCATCGCCACCATGGCGATCGCCTGGTTGATCGCCCGCCGCCGCGACAGCCGCTTGCGCAGCGCCTCGCCGGAGAGCCGCCGCGCCCGGACCTGCCGCGCGAGCCGCAGCGTCCCGAACCCGGCCGCCGCCAGCGGAAAGGCCAGCAGGAACGCCGCCTCCGCCGCCTCGACGCGATAGGCGTAGGCGAGCGTCGCGAGCCCGGCCAGCGCAAACCCCGCCGCCGCCGCCGCCCAGGCCCCGCAGGCGTCGCCGATCCCCGCCAGCCGCTCCGCCCCGATCCGCGCCAGCAGGTCCACCCGCTCCGCCACCTCCGGCAGCCGCGCCGCCCGCACCACCATGTCGTGCGGCACCCCCAGCGTGCGCTGGCAGACGAGCGCCCAGACGACCACGGTCAGCGCCCAGTACCAGACGCTGAAGAAGCTCTCGAAGCGGAACACGGACAACAAGGGGCGGGACTCCGGCGGCGACCGGCCGGTCCTACCGCGGCCAGCCCCGCGATCCAACCCCGACAGGGGTTGAGCGTCGCCGCCGCGCCGTGGCACAGGGGACCCGAGCCAGCCGGAGGAGCCCGCGCCAGATGACCCCGCTCGCCGCCCCCTTCCCGCTCGGCCGCCCGCGCCGCCTGCGCCGGACGCCGTGGATCCGCGACCTCGTCGCCGAGGCGAGCCTCGCGCCCGCCGACCTGATCTGGCCGATCTTCGTGCGCGAGGGAACCGACGCGGCCGAGCCCGTCGCCTCGCTCCCCGGCGTCGAGCGCCTGACCATCGACCGCGCCGTCCGCGCCGCCGAGGAGGCCGCAAGCCTCGGCATCCCCTGCCTCGCGCTCTTCCCCTACACCGAGGCCGCCGACAAGAACCCGCAGGCGACCGAGGCCTGGAACCCGGAGAACCTCGTCTGCCGCGCCACCCGCGCCATCAAGGCCGCCGTGCCCGAGGTCGGCGTCCTCCTCGACGTGGCGCTCGACCCCTACAACTCCGACGGCCACGACGGCCTCGTCCGCGACGGCGAGGTCCTCAACGACGAGACCCTGGTCGCGCTGGAGAAGATGGGCCTCGCCCAGGCCGAGGCCGGCGCCGACATCCTCGCCCCCTCCGACATGATGGACGGCCGCATCGGCGTCCTGCGCGCCGCCCTCCACGAGAACGACCTCCCCGACGTGACGATCCTCGCCTACGCCGCCAAGTACGCCTCCTGCTTCTACGGCCCCTTCCGCGACGCCGTCGGCTCCGGCGGCGCGCTCAAGGGCGACAAGAAGACCTACCAGATGGACCCGCGAAACCGCGACGAGGCCCTGCGCGAGGTGGCGATCGACCTCGCCGAGGGCGCCGACATGGTGATGGTCAAGCCGGGCCTCCCCTATCTCGACGTCTGCGCCGCGGTGAAGGCCCGCTTCGGCGTGCCCACCTTCGCCTACCAGGTCTCCGGCGAGTACGCGATGATCGAGGCCGCCGCCGCCAACGGCTGGCTCGACCGCGACCGCGCCATGTGGGAAAGCCTCATCGCCTTCAAGCGCGCCGGCTGCGACGGCGTCCTCACCTACTTCGCCCCCCGCGCCGCCCGCGCGCTGGCCGCCCGCTGACCCGCCGCCCGCCGACCAGCCCCGCCCGCACCGCCTGCTGCCGCCCGCACCGCGCCGCCCGCGTCCGCGCCGCCCCCTGCCCCCCGGCCGGCGCGCGGCCGGAATCGTCACGAGGCTCGGACGCCCGCGCCGCCCCGTCCCCCAGCCGGCGCCCGGCCGGGACCGGCGCAAAGCTCGGACGCCGCTCCGCCCGGCCTCCCGCGCCGACGGCCCCTCCTCGTTGACCCCGCCGCCCGCGCTGTCGCGCGGCCGCTCCCCGTCCCGCACCCTTCACGACCGCCGCACGCCTTCCTCGCCGGACCGCGAGGCCCGGCCGATTGCCGGTTGACCTTCCCGCCCGCCCCTCCCACGGTCCGCGCGCCATGACCGACGCTCCCCGGACGCCGCCGCCCTTCGCCGCCTTCGAGTGGCAGATCGCCTGGCGCTACCTGCGCGCCCGCCGCCGCGAGGGCGGCGTCTCCGTCATCGCCTGGTACGCGCTGGTCGGCGTCATGCTCGGCGTCGCCACCCTGATCGTCGTGCAGGCGGTGATGATCGGCTTCCGCGAGGAGTTCACCGACCGCATCATCGGCGCGAACGCCCACGTCACCGTCTACCAGGCCCCGACGCTCGGCCCCGACGGCCAGCCCGACCGGCTGATCCGCGACTACGACGCGCTGGCCGCCCGCCTCGCCGCCGTCCCCGGCGTCACCCGCGCGAGCCCCCTCGTCCGCGGCCAGGTGATGGCCTCCGCCCATGGCCGCGCCACCGGCGTCGAGGTCCTCGGCACGCGCACCGCGGATCTCGAGAAGGTCCCGCTGGTCGCCCGCCCCGAGATCGGCTTCGGCGACCTCTCCCGCCTCGACAAGGGCGTCGCCATCGGCGCCGGCGTCGCCCGCGAGCTCGGCCTCGCCGTCGGCGACGTCGTCACCCTGATCTCGCCGCAGGGCATCGACACCCCCTTCGGCGCCTCGCCGCGCATCTCCGACTACGAGGTCGTCTACGTCTTCGGCGTCGGCCGCTTCGACATCGACCGCACCCGCGTCTACATGCCCTTCGCCGAGGCGCAGGCCTTCTTCGACCGCGACGCCGCCGCCGACGAGATCGAGGTCTTCACCGCCGACCCGATGGACGTCGACGCCCTCCGCGCCCCCCTCGCCCGGGCCGCCGGCGACGGCGCGGTGCTCTGGACCTGGCGCGACGCCTCCGGCGCCTTCCTCTCCGCCCTCGACGTCGAGCGCCGGGTGATGTTCATCATCCTCTCCCTCGTCGTGCTGATCGCCGGCCTCAACATCGTCTCCGGCCTCGTCATGCTGGTGAAGAACAAGGGCCGCGACATCGGCATCCTGCGCACCATGGGCCTGACCAGCGGCTCGATCATGCGGGTGTTCTTCCTCTGCGGCGCGCTGATCGGCGTGACCGGCACGGTGCTCGGAGTCCTCCTCGGCTGCCTCTTCGCCACCTACATCCAGGACATCCAGGCGGTGGTGGAATGGATCTCCGGCGGCTCGGTCTGGAACCCCGAGATCCGCTTCCTCACCGAGATCCCCGCCCGCCTCCGCCCCGGCGACGTCGCCGCCGTCGTCGCCATGGCGCTCGGCCTCTCCTTCCTCGTCACCCTCGCCCCCGCCCGCAACGCCGCCCGCCTCAACCCCGTCGAGGCCCTGCGCTATGAGTGACGCCCTCCGGCTGACGGACGTCCGACAGGCCCCCACCCCCGGCGCGCCCGGCGAGGTCGTCGCCATGGCGCCTGGCCTCTCCGTCGGCGCGCCGGCCCGCCCCAACCCCGTCGAGGGCCCTGCGCCATGAGTGACGCGCTCCGGCTCACCGACGTCCGCAAGGTCTACAACCCCGGCGCGCCCGGCGAGGTCGTCGTCCTCGACGGGGCCTCGCTGGCGCTCGCCCCCGGCGAGGTCGTTGCGCTGGTCGCGCCCTCCGGCGCCGGCAAGTCGACCCTGCTCCACGTCGCCGGCCTGCTCGATTCGCCCAGCTCCGGCGAGATCGCCATCGAGGGCCGCCCCGCCCACGGCCTCGACGACGCCGCCCGCACCCGGCTCCGCCGCGAGACGATCGGCTTCGTCTACCAGTTCCACCACCTGCTGCCCGAGTTCAGCGCCCGCGAGAACGTCGCCCTCCCCCAGCGCGCCGCCGGCGCCCGTCGCGCCGCCGCCGAGGCCCGCGCCGACGCCCTCCTCGCCGAGGTCGGCCTCGCCGCCCGCGCCGCCCACCGCCCGGCCGAGCTCTCCGGCGGCGAGCAGCAGCGCGTCGCCTTCTGCCGCGCGCTCGCCAACGCCCCCCGCATCCTCCTCGCCGACGAGCCGACCGGCAACCTCGACCCCGAGACCTCGACCCGGGTCTTCGAGACCCTCCTCTCCCTCGTCCGCGCCACCGGCCTCGCCGCGCTGATCGCCACCCACAACCCCGACCTCGCCGCCCGCATGGACCGCACCCTGCGCCTCTCGGCGGGACGCATCGTGGAGACCGGCTGAAGGCGGAGCGCGCGGCTATGGCCCCGGGGCCGCTCCCGACCCGGCCCATGCCGATCCGGACGCCCGGGCCATGGCGCCCCCCGCCCCTTCCCCTCGGCGCCGCCTTCGCCTAAACCGCGGCGACACCGGATCCCGGCGCGCGAGGGAACATGAAATTCACCCTGTCCTGGCTCAGGGAGCACCTCGACACCAAGGCGAGCCTCGGCGAGATCACCGCCGCGCTCACCGACCTCGGCCTCGAGGTCGAGGGCGTCGAGGACCCGAGCCGCAAGCTCGCCGCCTTCACCGTCGGCGAGGTCCTCGAGGCGACGCAGCACCCCGACGCCGACCGCCTGCGCGTCTGCCGCGTGCTGACCCGCGACGGCGAGAGGCAGATCGTCTGCGGCGCCCCGAACGCCCGCGCCGGAATCAAGGTCGTCGTCGCCATGCCCGGCGACTACATCCCCGGCACCGACCTGACCCTCAAGGTCGGCCGCATCCGCGGCGTCGAGAGCCAGGGCATGATGCTTTCCGAGCGCGAGATGGAGCTCTCCGAGGCCCATGACGGCATCGCCGAGCTCGACCCCGACGCCCCCGTCGGCGCCGCCTTCGTCGACGTCGCGAACCTCGACCCGACCATCGAGATCGCCGTCACCCCGAACCGCCCGGACGCGCTCTCCGTCGCCGGCGTCGCCCGCGACCTCGCCGCCCGCGGCCTCGGCCGCCTCGTCACCGCCCCGATCGAGCCCGTCCCCGGCGCCTTCCCGAACCCGGTGGCGATCTACCTCGCCCCCGACGTCGCCTCCGAGGCCTGCCCGCTCTTCGCGGGACGGCTGATCCGCGGCGTCCGCAACGGGCCCTCGCCGGCCTGGCTCCAGGACCGGCTCCGCGCCATCGGCCTCCGCCCGATCTCGGCGCTCGTCGACATCACCAACTACGTCACCTACGACCGCGCCCGCCCGCTCCACGTCTTCGACGCCGACCGCGTCAACGGCCCGGCGATCACCGTCCGCCTCGCCCGCCAAGGCGAGCGCCTCGTCGCCCTCGACGGCAAGGACTACATGTTCGACGGCTCCGAGACGCTGGTCTGCGACGCGCACGGGGCGGAATCGATCGGCGGCGTCATGGGCGGCGCCCGCACCGGCGTCACCGAGGCGACGACCAACGTCCTCGTCGAGAGCGCCTGGTTCGACCCGATCCGCACCGCCCGCACGGGGCGCCGCCTGCGCATCAACTCCGACGCCCGCTACCGCTTCGAGCGCGGCGTCGACCCGCGCTCGGCCGTGCCGGGGATCGAGCTCGCCACGCGGATGATCCTCGACCTCTGCGGCGGCGAGCCCTCCGAGGTCGAGGTCGCCGGCCGCCCGCCGGTCTCCGAGCGGACCTACCGCCTGCGCCTCTCGCGCGTCGGCACGCTCGTCGGCCTCGACGTCGCGGCCCCCGAGCAGGAGCGCATCCTCGTCGCCCTCGGCTTCGCGGTCGACCGCGACGGCGAGGAGCTGGTCGTCACGCCGCCCTCCTGGCGGCCGGACGTCCTCGGCGAGGCCGACCTCGTCGAGGAGATCGCCCGCATCGCCAGCCTCTCCGGGCTCAAGGGCAAGCCGATGTCGCGCGCCCCCGGCGTCGCCCGCCCGGTGCAGACGCCGATGCAGCGCCGTGCAGGCGCCGCCCGCCGCCGCATCGCCGCCGCCGGCTTCCACGAATGCGTCACCTACAGCTTCATCGACGAGCGGGCCGCGCGCCTCTTCGGCGGCGGCGCCGACGCGGTCCGCATCGAGAACCCGATCAGCTCGGAGATGAGCCATCTCCGCCCCGACCTCCTGCCCGGCCTCCTCTCCGCGGCGGCGCGCAACCAGGCCCGCGGCGCCAGCGACTTCGCGCTCTTCGAGGTCGGCCACGTCTTCCCCGGCGGCGAGCCCGGCGAGCAGCGCCTGCACGCCGCCGGCATCCGCGTCGGCGCCACCGGGCCGCGCGACCCCTTCGGCGCCCGCCGGCCGGTGGACCTCTGGGACGCCCGCGCCGACGCGGAGGCCGCGCTCGCCGCCATCGCCGCGCCGGGCCTGATGCTGCGGCGCGACGCGCCGGACTGGCTGCACCCGGGCCGCTCCGGCGTGCTGACGCTGGGGCCGAAGACCGTCGTCGCCACCTTCGGCGAGATCAACCCGCGCGTCCTCGCGGCGCTCGACCTGCGCGGCCCGGCGGTCGGCTTCGCCATCGACCTCGAGGCGCTGCCCTTCCCGCGCGCCCGCGGCACGGCCCGGCCGGCGCTCGTCGTCTCCGACCTGCCGGCGGTGGAGCGCGACTTCGCCTTCGTGCTCGACGACCGCGTCGAGGCCGAGGCCGTGCTCAAGGCCGCCCGCGCCGCCGACAAGACGCTGATCGCCGGGGTCACGGTCTTCGACGTCTTCGCCGGACCGCGCGCCGAGGCGCAGATGGGCGCGGGCAAGAAGTCGCTCGCCATCGCCGTCCGCCTGCAGCCGACCGAGCGGACGCTCACCGAGGCCGAGATCGAGGCCGTCTCCGCCCGCGTCGTCGCCGGCGTGGCCAAGGCGACCGGCGGGACCTTGCGCAGCTGACCCAGCCGGGGACCTCCCCCCGCCGCCGCCGGCCTTGCGGCCGCCGCCGCCGGGCGGACCCAGGCGCCGCGTCCACGTCGCGCCGGCTCGACCGGAGCGCCCGCGGCGCGCCGCACCGTAGCGCGGACGGCGCCGTCTCTCCGCCCCGGCCATGGCGCAGTTCGAGACGTTCAGCCCGGAAGCTCCGTCGCGGACCCGAATCCGGGCCGCTCCCGCCGGCGCCGTCTCCGGCGCGAAAAGCGCCGCCTTCCGCCTTCCGCCCGGGGGGTCGAGGGGTTAAGTCCAGCGGACACCCCGGGGGCAAGGAATGGCCAAGGACCCGCTCGTCATCTTCACCCCCTCGGGCAAGCGCGGCCATGTCGCGGCCGGGACGCCGGTGCTGGCCGCCGCCCGCCAGCTCGGCGTCGACCTGGACAGCGTCTGCGGCGGCCGCGGCATCTGCTCGAAGTGCCAGATCACCCCGTCCTTCGGCGAGTTCCCCAAGCACGGGCTGACCGTGGACGCGGACGCCCTCTCGCCGTGGAACGCGGTCGAGGAGCGCTACAAGTCCAAGCGCGGCCTCGCCGCCGGCCGCCGCCTCGGATGCCAGGCCCAGATCCTCGGCGACGTCGTCATCGACGTCCCCCCCGAGTCCCAGGTCCACAAGCAGGTCGTCCGCAAGCGCGCCGAGGCCCGCCGGATCGTCATGGACCCGGCCACCCGGCTCTACTTCGTCGAGGTGGCCGAGCCGGACATGCACGAGCCCTCCGGCGATCTCGAGCGGCTGGAGAAGGCGCTCCTCGACCAATGGGGCCTCGCCCACGTCAAGGGCGACCTGCGTACCCTGCAGATGCTCCAGCCCGCCCTGCGCAAGGGCGAGTGGAAGGTCACCTGCGCCGTCTTCCACGGCGACGGGACCGGCGAGGCCCGCATCCTCCACGTCTGGCCCGGCTTCTACGAGGGCTCGATCTACGGCCTCGCCATCGACCTCGGCTCGACGACGATCGCCGGCCATCTCTGCGACCTCGTCACCGGCGACGTCCTCGCCTCCGCCGGCCTGATGAACCCGCAGATCCGCTTCGGCGAGGACCTGATGAGCCGGGTCAGCTACGCCATGCTGAACCCCGACGGCGCGGCGCAGATGACCCGCGCCGTCCGCGGGGCCCTCAACGACCTCGTCCGGCAGGCCGCCGCCGAGGCCGGGGTGGAGCGCGGGCTGGTCATGGAGGCGGTGATCGTCGGCAACCCGGTGATGCACCACCTGCTGCTCGGCATCGACCCGGTCGAGCTCGGCCAGGCCCCCTTCGCGCTGGCCACCGCCTCGGCGCTCACGCTCTGGGCCTCCGAGATCGACCTCGCGATGCACCCCGACGCCCGCATCTACGTGCTGCCCTGCATCGCCGGGCATGTCGGGGCCGATGCGGCGGCTGTGGCGCTCTCCGAGGGGCCGAACGTCTCGGACGAGCTGATGCTGATCGTCGACGTCGGCACCAACGCCGAGATCCTGCTCGGCGACCGCCGCCGGGTGCTCGCCTGCTCCTCGCCGACCGGACCGGCCTTCGAGGGGGCGCAGATCAGCTCCGGCCAGCGCGCCGCGCCGGGGGCGATCGAGCGCGTCGAGATCGACCCCGTCACCCGCGAGCCGCGCTTCCGCGTCATCGGCTCGGACATCTGGTCCGACGAGCCCGGCTTCGCCGAGGCGACCGCGGCGACCGGGATCACCGGCATCTGCGGCTCCGGAATCATCGAGGTGATCGCCGAGATGCGCCTCGCCGGCCTCCTCGACGCCTCCGGCCTGATCGGCTCCGCCGAGGCGACCGGCTCCTCCCGCTGCGTGCCCGAGGGCCGCACCCACGCCTACCTGCTCCACGACGGCTCGGCGGCGGGCGGCCCGCGGATCCTCGTCACCCAGGGCGACGTGCGCGCCATCCAGCTCGCCAAGTCCGCCCTCTATGCGGGCGCGCGACTGCTGATGGACAGCCTCGGGGTCGATGCGGTCGACCGCATCGTGCTGGCCGGGGCGTTCGGCGCGCATATCTCGCCGCGCCACGCCATGGTGCTCGGCATGATCCCCGACTGCGACCTCGCCAAGGTCACCTCCGCCGGCAACGCCGCCGGCACCGGGGCGCGGATCGCGCTCCTCAACGCCGCCGCCCGCCGCGAGGTCGAGGCGCTGGTCACCCGCATCCACAAGGTCGAGACCGCGATCGAGCCGCGCTTCCAGGAGCACTTCGTCGCCGCGAACGCCATCCCGCACGCGACCGACGCCTTCCCCCACCTGCCGCCGCTGCCGGAGGTCGCCTTCGGCGCCGCCGGCGCCGAAGGTCGGCGGCGCCGCCGCGGGTGACGGCCGCTATGGCGCAGGGGAGCGCGCCTCGCACGCGAAGGCGTCATTCGCCCGTATCCAATGCAGCTTGCAACCGCGCAGGAGCTTGCGCCCGAACCCTGGGTCCGCCCCGAAGAGCCGCCTCCGACGGTCCGCTGCCCTACGGCAGCTTCGCCGCCGCGACGACGGGGCCGAGGCGGTCGCGCTGGACGATGACGGCGACCGGCTCGGGGCCGGGCGTCGGCAGGTCGAGCTCGATCGGCGTCACCCCGTCCCAGCGCCCGACCGAGGTCCAGTCGGTGACCACGTTGGCGTAGTCGATGTCGTAGCCGGCGTTCTCGCCATGCTCGATCGCCACGTTCGCCTCGTCGATGTAGCGCACCAGATAGACCTCGGACGGCCCCACCCCGACCGGATTCGCCGCGGTGATCCGCACGTCGAGCCGCTCGCCTTCGCGGGTCAGGTCGACCTTCGCCTCGGCGGGGCGCGCCCGGTGCTCGGCGATCAGCGCCGCGACCCGGTCGGCGTCGGCCCCGCCCACCCGGTCCGCGCCCTGCACGATCATCTGCGGCGTGTAGAGCGACCGCTTGCCCGCCGCCCGCGCATAGGCGCGCTGGCGCAGGCTGTGCGCGGTCTGGCCGAAGCTGTCCTTCCAGCCGAGATAGTCCCAGTAGTCGACGTGCAGCGCCAGCGCCACCACGTCCGGCCACTGCGCCAGCTCGGCGAGGATCGCGTCGGCCGGCGGGCAGGCCGAGCAACCCTGGCTGGTGTAGAGCTCGACGACGACGGGCGTCTCCTGCGCAACCGTCGCCGCGGGGACGAGCGCCGGGGCGGCGAGCGCCGTAACGACCAGAACAGGCTGGAAAATTCGCATCGTTCCCCCGGGCGGCGACGGCCACAGGACTATCGCCGCGCGCCCGCCGGCGCCAGTCAAGCCTTCGCGAGGAATTCCGCGCGCGCCGGCGGGCGGGGCCGACCGCTCAGCGCAGCTCGAGCACCACGTCGCCGGAGACCGGATCGGTGAGGCCGAGCCCGCCGCCGAGATCCTCCAGCATGTCGCGGAAGGTGTCCAGCATCCCGATCATCTCCGGCCGGGCGGCCGCCAGACGGTCCATGTCGTCCCACTCCCCGACGAGGCAGAAGGTCTGCTCACCGGTCCGCACCATCCGGGCATGGCGCATCCCGTCGAGCTTCGGGTTCATGCGCCGGTGCGCCTCGACGAAGTCGCCCTCCCGCCCGGGCTTCACGCGGAAACGCACGATGTTCATCGCTGTCATGGTCTGACCTCCCCGGCCGTGCGGCGGCGGCGTCCGGTCGAAGCGAGGCGGGCGGCGCGGTGACGCATGGCCTTGCCGAGGGCGTCGGCAGCCACCCCGCGCGGGAGCGTCCGGGCCGACGCCCGGAAACCCGGCCCACCCCGAATGCGGCGCGGGGGCGGCGACGATCATACGCCCGCGCGCCGCTCCCGTCACCGGCTTCCGCCGCCGATCCCGCCCCGTGCGCGCCTCCCCCCGGACGGGCCGGGGAGCGCGCGGTCAGGCCGCGCCGGCGAGGTTGCGCAGCACGTAGTGCAGCACGCCGCCATGCTCGACGTACTCGATCTCGATCGCCGTATCGATCCGGCACTTCAGCTGGATCTCCCGCACCGTCCCGTCGCCGTAGACGATGGTGCAGGGCACGAGCGACAGGGGCTTCAGGTCGCCGGCGAGACCGGCGATCGAGATCGTCTCGTCGCCCTTCAGCCCCAGCGTCTTGCGGTTGTCGCCGTTGGTGAACTCGAACGGGATCACCCCCATGCCGACGAGGTTCGAGCGATGGATGCGCTCGAAGCTCTCGGCGATCACCGCCTTCACCCCGAGGAGCGCCGTCCCCTTCGCCGCCCAGTCGCGCGAGGAGCCGGCGCCGTACTCGACGCCGCCGACGATGACGAGCGGCACGCCCTGGTCCTTCCAGGCCATGGCCGCGTCGAAGATCGAGGTCTGCTCGCCGTCCGGCCCGAGCGAGTAGCCGCCCTCGACGCCGTCGAGCATCTCGTTCCTGATGCGGATGTTGGCGAAGGTGCCGCGCATCATGATCTCGTGGTTGCCGCGCCGCGAGCCGTAGGAGTTGAAGTCGCGCGGGGCGATCTGGCGCTCGGTCAGGTAGCGGCCGGCCGGGGTGGCCGCCTTGAACGAGCCGGCGGGCGAGATGTGGTCGGTGGTCACCATGTCGCCGAGGAGCGCGAGGATGCGCGCGCCGGTGATGTCGGAGATGACGCCCTTCTCCTGGCCCATGCCCTGGAAGTAGGGCGGGTTCTGGATGTAGGTCGAGGTCGGCGGCCAGTCGTAGGTCTCGCTGTCGGTGGTCTCGACGGCGCGCCACTTCTCGTCGCCCTTGAACACGTCGGCGTATTTCGACTGGAACGCCTCGCGCGTCACCGTCCGCTCGACGAGCTCCGCCACCTCCTCGTTGGTCGGCCAGACGTCGGCGAGGAACACGTCCTTGCCGTCCGGCGTCTGCGCCAGCGGCTGGGTGGTCAGGTCGATGTTGACGTCGCCGGCCAGCGCATAGGCGACGACCAGCGGCGGCGAGGCGAGGTAGTTCGCCCGCACGTCCGGCGAGATGCGGCCCTCGAAGTTGCGGTTGCCCGACAGCACCGCCGTCGCCACGAGGTCGTTCTCGGCGATCGCCTTGGAGATCGCCGGATCGCCGAGCGGGCCGGAATTGCCGATGCAGGTGGTGCAGCCGTAGCCCGCGAGGTTGAAGCCGATGGCGTCGAGGTCCTCCTGGAGGTTCGCGGCCTCGAGGTATTCCGACACCACCTGGCTCCCTGGCGCGAGCGAGGTCTTGACCCAGGGCTTGCGGGTCAGGCCGAGGGCGCGGGCCTTGCGGGCGACGAGGCCGGCGCCGATCATCACGTAGGGATTGGAGGTGTTGGTGCAGGAGGTGATCGCGGCGATCACCACCGAGCCGTCGCGGATCGTGTAGTCCTCGCCCTCGACGCTGGCGGTCTTGCGCACGTCGGCCGGCGCGGCGACGACGCCGCCGCCCTCGTCCTGCATCTCCTGCGCGCCCTCGCTCTTGTCGATGCCGCGGTAGTCGGCGACGGTCTTGTAGAAGGCCGAGGACGCCATGTTGAGCGGCGTGTAGTCCTGCGGCCGCTTCGGCCCGGAGATCGCCGGGACGATCTCGCCCATGTCGAGGTGCAGCGTGTCGGTGTAGACCGGATCGTAGTCCGGGCCCCGCCACATGCCGTTCTCGCGGGCGTAGGCCTCGACCAGCGCGATGCGGTCCTCGTCGCGGCCGGTGTTCCTCAGATAGCGCAGCGTCTCGCCGTCGATCGGAAAGAAGCCGCAGGTGGCGCCGTATTCCGGCGCCATGTTGGCGATGGTCGCGCGGTCGGCGAGCGGCAGGTGGTCGAGCCCCTCGCCGTAGAACTCGACGAACTTGTTCACCACGCCCTTCTTGCGCAGCATCTGCACGACCTTGAGCACCAGGTCGGTCGCCGTGGTGCCCTCGACCATCCTGCCGGTGAGCTTGAATCCGATCACCTCGGGGATGAGCATCGAGACCGGCTGGCCGAGCATGGCCGCCTCGGCCTCGATGCCGCCGACGCCCCAGCCGAGCACGGCCATGCCGTTGACCATGGTGGTGTGGCTGTCGGTGCCGACGAGGGTGTCCGGGTAGGCGACGAGGGCGCCCGACGGGTCGGTGTCGGTCCAGACGGTCTGGGCGAGGTATTCGAGGTTGACCTGGTGGCAGATGCCGGTGCCCGGCGGCACCACGCGGAAGTTGTCGAAGGCGCTCTGCCCCCATTTCAGGAACTGGTAGCGCTCGAAGTTGCGCTCGTATTCCAGGTCGACGTTGAGCTGGAAGGCGCGGGGCGTGCCGAACTCGTCGATCATCACCGAGTGGTCGATGACGAGGTCGACCGGGTTCAGCGGGTTGATCTTCTGCGGGTCGCCGCCGAGCGCCTTGATGCCGTCGCGCATCGCCGCGAGGTCGACGACCGCCGGCACGCCGGTGAAGTCCTGCATCAGCACCCGCGCCGGGCGGTACGCGATCTCGCGCGGGTTCTTGCCGCCGAGCCTGCCCCATTCCGAGAAGGCGCGGATGTCGTCGAGCGAGACGGTCTTGGCGTCCTCGAAGCGCAGCATGTTCTCGAGCACGACCTTGAGCGAGGCCGGCAGCCGGCCGAAGTCGCCGAGCCCCGCCTTCTCGGCCGCGGCGATCGAATAGTAGGCGTATTCCCTGTTCCCCACCTTGAGGCTGCGGCGCGTCTTGGCGGAGTCGGTTCCTACGAAAACGGTCATCTGGCCTCCCGGGGCGAGTCTTGGGGCTGGGGAACGTCTCCCTTCCTATGCCGCAACGGCGAGAAGCCCGCAAGGCTTCCGCGAGCAAAACGCATACCATGGCATACAAAAAAATCGACTTGCGGGGGACGCCCGGATCTCGACGGGCGCCGGGACATGTCGGCGGCCCCCGCCCGGGCCTTGCGGCGCGGCGGAATCCGGCGGAACGGGGCTCCGGAGGCGCAGCCGCGTTTCAGGTCGCGGCGGAAGCGGGCGCGTTGCGACGGCGGCGCCGGACAGGGCCCGAAGCTCCCAGTCCCCCCAGGGCTCCGAGGCCGCCGAGCAGCAGCAGGGCCGCCGGCGGCAGCGGCACCGGCACGGCCTTGAGATCGTACATCGCCGCGCCGTTGAACGACGCCTGGCATTGGTCGTCGAACGAATCCAGCTCGCAGGCGCCCCGCGGCGAGTAGAGCCCGCCGGCGGAGAAAGGGTCGCCGAAAAGCTCGAACGTCGGGCCGAGGTCGGGGAAGCTGTTCGACCGGCTGCCCTGAAGGAAGAAGATCGTCGGGCCGCCGGGGACCACCTCCCAGACGCCGCCAAAGCTGAAGTAGGGGGTGTTGGCGCGCGTGAAGACCTGGTCCGCCATACGGACGTCGAAGTCGACCAGCGCCTCGACGCCAAACCCGTCGTCCGGATCGAAGCCGGCAGTGTCGACGGTGACCCGTCCCGTGGCCGGGCTGCCGTCGTCGACGCCGCCGTCCGCGCAGTTCTGCACGCAGGCGCCCGCGAAGGAATAGGTGACCGTCGCGGCCGCGACGGGCGCCGCCGCGGCGGTCGCCAAGACAGTCCCGACGAAAAGCGTCAATCCGCGCATCTCACGCTCCCGTTGCCCATGGCGTCATCTTTGCGGCACGCCCCACGCTGTCAAGCTCGCGCCCGCCCGGCGGCGGGGTGCGGCGGGGCGGGGCCGCTTCCCCGTGTCGGCCGCATCGGCTATGCCCGCGCCATGGGCCTCGCCGTCACAGATCTCGCCTGCCGGCGCGCCGGGCGTCGCGTGCTCGACGGCGTCGGGCTCACGCTCGCCGACGGCGGGACGCTGGCGCTGCGCGGGCCGAACGGCGCGGGCAAGTCGACGCTCCTGCGCGCCCTCGCCGGGCTGCTGCCGCCCGAGCGCGGCGGCGCGACGCTCGACGGCCTCGCCCTCGGCGCCGATCCGGACGGCTGGGCCGAGCGCGTCGCCTATGCCGGGCACCTCGACGCGGTGAAGGCGGCGCTGACCGTCGCCGAGAACCTGCGCTTCTGGGCCGCCGTCCTCGGCGCGCCGCCGCAGGCGGTCGCGGCCGCGCTCGACGCCTTCGACCTCGGCCCCATCGCGCCCCGCCTCGCCGGTTCCTGCTCGGCCGGCCAGCGCCGCCGCCTCGGCCTCGCCCGGCTGGCGCTGGCGCCGCGCCGGCTGTGGCTCCTCGACGAGCCCAGCGTCTCGCTCGACGCCGAGGCGACCGCCCGCCTCACCGACCTCCTCCGCGCCCACGCCGCCGGCGGCGGCATGGCGGTGATCGCCACCCACGTCGCGCTCGGCGTCGAGGCCGCCGAGCTCCGCCTCGCGCCCCCCGCCGCGGCCACGGCCGCCGCGGCCGACCCGTTCCTCGCATGAGGACCGCCCGCGCCATCCACATGCGCGAGCCCGGCCTCGCGCTCCGCTCGTGCGGGAGACTCCGGCTCGCGCCCCCCCGCCGCGGTCACCGCCGCCGCGGCCGAACCCTTCCTCGCATGAGGGCCGCCCGCGCCATCCTCATGCGCGAGCCCGGCCTCGCGCTCCGCTCGTGCGGGAGACCCGGCCTCGCGCCCCCCGCCCCGGCCGACCGCTTCCGCGCATGAGGGCCGCCCGCGCCATCCTCGCGCGCGAGCTCGGCCTCGCGCTCCGCTCCGGCGGCGGCGCCGGGCTCGGCCTCGCCTTCTTCCTGATCGTGGTGCTGCTCGCGCCCCTCGGCGTCGGGCCGGAGCCGCGGGCGCTCGCCGGCCTCGCGCCCGGCATCCTCTGGATCGCCGCGCTCCTCGCCTGCCTGCTCTCGCTCGACCGGCTGTTCCAGGCCGACGCCGAGGACGGCAGCCTCGACGCCCTCGCGCTGGCCCCCCTGCCGCTCGAGGCGGTCGTCGCGCTCAAGGCCCTCGCCCACTGGCTGACCACCGGCCTGCCGCTCGCCGCCGCCGCGCCGCTCCTCGGGGTGGCGCTGCACCTGCCCGCGGCCGCGCAGCCCTGGCTCGTCGCCGGCCTCGCCGCGGGAACGCCGGCGCTAAGCTTCCTCGGCGCGATCGGCGCCGCGGTGACCGTCGGCGTCCGCCGCGGCGGGCTCCTGCTCTCGGTGCTGGTGCTGCCGCTCTACCTGCCGACGCTGATCTTCGGCGCCCGCGCCGTCGCCGACGCCGCTGCGGGCGAGGACCCGACGCCCGCCTTCCTGCTCCTCGCCGGCGTCACGCTCGGCGTGCTCGCCGCCGCTCCCTTCGCGGCGGCCGCGGCGATCCGGGCCAACCTGCGCTGACGCGCTACTCCGCGAGCGCGAGCCGCAGCGCCGTCTCCCCCGCGACCGTCAGCGCGCCGCCTTCGCGCGCGAAGACGTAGCGCGTCGCCGGATAGCCCGGCAGCGCGAAGGCCACCCGGTCGCCGTCCCCCAGCGCCATCGCGATCCGCAAGGCATGGCCCCCACGGCCGGCCTTGGGCGCGAAGGTCGCCACCACCTCCATCGACCCGGGCGCCCCCTCCGGCGCCGCGCCGTAGTAGGCGACCATGTCGAGCGGCCCCTCGTGCAGCGACGCCGCCACCCCGGGCGCCGCGACGGAGACCTCCTCCGCCATGCCGGGGGCCGCGAAGCCGAGGACGACCGCGGCGGCGGCCGACAGGATACGATACATGCTGACACCTCTTACTCTCTCGTCGGGCCGCCCGCGGCGTCCCCGGCAAGAACAGGCTGATCGCATCCGATCAATTTCGCAAGCGCAACATGACCGCGAGCGGCCCGCTCCGGTCATACCCGTCATGCCTCCACCGGGAACCGTCGTAAAATCAAAGCACTACCCGCCACCCCTCCCGAACGCCGGTCCAAACGGCGCCCCAGCGCATACTGCACTTGCGCACAACTCCCGCCTTTCCGACCGTCCCGCGCCGCGCTAGGACTCGCGCAGGAACCACGGGGGAGCTGGCCAATGGAGATCGTCTCGACCGCCGTCTACGTGGGGCCGAACGTCTACGCCAAGGCGCCGCTGATCCGGCTCACCGTCGACCTGCACCGCCGCGCCGACCTGCCGGTCTCCGAGGTCGCCGACCGCGTGCTGCCGCCCCTCCTCGACGCGCTGCCCGGCCTCGCCACGGCGCGCACCGAGACCGGCGCGTCGCTCCTCGACCGCCTCAAATCCCCCGACGCCCGCCTCGGCGAGTTGATGGCGCATCTCGCGCTCGCGCTGATGAACCACGCCGGCGCCCCGGCGGAGCGCGCCTTCACCCGCCCGGCCGCCCATCCCGACGAGGTCGAGGTCCTCTACGGCTACGAATCCGAGGAGGTCGGCATCGAGGCCGGCGAGGTCGCCCGCGCCATCCTGCTCGACCTCATCGACCCGCGCGACGACGCCACGCCGCTCGACGAGGCCATCGCCGACTTCGACGACTACGCCGGCCGCCGCGCCCTCGGCCCCACCGCCCTCGCCCTCGTCCACGCCGCCGAGGCCCGCGACATCCCCTGGGCGCGGCTCAACGACGCCAGCATGATCCAGCTCGGCCAGGGCCGCTGGCAGACCCGCATCGAGGCGGCGCTGACCGGGCGCACCTCCCACATCGCCGTCGAGATCGCCTCCGACAAGGAGCTCTGCTCCCGCCTCCTCTCCGACCTCGGCCTGCCGGTGCCGCGGCAGCGCTACGTCCGCTCGCCCGAGGACGCCATCCGCGCCGCGAGCCGCATCGGCTATCCGGTGGTGGTCAAGCCCGTCGACGGCAACCACGGCCGCGGCGTCGCGGTGAACCTCGAGACCGACGAGGCCGTCGCCGAGGCCTTCGACGTCGCCGAGGCCGAGGGCTCCGGCGTCGTGGTCGAGAGCATGATCCGCGGCGACGACCACCGCCTGCTCGTCATCGGCGGCAAGCTGGTCGCCGCCGCCCGCCGGATGCCCGGCCATGTCCGCGGCGACGGCCGCTCCACCATCGCCGAGCTGGTCGAGGAGGTGAACCGCGACCCCCGCCGCGGCGCCGGCCACGAGAACGTGCTGACCCGGCTGGAGATGGACGCCGTCGCCGGGAAGCTCCTCGCCGAGCGCGGCCTCGACGCCGCCTCCGTCCCCCCGGCCGGCGAGATCGTCTACCTGCGCAAGACCGCCAACCTCTCCACCGGCGGCACCGCCATCGACGTCACCGACGTCATCCACCCCGACAACCGCCTGATGGCCGAGCGCGCCATCCGCGCCGTCGGCCTCGACATCGGCGGGGTCGATTTCCTGACCACCGACATCACCCAGAGCTGGCGCGACACCGGCGGCGCGATCTGCGAGATCAACGCCGGCCCGGGGATGCGCATGCACATCGCCCCCTCCGAGGGCAAGGGCCGCGACGTCGGCGGCGCGGTGATCGACATGCTCTATCCCGGCGGCGCCCCTGCCCGCGTGCCGATCGCGGCGCTCACCGGGACCAACGGCAAGACCACCACCGCGCGGATGCTCGCGCATGTCCTCAAGATGGCCGGCCACGTCGTCGGCCAGACCTCCACCGACGCGGTGATGATCGACGGCAACGTCACGGTGAAGGGCGACATGACCGGCCCCGCCTCGGCCCGCATGGTGCTGCGCGACCCGACCATCGACATCGCGGTGATCGAGACCGCCCGCGGCGGCATCGTCCGCGCCGGGCTCGGCTACGATTTCTGCGACGTCGGCGCCGTCCTCAACGTCACCTCCGACCATCTCGGCCTCGGCGGCGTCGACACCATCGCGCAGCTCGCCGAGGTCAAGCGCCTCGTCGTCGAGGTGGCGAAGGACACCGCCGTCCTCTCCGCCGACAACCTCGAGACGCTGAAGATGGCGGCCTTCACCCCGGCGCGGCGGGTGTGCTGGGTGACCCTGAACCCCGACCACCCGCTGGTGCGCGAGCACATCCGCCTCGGCCAGCCCGCCGTCGTGCTGGAGAAGGGCGCGAACGGCGAGCAGATCGTCATCTACGACAACGCCGCGCAGATCCCGCTGATCTGGACCCACCTGATCCCGGCGACGCTGGAGGGCAAGGCGCTCCACAACGTCGAGAACGCCATGTTCACCGCCGCGATGGCCTATGCGCTGGGGAAATCGCTCGACCAGATCCGCAACGGCCTCCGCACCTTCGACAACACCTTCTACCAGTCGCCCGGCCGGATGAACGTCTTCGACGAGCACGGCTTCCGGGTGATCCTCGACTACGGCCACAACGAGGCCGCGGTCGGGGCCATGGTCGACCTCGTCGAGCGGCTGAACCCGCTCGGCAAGCGCATCGTCTGCGTGACCTGCCCCGGCGACCGCCGCGACGAGGACGTCCGCGCCATCGCCGCCAAGGTCGCCGGCCACTTCGACGCCTACATCACCCACAGCGACGACGACCCGCGCGGCCGCGCGCCCGGCGAGGTGCCCGAGATGATCCGCGCCGAGCTGATCGCCCTCGGCGTCGCGCCGGAGGCGATCGCCATCTCCGCGAGCGAGACCGACTCGGTGCAGGCGGCCCTGGAGATGGCGCGTCCGAACGACCTCGTGCTGGTGTTCTGCGAGGCGATCACCGCGACCTGGAAGCAGATCATCTACTTCCACCCCGCCGAGGCCCCGGCCCCGCCCGCCCCCGAGAGCCGCGTCGCCGCCGCCGGCTTCGAGGTGCCCGAAGGCTTCGAGCTCGTCAGCGACGTCCGCGGCGTCCGCATCGCCCCGGTCGCCTGAGCCGGCGCGTGACACACCCCTCGCCGGATCGCCCCGCCCCGGGGCCGGGCGCACGAGCGCCCGGTTCCCCGCCTGCCTGTCCCGCCGGAGGCGCGCCTTCGGCGCGTCGGAAGGCGCTCCGCGCCCCCGAGAGCCGCGCCGACGCTCCCCTCGAGTATCGCTCGGCCCGGGCGATGCGCCAGCGGCGGCAGCGCCTGCCTGCCCCCCGGCCTGGCGGATTCACGCTTCGCCTCCAGCCCTCGGAGACGGAAAGTCTGAAGCCGATGGCCGACCGACCGAAGCGGGCTCTGCCCGCGAGGCTGCGGCGCGACAAGCGAAAGCACGGCTTTCGCCGCGCCGACGGCTGGAGCGCGTTGGCGCGGAGGCCGTCAGGGGCGCAGATTTCTCCCGAAGCGTGCAATCCGTCCGTGAGCGCCCCGGCGAGCGCGGAATCGCGCTCGCCCTTGGGGGGGCGATCGCGGACGGATTTGCCACGGGTCAAATCCGTCGGCATTCAGCGTCGCGGCCCGTTCCCTCCCGATCCGTGGCTTCAGCCGGGATATGTGGATGCCGCAGGCTCCCCGGCAGGCGCTCGCGCCAGCCCGGGCAAGCGCGCCGACGCCCCCTTGGGATGTCGCTCGGCCCGGGCGCAACCGCCGACGCTGGCCGGAGGCGACGCGCTGATCCGAGGCGATCGCGCAGCCTCCTTCGGGCCCCGGCCAGCCTATGGATAACTTCGTTATTAAGACTTTTATCAAGCAAAACCAACCAGATGACCCGCTTCCCACAATGCGGCATTTTGCCCGGACGCGCGCGATGAACCCGCCCCTGGCGAAGCTCGCCGTCATCGGCGGCCGGCTCGAGGACAACAACGAGGCGGTCTACGCCGAGATGCATCGCCTCGCCGGCGGCCGCATCCTCGTCTTCCCGACCGCCTCCGCCGAGCCGGTCGAGGTCGCCGCCGAGCAGGTCGCCGCCTTCCGCGCCCACGGCTTCGAGGCCGAGACGGCGCCGCTCCACGCCGGCGGAACCACCGCCGACGACCCCGGCCTCGCCGCGCAGGTGGCGGCCTTCGGCAGCGTCTACTTCACCGGCGGCGACCAGGCCCAGATCACCGCCGCCCTCGCGCCCTCGGGCCGCGAGACCGCCGCCCTCGCCGCCATCCGGGCGAGCCTCGCCGCCGGCGGCCTCCTCGCCGGCTCCTCCGCCGGCGCGGCGATGATGTCGGCGCCGATGCTCCTCGGCGGCACCTCGCTCGAGGCCCTCGTCCACGGCGTCACCGACGATCCCGGCAAGCCCGGCCTCCTGATCGGCGACGGCCTCGGCTTCTTCCCCTTCGGCATGGTCGACCAGCACTTCATCAAGCGCGGCCGGCTCGGCCGGCTCGTCGTCGCCATGGCCGCCGCCGGGGTGCGCCGCGGCTTCGGCGTCGACGAGAACACCGCGCTCCTCGTCGAGGGGACGCGCGGCTGGGTCCGCGGCGAGTACGGCGTCATGCTCGTCGACCTCGGCGCCCGCAGCCGCGCCGGCGCCCTCGGCCCCGCCTTCCGGCTCAGCTACCTCGACGACGGCGACGCCATCGACCTCGCCCGCTTCGAGCCCGAGCCCGGCCCCGCCAAGCGCCGCGTCCGCAAGCGCGAGCGCGTCTACCGCGCCCCGGCGCAGTCCCGCCGCAACGCCTTCGGCGCCTATACCCTCTACGACCTGATGGCCCGCCTCGCCCTCGGCGACCCCGACGCCTATTCCGCCGACGCCGCCTCCGCCTTCGACGCCCGCACCGGCGTCAACGTCACCGTCACGCTGGAGCGCGCCCGCCGCCGCACCCGCGCGCTGATCGCGACGCCGCCCTCCGGGCTGCGCATGACCGGCATCGACTTCCGCTGCTCGATCGCCGCCGAGCGGCTCAGCGCCACCCGCATCCGCGAGCGCATCGGCCGCCCCGCCCGCAGCTTCGGCATGGCCCCCGCGCCCGAGGCCCGCATCGTCCTCCTCGGCTCGGCGCCGACCACCGCCGACCCGGCCATGCTCGCCGCCGTCCTGCCGCTGCTGCGCGGCGGCCCGGTCGGCGTGCTCGCCGCCGCCTCCGCCGAGCCCGCCCGCGTCGCCCGCGAGCACGTCGTCCTGCTCCAGTCGCTCGGCCTCGAGGCCATCGACCTCGAGGCCACCATCGACACCGTCGAATACGCCGCCACCGACGCCGACTTCCTCGAGACCGTCGGCGGCCTGCGCGCCCTGCTCTTCACCGGCGGCAACCAGACCCGCCTCGTCGAGACCCTGCTCCACCGCGGCGAGGAGAGCGCGCTCCTGCGCGCCGTCGCCCGCGCCCATGCGCAAGGCGCCGCCCTCGTCGCCGCCTCCGGCGCCGCCTCGGCGCTCTCCGGGGTGATGATCGCCGGCGGCTCCTCGCCCGAGGCGCTGCGCTTCGGCGTCGCCTCCGACGTCGGCCATCGCGGCCTCGCCATCCAGGAGGGCGTCGGCCTCTTCGGCGGCGGCGTCGTCGACCAGAACCTGATCGGCGGCGAGCGGCTGGGCCGCCTCCTCGTCGCCTGCGCCGAGGAGAGCGAGCGCTTCGGCGTCGGCGTCTGCGAGGACAGCGCGGCGATCTGGTCCGAGGCCGACGCCCGCATCGAGGCCGCCGGCCGCCACGGCGTCGTCCTCGTCGAGGTCGACCCGCTCGGCCTCGTCCTCCACAGCGACAGCTTCGTCGCCGAGGGCGTCCGCGTCACCATGCTCGCCCCCGGCGACGCCGCCGAGCTCCGCACCGGCACGGTGACCCGCGCCGGCGACCCCGCCGCCGCCGAGGCCCTGCTCCACGCCATGCTCGACACCCTCGCCGCCCAGGTCGGCGCCCGCGACGGCGACCCCCGCGCCCATGCCGGCGCCTGGGGCCCCCGCGGCGTCACCCTGCGCATCCGCCCCGAGCCCGGCCCCGCCGCCTCCATCGACCTCGAATGCCCCCGCGACGCGTGAACGCTCGGCTCACGAGACGGCCGCCGGCGGCCGTCTCGGGTCCCTGACGGGCGTCAACCTTCGTTGAGAAAGGGTTGACGCATCAGGAATTTATGCATGGTTTCAATATCTTGATCCGAATTTCACGCGTGTGATCGCGCGGGGATCTCCCCTGGCGGGCCATCGGCCCGGCCTCGCCGGACGCCCGGGGGGCGCCGCCCCCGACAACCGGAATCGGCGATCCGGCCGGCGATTCACCGGCTGCGAGAGTTGACCCGGCCCGCGAATAGCTCTACCGCTCCTCCCCGGACGCGGGTGTAGCTCAGTTGGTAGAGCATCAGCTTCCCAAGCTGAGGGTCGCGGGTTCGAATCCCGTCGCCCGCTCCAATTCTCCCCATGGCAGGGGCAAGGGCTTGCCAGCGGCCCGCCTGCGCCTGGCGACGGCGCGCCATGACATCGCTCGACCTCCTCCCGACCATGCCCGCGGTCCGCGGCGCGCTCACCCCGGCCCGACCGATGGCCGACCTGACCTGGCTCCGCGTCGGCGGCCCGGCGGACTGGCTCTTCCAGCCGGCCGACGAGGCCGACCTCGCCGCCTTCCTCGCCGCGCTGCCCGCCGGCGTCCCCGTCTTCCCGATGGGCGTCGGCTCCAACCTCATCGTCCGCGACGGCGGCGTCGAGGGCGTGGTGATCCGCCTTGGCCGCGGCTTCAACGGCATCCGCGTCGAGGGCGAGAACGTGATCGCCGGCGCCGCCGCCCTCGACGCCCACGTCGCCCGCAAGTCGGCCGAGGCCGGGGTCGACCTCGGCTTCCTGCGCACCATCCCCGGCTCCATCGGCGGTGCGGCGCGGATGAACGCCGGCTGCTACGGCCTCTACACCCGCGACGCCTTCGTCTCCGCCCGCGCGGTGACCCGAACCGGCGAGGCCGTGACCCTCGGGCCGGACGACATGGGCTTCGCCTACCGCTCCACGACGCTGCCGCCCGACATGGTGATCGTCGAGGTGACCCTGACCGGCCCCCGCGACGCGCCCGAGGCGATCGCGGCGCGGATGGACGAGCAACTCGCCCGCCGCGACGCCAGCCAGCCGACGAAGGACCGCTCGGCGGGCTCGACCTTCCGCAACCCGGCCGGGTTCTCCTCGACCGGCAAGGCGGACGACGTCCATGACCTCAAGGCCTGGAAGCTCATCCAGGACGCCGGCATGAAGGGCGCAACCCTGGGTGGAGCGCAGATGTCCCCCATGCACGCGAACTTCCTGGTCAACGCCGGGGGGGCGAGCGCCGCCGATCTGGAGAATCTCGGCGAGCTGGTGCGAAAAAGGGTTTGGGAATCCTCAGGGATAACGCTAGAGTGGGAAATCATGCGGGTGGGCAGATCCCTCCCGGCATGAGGCTGACCCCGAGCAAGGCCGCAAAGGCCATGGGGCGGACAATGAGGCGGGCATGTCGAGCAGGACACGCGCCCGCATCGCGGTGCTTATGGGCGGCCGCTCGGCCGAGCGCGAGGTTTCGCTCTCGTCGGGCCGCGAATGTGCAGCCGCGCTGCGGCAGGAAGGCTATGACGTCGTCGAGATCGACGCCGGCCCCGACCTCGCGCGCGCGCTGGTCGAGGCCGCCCCCGACGTAGCCTTCAACGCGCTGCACGGCCGCTGGGGCGAGGACGGCTGCGTCCAGGGCCTGCTCGAATGGCTCGCCATCCCCTACACCCATTCCGGCGTGCTCGCCTCGGCGCTGGCCATGGACAAGATCCGCGCCAAGCAGGTCTTCGCCGCCGCCGGCCTGCCGGTGGCCGAGGGCCGCCTCGTCTGCAAGACGGAGGCGCGCGGCCATCACCCGATGCCGCCGCCCTACGTGATCAAGCCGGTCAACGAGGGCTCCTCCGTCGGCGTCTACCTCGTCGCCGAGGGGGCGAACGGCCCGGCCCAGGTCGCCGACGACATGCCCGAGGTGCTGATGGTCGAGGCCTACGTGCCCGGCCGCGAGATGACCGTCACCGTGATGGGCGACCGGCCGCTGGCGGTCACGGACATCCTCTCCGACGGCTGGTACGACTACCACGCCAAGTATGCTCCCGGCGGCTCGCGCCACGTGGTGCCCGCCGAGATCCCGGCGGAGATCGAGGCGGCCTGCCTCGACCAGGCGCTGCGCGCCCACCGCGCCGTGGGCTGCCGCGGCGTCAGCCGCACGGACTTCCGCTGGGACGAGGCGCGCGGCCTCGACGGGCTGATCGTGCTGGAGATCAACACCCAGCCCGGCATGACGCCCACCTCGCTCGCGCCCGAGCAGGCGGCGCATTGCGGCATGAGCTTCGGCGATCTGGTGCGCTGGATGGTGGAGGACGCCTCGTGCTCCCGGTAGCCGTCCACCCCGGCCGCCCCCCGGCCGTCCGCCCCGGCCCGCGCCGCGACCCGGCGCCGTCGCGGCTCCGCTACCGGCTGAACCGGCTGTGGCTGCGGCCGTCGTTCCGCCGCCTCGTCAACTTCGGCGTGCCGATGCTGGCCGGGATCCTCGCCGTCTGGACCCTCGCGGCGGAGCTCGACCTGAAGGCCCGGGCGGTCCTCGCCTACGAGAACCTCAGGTCCAGCCTGATCGAGCGACCCTCCTTCCTCATCACCCGCATCGACGTGCCCGGCGTCACCCCCGATCTCGCCGAGGCGATCCGCGTCGCCGCCTTCGTCGACCTGCCCGTCAGCTCGCTCGAGGTCGACGTCGGCGCGGTGCGCGAGCGCGTCGAGGCGCTCTCCGCCGTCGAGCGCGCCTCCGTCCGGGCGCTGGCCGGCGGCAGCCTCGAGATCCGCGCCATCGAGCGGATCCCCGTCGTCGTCTGGCGCAGCCCCGACGGGGTGATGCTCCTCGACCACGCCGGCGTGCGCGTCGCCGAGATCGACAGCCGCCTGCGCCGGCCCGACCTGCCGCTGATCGCCGGCGAGGGCGCCGACGCCGCGGTGCCGGAGGCGCTGGCGCTCCTCCAGGACGCGCAGCCGATCCTCGACCGCATCCGCGGCCTCGTCCGCGTCGGCGAGCGGCGCTGGGACCTCGTGCTCGACCGCGACCAGGCGATCCTCCTGCCCGAGACCGACCCGCTCGGCGCGCTCCGCCGGGTGATGGCGCTCGACGCCGCCGAGGAGATGCTGTCGCGCGACGTCAGCGTCGTCGATTTCCGCGACCCGGCCCGGCCGGCGCTCAGGCTCAACGAACACGCGCAGGCCGAGCTGGCTCGCCTGCGCAAGGAGATGAAGGGAGAGGACGCATGAGGCGACAGCTCTACGAGGTGCAGCGCGCGATGCGGGCGCGGCGCGAGGCGGCGCTGAGGCGCGGCGTCATCGCCGTGCTCGACATCGGCACCTCGAAGGTCTCCTGCCTCGTCCTCCAGTTCGTCCCCTCCGACGACGAGAGCGACGCCCCCGACGCCCGCCCGACGCTGACGCAGGGCGCCTTCCGCGTCATCGGCGCCTCCAACACCCGCTCCCGCGGCGTCGCCTTCGGCGAGATCGCCGCGATGGAGGAATGCGAGCGCGCCATCCGCACGGCGATCCAGGCGGCGCAGAAGATGGCCTCGCTGCGGGTCGACCACGTCATCGTCTCCTTCGCCGGCGGCAGGCCGCGCAGCTACGGCTGCACCGGCGAGACCGAGGTCGAGCACGGCGCCGTCGCCGAGCGCGACATCGGCCACGTGCTCGCCGCCTGCGACATCCCCGACTACGGCCAGGACCGCGAGGCGCTGCACGCGCTCCCCGTGAACTTCTGCCTCGACAACCGCACCGGCCTCACCGACCCGCGCGGGCAGATCGGCAAGATCCTCGCCGTCGACATGCACCTGCTGACGATCGCGGCCACCCCGCTCCGCAACGTGCTGCACTGCATCCGCCGCTGCGACCTCGAGCTCGCCGGCGTGGTGGTCGCCCCCTACGCCTCCGGCCTCGCCAGCCTCGTCGAGGACGAGCAGGAGCTCGGCGCCGCCTGCGTCGACATCGGCGGCGGCGTCACCGGCCTCTCGGTCTTCGTCCGCCGGCAGATGATCTACGCCGACACGGTGCGCATGGGCGGCGTCCACGTCACCTCCGACATCTGCCAGGGCCTGCAGGTCTCGATGCAGGACGCCGAGCGGCTGAAGACCATGCACGGCGGCCTGATCGCCACCGGCCTCGACGACCGCGAGATGATCGAGCTGCCCTCGATCCTCGGCGACTGGGACCACGACCGCCGCCAGATCTCGCGCGCCGAGCTGATCGGCGTGATGCGCCCCCGCGTCGAGGAGATCCTCGAGGAGGTCCGCGCCCGCCTCGACGCCTCGGGATTCGAGTACCTGCCGAGCCAGCGCATCGTGCTGACCGGCGGCTCCGCGCAGATCCCCGGCCTCGAGTTCGTGGCGAGCCACATCCTCGGCCGCCAGTGCCGGGTGGGCAAGCCGCTCCGGGTGCAGGGCCTGCCGCAGTCGGCGACCGGCGCCGCCTTCTCCACCGCGGTCGGCCTCGCCATGCACGTGAGCCACCCGCAGGACGAATGCTGGGACTTCGAGATGCCCGCAGACCGCCAGGGAGCCCGCCGGGTGTCGCGGGCGTTGCGCTGGTTCAGGGAGAACTGGTAAATCGTGTGGCAGTTCGGTCGCATACACGGTGATGTTGTGAGCTTCCACAACATATTGAGGTTGACATGTGGATTCTGCGTGACCCTAGCGCGAGGATCCGTTAACTTTCCAAGTTACGGAGCAGGCCGCGGGCGCGGGGAAAACCGCGGCGGAGTCACGAGGCAGGGGCAACAGGACAGGCGGACGACAAAATGGCGCTGAAACTCTCGATACCGGTCACCAACGACCTCAGCCCCCGGATCACGGTCATCGGCGTCGGCGGCGCCGGCGGCAACGCGGTCAACAACATGATCGACAAGGCGCTGGAGGGCTGCGAGTTCGTCGTCGCCAACACCGACGCCCAGGCGCTCCAGCAGAGCCGCGCCACCAACAAGCTCCAGCTCGGCGCCCGCGTGACCGAGGGCCTCGGCGCCGGCGCGCGTCCCGAGGTCGGCGCCGCCGCGGCGGAGGAGTCGATCGAGGACATCGTCGAGCGGCTGGCGAGCTGCCACATGTGCTTCATCACCGCCGGCATGGGCGGCGGCACCGGCACCGGCGCCGCCCCGATCATCGCCAAGGCGGCGCGCGAGATGGGCGTGCTGACCGTCGGCGTCGTGACCAAGCCCTTCCAGTTCGAGGGCGCCCGGCGGATGCGCCAGGCCGAGGCCGGCGTCGAGGAGCTGCAGCGCCACGTCGACACGCTGATCATCATCCCGAACCAGAACCTGTTCCGGCTCGCCAACGAGAAGACCACCTTCACCGAGGCGTTCTCCCTCGCCGACGACGTGCTCTACCAGGGCGTCAAGGGCGTGACCGACCTGATGGTCCGCCCCGGCATCATCAACCTCGACTTCGCCGACGTGCGCGCGGTGATGAGCGAGATGGGCAAGGCGATGATGGGCACCGGCGAGAGCGCCGGCGAGGATCGCGCCGTGCAGGCGGCGGAGAAGGCGATCGCCAACCCGCTCCTCGACGAGATCAGCCTCAAGGGCGCCAAGGGCGTGCTGATCAACATCACCGCGGGCCCGGACCTGACGCTCTTCGAGCTCGACGAGGCGGCCAACCGCATCCGCGCCGAGGTCGACCCGGACGCCAACATCATGGTCGGCTCGACGCTCGACCCGGAGATGGCCGGCCAGATGCGCGTCAGCGTCGTCGCCACCGGCATCGACGCCGTCGCGAGGGCCGAGGCCATGCCGGTGCGCCGCGCGACTGCCGAGCCGATCGCCGCGCCGGCGCCCGCGCCCGCCCGGCCTGCGGCCGCCGCCTTCCCGGCGCCGGCGCGCGCGCCCGAGCCGGCCGCCCCGCCGGCGCACTTCGCCGATCGCCGCGAGCCCGAGGCCGAGGACCGCTCCGAGCTCTTCGCCGAGCCGGCCGCCGCCGCGCCGGTGCCGCAGCCGGCCCCCGTCGCCGGCGCGCCGCGCCGCGCCGGCGATCCCTCGCCCGAGGCGCTCGCCCGGCTGCAGCGCGCCGTGCAGAACGTGCCCAAGGCGGCGCCGATGGCCGCGTCCGCGGCGACGGCGGCCGAGCCGCGGCGGGACGCCGACCGCGGCAGCAGGCTCACCATCAACAGCCTGATCCACCGCATGACCGGCCAGGTCGGCCGCGAGGACGCCCCGCTGCGCCCCCGCGCCGCCGAGCCGGCGAGCCGGCCCGCCCAGGACGCCGGCTACGAGGACCAAGATCGCGAACGCGTCGACATCCCCGCCTTCCTTCGCAGGCAGGCGAACTGACGGACCGGCCATAAGGGCTGCTTGCCGCCCGGCCCGGGGCGCCCGCCATGCGGGCGCCCGTTTTCTTTCACGATACGATGCCAGGGCCGCGCACCCTCATGGCCAATGCCCGCAATGCTGCTGGACGAGCCCGGGCAAATGCGAACGGGCGAGGTCTCGATCATGCCTATTTGCGCGCAAATATAATTCGAAATATATTTACAGGAGACCTCTGCGAAACGCTTGGTTTGGCCTCTTTTCGGGTCTTTCGGGCATTCGTGGGCGCCCCGGGGGCCGAGGGACGGTGGCGGAGGTCTGCACCGTGCGGGCCCGTTCGGGCCGCCCGCGCCCG
>NZ_JAGOMQ010000045.1 GCF_017993425.1 Amaricoccus sp.
GCGTAAAGGGCGTTCACCAGCCCGTCGCCGAAGGCGTAGGCGTAGACGTAGAACGGCGAGTGGATGAAATGCGGGATGTAGGAGCAGAAGGTCTCGTATCCCGGCATGAACTCGAAGGCAGGGCCGAGGCTGTCGCCCTGCACGCTCATCCACAGGGTGCCGATGTCCTCGGGCGTCAGCTCGCCCTGCCGCCGCGCCTCGTGGAGCTTGCACTCGAAATCGTAGAAGGCGATCTGGCGGACCACGGTGTTGATCATGTCCTCGACCTTGCCGGCGAGGAGAATCTTGCGGGCCTCGGGCGTCCCGGCGGCGGCGAGGAGCTTCTGGAAGGTCAGCATCTCGCCGAAGACCGAGGCCGTCTCGGCCAGCGTCAGCGGCGTGTCGGCGAGGAGCTCTCCCTGCTTCGCCGCGAGGCGCTGGTGGACGCCGTGGCCGAGCTCGTGGGCGAGCGTCATCACGTCGCGCTGCTTGCCGAGGTAGTTGAGGAGCAGGAACGGGTGGGCGTCGGTGACGGTGGGATGCGCGAAGGCGCCGGGGGCCTTGCCGGGCTTCACCGCGGCGTCGATCCAGCCGCCGTCGCCGAAGAAGGGCTGGGCCAGCTCGGCCATGCGCGGGTCGAAGTCGCCGTAGGCGGCGAGGACGGTGGCCACCGCCTCGGCCCAGGGGATCTTGCGGTCGTCGTCGCGCGGCAGGGGGGCGTTGCGGTCCCACACCTGGAGCTTGTCGAGGCCGAGCCAGCGCGCCTTCAGCGCGTAGTAGCGGTGCGAGAGCCGCGGATAGGCGGCGACCACGGCGTCGCGCAGGGCCTGCACCACCTCGGGCTCGACGTCGTTGGCCAGGTGGCGCGAGGTCTGCGGGGTGGGCAGCTTGCGCCAGCGGTCCTCGACCTCCTTCTCCTTGGCGAGCGTGTTGGTGATGCGGGCGAAGAGGGCGCGCTTCTCGGCGAAGACGGCGGCCAGCGCCTCGGCGGCGGCCTGGCGCCTGGCGCGGTCGGTGTCGGAGAGGAGGTTGAGGGTGGCCTCGAGGCCGAGGGTCTCGCCCTGAACCTCGAAGATGAGGCCGGCCATGGTCTCGTCGAAGAGCCGGTTCCAGGCGGCGGCGCCGACGACGGACTGGTCGTGCAGGAACTTCTCCAGCTCGTCGGAGAGCTGATAGGGCTTCATGGCGCGAACGCGGTCGAGCACCGGCTTGTAGCGGGCGAGCGCGGCGTCGGCGGCGAGGCGGGCGTCGAGCACCGCGTCGTCGATGCGGTTCAGCTCCAGCGTGAAGAAGACGAGCGGCGTGGTGGCGTCGGTGATCGCGGCCTGCTTGTCGCCGAAGAACTTGGCGCGGGCCGGGTCGAGGGTGTTCTGGTAGTGGCGCAGCCCGGCGAAGCTCATGATCCGGCCGGAGACCTGCTGGATGCGCTCCCAACGGCGGACGGCAGCGAGGAGGCCGGCGGCGTCGAGCCCGGCGAGCTTGCCCTCGTAGTCGCGCGCGAAGGTGGCGCATTCGGCGGCGAGCCAGTCGAGGTCGGCCGCGAGTTCGGGGGCGGCCTCGCCCGTATAGAGCGCGGAGAGGTCCCAGGAGGGCATGGGCCCGAGCTCGTTGTCGCCGGCGGCGGGGTCGCGGGCGTCGCGGGCGCGGAAATCGGTCATGGCGTGCTCCTCGGCGCAGTCGGGGACGGGTCGGGCGCAGAGTTATGCGCTCGGCCGGCCCGTGTCGAGGCGGCCACGAAAACGTGGCGGCCCGGACAGTCCGGGCCGCGAGGCATGTCGGAGGCGGGAAGCGTCAGGCGCGGCCGCGGGCGGCGTCCATGCTCCAGGGGCCCGGGCCGGCGAAGACGAGGTAGAGGAAGACGAAGCAGAAGAGGATCGCCGCGTCGCCGCCGTTCAGCGTCGGGAAGAAGCTCTGCGGCGCGTGGGCCATGAAGTAGGCGGCCGCCATCAGGCCGGAGAGGACGAAGGCGACCGGGCGGGTCATGAAGCCGACGACGAGCGCGGCGCCGCCGAAGAGCTCCAGAACGCCGGCGATCCAGGGCAGCGAGAACATGGCCGGGCTGAAGTCGGAGGCCGGGAAGCCGAGGAGCTTCTGCGTGCCGTGCGCCATGAAGAGCAGCGCCGCCATGATGCGCAGCACGCTCAGCATGCGCGGAGCCCAGGCGTTCAGGGGTTTGGCCATGTTCGGGATCTCGACTTGTTGACAACAGACGTCGGGAATTCGCCCGGCGATCACGCCGCCGTCAACCCCGGGCGGTTAAACTACCCGTGAGGGCAGCGGCTCGCCGCGGAAATGCGCGATGAGGTTCTCGGCGGCGAGCATTCCCATCGCGGTGCGGGTCTCCAGCGTCGCCGAGCCGATATGGGGGAGGAGGGTGACGTTCTCCAGCGCGACGAGCTCGGGGGGCACGTTGGGCTCGTGGGCGAAGACGTCGAGGCCGGCGCCGGCGATGCGGCGCTCCGCGAGGGCCGCGGTCAGCGCCGGCTCGTCGATGACGTCGCCGCGGGCGGTGTTGACGAGGTAGGCGGTCGGCTTCATGCGGGCGATGCGCTCGGCGGAGATCAGGCCGCGGTTGGCGCCGCCGCCGGGGGCGTGGATCGTGACGACGTCGGCCTCCTCCATCACCGCCTCGATCGAGGGGCGCGCCTCGGCGGGGAAGTCCCAGGGGCCGACGGCGGAGCGGTTGAAGTAGATCGCCTTCATGCCGAAGCCGAGCACGGCGCGCCGCGCGGTGGCGGCGCCGATGCGGCCCATGCCGACGACGCCGAGGGTCTTGCCCTGGATCGACATGCCGAGATCGGCGGTCGGGGAGAAGCCGCCCCATTCGCCGCGGCGCAGCGCCAGCTCCATCTCCGAGGCGCGGCGGGTGGCCTGGAGGATCAGCATCATCGCGGTGTCGGCGGTGGCGTCGGTGAGGACGCCGGGGGTGTTGGTGACGATGACGCCGCGCGCCCTCGCCGCGTCCAGGTCGATGTGGTTCACGCCGACGCCGAAGTTGGCGATGATCCGGGCGCGGCGCCTGCCCTCGGCGTCGAGCAGCACGCCGTCGAGGGGGTCGCCGACGGCGAGGAGGATGCCGTCGGCCTCCTGGAGGGCGCGGATGGTGTCGGCGCGGGTGAAGAGGCGGTCGTCCTCGTTGAAGACGACGTCGAGGCCGGAGGCGGCGAGGCGGTCCTCGACGGCTTGGGGCATCTTGCGGGTGACGATGATGCGGGGCGTGGACATGGCGCTAGACCCCTTCGACGATCGCCAGCGTCGATCGGGCCGCCCCGTGCCGGATCGGCTTGACCGCCGCGTAGTCCGGGCTGTCGGCCCAGGTCCGGGCTGCGGCCGCGTCGGGAAAGCGGATGATGACCAGCCGGCTCGGCGACCAGAGATCGGTCTCCAGCACGTCGAGCGCGCCGCCGCGGGCGAGGTACTCGCCGCCATGGGCCTCGACCGTCGGCCGCGCCAACGCCTTGTATCGCTCGTAGGCGTCGGGGTCGGTGATTTCCGTATCGACCACGAGGTACGCCGCCATGCCGTCATCCCCCCTGCCGCGCCTCCGGGGCGCGTTTCCGGCCGGGACGGTATCGCCTGCGTCCCGGGCTGACCAGACCGGAAAACCGCGCGTGCGCCGTCAGTGCAGGCGGGCGCCGGGGGCGACGGGGCGCTCCGGCTGGATGAGGACGACGGCGCCGTTCGCGTCGGCGAGGCCGAGGGTGAGGACCTCGGATCGGAAGGGGCCGATCTGGCGCGGGGGGAAGTTGACGACGGCGAGGACGAGACGGCCGAGCAGGGCCTCGGGGGCGTAGTGCTCGGTTATCTGCGCCGACGATTTGCGCTCGCCGATCTCGGGGCCGAAGTCGATCCAGAGCTTCAAGGCCGGCTTGCGGGCCTCGGGGAAGGGCTCGACGCGGGTGACGCGGCCCACGCGGATGTCGACCTTGAGGAAGTCGTCGAAGGCGATCTCGGGCATGCGGGCCTCGGCGGCGCCATGTAGAGCGGCGGCCCGCATAGAGAAACCGCCTGCCCGGCGAGGGCAAGCGGTTTCGTCGCTCGACAGGTTTGTGCGGCTGGCGCGGGGGTCAGGCCTTGGAGGTCAGCTTGCCGGCCATGTCGCGGAGCTCGGACAGGCTCTCCTGGATGCGGGCGGCGACGATCTCGTAGGCGTCGGTGTTGGCCTTCTGGGCGCTCTCGGCCAGCGCCTGCATGTTGGCGATCGCCTTCTCGAAGGCGGCCTTGGCGAGCTCGCCCTGGGCCTTGGCCTTCTCGGGGTCGAGCTTGGTGGCGTCGAAGGACTTCAGGTGCTTGGCCGCCTCGGCCATCGTCTCCTCGAAGATCGCCATCTGCTTCTTGAACAGGTCCTGGTAGCCGGCGGCGGCGGCCTTGTTGGCCTCGACGAGGGCGTCCATGTTCTTGTTCTGGGCGGCGATGAGCGCCTCGGCGTCGAAGCCGGGCATCTTCAGCGTGGAGAGCTGCTTGGTGAAGTCGTTCTGCTTGAAGAAGTCGGTCAGCTTCTCGACATCGAACGAGAACGTCTTGGGATCGAACATCTGGGGTCTCCTTGGTCTGGGGTCGTTGCTCTTGTCGTCTATATGCTGCACCGCAGCATGGAAATCAAGGGGTCCATGCTGCACTGCAGCATGAGCCTAGCCGGAGAGCGCGCGGCTGCGCTCGGCCGCCGCGGCGACGGCGCGCGAGAGCAGCGCTGGCAGGCCCTCGTGCGGATCCATGAGGACCTCCAGCGCGGCGGCGGTGGTGCCGCCCGGGCTGGTGACGTTGACGCGCAGGCGGGCGGGATCCTCGTCGGCGGACTCCGCCAGCCGGCCGGCGCCGGCGATGGTGGCGCGGGCGAGGCGCAGGGCGAGGTCGCGGTCGAGGCCCTCGGCCTCGCCGGCGGCGGCGAGCGCCTCGATCAGCAGGAAGACATAGGCCGGGCCGGAGCCGGAGACGGCGGTGACCGCGTCCATCTGCGCCTCGGAATCGAGCCGGGCGGTCTCGCCGACCGCGGCCATCAGCGCCTGGGCGGCGTCCATCGCCGCCTCGTCCGCCGCGGCGTTGCCGACCAGCGCGGTGATGCCGCGGCCGATGGCGGCGGGGGTGTTCGGCATGGCGCGCACCACCGGCGTGCCCGGGCCGAGCGCCGCCTCGAAGGCGCGGATCGGGGTGCCGGCGGCGATGGAGAGGAAGAGGGTGCCGCCGCCGCCATAGGCGGCGAGGCGGGGCAGCGCCGCGCCCATGGTCTGCGGCTTGACCGCGACGACGGCGATGGCGGGCGGCGCCGGCGGGAAGTCATTGAGGCGGAGGCCCTCGCGGGCGAGTCCCTCGAGCCGCGGCGAGGGGGTGGGCTCGAGCACCGAGACGGCGGAGGGCGGCAGGCCGCTCGCGAGCCATCCCTCCAGCAGCGCGGAGCCCATCTTGCCGCAGCCGAGCAGGACGAGGCCGCGATCGGAGAGACCAGCGATGTTCATGTGCGCCCCTCCCCGGTCCGCGGCCGGGGAGGGGCCGCGAGGTTCAGGCGCGACCGTAGGCCTCGCCCATGGCGATGCCAAGC
The DNA here is from genome assembly GCF_017993425.1 of Amaricoccus sp. Classification (GTDB taxonomy): domain Bacteria; phylum Pseudomonadota; class Alphaproteobacteria; order Rhodobacterales; family Rhodobacteraceae; genus Amaricoccus. Next base: position 5,516 of record NZ_JAGOMQ010000045.1, read on the forward strand.
GCCTTCTCGGGGGCCTCACCGCCCCAGGCGACGAGCTGGAAGGCCGGATAGAACCGCTCCGACGCCGCCACGGCGGCGCGCACCATGTCCTGGATCTGGCCCGCGCCGGCGGTCGCGCCGCCGACGAGGTTGAGGCTGTAGCGGTAGACCATGAGCTTCTGGTCGGGCCAGAGCACGAAGGCGCCCGACCAGCACTTGTCGTTGGCGAGCGCCATCACCTTGTAGAACGCCGGCAGCTTGCGCGTCGGCGGCGCCATCTCGAAGGCGCAGATCAGCCGCAGCGTCTCCTCGCGCGCGGACCAGGCGAGCGTGACGGAATAGGTGCGCCAGGCGCCCTCGATGGCCATGGCGATCTGGTCGTCGGCGATGCGGTCGAAGTCCCACGACCGCTCCTCGGCGAGCGATTCCACGATGTCGATCGGGTGGAGTTCCTCGGAATTGAAATCACGCTCGACAACAGCCATGCCCGACGCCCTTCCATCTGGACCGCCGCCGGGGCGAACCCCGACCGGGGTGGGAGGTTAACAACAGGTCATAGGCCGGAACCCACGACCTACAAGATATGGTGGGCGACGCCTGAGCCGCTGTAAAGACAAATCTTGTGACAGCGCCGTCACAAATCGACGGGTTGTTAACGCGGCTACTCCTCCGCGGAATCGCCGCCCGCAGCCGCCTTCGGCTTGCGCCGCGCCGCCTCCAGCGCCTCGATCCGGGCCTTGAGCGACTCGTTCTCCTCGCGCGCCTTCTGCGCCATCGCGCGCACCGCGTCGAACTCCTCGCGGGTGACGAGGTTGCGGTCGGCGAGCCAGCGGTCGACGAGGCCCTTGAGCGCGGTCTCGGCCTCGGTGCGCGCGCCTTGCGCCACGCCCATCGCGTTGGTCATCAGCTGCGAGATGTCGTCGAAGATCTTGCCGCGGGTCTGCATGGCCGGTCGCCCTCCTTGCCTCGGCGGAGCATATGGACCCGCGGCGCCCGCTTTCCAACGGGGGCGCCAAACGGATGTGAGGGTCGTCTGCCCGCGCGGTCGCCCCCGCGACGTGCGGCGGCGCCCGCGCCAGTCAGCCTTCGACGTAGACGACCAGGGTCTGCGGCCGGACGCCGTCGTACTTCATCGCGGCCGCGCCCGCCTCGCTCCGCACGAGCTTCTCGAAGGCCGCCATGTCGGCGACCTCCATCGTCAGGGCGACGCGGTTCGCGTCCTGCGGGTGGACGAACGTCGTGATGTTCGTGGCCACGCCCGCGAAGACCTCCTCGCGCTTCGGCGACGCGAGCCAATGGGCGACATCCTCGACCTCATGGGTGATCAGCAGCTTCGGCATGACGCTTTCCCCTCGTCGCTCACTGGCGACGTCCCGACGGTCTCACCGGAGGCGGGGAAACGCAACGCGCGCGATCGGCGCGGGGCCGGCCTCCCGCCGGCTTGACAAGGGGCGGGGCGGCCGTGATGCAGGCGGCGCCCCCCTGCCCCGCACGGACGCCCGATGCTGCTCGCCCTGCCCTTTCCCGACATCGATCCCGTGATCTTCTCGGTCGACGTGCTCGGGCGGGAGCTGGCGCTGCGCTGGTACGCGCTCGCCTATATCGTCGGTCTGGTCCTCGGCTGGCGCTACATCGCCTGGCTCTGCGCGCGGCCGGCGCTCTGGGGCGGGCGGAGCCCGATGGAGCCGGCGCGCGCCGAGGACCTGCTGACCTGGATGGTCGTCGGCGTGATCCTCGGCGGGCGGCTCGGCTTCGTGCTCTTCTACCAGCCGGGATGGTATCTCGCGCATCCGGCCGAGATCCTCGCCGTCTGGAAGGGCGGCATGTCCTTCCACGGCGGCTTCCTCGGGGTGGTGCTGGCGACGATCGGCTTCGCCCGGAAGAACGGCGTCGACACGCTGCGCCTCGGCGACGCGGTCGCCGCCGCCGCGCCGATCGGGCTGTTCTTCGGGCGGCTCGCCAATTTCGTGAACGGCGAGCTGTGGGGGCGGCCGACCGAGGCGCCCTGGGGCGTCATCTTCCCCGGCGCCGACTGCCCGGTGCCCTGGCCGATCGCCTGCGGCCGGCATCCCTCGCAGCTCTACGAGGCGGCGCTCGAGGGCGTGGCGCTCGGGCTCCTGCTGCTCCTCGCCGTCCGGCGCGGGGCGCTGGCGCGGCCGGGGCGGGTGATGGGGCTGTTCCTGCTCGGCTACGGGCTCGCGCGCTGTCTCGTCGAGGGCTTCCGGCAGGCGGACGCGCAGTTCGTGACCGCGGCCAACCCGTTCGGCCACGTGATCGCCTTCGGAACCTGGGGCCTGACGATGGGGCAGATCCTGTCGCTGCCGATGATCGTCGCGGGGATCGTGCTCCTCCTGCGCCCGGGGCCGCCGGCGCCCGCCCCGGCGCGGCGGGCCCGGCGCAGGCGGTGACGCCGCTCGCCGCCTCGCTCGCGGCGCGCATCGCCGCCGGGGGGCCGATCGGGCTCGACGCCTATCTCGCCGAGGCGGGGGCCGCCTACTACGCCGCCCGCGATCCCTTCGGCCCGGGGGGCGATTTCGTCACCGCCCCGGAGGTGAGCCAGATGTTCGGCGAGCTCGTGGGCGCATGGATCGGGCAGGCGTGGCTCGACCAGGGAGCGCCGGGGCGGGTCGTGCTCGCCGAGCTCGGCCCCGGGCGCGGGACGCTGATGGCCGACGCGCTGCGGGCGCTGGCCGCCCTGCCGGGGTTCCTCGCGTCGGCGGAGCTGTGGCTGGTGGAGACGAGCCCGGTGCTGCGCCGGGCGCAGGCGGCGCGGCTCGCCGCGTTCCGGCCGCACTTCGCGGCGCGCCTCTCCGAGCTGCCGGCGGGGCCGCTCTTCCTCGTCGCCAACGAGTTCTTCGACGCGCTGCCGATCCGCCAGCACCGCCGCGCCGATCCCGGCTGGCAGGAGCGGCGGGTCGGGGTGGCGGACGGGCGGCTCGCCTTCGACTGGGGGCCGCTGCACGTCGATCCGGGGCTGGAGGCGCGCTTTCCGCTGACCCCCGACGGGGTGGTGGTGGAGACCTGCCCCGCCGGCGAGGCCGTGGCCGCGGAGGTCGGGGCGCGGATCGCGGCGGCGGGGGGCGCGGCGCTGGTCGTCGACTACGGCGAATGGGACGGGACGGGCGACACCTTGCAGGCGGTCTCGCGCCATGCGCCGGCGGATCCGCTGGCCGCGCCGGGGGAGGCCGACCTGACGGCGCATGTCCGCTTCCGGGCGCTCGCCGAGGCGGCGCGGCCGGCGCGCAGCCTCGGACCGGCGGCGCAGGGCGAGCTCCTGGCGCGGCTCGGGATCGCGGCGCGGGCCGAGCGGCTGGCGCGCGGCCGGGGCGCGGAGGTCGCGGCCCGGCTCGCAGGGGACGTTCGGCGCTTGACCGACCCCACCGAAATGGGAACGCTGTTCAAGGCGCTGGCCATCGTCCCGTCCGGGGCGGGTCTGCCGCCCGGATTCGCCGATGCCCCAGAACGCCCTTGAGATCCTGACCTCGGACCTTCTCGCCGGGACGCGCCACGGCTTCTTCACCCGCCGGGGGGGCGCCTCGTCGGGCGTCTATCGCGGCCTGAACTGCGGGCCCGGCTCGCGCGACCAGGCCGAGGCGGTGCGGCTGAACCGCGCCCGGGCGGCGGCGGCGCTCGGGGTGGCGCCGGAGCGGCTGCTGTCGCTGCACCAGATCCACTCGGCCGAGGCGGTGGTCGCCGGGCCCGAGGGGTGGAGCGAGCGGCCGCGCGCCGACGCGGCGGTGACCGACCGGCCGGGGGTGGCGCTCGGGATCCTGACGGCCGACTGCGCGCCGGTGCTGTTCCACGACCCGGAGGCCGGCGTTATCGGCGCCGCCCATGCCGGCTGGCGCGGGGCGCTCGACGGGGTGCTCGAGGCGACGCTCGAGGCGATGGAAGGGCTCGGGGCCGAGGCCGGCCGGGTGCGCGCCTGCGTCGGCCCGACGATCAGCCAGCGCGCCTACGAGGTGGGGCCGGAGTTCTACTACCGCTTCGCCGACGAGGATCCGGCCTTTGCCCGGCACTTCGCGCAAGGCGAGGGCGACCGGATGCGCTTCGACCTGCCGGGCTTCGTGCTCGCCCGCCTGCGGGCGGCGGGCGTCGCCGAGGCGGAGTGGCTCGGGCGCTGCACCTTCTCCGACCCGGAGCGGTTCTTCTCCTACCGCCGCACCACCCACGCCGGCGAGACGGACTACGGCCGCCTGCTCTCGGCGATTGCGCTGGGTTAGCGCCGCTCGGCGAAGAACGCTCGCAGCAGCGCCGCGGACTCGGCCTCGCGCACGCCGGCGACGATCTCGGGGCGCCAGTGGGTCTGGGGGTGGTCGAAGACGCGGGCGCCGTGCTCGACGCCGCCGGATTTCGGGTCGGGGGCGCCGTAGACGAGGCGGGCGATGCGGGCGGCGGCGATGGCGGCGGCGCACATCGCGCAGGGCTCCAGCGTCACGTAGAGGACGGCGCCCGGCAGCCGCTCGGAGCCGACGGCGGCGCAGGCGGCGCGGATGGCGAGGATCTCGGCGTGGGCGGTCGGGTCGGCGCGCTCGCGGGTGCGGTTGCCGTCGCGGGCGAGGAGGTCGCCGGAGGGGCCGGCGATGGCGGCCCCGACCGGCGTCTCGGCCCGGGCGGCCGCGGCGCGGGCCTCGGCGAGGGCGATCTCCATGAACGGCGCGAAGCGGGTCATGGAGCCATCTGCCGCGCCCGCGCGGGGCGCGGCAAGGGGCCGCCGTCCCGCCGCGCCGGACGCGCGGCAGGGCGGCGGCCGGGAGGGATCAGTCGTCCTTCCACTTCTTCTGGGCGATCTCGCTGATCGTCATGCTCTGGGCCTCGTTGTAGGTGAGGCCCGAGCCGGCCAGCAGCTGCTGCACCGCCGCCTGGTCGTAGCGGCCGGAGCTCACCGCCTGCGAGAGCGTCTCGGCCGAGGCGGCGCCGCCAAAGGCGAGTAGCGCGGCGCCGAGGATCAGGGACGAACGGATCATTGCGAATGTCCTTCTTATCAAGAAACGAAACTGTTTCGTTTCGAGTCGTAATCTGGCGCCGCGGATCCCATATGTCAACCGAAACTGAACCGTTTGGTTCACCAAATTGCGAGCGTGGACGGACGCGGGCGCGGCTGGTAGCGTGGGCGGAGAACGGGAGGATGCCGGTGGAGAACGCCAGGGAGCGGAGCGAGGCGGAGGCGACCGCGCCGGAGCGGGGCGAGGAGCCGGCGCGGGAGCGGGCGTCGGAGCGCAAGCTCGCGCAGGTGCTGGCGGGGGCGCGGGAGGTGATCCTCGCGCACGGGTTCCAGGCGGCGAGCGTCGACGACATCGCCCGCGCGGCGGGGGTGTCGAAGGCGACGCTCTACCGGTATTTCCCGGACAAGGCGGCGCTCTTCGCCGCAGTGATGTCCGGGGACTGCGCCTGGCGCCGCGAGATCCCGGTCGAGACGGAGGAGCGGGCGCTGACGGCGATCCTTGCGGACTTCGCGCGGTGGACCACGGAGCAGGCGTTCTCGGCCGAGGGGCAGAACGCCTTTCGGGCGGCGCTGGCGGAATCGGAGCGGTTTCCGGCCTTGGGCGAGGAGTTCTACCGCAAGGTCGACGGGGCGCGGCGGTGGCTGGCGCCGGTGATCGAGGCGGCGGCGGCGCGGGGGGAGATCGAGGTGGACGACCCGGACCTGGCGGCGCGGCGGTTCCTGTCGCTGTGCCGGGGCGATCTGTTCCTGCGTCGGCTGTTCTGCGGGGCGGGGGCGGCCTGCGAGGCGCGGATCGAGCAGCATGTCGCCGAGGCGGTCGAGGGCTTCCTGCGCATCTACCGGCCGGCGGCGTGAGCGAGGCGCCGGAGCGCATCGCCAAGCGGCTCGCCCGGGCCGGGGTCGCCTCGCGGCGGCAGGCGGAGGCGATGATCGCCGAGGGCCGGGTCGCGGTGAACGGCAAGCGGATCGACACGCCGGCGCTGACGGTCACGGCGGCGGACCGGATCGCGGTCGACGGCAGGCCGGTCGCCGAGCCGGAGCCGGCGCGGCTGTGGCGCTACCACAAGCCGGCGGGGCTGGTGACCACCGCCTCGGACGAGAAGGGGCGCGACACCGTCTTCGCCAACCTGCCGGCGGACATGCCGCGGGTGGTGAGCGTCGGGCGGCTCGACCTCGCCTCGGAGGGCCTGCTGCTGCTGACCAACGACGGCGGCCTGAAGCGGCGGCTGGAGCTGCCCTCGACCGGCTGGCTGCGGCGCTACCGGGTGCGCGCCCGCGGCGTGCCGGACGAGGCGGCGCTGGAGCCGCTGCGCCGGGGGCTGACGCTCGACGGCGAGCGCTTCGCCCCGATGACTATCGAGGTCGACCGCCAGCAGGGCGCCAACGCCTGGCTGACCGTGGGCCTGCGCGAGGGGCGCAACCGCGAGGTGCGCCGGGCGCTCGCCGCGGCGGGGCTGTCGGTGAACCGGCTGATCCGCATCTCCTACGGCCCCTTCCAGCTCGGCGAGCTGCCGCCCGGCGCCGTCGAAGAGGTGAAGCCCAAGGTCCTGCGGGACCAGCTCGGCTCCGGCGACGGCCGGAAGGAGAAGGCCCCGGGAAGGCGTACCACAGTGGGACGCAAGTCAAGTCATTGATTTTAAGCAGAAATATAAAGCAAGCCATAATGTTGCCACACTGCACGACAGTGGAGAGGAAACCCGTCCGAAGGTAGGTCGCGACGGTGAAGCCAGACGGATTTGACCCGTGGCAAATCCGTCCGCGCTCGCCCCTGCGGGGGGCGAGCGCGATTCCGCGCTCGCCGGGGCGCTCACGGACGGATGGCGTGCGACGGGGAAATCTGCGCCCCTCCCGGCTTCCGCGCCAACGCGCTCCAGCCGCCGGCGCGGCGAAAGCAATGCTTTCGCTTGTCGCGCTGGGGCTTCGCGGGCAAGCCCGCTTCGGTCGATCCGCGCGGCCGGCATGGGGCGGCGACGAGTCCGTGTCCTGCAGTGTGTAATGTTACGTGGCCGCCGCCGGCTGGGCGGCGCGGGCGGAATGGACGTGGGCTCGTCGACGATCGGCTCGCATGGCCAAGGGCTGCCGCCATGACCGGGCCATGGCGGCAGATCGTCAAGGGTCCGCTGGATCCGGAAACCGTCGGACCGGCTTCACCGCGGCGAGGCGGGTGGGCCGGTTTGTCACGGCGCGGACTTCAGACCTTGAGCGCGCCGGCGCTCTTGCGGCCGTCGCGGCCGTCGATGAGCTCGTATTCGATCGGCTGGTTGTCCTTCAGCGATTGCAGGCCGGCGGCCTGGACCGCCGTTATATGCACGAATATGTCCTTACCGCCGTCCGAGGGCTGGATGAATCCGTAGCCCTTCTCGGTGTTGAACCACTTGACGGTGCCTTTTGCCATTCGAGACAGCCCTTAGTCCCTTGGCGCCGGCGGAGCGCCGGCCCCCCCTGTGCCCCTCCCGAGGACCGCGCGACCCGCAGAGCACGGGCCGCCGGCCAACGAAAATTGGCCCAACTTTCTACCGCGAATCGTGCCGCAAAAAAAGCGCCTTGTCTTTGCGCCGGCCCTGCGGAACTGGTAACGCACAGGTATGCCGCCTATGTAGACAGCGGCAGTCTGTCGCAGGCAGTCTGCCGCGGGCAGACAAAGTCGGTCGCAGGGAACACATGTCGTCGAGCATGCAGCTTCTCGCCTATGTCGTCCTGGCCGCGATCGTGCTCGCGGCGGGGTTCTGGGCGCTCGGGCCGGTCTGATGGCGGCGCAACGCTATGGCGGCCGGCATTCGCCGGCGGGCGCGCGTCCCGGGGCCGCGCCGCAGCCCGCGCCGTTCCGCGGCCGCCAGGCCGCGCGGGTGTCGATCCGCGCCCGGCTGATGTTCCTGCTGCCGCTGCCGCTGCTCTTCGCCGGGCTCGGCGCGATCCGCCGCGGCGCGGCCGGGGAGATGCTGGCCGAGATCGGCGGCTTCGCCGGGCTGATGCTGTCGGCCTGGCTCCTCAACGAGGGGCTGCGCGCCGAGGCGGCCTTCGAGGCGCGCAAGGTGGCGAAGCCCCCTGCCCTGCCCCGCAAGCTCGTCGCCGCGGCGCTGACCGGCGCCTCGGTCTTCGCCGTCGGCTTCGCGAGCCTCGGGCAGGGCGTGCTCGGCGCGGCGGCCTTTGGCGTCGTGGCGGGGCTGGCGCAGCTCGCCGCCTTCGGGCTCGACCCGATGCGGGCGAAGGGGATCGAGGGCGCGGACGCCTTCGCCACCGAGCGGGTGGCCCGCGCCATCGACGCCGCCGAGGCGCTGGTGCGCGAGACGGTGGCGGCGGCGGCGCGGCTCGGCGACCGCCGGCTGGAGGGACGGATCGACCGCATCTGCGACCAGGCGCGCGACGTCTTCCGGGTGATCGAGAACGATCCCCGCGACCTCGGCCGCGCCCGGGTGTTCCTCAACGTCTACCTGCGCGGCCTGCGCGACGCGACGGTGAAGCTCGCCGACCTCGTCGGCCGCGGCGGCGACGCCGAGGCGCAGGCGCGCTACGAGGCGCTGCTCGGCGATCTCGAGGCGAGCTTCGCCGCCCAGCGGACGCATCTGCTCGAGGACAACCGCAGCGACCTCGACGTCGAGATCGAGGTGCTGCGCGACAGACTGCAACAAGACGGGCTCGTCGCCCGCTGATCCGACAGGAGGCCATCCCCATGTCCGACGACGTTCGCGCCAAGGCGCAGGCGACCCTGACCGAGGTGCAGGCGGTGACGGCCGCGCTCCTGCCCGAGCCGAAGGGCGAGGTGGCTCCCGTCGAGGCCGCCCGTCCGGAGGTCAAGGCCGAGATCGAGCGGCGCAAGGCGGAGATCGACCTCGGCAACACCCAGTCGATCATCCGCTTCGGCAGCGCGGCGCAGGAGGAGCTTCAGGCGATCAGCCAGGACATGCTGGCCGGCGTGCGCAACAAGGACATCGGCCCGGCGGGCGATTCGCTGCGCGAGATCGTCACCTCGATCCGCGGCTTCTCGGTCGACGAGCTCGACCCCAACCGCAAGCGCAGCCTTTGGGAGCGGCTGACCGGCTCGGCGCAGCCGGTGGCGGAGTTCATGGCGCGCTACGAGGAGGTGCAGGGGCAGATCGACCGGATCACCGGCGACCTGCTGCGCCACGAGCATACGCTCCTCAAGGACGTGAAGTCGCTCGACCTGCTCTACGAGAAGACGCTCGGCTTCTACGACGAGCTCGCCCTCTACATCGCCGCCGGCGAGGCGAAGCTCGCCGATCTCGACGCGACGGACATCCCGGCCAAGGAGGCCGCGGTGCAGGCCGCGCCGGAGGACCAGGGCGTGATGGCCGCGCAGGAGCTGCGCGACCTGCGCTCGGCCCGCGACGACCTGGAGCGGCGGGTGCATGACCTGAAGCTGACGCGGCAGGTGACGATGCAGTCGCTGCCCTCGATCCGGCTGGTGCAGGAGAACGACAAGAGCCTCGTCACCAAGATCAACTCGACCCTTGTCAACACCGTGCCCCTGTGGGAGACGCAGCTCGCCCAGGCGGTCACCATTCATCGCTCGCGCGACGCGGCGAAGGTGGTGCGCGAGGCGAACGACCTCACAAACGAGCTGTTGACGAAGAACGCCGAGAACCTGCGGCAGGCGAACAAGGAGATCCGGACCGAGATGGAGCGGGGCGTCTTCGACATCGAGGCGATCGAGAAGGCGAACGCCGACCTGATCGGCACGATCCAGGAGAGCCTCGAGATCGCGGACCAGGGCAAGGCGCGGCGCGCCGCCGCCGAGGAGAGCCTGCAGAAGATGGAGCTCGAGCTGAAGGCGGCGCTGGCCGCCGCCTCGGCGCGGGCGACGGGCCTCGGCGCGCAGATGGGCGGCAGCGTGGCGGGCTGAAGGGAGACGGCGTGACGGGCGGGGCTGGCGGAGATCGTGGCGGCGCGGCGCGGCTGGCGTGGCGGCTCGGCGCGGCCGCGGCGCTCCTGCTGCTCGCCGCCTGCGCCCGCGACCCGGCGGCCGCCCCGCCCTCCGTCGCCGAACCGCCGACGATCGGCCCGCCCCGGGCGCGCGTCGCGGCCGAGGCCGCCGCGCCGTCGGACGAGCTGACGGCGTTCTACGCCGGCGTGCAGGGCGACCTGACCGCCAGCGGCCGGATGCGGCTCGACACCTCGCCCACGGACGCGCCGTTCACCGTCGACGACCTCGTGCGCAACTTCGAGCGGATCGCGCTGCGCGACGAGTACGTCGACGTCGGCGGCCGCTTCGTGCGGCGCGAGTCGCCGGCGCTGCTCAGGCGCTGGGAGCGGCCGGTGCGCGTGGGCGTGGTGATCGGCCCGTCGGTTCCGCCGGCCGACGCCGCGCGCGACAAGGCCGACATCGCCGCGTTCACCGCGCGGCTCGCCCGGCTGACCGGGCTCGACATGCGCATGGGCACGGGCGCGGAGGTGAACTTCCTCGTCATGGTGCTGTCGAGCGCCGAGCAGGCGGTGGCGGCGGACGCTACCGCCGCGGCGTTCCCGGGCTTCCAGCCGGCGGTGCTGGGGGCGCTCGCCTCGACGCCGATCGACACGTTCTGCACCGCCTACGCCTTCGCCGAGCCGACGGCGCCCTCGACCTATGCGGCGGTGATGGTGCTGATCCGCGCCGAGCATCCGGCGCTGACGCGGCTCTCCTGCGTGAACGAGGAGATGGCGCAGGCGATGGGGCTGCCGAACGACAGCCCCGACGCGCGGCCGTCGCTGTTCAACGACAGCCTGGAGTTCGCCTTCCTGACCGAGCACGACGAGATCCTGCTGCGGATGCTCTACGACCCGCGCCTGCATCCGGGCATGACCGCCGCCGAGGTGCGCCCGCTGCTGCCGGCGATCGCCCGGGACGCGATGGCCGCGCAGGCGGCGGCGGCCACGACGATGGCGGGGGTGATGTGAGTTCTTGACAATGATTGGCAATCCTTGCCATCATTCGATAGGAGGACCCTGCCATGGCGACCATGAACGTCTCGTTGCCCGATCCCATGAAGACCTGGGTCGAGGATCAGGCCCGGTCCGGACGCTACAGCAACGCCAGCGACTATGTGCGCGACCTGATCCGGCGCGACCAGGAGCGGGCGGCGAAGATCGCCCGCATGCAGCGCCTGCTGACGGAGGGGCTGGAGAGCGGCGTCAGCGACGAGTCGATGGACGACATCCTTGCGTCGCTGCGGGCCGGGACCGCGGAGCGTGGCCTTTAAGCTGGCGCGACGCGCTGCGGCAGACATTCGCCGCATCCACGCCGAGGGGTTGCGGTTGTTCGGTCCCCGCCAGGCCGATCGCTACGTCACGGAGTTGAGGCGGGTCATGGGCGTCATCGCCGCCAGTCCGCAGATCGCACGCGAACGGAACGAGCTCTCGCCGCCGGCACGGATCCACCCCTGCGGCTCGCATGTCATCGTCTACGTGACCGAGCCGGACGGCGACGTGTTGGTCGTGCGCGTGCGTCATGCGCGCGAGGATTGGACCCGGTCGTAGCCGAGGCGGTGGCGATCGGCGCGGGCGGGGCCTATAGTCGGGGCCGCCGCCGGCCCGAGCGAAGCGGCCAGCGGGAGGGAACCACGCGCCATGATCTTCGACTTCCTCCGCGGCGAGTTCATCGACGTCATCGACTGGACCGACGACAGCCGCGACACCATCGTGTGGCGGTTCGAGCGGCACGGGCATGCGATCAAGTACGGGGCGAAGCTGACCGTGCGGGAGAGCCAGGCGGCGGTCTTCGTGCATGAGGGGCAGCTCGCCGACGTGTTCGGGCCCGGCCTCTACATGCTCGAGACCAACAACATGCCGGTGCTGACCACGCTGCAGCACTGGGATCACGGGTTCCAGTCGCCGTTCAAGTCGGAGATCTACTTCGTCAACACCCGCCGCTTCACCGACCTGAAGTGGGGCACGCGGAACCCGATCACCTGCCGCGACCCGGAGTTCGGCATGGTGCGGCTCCGGGCGTTCGGCGCCTACACGATGCGGGTGGCCGATCCGGGCAAGTTCATGACCGAGATCGTCGGCACCGACGGCGAGTTCACCACCGCGGAGATCGAGTTCCAGATCCGCAACGTCATCGTGTCGAGCTTCAGCCAGATCATCGCCTCCTCCGGCATCCCGGTTCTCGACATGGCGGCGAACACCGTCGATCTCGCGAAGATCGTCCACGAGCGCATCGCGCCGAAGATCGCGGAATACGGGCTGGAGCTGCCGGGGTTCTTCATCGAGAACATCTCGCTGCCGGAGGAGGTCGAGAAGGTGCTCGACAAGCGGACCTCGACCGCGATCGCGGGCGACCTCACGAAATATGCCGACTTCAGCGCCGCGGAGGCGATGACGAAGTCCGCCGAGAACCCCGGCGGCGGGGGCGGCATGGCCGCGGGAATGGGGATGGGCATGGGCATGGCGATGGCCGACCGCATGGCCCGCCGCGGGCCCTGGGGCGCCGCCCCCGACGCGCCGGCGGCGCCCGCCGCCCAGGCGCCGGCCCAGACGCCGCCGCCTCCGCCGGGCGGCAAGGTCTGGCATGTCGCGGTCGACGGCAAGGCGACCGGCCCGTTCCGCCGCGACGAGCTGGCCGCGCGGGCAGCCGCCGGCGAGATCGGCCCGGACACCTGGCTGTGGACGCCGGGCGGCCCGGACTGGGTGCGCGGGCGCGACGTGACCGAGCTCGCGGACCTCTTCAGCGCCCCGCCGCCCCCCCCGCCCGCCGGCTGAGAGGCGGGGCATGGACGCGCCCGCCGCCGCCGGCGAGCGGCGCTTCCCCTGCCCGTCCTGCGGCTCGGAGCTGCGCTTCGACCCGCCGAGCCAGGGCCTGCTCTGCCCGCATTGCGGGCATCAGGAGCCGATCGACGTGCGGGCGAGCGCCATCCCCGAGCTCGACCTGCGCGCCGTCACCGAACGCGCCCTGCCGCCCGGCGCGATGGAGGAGACCCGCGTCGCCCGCTGCGGGAGCTGCGGCGCCGAGATCGAGTTCGACGCCGCGCTCCACGCCAGGGAATGCCCGTTCTGCGCCGCGCCGCTGGTGACGGACACCGGGGTCAGCCGCCACATCAAGCCGCAGGCCCAGCTCTCCTTCCTCGTCTCCGAGCCCGAGGCGCACGCCGCCATGGCGAAGTGGCTGGGCCGGCTGTGGTTCGCGCCCTCGGACCTCACCGCCTACGCCCGCGCCGAGCGGCGGATGACCGGGGTCTACGCGCCCTACTGGACCTACGACGCCGACACCGAGACCGACTACACCGGCCGCCGCGGCGTGGTCCGCCACGAGACCCGCCACGTCGCCGTGGTGGTCAACGGCCGCCGCGCCATGCAGCCGCAGCAGGTGGCCCGCGTCGACTGGTCCCCCGCCCGCGGCCGGGTGCGGCGGCGCTTCGACGACGTGCTGGTGCTGGCCTCCACCGGCCTGCCCAAGCGCTACGCCGACGCGGTCGCCCCCTGGGACCTCTCGGCCCTCGCCCCCTACGACCCGCGCTTCCTCGCCGGCTTCCGCGCCGAGGCCTACACTCGCGGCGTCGAGGACGGCTACGGCGAGGCCAGGCAGATCATGAACGAGACGATCGTCGCCGACGTCCGCCGCGACATCGGCGGCGACCAGCAGCAGGTGACCGGGCTCGACACCCGGGTGGGCGCGCTGACCTTCAAGCACATCCTGCTGCCGGTCTGGCTCGCCGCCTTCCGCTACCGCGGCCGCACCTTCCGCTTCGTGGTCAACGGCCGCACCGGCGCCGTGGAGGGGGAGCGGCCCTACTCGACGATCAAGATCGTGCTCGCCGTCGCCCTCGCGCTGGCCATTGCCCTCGCGCTCGCGGCCCTGCAGATTTCGCTGAACTCGTGACCCGGAGACCGCCCGTGCATCGCCCCGCCCTCGCCGTCGCCTGCCTCGCCCTCGCCGGCGCGGCCCAGGCCCAGACCCCGGCGTTGCCCGCGCCGATCGCCGCCTTCGCCGCGGAGCGATCCGCAGAATGCGCCGCGATGGGCGGCACGCCACGGGTGGGGCCGGCCTTCGCCACGCCGGTCGACCTGACCGGCGACGGGACGCCCGACTACGTCGTCGACCTCGCCGGGATCGAATGCGCCAACGCCTGGTCGGCGTTCTGCGGCTCGGCGGGATGCCCGGTCTCGGTGTGGATCGCCGGGGCCGAGGGGCTGCGGCAGGAATGGTCGGACTATGCGCAGGGCTGGTCGATCGACGCGGTCGGCAGCGAGGTCGGGCTGATGCTCGACCGCCACGGCGGCGACTGCCCGGGCTCGGCCTCCGGCGCCGAGACCTGCCGCGAGCGCAAGGTCTTCACCGCGCCGCCCGCGCCGACGCCCGTCGACCCCGCCGCTACCGAGGAGGCCGCCCCGACAGCCACGGCCGAGCCCTCGCCCGCGGCCGCGGCCGCGGCGCTGGCCGCCCCGGTCGCCGAGGGCTGGTCGCTGCGCCGCGCCGCCGACGGCGCCGAGGTTGCGGTCACCGCCGCGCCTGGGGCGCTCTCGACCATCGCCATCTTCTGCCTCTCCGGGCAGCCCTGGCTGGCGGCGAGCCTCGACGCGCCGTTCCCGGCGGCGACGGCGCAGATCGAGTTCGTGTTCTCCGGCGGCAGCGCCTCGAGCACGGCGCGGCGCGAGGACGGGGCCGGCGGCGCGCTGGTGATCGAGCTCGCCGACCGGCCGCTGGTCGGGCTGCTCTCCGGGCGCGACAGCTCGGCGCGGGTGAAGCTCGACGGCGAGGAGCAGGGCGTGCTGTCGCTCCGCGGCTCGACCAAGGCGATCCGCGCCGCGCTGGCCGCCTGCACGCGGTGACGCCAGCCCCCGCGTGGGGGCGTTCTTAACCTGTCCCGGCCATGCAGGCGGCGATGCAACCCGCGCGCCGCCCGCCCCCGCCCGAAGCCGCGCCGCCCTCCGGCGGGGCGCCCGCCCTCTCCGAGGGCGCGCTGGCCGTCGCGGCCGGGCTGCGGCGGGCATCGCTGGCCCCGGCCGCGGTCGCGGGCGTCGGGGCCGGGCTCGACGCCGCGGCGGCGGCGATCGGGACATGGGGCGGGCTGGCGCTCGCGGGCGAGGCGCCGCTCCGCGCCGCCGCGGCCGCGGTCGCCGTCGGGCTCGCCGTCGTCGCGGCGGTGGCGCTCTCCGGCGGCTACCGTCTGGCGCGGCTGCGACGATTCGCCCGCGGCGCCCTCGCGCCGGCCAGCCTCGCCGCCGCCGGCGCGTGGCTCGCCGGCGGCGGCGCTCCCGGCGCGGCGCTGGCCGCGGGGCTGGCGCTGCCGGCGCGGGGGCTCGGGGCGGCGATCGCCGGCGCGGCGCTCGACTTCGGGCTGACCGAGCGGCGGGCGGCGCTGGTCGGCGGCGGCGCCCGCGGCGTCGCGGCGATGGAGGCGCTGGCGGCGGCCGGGGCGGACATCCGGATCTGCGGCGTCTTCGACGACCGCGACGACAGCCGCTCGCCGGCGGCGATCCGCGGCGTGCCGAAGCTCGGCACGGTCGCCGACCTCGTCGGCTTCGTGCGGGCGGCCGAGATCGACATGCTGGTCGTCACGCTGCCGCTCGCGGCGGAGCGGCGCATCCGCGAGGTGCTGAAGGCCGTCGAGGTGCTGCCCGTCGACGTCCGCCTCTGGGACTTCGCCGGCGATCCCTCGCTGCCGCGGCGCGCGGGCGCGGCGCCGGCGGGCGGGCTCGTCGCGCTGATGTCGCGGCCGCTGCGCGCGCCGCAGCGGCTGGCGAAGCGGGCGCTCGACGTGGTCGGCGCCGCCGTGGCGCTGGTCCTCCTCGCGCCGGCGATGCTGGCGACCGCGGCGGCGATCCGGCTCGACACGCCCGGGCCGGCGCTGTTCCGCCAGCAGCGGCACGGCTACAACCACCGGCCGGTCGAGGTGTGGAAGTTCCGCTCGATGCGGGCGGAGGACTGCGACCCGGCGGCGCGCAACGTGGTGACCGAGGGCGATCCGCGGGTGACCCGGGTCGGCCGCTTCATCCGGCGCTGGTCGATCGACGAGCTGCCGCAGCTCCTCAACGTGCTGACCGGGGATCTGTCGCTGGTCGGGCCGCGGCCGCACGTCGTCGGCGCGGTCTCGGCCCGGCAGGAGGCCTTCGAGGCCATCGTCGACGGCTACGCGGCGCGCCACAAGGTGCGGCCGGGGATCACCGGCTGGGCGCAGATCCACGGGGCGCGCGGCGGGATCGAGGATCCGGCGGCGCTGCGCCGGCGGGTGGAGCTCGACCTCTTCTACATCGAGAACTGGTCGCTGTGGCTCGACCTGCGGATCCTCGCCGCGACGCCGTTCCGGCTGGCGGACAGCGCGGGCGCCTACTGAGCCGGCGCGGCGGCCGGGGCGGGCGCCGGGGCCTCGGCGGCGGCGCGGCGCTCGGCGATGTCGTGCCAGCCGTGGTAGATCATGGTGACCGCGACGTAGAGGATCACGAGGAGGCCGGCCCAGCCGATCCAGCGGTGCTTGTTGAGCAGGCCGGCGATCCAGGAGGCGGCGACGCCCATCAGCACGACCGAGAGCGCGAGGCCCATGACGAGGACGGTCGGGTGCTCGTGCGCGGCGCCGGCGACGGCGAGGACGTTGTCCAGCGACATCGAGACGTCGGCGACGACGATCTGGATGACCGCCTGGCGCAGGGTCTTGCGCGGCGCGCCGCCGGCGATCGTGCCGTCCGCGTTCAGGTCGGCGTCGACGAGCGCCTCGACCCCTTCCGCCTCCTGATGCGAGGCGCGCAGCTCCTCGTACATCTTCCAGCACACCCAGAGCAGCAGCAGGCCGCCGGCGAGGAGCAGGCCGGTGATGGCGAGGAGCTTCGTCGCGATCAGCGCGAAGCAGATGCGCATGACCGTGGCGGCGCCGATGCCGATCAGGATGGCCTTGCGGCGGTGCTCGACGCTGAGCCCGGCCGCGGCCATGCCGATCACCACGGCGTTGTCCCCCGCGAGGACGAGGTCGATCATGATGACCTGGAAGAAGGCGCTCCACATGGCGGGATCGAACATTTCTTGCGTCTCCGGGCGGCGAACACTTCTCCGTTAGCAGGCCCGGGCGGGGGTCGCCAGACCCGATGGCCGCTCAGTCCGTGGCCCCCGGGCCGACGACGTTCGCGCCCCAGAGCCAGTCGAGGCGGCCGGCGAGCCGGTCGGGGGCGAGGCGCGCGACGGCCGCGAGGCCGGCATGGGCGGCGGCGCGGAGCGCCGGGTTGGCGAGGTGGAAGGCCCGGCCGGAGCGGCCGGCGGCGGCCTGGACGCGCGAGGCGCGGGCGATGCGGCGGTCCTCGTAGGCGGCGAGCCCGGCGGCGGGGTCGTCGCGCCGGGCGGCGAGCGCGTCGGCCAGCACCCAGGCGTCCTCGAGCGCCATGGTCGCGCCCTGCGCGAGGAACGGCGTCATCGGGTGGCAGGCGTCGCCGAGCAGCGCGAGCCGGCCGCGCGCCCAGGCCGGCAGGCGCGGGTGGTCGAAGAGGCCCCAGAGGAAGCAGTCGGAGACCGCGGCCAGCAGCGTGGGGACGGGCTCGGCCCAGCCGGCGAAGGCGCGGCGCAGCGCCTGCGCGTCGCCGGGCGCGCTCCAGCCCTCCTCGGTCCAGGCGGCGCGCTCCTCGACGGCGACAAGGTTCCAGAGCGCGCCCTTGCGCAGCGGATAGGCGACGAGGTGGCGGCGCGGCCCCATGAACACCGTGGCCGCGCGCGGCAGCGGCGGCGCGGCGAGGCGCGCGGCCGGCACGAGGGCCCGCCAGGCGACGTTGCCGGTGAAGCGCGGGGCGGCCCCGCCGAAATGCGCGGCGCGCAGGCCGGAGCGGACCCCGTCGGCGGCGGCGGCGACCGCGGCCTTCTCCTCGGCGCCGCCGGCGAGCCGGACCCGGACGCGGTCGCCGGCGTCCGTGACCTCCGTCACCCGGCTGCCGAGGCGGAGCGTCACGCCGGCCTCGGCGGCGCCGGCGGCGAGCGCGGCGAGCAGGTCGGCGCGGTGGACATGCCAGTAGGGCCGGCCGTAGCGCGCCACGCAGGCCGCGCCGAGCGGCAGCCGCGCGACGCTCCGCCCGCTCAGGCCGTCGCGCAACTCGACCGCCTCCGGCGTGGCGGCGACCGCCTCGACGGCGTCGCGCAGGCCGAGCGCCTCCAGCACCGCGACGGCGTTCGGCGCGAGCTGGAGCCCGGCCCCGACCTCGGCGAGCGCCGCGGCCTGCTCGTGGACGGCGACCTCGAGCCCGCGCCGCGCCAGCGCGACGGCGGCCGCAAGCCCGCCCACCCCGCCGCCGATCACCGCGATCTCCGCCATTCCCCGTCCTCCCCGGCCACGGCGCGAGCCTAGCCGGCCGGGGGGCGCGGGCTCAATCTCCCGCGGCGGCCAGAAGCCGCGCCGCCTCGCGGCGAATCTCGCCGGCGCGCAGCACGAAGGCCTCGTCGGCCAGCCGCGCCCGCCCGGGCGCAAGGCCCGAGGCGGCGGCGAGACCGGCCGAGCGGCTGGTCCGGATCGCGGCGATCATGCCGACGAGCCGCCCCTGCCCGTCGAGCACCGGCCCCCCGGAGAACCCCGGACGCACCCCGGGCATGTGGACGATCATCCCCGGCCCGTAGGCGCGCAGCGCCGTGCGCGGGCTCGTCACCGCGCCGGCGAGCTCCAGCCGCGCGCCCGCCTCCGGCCCGCCGCTCGCATCCACGCCCGCGGCGCGCACCGCGAGCCCGCTCCGCCCGTCGGCGTCGTCCGCCGCCACCGGCGCGACGAGCCCCCCGGGCACGCGCAGCACCGCGAGATCCATCCGCCCGCTGACCGCCACGAGCCGCGCCGTGACCGCCCCGCCCTGCGCGGCCAGCGCCAGCGGCGCGCCGGGCGCGAGCCCCGCGACCACATGGGCGTTGGTCAGCGCGACGCCGGGCGCGATCAGGAAGGCCGAGCCCATGACGTCGCCGTTGCGCACCGTCGCATGATGGTCGATCGGCCCCGGCGACGGCCGCGCCTGCGCCCCCGCCCAGACACAGGCGGCGATGGCGATCGCCCCCAGAAGAACCCACCGCCGCCCCGGCCGCAGGCCCATGCCCGCGCCGACGGCTCCCGACCGGAACCCCATCCGCCGCTCCCACCCGCGCGCCGGTCCCCCGACCGACGCCACCCGGGAACAACGTAGGATCCCCCGCCTTTCCGCACGCCTAACGCCCCCGCCATCCGTAAATAAAGCACAACGTTAACCCCCGTTAACCATTTAGAGATAAACGTGATTCAATTTTAGGTTGATTACGCGTGAAGGCCGCAGCGCTGCGGACACGCTCGCGTTCCGATTGAGAGAGATCCCCGCATGCGCAAGCCTTCCGCCCCCGCACGTCTCCAGGCCCCGCTCCGCGCGGTGCTTCTCGTCAGCGCCTCGGTGCTGGCGCTCGGCGCGCCGGCGGCGGCGGAAGGCCCGCAAGGCGGCGCCGTGGCGCGCGGCAAGGCGACCATCGCCACCTCCGCCGGCCGCACCACCATCCGCCAGACCTCGCGCCGCGCCATCGTCGACTGGAAGCGCTTCGACGTCAGCCGCGACCACACGGTGACCTTCGACCAGCCGGGCCGCAAGGCGGCGACGCTCAACCGCGTCGCCAGGGGCGGCGGCCGCAGCGTCATCGAGGGCGCGGTCCGCGCGCCCGGCACGGTGGTCATCCAGAACGGCGCAGGCGTCCTCTTCACCCGCGGCGCCCGCGTCGACGTGGGCGGCCTCGTCGCGGCGAGCCAGGACATCGACGCCGCCCGCTTCCAGAAGGACGGGCGCCTCGTCATCGGCGGCGGCGAGACGGCGGGCGCGCGCGTCGCCAACGAGGGCCGCATCACCGTCGGCGAGAAGGGCCTCGCGGCGCTGGTCGGCGGCTCGGTCGAGAACTCCGGCGTCATCATGGCCGACCGCGGCACCGTGGCGCTCGCCTCCGGGGCGCGCACCACCCTCGACCTCGCCGGCGACGGGGTGTTCCGCATCGCCGTCGAGGGCGACGCGGCCGGCACGGCCCCCGGCGTCGCCAACCCGGGCGTGATCGACGTCGGCGGCGGCCGCGTGCTCCTCACCGCCGGCGCGGCGGCGAAGGCGCTCGACGCCGCGATCAACACCACCGGCCTCATCCGCGCCGCCTCCGCCACCGGCGACGGCGGCGTCGTCGAGCTGGTCGGCCGCGGCGCCGGCGCGGTGCGCATCAGCGGCGCCATCGACGCCGCCGGCGCCGCACGCGGCGGCGACGTCGCCGCCACCGGCGCCCGCATCGAGCTGGGCGCGGCCGCCCGCATCGACGCCTCGGGCGGCGGCGCCGGCGGGCGCATCCGCCTCGGCGGCGACCGCCACGGCGCCGGCGCGCTGCGCCGGGCCGAGGGCGTCGCCGTCGCCGCGGGCGCGCGCATCGACGCGACCGGCGGCACGGGGGCCGGCGGCGAGGTGACGCTCTGGTCGGACGGCCTCACCGACTTCCACGGCGCCATCCGCGCCGGCGGGGCGGCCTCCGGCGGCTCGGTCGAGACCTCCGGCGCCGCGGCGCTCTCCGTCGGCGACGCCGCCGCCGTCGAGGTCGGGCTGAACGGGACCTGGCTCCTCGACCCCCGCGACGTGATGATCGTCTCCGGCGCGGGCGAGACGGCCGGCGCCGGCGTGACCAACCCGGGCGCGACCGGCTCCGGGCCCTACTACATCGACGCCGGCGCGATCGTCTCGACGCTGAACGGCGGCGGCGACGTCACCGTCACCACCTTCCAGCCCGCCTTCTCGCAGAACGGCGACATCACCGTGGCGAGCGGGGTGAGCTGGAGCGGCGCCGGCGACCTGACGCTCGACGCCGACGGCTCGGTGCTGGTCTCCGCCAACCTCCAGGCGACCGGCTCGGGCGGGCTGACGCTGCTCGCGCGCAAGGGCGACGTGACGATCGGCTCGGGCGGCGGCGCCCGGGTGGTCTCGACCAACACCGGCGCGCTGCGGCTCGAGGCGACCCGGGGCGACGTGCGGCTGGAGCGGCTGAACGCCCAGCCCTCGGGCGTGCAGGCCTTCTCCGCCTCCGGCGGCGTCGACGTGGTGGCGGGCGACGAGATCGTGCTGCAGGGCGGCGCCTCGGGCGGCCGCTGGGTGCGCCTCGGGCGCAGCGGCGACGCCTCCGACCTCCGGCTCGACGCGCCCACGATCCGCATCCGCGGCGGCTCCGCCGGCAACGCCTTCGCCGAGGTGGTCGCCGGCGCCGGCGGCTCGATCGAGATGAACGCCGACCTGATCGAGGTGACGAACGGCCTCGGCGACCAGGGCCGCATCCAGGCGACCGACGGCGCGACGCTGACCCTCCTCGGCGAGCGGCAGGTCTGGAACGGCCCGGTGCGCTCCGGCACGGGCGGCAACAACGGCGGCGAGGTGGTGATCGCGGGCGCGATCGCCGCCGGCTTCCAGCCGCAGTTCAGCCTGCTCCCCGACGCCGGCTTCACCTTCCGCCCCGCCGCGCCCGGCGGCGCCGCCTCGCGCTACGACTCGACCGAGCCCTTCGCGGTCGACCTGATCCCCACCCTGCCGAAGCCGAACTCCACCGGGCGGATCGACATCGACGCGCCGGTCTCCGCCTCGCAGATCACCCTGGAGACCATCGCCGGCGTCCGCCTCGGCCAGCGCGGCACGCTCGCCGCCGCCGGCTGGGGGGACGCGATCATCGTCGCCGCGGGGGCGCAGTTCCTGAACCAGTCGGCTTCGGGCGCGGACGCCTTCGCGCTCGACGACCCCGAGGGGCGCTGGCTCCTCTACGTCGACCGCTTCGACGGGCTCGACGGCCCGGCGCCCGGGCCGCGCGACTTCGACCTCTACGGCCGCAGCTACGAGGTCGACGCGCCGCTCGAGCTCGGCTTCGACGGCGACCGCATCGTCTACGGCGAGCGGCCGACCCTGACGCTGACCGGCGGGACCTTCGAGAAGACCTATGGCGAGAACCTGCCGCTCGGCTGGGGCGTGACCGGCTACGGCGTCGCGGGCCTCCGCCCCGGCGACAGCCTCGCCGTGGCGCTCGACGGCGCGCCCGTCGCGTCGAGCGCCGGGGCGAGCCCCTGGGCGCCGGCCTCGGGGACGCCCTACGCCCTCGACGTCGCCGCCGTCGCCTCGGCGCAGGGCTACCGGCTGGTGACCGTGCCCGGCAGGGTCGCCGTGGGCCGCGCGCCGCTGACGGTGACGACCCGCGACGCCCGGCGCGCCTATGGCGGCGGCGACCCGGCCTTCAGCGTCGAGTACGAGGGCTTCGTCAACGACGAGAACGGCGGCGCCCTCGGCGGCCGGCTCGCCTTCGCCTCGGACGCGACGCGGACGAGCGACGTCGGCCTCTACGGCGTTACCGCCTCGGGCCTCGCGAGCGGCAACTACGACATCAGCTACGTCGCCGGCACGCTGACCATCGACCCGGCCACGGCGCAGGTCCACATCGCCGGCCAGTCCCGCACCTACGGCTCGGCGGCGTTCGACGAGCGCGGCTTCTCGGTGACCGGCCTCGTCCTCGGCCAGGACAAGTCCGTCATCGCCGGCGCCCTCGCCACCGACGCGACGTCATCTTCCAACGTGGGCCGCTACGGGATCACGGGCGCCGGCCTCACCTCCGGCAACTACGTCCTCACCATCGACGGCGGCGTGCTGGAGATCGACCCCGCCTGCCTGACCCTGACCATCGCCGACCAGTCCCGCACCTACGGCTCCGCCGCCTTCGACGCCCGCGCCTTCACCGCCACCGGCTTCGTGCTGGGGCAAGACGCCAGCGTCCTCACCGGCGCCCTCGCCACCGACGCCACCACCACCTCCAACGTCGGCGCCTACGCCATCGGCAAGGGCACGCTCGCCGCCGCCAACTACATCCTCACCGCCAACCCCGGCACGCTCACCATCGACCCCGCCCGCCTCACCCTGACCATCGCCGACCAGTCCCGCACCTACGGCTCGTCCGCCTTCGACGGCCGCGCCTTCACGGCAACGGGCTTCGTCCTCGGCCAGGACAAGAGCGTCCTCACCGGGGCCCTAGCCGCCGACGCCACCGCGTCCTCCAACGTCGGCGCCTACGCCATCGGCAAAGGCGCCCTCGCCGCCGCCAACTACGTCCTCGCCGCCGACCCCGGCACGCTCACCATCGACCCCGCCCGCCTCACGGTGACCATCGCCGACCAGTCCCGCACCTACGGCTCGGCGACCTTCGACGCCCGCGCCTTCACTGCCTCCGGCTACGTGCTGGGGCAGGACGCCAGCGTCCTCACCGGCGCCCTCGCCACCGACGCCACCGCGTCCTCCAACGTCGGCGCCTACGCCATCGGCAAGGGCACCCTCGCCGCCGCCAATTACATCGTCGCCGCCGACCCGGGCGCGCTGACCATCGACCCCGCCCGCCTGACCGTCAGCATCGCCGACCAGTCCCGCACCTACGGCTCCGCCGCCTTCGACGCCCGCGCCTTCACCGCCACCGGCTTCGTCCTCGGCCAGGACAAGAGCGTCCTCACCGGCGCGCTCCACACCGAGGCGACCCAAGCCTCCGACGTCGGCGACTACGGTATCGTCCAGGGCACCCTCGCCGCCGCCAACTACCTGATCTCCAGCGACCCCGGGACCCTCGCCATCGACCCGGCCACCCTCACGATCGCCATCGCCGACCAGTCGCGCAGCTACGGCTCGGCCGCCCTCGACCGCCGCGCCTTCACCGCCTCGGGCTTCGTCCTCGGCCAGACCGCCGACGTCCTCACCGGCGCCCTCGCCACCCGCGGCGCCGCCACCTCCAACGTCGGCGCCTACGAGATCGGCAAAGGCACCCTCGCCGCCGAGAACTACCTCATCGCCGCACGGCCCGGCACGCTGACCATCGACCCCGCCCGGATGCGCGTCCGCGCCAACGATGCAAGCCGCCCCTACGGCGCCGCCAACCCGCGCTTCGACGTCAGCTACCTCGACCCCTTCGCCCCCGGCCAGAGCGCCGCCGCGCTCGGCTGGCATCCCGCCGTCGCCACCACCGCGACGCGGACCAGCGACGTCGGCGTCTACGCCCTCACCCCCGGCGGCGTCGCCAGCGCGAACTACGCCGTGGAATACCTGCCCGGCCGGCTGACCATCGACCCCGTCCGCCTCTCGCTCACCCTCCACGACCAGGACCGCAGCTACGGCGCCGCCACCCCGGACCTCGGCTGGACCGCCACCGGCTTCGTCCTCGGCCAGGGCGCGGAGGCGATCTCCGGCGCCCCCGCCACCACCGCCGCCGCGGCGAGCGGCGCCGGGACCTACACGATCACCACCGGCACGCTCCACGCCCGCAACTACGTCCTCCCCGAGACCACCGCGACCCTCACCGTCACCCCGGCCCCCCCCACCGTGACGGCGAACGACCCCGCCCGCCTCCAGGGCGCGCGCAACCCC
>NZ_JAGOMQ010000078.1 GCF_017993425.1 Amaricoccus sp.
GCGGAGGGTGTTGGATTTGGAGACAGACGGCAAAGTGGGCGTCCATTTGGACGGCTTGAGCGGCGTTGGGGTTTCGCGGCTTGAGGTGCTCGAGGGTCCGAGCGGTCGACTTCGGCGCAGTCCGGCGGAGCGTGCTCGCATCGCGGCGGAGAGCATGATGCCGGGCGTGACGGTGGCGGACGTCGGGTAATCCCCCCATTTTTCAGGGGTCGCGTTAGTAGAACTATGCCGCCAGTTTCATCGCCTTCAGCTTCATGGCGGGGGTGATCCCGCGGGACTGTCAGGAATTCCGTGTTTGGGCTGGCATAGTGGGATCGAAGGAGATCACCGACCCGACCCGCCACAAGCGGAGATCGACGCTCTTGCCGTGAACATCCGCGAGCTGATCCACGGCTGCTCGACACCGAGAACCCACTCGCGAAAAACCTTCAGGCAAGGCCTCGAGCGTCAGGTGTTGGTGGGAGACAGCGAGGGGGCGTCCCGTCAGGCCGCCGGGAACTCGTTCCGGAGGGCGCCGACGATACCCCGGGTGCAGACTTCGAGCAGGATCTCGCCCTTCTCGCGCGATGAGGCCTTGGGGGACGAGAGAGTGCCGCTCGCCGGTGTCCATTCCTTGTGTGGCGGATAGACGTCATAGGGCGGGAACTTGGCCGGCGGGTGGTCGATGGCTCGGTCGAGATGCACCTGGTCGGGATAGAGCGCCAGCATCAGCGAAGTCTCAAGCACCCCGCCGTGCTCGATATCCCAGCCGGCGAAGCCCTCGGGGTAGAGCCGCGCGATCGTCGGCTTGTCGACGAAGTCCCAGTAGGAGAGGACGACGATCTTCATGTCGTCGACGCCGCCCCAGCCCAGCTCGCGAAGGGCGAGGTCGATACCTTCGACGATGAACCAGGAATTCTCGAAATGGCCGTTGACAAGGCAGATACGCCGCGCTCCGTGCCTGGCGAATTCCTTGATGACATCGCGCAGAGCCGCGACCAGCGTGGCGCCGTCGAGGCTCGTCGTTCCGGGCAGGTGGTTGCCCCCGCCCGACTTCTGATGCGATTTGTAGCCGTAGGTGAAGGGCGGAGCGACCAGCGCCCCGATTTCGGCCGCGACACGGCGGGCGAACTCGACCGGCAGCAGCACGTCGACATGCATCGGCATGTGATGGCCGTGCTGCTCCATCGACCCGATCGGGATCAGAATTGGCACGGCCCCGTCGCGCACCTTCGCGTGGTAGTCGGGCCAGGCCAATTCGGCAGCGAAGACTGTTTCGTGCGCCATCGTCATCTCCTCTCGGATACGCACAACGGGATAGACTAAACTCCCGGCATATGGGAAATTTATTGTCATGATCCTGCCATCAGGCACCCCAATGAGTCAGGCGGCGACCAATCTCCAGACCGATCTGCTGCGCACCTTCGTCAGCATCGTCGATCTGGGCAGCTTCACCAAGGCCGGCAAAACGCTCGGCCGAACCCAGCCGGCGGTCTCGCTGCAGATGCGGCGCCTCGAAGAATTGGTCGGTCGGCCGCTCCTGCGCCAGGAAGGCCGCTCGTTCCAGCTGACGCCTGACGGCGAGATGCTGCTGAGCTATGCGCGTGACATCTTGCTCCTCAATGACCACGCCGCCGCCTTCTTCAATCGCGCGCGGCAAGAAGGGACGCTCCGCGTGGGCCTGCCGAGCGACTATGCCGTTGCCTTTCTTCAGGGTGTCATCACCGACTATGCTCGGCGGCATCCCGAGGTCGCCCTCGAGATCAGCTGCGGCCTGAGCACGGCTATCCTCGAACGGATGCGCGGCGACGATCTCGACCTCGTGATCGCGATGGTTGACTCAGGCCGTACCCAGTATCTTTCCCGTTCCTGGATCGAGCGTCCCATCTGGGCGGGAGCCAGGGAGGGGCGCGTCGAGGTAGGCGCGGGGCTTCGGATCGCCGCGCATCCCGATGGCTGCACCTACCGCGCCCGGATGATCCAAGCCCTCGATGCCGCCCATATCCGGTGGCGCATCTCCTACACCAGCCCGGGAATCTCCGGCCTGCAGAATGCTGTTCTGAACGGTCTGGGGATAAGTGCGTTGACGTGCCACACGTTGCTGCCCGGCATGCGCGTCCTCGGCCCCGAGGATGGGCTGCCGCCACTCGAGGACATCCGCGTCGGGCTCTTCTACAAGTACCCTCGGCTCAGCCCCGCCGGTATCGACCTGGTCAACCATGTCATCGCTCATCTCGACAGGGCCGGCACCTCGGGGGACTTGACCCGTCCACCCGGCGAACTGCGCGGATTGTAGGCGAGGCATTTCCCCAGATTATGGAACCATTAGCCCAATCAATTTCCCTGATGAGCCAACGGTTGCTATGGTTTCGTCAAAACAGGGTGGAGAACCGCAGATGTCCAACCTCAGCTTGTCTTTCGGGACACGCCGCCACTTCCTCAAGGGGGCAACGGCTCTCGCCGGTGGCGTCCTCGCCACGCCATTCCTCAACCGCCGTGCCTTCGCTCAGCCGGTTGAGCTCACCATGCTCGCCTGGTACGGCCACGCCGAGCCCGATGTCGTCGCCGCCTTCGAGGCTGAGAACAACGTAAAGTTCAAGCCGAAGTACTATACGGGCGGCGACAATATGCTTGGGTTGATCGCCCAGTCTCCTCCAGGGACCTTCGATGTCATCCTGTCGGATGCCGAATACGTTCAACAGCTGAACGCCGCCGGGTACATCGAGGAGCTGGACCCGGCGGATTACGATTTCGCCGATTACTTTCCGGAGTTCCAGCAGTTTCCCGGCCACTGGCAGGACGGCAAGCTGTTCTCTGTCCTGACCCGGTTTGGCTTCCTGGGGGTCGCCTACAACACGGACGCGATCACCGAGCAGGAGGCTTCGACCTACAACGTCTACTGGTCGGAGAAGCTGACCGGCAAGGTCGGTCATTTCGACTGGCACCTTCCGAACCTTGGCCAGATCAGCCTGTTGCAAGGGAACGCCTCGCCCTACGACATCGACGAGGACGCCTGGGAGGCGTTGCAGGAAAAGATGATGACGCTCCGCCCGCAGATCGGCGGCTTCTTCGACTACGGCGGTACCTTCTCGTCGCTGCAGAACGGCCAGATGCTGGCGATGGCCGGGATCGGCGACTGGATCACCGGGACGCTCGAGAAGAACGGCGCCAAGGTGCGCAGCGTCATCCCCGAGGAGGGTGGCCTGCAGTGGACCGAGTCCTTCTCGATCGGCAAGGGCTCGGCCAAGGCCGACCTCGCGAAGAAGTGGATCCAGTACATCACGTCGGCCCAGGGCCAGGTGAGGTCCGCGACGATGGCCGCCTATCCGGCCCTCATCCCGAACAAGGCCGGCTGGGAGCTTCTCGCCGAGGAGGATCCGGCCGAAGCGAAGCGCCAGGGCATGGTGCTCGACGACCCGAACAACGCCGTCGAGATGATCCGCAAGGGCCGCATCAAGTATCGCGAACTGCCCGTCCAGCAGAGCCTCGAGGACTGGAACGACTTCTGGTCCGATTACAAGGGTGCCTGATCGCGCCGCCCGGCCCAGCGGCCGGGCCGCCGGCCGGCGAACCGAGCCCTCATGCGAAAGGAGTCCGCGTGCGTAAAAGCATTTCCGTCTACGGGCTGACCTTCTCCATGCCGATGCTCGTCTGGCAGCTCGTGTTCTTCCTCGCGCCGCTCCTGTTCCTGATCGCGCTCAGCTTCTGGTCGGTCCGCAACTTCCGCATGGAGCCGGATTTCAACCCCGACAACTGGTCGCGGATGCTCGGCCGGAGCGTGTTCTGGGGCGCCTATTTCCGCACCTTCGCTCTTTCGGCCGCCGCTGCCCTCCTTACGAGCGCCCTCGCCTTCCCCGCGTCCTACGCCATCGCCTTCAAGCTCTCCGAGAGCGCCAGACGCTGGGCCGTCTTCCTGATGGTGATCCCGTTCTTCACCAGCTATCTCGTGCGGGTCTATTCGTGGCAGATTTTTCTGTCGGACAACGGCATCATCAACGCCGCGCTCGGCCATGTCGGTCTCGGGCCGTACCCGCTGCTCAACTCGACCTTCGGCGTGATGGTCGGCTACCTGACCCTCTGCTTGCCGCTCGTCATCCTGCTGCAGCTCTTCAGCCTCGTCTTCGTCGATCGCACGCTGATCGAAGCCGCCCACAACCTGCGCTGCGGTCGGCTCGCGACCGTGTTCCGCGTCGTCGTCCCCTCGGCGCGCGTCGGGCTGACGATCGCCGCGCTCTTCGCCTTCATCCTGACCTTCGGCGACTTCGTCTCGCCGCTCTACCTCGGCGGCGGAGACCCGCCGACGCTCTCGATCCTCATCACCGATACCACCAAATCGGGCCAGCAGTGGCCGCGGGCCGCCGTCGTGGCGCTCGTGATGATCGCGACGCTTCTCGCCGTCGCCTTCGCCGCCGTGCGGTTCGCCTACAAGGAGCGTGGCCGATGAACCGCGGCACGACCATCGACTGGTCCCTCCGTCTGTATCTTTTCGCCACCTTCGCCTTCGTCTTCGCCCCGATCGCGGCGAGCTTCGTCTTCTCCTTCAACGTAGACCGCTTCCCCTCGCTGCCCCTCGGCGGCTTCTCCCTGACCTGGTACCAGCAGGTGGCGGCGGACCCGCTGGTCTGGGAGGGACTGCGCAACTCGGTGATCGTCGGCGTCACCGTCTCGATCCTCGCCACGGCTCTCGGCTTCGGCGCCGCCTACACCGACTTCCGCTACCGCTTCTTCGGCAAGTCGCTCTACCTCGCGCTCGCGCTGCTGCCGCCGACGATCCCGGTCGTCATCCTCGGCCTCGCCATGCTCGCCTTCCTCGCCAATATCGGCCTGTCGGGCGGCATCCATTCGGTCATCATCGCGCATGTCGTCATGTGCGCGCCCTTCGCCATGGCGATCATCCGGCTCCGCCTCTCGCAGATGGACCCCGCGCTCGAGGCCGCGGCCTGGAACCTCGGCGCGTCGCAATGGGTGGCGATGCGCCACGTGATCCTGCCCTTCTGCCGGCCGGCGATCTTCGCCGCCCTCTTCATCACCATGGCGGTCTCCTTCGACGAGTTCGCCGTTTCCTGGTTCGTCTCCGGCCTGAACGAGACCCTGCCGGTCAAGGTGCTCGGCTTCCTTCAGGGCCAGGTCAGTCCGAAGATCAACGTGATCGGCACTTTCGTCTTCCTGACGACGATGACCCTCGTCGTTCTCGCCCAGATCCTCCTGATGAAGCGCAGCCGCTCCAGCACCGGAACTCCGTCATGACCCGCGACCCCCTCGTCGTCTTCGACCGCGTCTCCAAGAGCTATGGCGACTTCATCGCCGTCGAGCCGATGGATCTCGAGATCCACAAGGGCGAGTTCCTCGCGATCATGGGATCGAGCGGCTGCGGCAAGACCACGACGCTGCGCATGCTCGCCGGGCTCGACACCCCCTCCGAGGGCGATATCCGCCTCGCCGGCAAGCGGATCAACGACCTCCCCACCTGGTCACGCGACACGCCGATGGTCTGGCAGAGCCTCGCGCTATTTCCCTTCCTCACGGTCCGCGAGAATGTCGAGTTCGCGCTCAGGATGCGTGGCGTCGACAAGGCCGAGCGCCGCCGGCGCGCTGACAAGTGGCTCGAGCGGATGCATATCGCCGAATTCGCCGAGCGCAATGTCGCGCATCTTTCCGGCGGCCAGCGCCAGCGTGTCGCGCTGGCCCGCTCGCTGGTCACCGAGCCCGAGATCCTGCTCCTCGATGAGCCGCTCTCGGCCCTCGACGCCCATCTCAAGGTGCGGATGCAGGCAGTATTGTCGAACCTCCAGCGCGAGCTCGGCATCACCTTCGTCTATGTCACCCATTCCCAGTCCGAGGCCTTCTCGATGGCCGACCGCGTGGTCATCATGAGCCGCGGCCGCATAGAGCAGATCGGCGCGCCGCAAGAAATCTACCGGACTCCGCGCACCCGATTCGTTGCCGAGTTTCTCGGCTCGTCGAACGTCTTCGCCGGCCGGGTAGCCGGAGGGCCAGGGGGCGGCCTCGTGATCGAGACCCCGTCCGGCGTCTTCGACGTGCCGTCGGTCCCGGGAATACGGGCCGGCGACGAGGCGACCTTCGTTGTTTCCGACGATCGCGTTCATTTGAGCGGCACCCGGCCGACCGCCGGCAACACGCTCGAGGCGACGGTCATCGCCGAGGAGTTCGTCGGCGCCACGGCGATCGTCCATCTGGAGGCCGCGGGCGGCCAGGAGCTGCGGGCGCAGAAGAGCCACGATGAGGTCGCGCGGATCGGTCTTTCTCCCGGCGCCAAGGTCTGGCTGTCCTGGGACCGGGACGCGGGCCATGTGCTGCCGGGAGGCTAGAGCGATATCCAACCAGACGGAATTGTCTGGTGATCAGGATATCGCGCAAATTCAGAAATCCGGAGCGGACGGCCCGGCTCTGCCGGGACGGACCTGCTCAGGGCGCCGGCACCGTCGACAGCAGCCACCCGCGGAACGCCTTGATCGCATGTCCATGTTGCGTATCCGGCTCGACCGCGGAAACGACATAGTAGCCGTAGCCGTCTCGGATCGCCGTGTCCGAAAGCTGAACCAGCCTGCCCTCCCGGAGATCGTCGGCGATGATGGCGGGAGGACACAGGGCGACCCCCTGTCCGGCGAGCGCCGCGGCGCGCAGCAGGTTGAAATCCTCGAAGACCGGACCCGCGGCCAGCGTCAGCTCCGGGGCGCCCGATGCGTCGAACCACAGCCTCCATGCGCTCGCGTCGGTATCGTGCAGCAGGCCCGCGGCCAGCATGTCCCGCGCTGATCGCGGGCGGCCGAGATGGGGCGCGCAGACCGGAACCGTCCGTCCGGGCAGGAACGGCGCGGCGGTCATCCCTGGAAACACCGGCGGCGCGGCGGCGAAGACCACGGCCACGTCGACATCGGCGAAATCGATCGGCTGGCCATGCAGCGCATAGACGACCCGCACCTCAAGCCCCGGCGCGACGGCGCGAAAATGGCCGAGCCGCGGGATGAGCCAGCAGATCGCCACCGAGGGGATCACCGCGACGGTCAGGATGGCCGGTCCCCCGGCGCGGCGCGCGCGCCGGCAGGCCGCGTCGACGTCGCCGAAGGCGCGCCCCAGCGCCGCCGCCAGCTCCGCGGCGTGCCCCATGAGGATCGCGCGGTTGCCAGACCGCTCGAAGAGCGCGGCTCCGAACCAGGCCTCGAGCCCGCGGATCTGATGGCTGACGGCCGACTGGGTCACGCAGAGCTCATCGGCGGCGCGGCTGAAGCTGCCCAGCCGGGCGACGGCCTCAAAGACCCGGAGCGCGCCGAGCGGCGGCTGCGACATTGCGGCCCCTCCATGAGCTCAGCTAATGCTTTCCTGAGAAACGCTCTTTTGACAAGCGGGCCGTTTGACGACGAGAATGCCGGAACACCAAAAGACAGGAGGAACCCCATGACCAGCCTCGCCCTCGAGCGCGAACGCCTTCAGGACTTCACCAGGAACGGTCCGAAGGTCACCCCGACCTTTTCGGTCGCCGAGATGCAGCGTCGCCTCGACGCGATCCGCGGCCACATGGCCAAGGCCGGCATCGACGCCGCGCTCTTCACCTCCTACCACTGCATCAACTACTACTCGGACTTCCTCTTCTGCTATTTCGGCCGCCGCTACGGCCTCGTCGTCACCCACGACGCCTCGACCTCGATCTCGGCCGGCATCGACGGCGGTCAGCCCGCCCGTCGCACCTTCGGCGGCAA